>CADCET010000013.1 GCA_902800495.1 uncultured Prevotellaceae bacterium
GGGGTCCCACCTCTTCCCATTCCGAACAGAGAAGTTAAGCCCGCCTGCGCCGATGGTACTGCAATGCAATGCGGGAGAGTAGGAGGCCGCCATCTTTCAAAGAGAGAAGCCCTGTTTCAGCAATGAGACAGGGCTTCTTCATTTGTTGGAACTATGCATGCTGGTGGTGCTTGGATGATGTTGGGTACGTGAGGCCCCTGTGCGTATAACAGTAGAATACCTCTTACTTCTTACCTCTTACCTTCCAAGGATGACTTGCTGGTAGCCTACCAGCCGCCATGTCCGCTCGCTGATGCCTTTGTAGTAGACAAAGGCCTGGTAGCGGTTCTCCGTTTCAAAGAATGAACCTTCTTCGGGCAAGTAACGGGTGCGGCCGTCAGCATCCCTCAGCAGATACTGGTAGGAGTAGTAGCCTTGCTTCTGCAGGATGGTGGCGTTATAGCTGTGGTCGCTGTTGTCGTAGGTCATGACGTAGTTGCTGCCGTCCTCAGTCGTCCAGTTACCGTCAATGATGACGTCGTCGCGGTAGTTCTCGGCCAGCATCTTATAGTGTACGTAGACATAGTCGCACGTGCGGTCGTTCTCTATGTTATCGCTGTTGCGCACGTAGAAAGCACCGTCGGCATCGTGGTCAAGAATGTAGCTGGGGCGCGGGCCGCCCACGAAGGGGAAGGCGTGGTAGTTCGTGCCGTCCCACCGCATGCGGTCGATGCCCATCGTGGGATGGCTGAGTGCCAGCACCTCGAACTTACGGTATTCATTGCCGGCATCGAAGATCAGCGCCTGGTTGTGCTCCCATTGCAGCCGGTCGTTTCTCACGTAGTTGGGCTTGACGTTCAGTATCTGGTTGTCCTCGCGTCCGTTCTGCATCACCACCGTCCTGATCTGGTCTTCCACGTTGTTGACATTGACGCTGCCGTAGAGTACGGTCATCGACACCTGCTGGTGGCTCTGGTTGAAGTCGATGTCGGTATTCGTCGTGATGCTCATGCCCACCTTCATCAGCGGTTCCACCACACGGAACTCTGCGCAGAGCACCTCCTTGTCGTCGTCATCCTCGTCGTAGATGTGCAGCCGGTAGTTGCCGCTCATCTTCAGCTGACAGCGGTCGTTGGGAATCTGTAGCCAGTAGTGGGTGTAGAGGACTGTGGTGTTCAGCGAGTTCTCGTAGTCCTCAATGGTATTGCCGTTAAAGCCCTCAAGCCAGTTGCTCTCGAAGAGGTCCTCCGAGGGCGACCAGTCGGCCTCGCAATGCTCCAGTCGATAGATATAGCGGTGAAAGGTGTGCGACAGCTCGTCGAAACCAATGTTCAGCACGTCGTCGCTGCCTAAGCGCATCACTGGCGGTGACAGCCAGTCCTGGTTGACCACCACCTGTAGGGTCTTCACCTGCGGGTCGTACACCACGCTGCGCCCTGTTGCCGTCAGTGGCATCAGCAGCGCCGTCAGTGGCAGAATCTTCTTATGAATAGAGGTAACGCTTAATGCTGCGCTTAGGCGTCTTCTCAAACTCCTCATTGTGGATTTCTATTTCGCTGATTTTCTCGTAGGCAGGCAGCATCTGGTTTAGACCGTTGCGGTTCTGTTCCATGATATTCTTCAGATCGTCCTCTCCGAGTCCTAAGTTCTGAGCTTCGTCCATGTCGGGGTGTACCAGTGCCACCAACTTCGTGTCGCGCTGTACGACGATACTCTCAACGACCATCGCCATGGAGTTCAGCTTGTCCTCAATCTCCTCGGGGTAGATGTTCTGTCCGCTGGGTCCCAGCAGCATGTTCTTCGAGCGTCCGTTAATGAAGACGTTGCCGTAGGCATCCATCGTGCCCAGGTCGCCCGTGTGATACCAGCCCTCGCGGTCGATGGTCTCTGCCGTAGCCTCCGGGTTCTTGTAGTAGCCGAGCATGACGTTGGGACCCTTGGCCAGGATTTCTCCAGGCACGTTCTCCGGGTCGCGCGAGTTTATCTTTACCTGCATGTGCAGGGCAGCGCGTCCGCAGGAACCCGCTGCAAACAGATGCCAGTCTTCATAGCAGATGATGGGAGCGCACTCCGTGGCGCCGTAGCCCACGGTATAGGGGAAGTTGATGCGCTTGAGGAACTGCTCCACCTCCTGGTTCAAGGCAGCACCGCCTATAATCACCTCGTACATCTCGCCGCCGAAGGCCTTGAGCACCTCCTGGCAGATCATCTCGCGCACCTTCCTTGAGATGACGGGCATCTGCAGCAGCAGGCGCATGCGGTTGTTCTGAATCTTCGGGAACACCTTCTTGCGGATAATCTTCTCGATGATAAGGGGCACAGCGATGACAATCTTCGGCTTTACCTCCTGCAGGGCCTGGGCGATGATGGCCGGTGAGGGCACGCGGCTGAGGTAGTAGACGTGGCAGCCGTGGAGGAACTCGAAGATGAACTCAAAGGCCATGCCGTACATGTGTGCCATGGGCAACATCGAGATGACGCGGTCTTTCTGGTTGATGGTCTTGCCCAGCACGCTGCAGGCGAAGTCGTAGTTCGACCAGAGGGCGCGGTAGGGCAGCATCACACCCTTGGAGAACCCCGTGGTGCCGCTGGTGTAGTTGATGAGTGCCAGCTCGTCAGGCGACTGTTCCTTATAGTAGCTGACGTGCTCCTTGCGGAAATATTTGGGGAACTTCTTGCCGTAGAGCTCGTTCAGGTGCTCACGGGCGTAGGTCAGCTTGTCGGTACGGCTCACCATCAGCGAGTAGTCGGGATTGTTGATGATGCCTTCCAGTCCCGGCATCTGCTGCGGGTCGATGATGGTGGCTACGTGGTCGCCGACGAAGAGCAGCTTCGCCTCCGAGTGGTTGACAATGTTATGTATCTGTTCGGCGTTGAACTCATGCAGGATGGGAACGGCTACGGCGCCGTAGGTCAGGGTGGCTAAGAAGGCCACGGCCCACTGGCTGGAGTTGCGTCCGCAGAGGGCTATCTTGTCGCCCTTTGTCACACCAGAGTTCTCAAACAGGATATGCAACTTCTCAATCTTGCGTGCTACGTCGTGGAACTGCAACGTCTGACCCTTGAAGTCTGTCAGCGCGTCGAGGTTCCAATTGTCAATAATCGACTTTTCAAGCAGTGCGTTAAAACTCGGTATCTGTTCCATAGTATATCTTTTTTCTTACTACATGACTCCTTACTTATAAAGGTATCGTTTGATGCTTTTCTTCGGGGTTTTCGCAAACTCCTCTTCCTGCAGTTGCAGTTCTGCAATGCGACTGTAGTGTGGCAGTTTCTGGTTCAGCTCGTTCAGGTTCTGTTCCATGACGGCCTTCAGCTCGTCGGCACTGAAGTCTACCACTTCGTCCTTGTCGGGGTAGATCAATGCCACTAACTTGGTATCGCGCTGAACGATGAGGCTCTCGCTGACCATCGGCATGGAGTTCAGCTGGTCTTCTATCTCTTCGGGGTAGATGTTCTGTCCGCTGGGACCTAAAAGCATGTTCTTGATACGTCCCAGGATGAAGATGTGCCCGTCGGCACTCATCGTGCCCAGGTCGCCCGTGTGGTACCAGCCCTCGCTGTCGAGTGCCTGTTCGGTAGCCTCCTGGTTCTTGTAGTAGCCCGTCATGACGTTGGTGCCACGGGCCAGAATCTCGCCGGGCACGTTCTGCGGGTCGCGCGAGTCGATGCGTACTTCCATGTGGTCGACGGCAGCGCCGCAGGAGGCAGGCACGAAGTCCTTGTAGTCGCTGTAACTGATGAGCGGCGCACACTCTGTAGCACCGTAGCCCACGGTGATGGGGAAGCCGATGCTGACGAGGAACTGCTCCACCTCGCGGCTCAGGGCAGCACCGCCGACGATGATTTCGTAGGCTTTGCCGCCGAAGGCAGCGTAGACCTGTTCGCAGATTTTCGCCTTCACCTTCTTCGAGACGACGGGCATCTGCAGCAGCAGGCGCATGCGGTTGTTCTGAATCTTCGGGAACACCTTCTTGCGGATAATCTTCTCGACAATCAGGGGCACGGCGATGACAATGGCCGGCTTGACGGTGGCAAAGGCATCTGCAATGATGGCCGGCGACGGCAAGCGTGTGAGGAAGAAGAGGTGGCAGCCGCGACAGAATCCGTAGATGAACTCTATCGACATACCGTACATGTGAGCCATCGGTAATATGGATAGCATATTGTCCTGAGGCTTGACGGGCAGCCGGCGCATACAGAAGTCGAGGTTGCCCCAGAGTGTGCGGTAGGGCAGCATCACGCCTTTGGAGAATCCCGTGGTGCCGCTGGTGTAGTTGATGAGTGCCAGCTCGTCGGCTTGGTCTACGTGGTAGTCGACGTGCTCGGCACGGAAGGCTCGCGGATATTTGTTGCCGAACATCATATTTAAATGTTCGCGCGCGTAGTTCAGCTTCTCGGAACGCGAGACGAAGAGCGAGAAGTCGGGCAGGTTGATGATACCCTCCAGGGCTGGCATCTCGTCGGCCTTGATAGCCTTGACGATGAAGTCGCCGACGAAGAGCAGCTTTGACTCCGAGTGGTTGACGATGTTGTGTATCTGTTCGGCATTGAACTCATGCAGAATAGGTACTGCCACAGCACCGTATGTCAAGGTTGCTAAGAAGGTCACTGCCCAGTGAGCTGAGTTGCGTCCGCAGATGGCTATCTTGTCACCTTGCTTCACGCCGGCGTTCTCAAAGAGTATGTGTAGCTTCTCTATCTTACGAGCCACGTCGTGAAACTGTAGCGTAATACCTTGATAGTCTGTCAAGGCGTCGTGATCCCAGTTCTCGACGATGGCTTTTTGTATGTATCCGTTAAAGCTTGGCGCTATATCCATTGCACAATTTCTGAAATTTTGTGCAAAGGTATAACGTTTTCTGCACATTTGCAAATTTTTTGTGCAATTTTTTACTCGTAACGCATAGATTTTGCCGGATGGATGTGCGAAATGAAGAAACTGGGGATAATTAGGACAGAAATACTGACTATCAGAGTAGCGATGTTTAGGATAATGATGATGGGAATGTTCAGTTCCATAGGTGCCTCGCTGACGTAGTAAGTCTGCGGGTCGAGCGAGATAATGCCCGTGTATTTTTGTAGCAGCACGGCGCCGATGCCTATGATGTCGCCGATTAGCAGTCCGCGACTGATGATAAAGGCCGAGAACCAGAGGAACGTGTGGCGTATGCTCTTGTTACGTGCGCCCAAGGCTTTTAGCACACCGATCATCGACGTGCGTTCGAGGATGATGATGAGCAGACCGCTGATCATCGTGATGCCAGCCAGACAAATCATCAGTCCTAAGATAATCCAGACGTTGATGTCAAGCAGTCCGAGCCAGTTGAAAATCTGCGGATAGGCGTCATAGATAGTCTGAGACGAGAAGGTGCTGCCATAACGGTCTATCGAGCGGTTCACCTTATCTATAATATGCGCGTAGGTGTCGTTGAGTTTGTCGAAGTCGTTGACAAGCAGTTCGGCGCCCGAGCACTGTCCTTCAAACCAGCCGTTCAGCTTGCAGGCTGTGTAGAGGTCAGTATAGCAGATGACCTCGTCGAAGCGCGTCATATTGGTCTGGTAGATACCCTCAACGGTAAATCGTCTTGTTCGTACGCCGCTGTCGTCAATGAAATAGGCAAAGAGACGGTCGCCGGCTTTCAGCTTCAGCTTGTCGGCCATCAGCTTGGATATCAACAGGCGGTTGGTATTGGTGGAGTCGCTAAAGACGGGCATCTTACCCTCCACTAAGTTCTGCCGTAGGTAGCTCAGGTCATATTCCGGACCGATGCCTTTGAAGGCCACGCCTAAGAAGTCGTCGTCGGTCTTCAGAATGCCACGAGCTAAGGTGTAGCGTTGTACGTGCCTGACGCCCTCAACATGGCTGAAGGCCTTCATCGTGCTGTCGTCAATACAGATGGGGTATGTCTCTACACTGGCAGTCGAGAGCAGGTTCAACACCTGGATATGGCTGCCGAAGCCTACCACCTTGTCACGGATGGTGTGCTTGAATCCCAGCACCACGCTGACCGTAATGATCATCACGGCAAGACCGATGGCAACGCCGAGGGTGGCAATACTGATGGCGGGGCGGCTCACCTTGCGGCGGTCGTCCTCATTGCCGTAGATACGGCGTGCTATGAATAGTGGCAGGTTCATGAGAATTAGTCGTCAACGCGACCGGGATAGGCTTCCAAGGCTTTACGCAGTACGACGAGGGCACGCTCCAGATCCTGCTTCTTCAGCACGTAGGCAATACGCACCTGGTTGATGCCGGCGCCTGGCGTGGTGTAGAAACCGGCGGCAGGGGCCATCATCACCGTTTCACCTTCGTAATTGAACTCCTCCAAGCACCAGCGGCAGAACTCCTCGGCATCGTCGACGGGCAGCTTGGCCACGGTGTAGAATGCACCCATCGGTATGGGCGAATAGACGCCGGGGATGCGGTTCAGTCCGTCAATCAGGCATTTACGGCGTTCTACATACTCGTCGTAGACGTCGCGGTAATACTCCTCAGGAGCGTCTAATGAGGCCTCGGCCACAATCTGTCCGATAAGGGGAGGGGAGAGGCGGGCCTGACAGAACTTCATTACGGCCTTGCGCACCTCCTTGTTCTTGGTGATCAGCGCACCGATACGTATGCCGCACTCCGAGTAGCGCTTCGAGACGGAGTCAATCAGGATGACGTTCTGCTCGATGCCTTCCAAGTGGCAGGCAGAAATATAAGGTGAGCCGGTGTAGATGTATTCGCGGTAGACCTCGTCGGAGAAGAGGTAGAGGTCGTACTTCTTCACCAAGTCGCGTATCTGGTTCATCTCGCGGCGGGTGTAGAGATAGCCCGTCGGGTTGTTGGGGTTGCAGATCATGATGGCGCGTGTGCGCTCATTAATCAGTTCCTCAAACTTCTCCACCTTCGGCAGCGAGAAACCCTCGTCAATGGTGGTGGCAATGGTACGTATCTTGGCTCCCGCCGAGATGGCAAAGGCCATGTAATTGGCGTAGGCAGGCTCCGGCACGATAATCTCGTCGCCCGGATTCAGACACGACATGAAGGCAAAGAGAACGGCCTCGGAACCGCCAGAGGTGATGATGATGTCGTCGGCCGTAACGTTGATGTTGTACTTGGCGTAATAGTCCACAAGCTTCTCGCGGTAGCTCAGGTAGCCTTGCGAGGGAGAGTATTCCAATATTTCACGGTCAACGTGCTTCAGGGCGTCGAGTCCCACCTGTGGTGTGGGCAGGTCTGGCTGTCCGATGTTCAGGTGGTACACTTTCGTACCGCGTTTCTTGGCAGCGGCAGCTAAGGGAGCCAACTTGCGTATTGGTGACTCCGGCATTTCAAGACCGCGAACAGATATTTCTGGCATCTTCTGTTATTTGATGTTTAATGATAAAAACGGTGCAAAGGTACTAATTTTTTTTTAATTCGTGCATTTTTTCAGATTTTATGTGTACTTTTGCACGATAATTTGTAAAAACAGTCAAGATGAACTACGAAGAATTGCTGGAATCACGCAACGGAGCGGCTATGGCCAAGCAGCCCCTTCCCTTTGGATGGATGCATAAGAAACTCCTCGAAGGCAAGTACGTTAATGTGGTCGATTTGCGCGATGACCTGAAAGACAGTCTGGTCTTTACCGATGCCTTAGTCACGGAGGCTGAGCAGAACAAGACTCTGACCGACAGCCGACAGATACACTTCACGACACTCAACGACAGTGCCGGCCTCTACGGCGTGGCTGTTGAAGGCCACTTCCGCACCTACGCCCAACTGCTGGCCGAGCAGCCCGCTATCGTGGCCCAGAAGAATTTCATCAACAACACCATCAAAGGGTTGCTTCAGCTGACGGCTTTCCTACACGAAAAGGGCATCTACCATGTCTGCTACGCACCTAACAACGTGTTCTCGCGCAAGGGCGATAACGAGGTGATGCTGCTCTTCCACGGGTCTGCTTATAAGGCCATGAACGACCAGCATGAACTCTATGGCGACAGTGCTGCCTTCGTTGCTCCCGAGGTGCTTGAAGAGGGCACCATCGATGAGCGTTCCGACATCTATTCCATCGGTAAGTTCATGGAAGTGCTCTATCAGCAGTCAGAGGTTCCCTTCGAACTGAAGAGCGTCATCAAGAAGGCTACGGCTGCCGACCCTGAGAAGCGTTTCGGCTCTGCTGACGAGATGCTGAAGACCATCAACAACCGCCAGAACACGCGTAGCTCGTTAGTCATGGGCATTGCCGCCCTGCTGATAGTGGCAGTATGCTTCGGCCTCTATTTCTCGCTGGTTCCTGAGCGCGAGAACATAGAGTTCGTCAAACCCGTTTCCGAAGAGGAGACTGACGACCTGCTCGACGAAGGCTTTGACCCGCTCACAGAAATGGGTATGGTTGGTGACACGACAGCCGGTAGTATTGATCAGAAGAGAATGCGCGAGTATGAGGCCAAGGCCGAACAGATATTCCGAAAGAATTTTACACGTGAGGCCGAGCGTGTCCTCTCAAAAATCTATAATGACGACGGTATGCGTGCCACCGAGAAGAACTTCCTGGCAGGCAGTCATTCTACGATGGAGGAGTTGGTGAAGGCTCAGGCGAAGTTGGGTGCTCAGGCAGGTCTTAATGATGCCCGCAGTCAGCTTCTGGCCACCCAGATTATCGATCAGGTTACCAACCGTCTGAAGAAACAAATGGCCGAGAAAGAGAAAGAACAATAACTTTAACGAATTAATAATAAACGACTGAAAATGAGATCAAGAACAGCAATTTGGTTTGAGTGTAAGATTCAATATGAGAAGATGATGGAGGATGGCCTTCAGAAGAAGGTCGTCGAGACCTATACCATCGATGCCCTCAGCTTTACTGAGGCTGAGCAGCGCATTATGGAGGAGATGTCGTCTTACATCAGTGGTGAGTTCACCATCAAGGATATCAAGATAGCCCCTTATGGCGAGATTTTCTTCAGCGACGAGGAGATGGCCGACAAGTGGTATAAGACGAAGTTACAGTTCATCACCATCGACGAGAAGACCGCCAAGGAGAAGAAGTCGTCTGTCAACTATTTGGTGAATGCCGGAACCCTGAATGGTGCTGTGAAAAATATTGACGAAGTGATGGGCGGTACGATGATTGACTACATTATTTATTCCGTCTCAGAGACGTCGCTGATGGACGTCTTTGAATATGGCAAAGAAGATAAGCCCACCCCCTGACCCCCTCCCGAAGGGAGAGGAAATTAAAATAGTATAGCCAATGGATAAAATTGTCAATAAATGTAACCAGCCCTCCTCCCTTAGGGAGGAGTTGGAGGTGGGCCGTAATCTGCATCGGGTGCTTGACACGCTCCCTGAGGGTGTCCGTCTCGTTGCCATCAGCAAGTACCACCCCAATGAGTATATCGAGGCAGCCTATGCCGAGGGGCAGCGCGTCTTCGGCGAGAGCCACGAGCAGGAACTCAAACTGAAACACGAGACGCTGCCAAAGGATATCGTCTGGCATTTCATCGGCCACCTGCAGACCAACAAGGTGAAGTATATTGCGCCCTATATCAATATGGTGGAGGCAGTCGACTCGCTGAAACTTCTGAAAGAGATTGACAAACAGGCGGCTCGTTGCAACCGTGTTATCGATGTCCTTTTGGAGCTGCACATCGCCGAAGAAGCTACCAAATACGGTCTGACGCTCGATGCTTGCCGACAGCTGTTGGCCGACGGTGAATGGCGACAGCTACAGCATGTCCGTATCTGCGGACTGATGATGATGGCGTCGTTTACCGACGACCGCGAACAGATTCGTAGCGAGTTTATGACGGCTGCCAATTTTTTTGACGAAGTGAAACAGCAGTATTTCGCTGATGCTCCCTGGTTTTGTGAACGCTCCTGGGGCATGAGCGACGACTACCTGATAGCCGTTGAGTGTCGGTCTACAATGGTGCGTATTGGCACCAGCATCTTCGGGCCTCGCGTCTATTAAGCCCCAATAAAAACAATTCGGTATTTTTATAAAAAACTATTATTGTCGTTATTATTTGTGCCAAGTTGTTCTTTTGCTGTTACTTATTGCCAGAAATATTTTTTTGTTTGTGTTTTTTTTTGTACTTTTGCAACCTAAGTAAGCCCCCTTCAACGGGGAATGCTGTAGGTTGTCTTTCAATGTCGCTGATAATCAGTACAATAAGACAATTGCGAGGGTGGTTGCCACCCATTGTCTCCGCAAACACGTTTTGCGGTGACCCCAAGAGTTTGTCCTTGCCCTGCCGCTATGCTCGATCGTGAACAGCCATATTGGTATCCGCTGCGTGTCTCTCACGCCAGTCCCTCCCGCCTGATGAAGCTTCATGAGATGCTTCGTCAGGAAGAGCTGATAGCGCAGACCTATATCCCGATGGAGTACCGCACCAAGGACTTCCAGACCCAGCTTGTTCCGGCTATCAACAACATCATTTTTGTCCGTGCCACTTATAACAATCTCAATCAGGTGCGACACGACAGTTACCACTATGAACCGCTGCGTTATATGATGCAGCCAGTGACTATGGACAGTCGGCAGCAAAGTGAGATTATCCACGTGCCCGACAAGATGATGGAGCAGTTTATCCGCGTCAGCGACAGTCGGACAGAAAATGTAATCTTCCTCGACAATCCCGATTTCGCCTTCAAGCCGGGCATCAAGGCCTGCATCCTTGAAGGACCGTATGCCGGTATCGTTGGCGAGGTCAAACGCATTCAAAAGAACCTTTGTCTCGTCGTCGCCATCCAGGGCGTTGCCGCAGCTGCCATTCTCCATGTGCCGCGCCGCCAGCTCCGTTACTTGTCCGACGAAGAATATCACCAGTTATCACTATGATTCTCTATCCATTACTTTTCGAGCCGAATCTTCATCCCGTCGTCTGGGGTGGTCATCGGCTCTGTACGTTCAAAGGTCTGCCTCCCGTCGATATGCCTATCGGCGAGAGCTGGGAGGTCAGCGCCGTTCCCTCCAGCACCAGCGTCATCTCCAACGGCCCCTTAGCCGGTCGCGACCTGGTGTCTGTCATCGCTGAGGCTCCTGCCGACATTCTCGGCGTAGCTGTCAACAGTAAGTACCACGGGCAGCTGCCGCTGCTCGTCAAGTTCATCGACGCTCATCGCGACCTCAGCATCCAGGTTCATCCTGACGATGCTATGGCCCAGCGCGTCCATGGCAAGATGGGCAAGAGCGAGATGTGGTACATCATTGATGCCAAGCCGGGAAGCTATCTCTATGCGGGTTTCAGTCACGAGATAACGCCTGAAGAGTATCGTGAGCATATCCGCAACAACACCATCACCAGCGTTCTGGCCCGTCATGAGGTCTCTGCCGGCGATGTCTTTTACCTGCCTGCAGGTCGTGTCCATGCTATTGGTGCCGGCATCCTGCTGGCCGAGGTGCAGCAGTCGTCAGATGTCACGTATCGCATTTACGACTACAACCGTCCGGGCATGGATGGCCGTCCGCGAGAACTGCATACAGAGCTGGCTGCCGAGGCGCTCGACTATCATGTAGAGGATGATTACCGTACCTCGTATAGTGATCGTCTGAATACGGCCAACCTCGTCATCGACTCGCCTTATTTCACAACGCGTGTCACCGAGCTTACCGGCACCTTCCACCGCAACCTGCTCAAGTACGACAGCTTTGTCATCTGTATGTGCTTGCAGGGCGACTGTCAGATCTATGTCCGTTCTACCGGCCACGTGGTCACACTGCCGCATGGTCATAGCTGCCTCATTCCGGCTGCCGTGGCCGACTACGACCTTCAGCCCGTAGGCATCAAGACCAAGGTGCTCGAAGCATTTATTAACAACTTGGACCGCAGCTTGACGGGTCAGCTCACCCGCTTCCTGCATATCTCCCTAACCCCTTAACTCCTTACTCCACAACTCCTTACTCTTTTAACTCCTTAAAAAATGAACATCGCAATAGTAGGAACCGGCTATGTTGGCCTTGTCAGCGGCACCTGTTTCGCCGAGATGGGTGCCCGTGTCACCTGTGTTGACGTCGATGCCGAGAAAATTCAGAAACTCAAGGAGGGCATCATGCCCATCTATGAACCCGGCTTGGAAGAACTTGTCAGACGTAACGTCGAATACGGCCGTCTGCAGTTCACCACCGACCTTACCGAGGTATTGGACGATGTCGAGGTGGTCTTCAGTGCCGTCGGCACACCGCCCGACGAAGACGGCTCTGCCGATCTGAAGTACGTCCTGGCCGTCGCCCGTCAGTTTGGTCAGCATATCAATAAGTATACCATCCTCGTCACCAAGTCTACCGTTCCTGTCGGCACGGCTAAGAAGGTCAAGGCCGCCATTCAGGAAGAACTCGACAAACGTGGTGTCGACGTCCCCTTCGATGTCGCCAGCAACCCGGAATTTCTGAAAGAAGGTGCTGCCATCAAGGACTTTATGTCACCCGACCGTGTCGTCGTAGGTACTGAGTCTGAGAAGGCCCGCGAGGTAATGACCCGCCTCTATAAACCCTTCCTCATCAACAACTTCCGCGTCATCTTCATGGACATCCCCTCTGCCGAGATGACCAAGTATGCGGCCAATGCCATGCTTGCTACCCGCATCTCATTTATGAACGACATTGCCAACCTCTGCGAAAGGGTAGGGGCCAATGTCGACAGTGTCCGTAAGGGTATTGGCACCGATGCCCGTATCGGCACGAAGTTCCTCTATGCCGGCTGTGGCTATGGCGGTTCGTGCTTCCCCAAGGACGTCAAGGCCCTGCTCCATACCGGTCTCGACAACGGCTACCACATGGAGGTCATCGAAGCTGTCGAGCGTGTCAACGAGCGTCAGAAGACCATCGTCTACGATAAGATAGTGCGTGCCGTCGGCAGTCTGCAGGGAAAGACCGTCGCCATCCTCGGCCTCGCCTTCAAGCCTGAGACCGACGATATGCGCGAAGCACCGGCCCTCATCGTCATTGATAAGCTGTTGCAGGCTGGAGCCGCTGTCCGCGTCTTCGACCCTATTGCCATGGACGAGTGTCGCCGCCGTATCGGGGATGCCGTCACCTACTGTGCGAATATCTATGACTGTGCCAACGATGCCGACGTGCTCGCCCTGATGACCGAGTGGCGCCAGTTCCGCCTCCCCACCTGGGACGTCATCCGTAAGGTGATGCGCGGCAATGTCATCGTCGATGGCCGTAACATCTACGACCGCCAGGAACTTGAGGCTCTTGGCTTTGTTTATACCAGAATAGGAGAACCATAATGAACATCATCCAGACAGAAATCCCAGGCGTGGTCATCATCGAACCACGAATCTTCGAAGATGCCCGTGGCTACTTCTTCGAATCCTTCTCTCAGCGCGAGTTCGACGAGAAGGTATGTCCCGTCACCTTTGTTCAGGACAATGAGAGCAAGTCCTCATACGGCGTTATGCGGGGTCTCCACTTCCAGCGTCCCCCCTTCACCCAGACCAAGCTCGTCCGCTGTGTCCGCGGTGCCGTCCTCGATGTCGCTGTCGACATCCGTCGCGGCAGTCCCACCTACGGACAGCATGTCGCCGTCGAGCTGACCGAGGACAACCACCGCCAGTTTTTCATCCCTAAAGGCTTCGCCCACGGCTTTGCCGTGCTCAGCGACACCGCCGTCTTCCAGTACAAGTGCGACGAGTTCTACCATCCCGAGGCCGACGGTGGCATCAGCATCCTCGACGACAGCTTAGGCATCGACTGGCGTATCCCTGCCGACAAAGCCATCCTCAGCGATAAGGATACCAAGCATCCCCTCCTCCAGGACTTCGACACCCCGTTCACGTTCTAATGTCAGTTTCTCGCACCGTGAAAATATATTCTCGCGCTGTGAAAAATATTTTTCGCGCCGTGAAAATTTCTTTTTCTACGCGCGTACGCGCGTTTAATTAAAAATTAATAATTAATTAAATTAATAAATTAAATTAGCCCCTTTTATAAAGGGGCAATTAATTGAATGATAAAATTATCTATAAGCAAACCGGGCCAGCGCCCCGTCTCTTGACGCCCCTTGTACCCCTCCCACCTCTCCTCCCCCCTATATAAGGGGGAGGGAGGAGGTGGAGGGGGAAGGGGCTCGTAGTCAGAGGGTGGCCGTCCGTTAATTTGAAATAGTATCAGTCCTTAGTCACATCTATATCGTCAGATTGATTGTATATACAATTATGCAGGCAGACATCATTTTTCTTTTTATTCTGATTGTTGAAGTGTTCTTTCTGTGTTTAGTTGAGCACAGACTATGGAATACTTGGCTGACGCCTGCAATTAGCCTGTCGGTGCCGTTTACAGCTGTCACTATTGTTGCTGCTGTGGTATCTACTGTTAGTGATGATATTCCCGATATATATTATCCGGCATTAATTGTTTGGATAGTGGGAATTCCCTTCTTTATGATACCAAGTGTGCTTCTGGCTCCAGCAAATAAGAAAATGCCATTTTATGCTGACATTTCCAATAAAAATGATGATTATTATAAGTTGTTCCGTAATATTGCTTTCGTCATCGTTGCCATTAATATGATGAGATTGCGCTCAGCGATGTTGGTTTCTGCTTTTACATTTGGCAGTGACGAATTGTCTGAAGAGTACGAGGCTACAGGTGTGCTTGCGCATTTGAATCAGTTACTTTATGCTATTTTCCCTTATATGATGTATAAGGCTGATAAGTTCCATAAATCTGCTTACCTCATTATCGTCTTAACGATGGTAAGTATGTTTGCCGTAGCTGTTAAGAGCTGGATTATCATTCCTTTGTTTGCAGGCATGTTTCTTAGGATACATATGGGGAAGACAAAGTTGGGTATAAAAGTGATTCTTGTCCCTATAATATGTGGAGCACTTGTTTTTTTTGTTAGTTATTACTTTATTATGGTTGTAAGCGGACAGTCGGAATTGTCTTCGGAATGGTTTGAGTATCTCTATTATCATTTTGTGGATTATTTAATTGGGGGAGTGTTGGCTTTCACCCAGGATTTTCAACAGGGGATATTGGAGCCTGTGATGACAGAATCTCTTTTTGGACCATTGGTTAATATATATAAGGCATTAACTGGTGGTGAGTTTGTAAATGTTATTAACCCGATTTACTACCCTTTAGGGGAACTAGGCGAAAATAATGTACGGACATTTATGGGTACAATACTATGTTACTCGCATGATATTGGCTTTTCGATAGTATTTGTTAGTTTGATGAGTACCATGCTCTATATGTATTTTTTGATGTCGAAACATACATATTCTATTTTTATAATCATAGCTTCGTGCT
Source organism: uncultured Prevotellaceae bacterium (assembly GCA_902800495.1). GTDB lineage: Bacteria > Bacteroidota > Bacteroidia > Bacteroidales > Bacteroidaceae > Prevotella. The sequence continues at coordinate 15,225 of CADCET010000013.1, forward strand.
ATAATATAGCCTTTTTGGCATTTGGATTTTTTGACTTCTATTGGTTGACATTAAGTAGCTACGAAATACCAATTATTTGTCTGGTCATCAGTTGTTGCTTGTTTAGCAAACACAGCCCGTTGCTTGCTCATGAGAAAGTTTGAATCTTATCATAGAATATTGGAAAGCATCATGTCGCTGTCGCTGTTAAATTTGCTCAACATGTTGCTACCGTTGATAACCCTACCTTACCTGATTAGAGTTGTGGGGATAGCTAACTACGGTAAATATTCCATTGTCTATGTTATGATCCAGTATGTCATACTGATTGCTTCATACGGTTTTAATTTCTCAGCAACCCGGCTGATAGCCATGAATCGAGAAGACCGAAATGAAGTAGAGAATATTTTCAATTCCGTACTTCTTTGTAAAATACTGCTTACCATATTTCCATCTTTATTTTTTCTGGCCTTCTCGTGGTTTGTTTATGACGTGGACTACGTCATGATGCTTGCCTTGGGGTTAGGTATGGTTATTGGAGATATATTAAATCCCATCTGGCTTTATCAAGGAATGGAAAAGATGCGATACATGACGATTGTGAATTTTATCAGCAAATTATTGTTTACTGTTTTGATATTTATTCTAATACGCAAGGAAAGTGACTATATTTTTATCACGTTATATAACTCTGCAGGCTATTTGTTGGCTGGAGCGATGAGTCTCTATATTGCGTGTCACGAATTCCATCTTTCTTTGAAATTTCCTAATAAGGAAAGTGTTATTTTTCAGTTCAAGGATGGTCTGTTCATATTCTTGTCTACCGTGTTTATGAATTTGTATCGGAACTCTAATACATTCATCCTCGGGCTGTTCGTTAATGAGAGTTTTGTTGGGATGTATGCCGGTGCTGAAAAAATAGTAAAAGCAGTGCAAAGTCTGGCAGACCCCATTTCGAATGCGTTTTTCCCTCACCTTGCGGAATCGTTTAAACACCATACCATACAAGCAAACATCTTGCAGTTATTCAAATTGACAAAATATCTGTTTCTTATTTTGCTTTTCTTGGGAGGTTTGTGCTTCTTTTTTGCTCCGTTGCTTAATAGAATGTTGTTGGATGCCAATGAGGAAGGAAGCATACTTCTCATTAAGTTGATGTCACCTGTTATAATTGTTGGCGGACTTAACTATGTGTTGGGAATTGTCGGATTGATTAATTTGGGTGAGAAAAAGAGATTTCTTCAGACGGTATTTGTCAGTGGGGTTTTATCTCTGACATTCCTTTTATCTACTGTTAGATACTGGGGAGCTTCAAGCGCGGCATTGTCAATGGTATTGGCAGAGATAACCATTTTCGTCTGTTGTCTATATTATCTGAAAAAACTATATGGTAGCAGTCATCCTTGTTAATTGGAATGGATATGAAGATACAATAGCCTGTATTTCATCTTTACAGAAGTGTGTCGATAAGGACTTTTTTGTCGTGGTTTGCGACAATGGTTCGACGAATGATTCAGTATCGCAGATTACTTCATATTGTCAGAAACATAATCTCCAGTTCGATACATTTGAAAAGACAAATAACTGTAGGCCAGATGTCACTCTGACGAATGGGCATGTTCTATTATATCAATTAGGCGATAATTACGGATTCAGCAAAGGAAATAATATTGGAATACAGTTTGCCTCTTTCTTTCATCCTGAATATTACTTGCTATTAAATAATGATACGGAAGTTGAACCAGATTTTCTTTGCCGGTTGGTAGAGTTCCAACGGACACATACGGAATATAAGGTGCTGACTCCGCTTATTCATTACTATTATGACAAGCATTTGATATGGAACGGCGGAGGTAATATCTATTGGGGTTTCAGGAAATACCACTTTGCTGATCAAAACGAATCTGTTGTCCCGAAGCAGGAGAGCATTCCATGCACATTTATAACTGGTTGCGCATTGTTCTTTGTGCCTGAGTTGTTGGATGAAAAGCAAAGACTATTGACGGAAAAGTTCTTCTTTGGTGAAGAGGACTTTGAATTCGGACTTCGAATGAAGAAGCTGAAGGTGAAGATGGCCTGTGTCTTGGATTCAGTCATATACCACAAGGTGGGCGGATCCAGAAAAAGCAATGCCAATAAGACAGGTTATACATACATCTATTATTTGAATAGAGTCATAGACTTGCGTAGCTATATACCTCAATGGCAATATCCTTTATACAGGATGGTATTATATTTAAGTGTGATTAGGATATTAAAAAAAGTATATAAGATGAAATGGGGACGTATTGCCTCTTTTATATGTAAGTTAAACAATGACTCTAAGCACATGAAGGGAGTGTCTAAAGAATGCTTCTTAAATGTGGTCAGTTCTGAATCGAATAAAGTACAATAGTAATAATGCTATGAGGATATTGGAATTGTGTGCAAATTATCCTGGGCCAAGGGAGAAAGCCGCACTTAGTTATGTGAAAACTCGTAATCATTATTATCGGGATCTCGGCATTTCCGATATAACGGTTCTCAATTTCACCGTCAAAGGGGATAATTACATAGAAGATGGTTTTAAAGTCATCTCATTAGCTGAGTATAGAAGAAAATATACGTCAGTATGCTTTGATCTGTTGGTCTGTCATGCTCCTAATCTGAGAAATCATTATCTGTTTCTCAGAAAATTCCATCAGAATTTTAAAAAGATTATTTTTTTCTTTCATGGTCATGAGGTGCTGAGCATTAATAAGGAGTATCCTAAACCATATTCTTATATGAAAACCCAAGGTTTAAGTAGATATATCAGTCCGTATTATGACTATATAAAGTTTAGGGTATGGAAAAAGTATTTTCAAAAACAGACGGACAATGTAACGCTTGTTTTTGTCAGCAAGTGGATTGCAAATAAATTTGAGGAGTATTTAGGACTTTCGCTAAATAGTCTTTCAGCTAAACATTATATTATACAGAATGGAATCTCAAGACGGTTTGAAAATGAGAGTTATGATGTGAAAGGAAACAAAGAGTATGATTTTATTACGATACGTTCAAACCTTGACGATTCTAAATATGCGATAGATGTTGTAAATAATTTGGCGAATAGGCATCCGCAGTATAAGTTCTTACTGGTGGGGAAAGGTCATTTTTTTGAGCATTATGCAAAAGCTGATAATATAATCCGAATAGAAAGATTTATTACCCCAGATGAGATGGTGGCTCTTTTGAATAAATCTCGCTATGGTTTGATGCCAACCAAGAATGATACACAGGGGATAATGGCATGTGAAATGGCGACATTTGGAATTCCATTGGTTACGTCTGATTTGGACGTATGTAAAATAGTCTTTGAAGGATTCAATAATGTTGCATTTATAAACAATGATAATAATGACACGGATTTGAATGTTATTATTAGTACATTGAGTCCGGCCAAGGATAAGAATGAAAAATTCTTTTTCAATAATACAATTGTAAAAGAAGTGTCATTGTTTAAGAAACTAAGTGAATAAGTTTTTTTAGAATAGCCTGATGAACATTCTGCTGATTAACCATTATGCAGGAAGTAAGGAGTATGGTATGGAATACCGTCCTTATTATCTTGCCCGTGAATGGGTAAGACAAGGACATCAGGTGACTATCGTTGCAGCATCTTTCTCTCACTTGCGGCAGAATAATCCGTCTATTTCTCATGACTATACGGAAGAAACGATAGAGGGTGTCAGGTATGTTTGGATGAAGACACCTGAATATACCTCTTCCATATCCCGTATTATCAATATGATATCATTCGTTAGGAAGGTTTATAAATATGCGAGACAGATGCTGCAAGATGTGAAACCGGACTTGGTGATTGCTTCTTCAACTTATCCGCTTGACAACTACCCTGCTTTTAAAATTGCCAAGATGGCGAATGCAAAGTATACTTACGAGGTACATGATATCTGGCCATTATCTCCTATGCTTATTGGCGGTTATGGCAAGTGGCATCCTTTCATCATGGTCATGCAATGGGCTGAGGATTTTGCTTATAGGCATGTCGATAAAGTCATATCTTTGCTTTGGAATGCTGAGGGGCACATGAGGGAGCGAGGATTACAATCCGACAAATTTGTCTGTGTCCCAAATGGATATTTCCCAGAAGAATGGACGGCAGATAAAGTTGACTTACCATTGCCGGCGGAACACCAGCATTGTTTTAATTTACATAAAGATGAAATCATCGTAGGTTTTGCGGGTGGCTTTGCTGCTTCTGGTGCAGTGACTACGCTGGTAAAGGCGGCTGTGGAGCTGAAAGATCGTATAGGCCTATTTTTTGTATTGGTAGGAAAAGGCCCTGAGCAGGCTCAATATGAGCAGATTGTTAAGGAACATCATCTAACAAATGTGTCCTTCCTTCCTTCTGTTCCTAAAAAACTGATTCCTGCTATCATCAAACACTTTGACATTGCCTATTTAGGTGGTGTTCACTCAGAGTTGCACAAATATGGAACATCATACAATAAGATGACGGACTATATGTTGTCAGGAAAGCCCATTATCCAGGCTGTTGACGAACCAGGCTCCGTCGTTGAACGGATTAAGTGTGGTGTCAGGGTGGAGGCCGAGAATGTCAAAGAGGTTGTAAAGGCCATTGAATCTCTATCCGGTTTGTCTATAGAGGAACGTGAAAAGATGGGCTTGAAGGGGAAAGAATATGTTGAGAAGAATTTGCCGTGGAGCAAACTTGCAGAAGATTTCCTTAAGCCCTTTGTATGATGATGTTATCAGCTATCTGTCCTATTTATAATGAGGAGAAATATATAGGGCGATTCCTTGACTCTATACTCAGACAGGATTATCCAAAGACGGATATGGAAATACTGTTGGTTGACGGAATGAGTAGGGATAGAACCCGAGAAATCATCAGAACCTATATAGAAAAACGTTCATTTCTGAAACTGGTTGATAATCCTCAAAAGACGGCTCCTTATGCTATGAACACTGGCATCAAAAATGCGATAGGTGATATTATCGTCAGATTGGATGTTCATGCAGAATATCCCGAGGATTATTTCACTAGACTCGTAGATAATTTGGGGAAGCTGGAAGGTGCTGAGAATGTCGGGGGTGTATGTGTCACCCTTCCTGGTGGCCATTCTGTAACAGCTATAGCAATTGCTGAGTGTTTGAGCAATCCTTTTGGTATGGGCAACAGCTATTTCAGAATTGGAACAGACAAGGTGAAGCGTGTCGACACCGTGCCATTTGGATGCTTCCGCAGGTCGCTCTTTGATAGAATTGGACTGTATGATACCGATATGACTCGTAATCAGGACGATGAACTGAATGGCAGAATCAATAAAAGTGGTGGAAAGATATACCTGCTTCCTGATGTCAGAATCAAATACTATGCACGCGACACAGTGCCAAAAGTCAGAAATATGTTTTACCAGTACGGATTGTATAAACCGTTGGTGAATAAGAAAGTTGGAACACCAGTTACAATAAGACAATTCGCACCTGTCGTTTTTTTGTCAGGTCTTATGTTCGGATTTTTATTGTCAATCCTTTTCCCTGTATTTTGGCCGTTTTATTTTGGCACCATCTGTTTGTATGCTGTGATAGGATTTGCGGAGGGTTGTAAAAGTGCTAAAAAAACAGGGCGTATGGCTTTGGCTTCGTTAATGCCATATGTTTTCCTTAATATTCATCTCAGCTATGGCTACGGTTATCTGAAAGGAATATATTATGTTTTGTTCCATCGCAGATTTGATGTGAAAGTAAGTCGGTAGAAGCTTATATGTATAAGACTTTATTAAGAGTTCTTGGATGTGCATTGTGGAAAACCTCTTTTCAAGGCTCCATTTCTGCTCAATCTTTCATACAAATACTTTCTTTAGCAAAAGATCAAACGGTTTTGTCACTCGTTTTTGATGTCCTGAAGAATGCGAATCTTGATGGGAAGATTGATAAGAAATTGATTCTTAAAATTATCAAACTGACCGAACGAACAAAAATTCAGAATAGTAAAATTGACAAAGAATTATTAGATTTTTCTCTGTGTTGTCAGAAGACGGGTTTGATGTGTTTAGTCGTAAAAGGCCAGACGATAGGTTGGCTTTATTCTAATCCAGCTTTAAGGACTTCTGGAGATATTGATTTCCTTGTGCCTGAAATTTCACCACACTTGTTTGAAGTGTTCCCAAATGTTGAATTTCCAGTAATAATGAAGGAGAAGGAATACGGTTTTAAGCATAATGGATTCATTTATGAGCTTCATACACGTCTCATTGATTTTGGTTGTAAAAAACACCAAATACTATGGGAAAACTTAATCAGTGAAGAATGGAGAAAAGATTTCTATGTGTCAATAAATGGAGAAATGGTAAGGACTCTGTCTCCGACGATAAATGCAGTTTATCTATTTCTTCATCTGTTTTTTCATCTTATTCGCGAGGGAGTTTCACTGCGTCAATTCTGTGATTGGGCTGTCATGTTGCATTATTATCGTAATGAGATCGATAGAACTCTGTTAAATGATATCCTGAAACAGTTGGATATGATAAGAGGGTATAAATCTTTTGGATGTATACTTGTGGAAGAATTGGGAATGCCAGCCGAGGATTTCCCTATGTCATATTCTAATGATGACAGAAAGTGGAAAGTAAAGATATTATATGATATTTTTAAAGGTGGAAATTTTGGGAAACATAATCATAAAGCGAAATCTGCATATGGATACAAAATTGAGACGTTTCGCTTAGCTGCAAGAAATAGTATTCGCTATTATAGGTTGGCACCATCAGAAATGTTTATGATGATTCCGAAGATGATAAAGATTAATCTAAGATTGTTAGTTAGATAATATGAAAGTACCTTTTTCTCCTCCTGACATGACGGAACAGGAGGTAAAAGAAGTGAGAGAGGCAATTCTCTCGGGATGGATTACCACTGGTCCGCGGACAAAAGAACTGGAACGTCAGATTTCCAAATTTGTTAATACGGAAACAACGGTATGTCTGAACTCGGCAACAGCAGCGATGGAGATGGCACTTCGTCTGCTTGGCGTGGGGCCAGGAGATGAGGTGATAGTTCCGGCATATACCTATACGGCTACAGCTTCGGTGACACAGCATGTGGGAGCCAAGTTGGTGATGGTGGACTCGCAGAAAGATTCTGTTGAGATGGACTATGACAAGCTGTCAGAGGCTATCACGGAGCGGACAAAGGTTATCGTGCCGGTTGATATTGCAGGCATCGTGGCAGACTATGACCGGGTCTTCGAAATCGTAGAGGCAAAAAGGAGTTTGTTCAAACCAAGTAATGCCTTGCAGGATAAGATAGGTCGTATCATTGTATCTGCCGATTGTGCCCATTCGTTTGGTGCTAATCGCAAGGGTAAGATGGCGGGCTCTATCGCTGACTTTAGTTCATTTAGCTTCCACGCAGTGAAAAATTTTACGACGGCTGAAGGAGGCGCTCTGACATGGAACCTGACGTTTGGGGATGAGGAGGTTAACCTTAACGATAACCTTGACTTTTTCCCGACGGTGCCAAAGAAGGAAGGCGAGACTTGGAATGAATTGCTGTATCGTCTGTCACAGCTGTTTTCTCTTCATGGTCAGAACAAAGACGCACTGGCAAAGACAAAGCTGGGGGCATGGGAGTATGACATCATTGGGCCTTGGTACAAGTGTAACATGACAGATGTCATGGCGGCTATGGGATTGGTACAGATGGAACGTTATCCGAAGCTGTTGGAGCGTAGGCATCAAATCGTTGAGCGTTATAACGCTGCGATGGATGACCTTAACGATAACCTTAACTATAACAAGAAGGTTGTTTATCTCAACCATCGTGATGAAGATCATTGTAGTTCACACCATCTGTATTTAGTGCGCTTGCTTGGCAAGACTCGCGAGGAGGCCAATAAGGTGATTGAGCAGATGGCAGAACGTGGCATCGCGACGAACGTACACTACAAGCCGCTGCCGATGATGACGGCATACAAGGCTCTTGGATTCGACATCAAGGATTATCCTAACGCGTTCCACTTGTTTGAGAACGAGATAACACTGCCACTGAATACGAAGATGACGGACGAGATGGTGGCATATGTGATAGAGAACTTCGTGGATATTGCTTCGAAATTATAAAGGTTAAGGATGATCCGGTTTTTCGATGTGATTTTTACTGCGGGGGGACTGATTGTACTGTCACCGTTGTTCCTTGTGCTCTATGTATTGATTAGACTGGAGAGCAAGGGTGGCGGATTTTATACTCAGGAACGTATAGGTAAGGATGGGGTGCCATTCAAACTGTACAAGTTTCGCTCTATGCGAGTAGGCTCTGACAAGAAGGGACTTATCACCGTGGGGGGACATGACCCACGTATTACAAAGACCGGTTACTTTATCCGCAAGTACAAGCTGGACGAACTGCCGCAGTTGTGGAATGTTTTGATTGGTGATATGAGCTTGGTAGGTCCCCGGCCTGAAGTGGAGAAGTATACCCGTCTTTATACGGAAGAGCAGCGAAAGGTGCTCAGCGTGCATCCAGGCATTACCGACTGGGCCTCGATTGAGTACGTGGATGAGAATGTCATATTGGGACAGGCGGAGGATCCTGACAAAGCATACATCGAACGGATAATGCCAGACAAGATTCGCTATAATATGAAGTGGATTAACAATCAGGGTATTGTCGAGTACTTCAAAATCATCTTCTGCACGTTCTTTAGGATAGCGAGGTGATATGACAATACGGGAATATACCAGTTGTCTTCTTGAAAGTGTGCCGCAGGCGTTCTTTGAAGGTACAGCCAGCATTCTGATTGTCTGTCTGGTTGTGTTCGTGGCTTTCAAAGGGTGGAGGCGAGGGGTGCGCTATACGGCTGTTGTCGCACTTGTTGAATATATCGCCTTGCTTTATGGCTCGACCGTCATCTTCAGGGAGGCTCGCGAGGAGCGAACGTATGACTTCTCTCCCTTTTGGAGCTATTTCGCCATTTCTGAAGGCAGGACGGATCTCATCGCTGAGAATATCATGAATGCCGTCGTGTTTATTCCTGTCGGTTTCCTGCTAAGTGTCGGTTTCAAAAACCTGTCCTGGTGGATGGTGTTGCTTATCGGCTGCTGCCTGTCGTTATCCATAGAGACGATGCAATTCCTGCTGATGAGGGGCTTTGCTGAGGTTGACGATGTGATGCATAATACATTAGGATGTATGATAGGATATGGTGCGTATCGGTTGGTAGTTGGTATGCGCCGCTAAACTTCATTCATTTTTTTTTGTAAAAAAAGGGGGCAGAGCGTACGTAATTCATAATTATTTTCTATCTTTGCACCCGAAAATGAGTCAATGACAAGTTTAACTTAAATAAAAACGCATTATGAAAAGTATGAAGACTATGGTCATCGCCCTGTGCGCAGGTATCGTGATGACAGGATGTAACAATCTGGCTAAGGGTACGGCTATCGGTGCTGCCGGTGGTGCTGCTCTCGGTGCTATCGTTGGTAAGATTGCTGGTAACACGGTGGTTGGTGCTGCCGTCGGTACGGCTGTTGGTGCTGGTACAGGTGCCCTCATCGGCCGTCACATGGATAAGGTGAAAGCTCAGGCTCAGGCCGTTGAGAACGCTCAGGTGGAGTCGTACACCGACGCTAACGGTCTGCAGGGTGTGAAGGTTACCTTCGACTCTGGTATCCTCTTCGGTACTGGTAGCTCTACGCTGCAGGCAGCTGCCAAGAACTCTCTGACCCAGTTTGCCAACAACGTGCTGAAGGTGAATACCGACTGCGACGTGGCTGTTCAGGGTTATACCGACAATCAGGGATGGAAGAACTCTACCGCTGAGCAGAGCGCCCAGAAGAACATTAACCTCTCGCAGCAGCGCGCTCAGGCTGTGACGAGCTACCTGCTGTCGCTCGGTGTGAGCAGCAACCAGATTCGTTCGACCACCGGTTTCGGCGAGGCTAACCCTGTTGCAGACAACTCTACCGCTGCCGGTAAGGCTCAGAATCGCCGCGTTGAGGTGATCCTCTACGCCAGCGAGGCTATGATCAAGGCTGCTGAGGCTGGAACACTTCAGTAAGATTGACAAGTTGACGAGTTGACAAGTTGACGAGTTGACAAGTTGACGAGTTGACGAGTTGACAAGTTGACAAGTTGAAAATTGAAAATTGACAATTGAAATTCTTTAAGAAACTGATACGTGGAATCGTGGTGGCATTCTTCGCCTCCACGATTCTTTCTGTTGTGGCGTTGCGATTTGTCCCCGTTTTCTTCACACCGCTGATGTTCATACGTTGTTACCAGCAGTTGAAGGAGGGTAGGGAGTTGCGACTGAGCCACCACTGGGTGTCTATCGACCGTATGTCGGCCGATATGCCCACCGCCGTCATTGCCTCTGAGGATGCCAACTTCCTGAGTCATCACGGTTTCGATTTCAAGGCCATTGAGCATGCAGCGAAACGAAATATGAAGCACCCCGAGAAACGCAAGTTGGGTGCATCGACCATTACGCAACAGACGGCGAAGAACGTCTTTCTGTGGCCCGGCCGTTCGTGGGTCCGCAAGGGTTTTGAGGTCTATTTCACCGTGCTTATCGAGTTGGTGTGGTCAAAGGAACGTATTATGGAGGTCTATCTGAACTCCATCGAGACGGGCGAGGGTATCTATGGCGTCGAAGCCGTTAGTCGTGATAACTGGGGACTGTCGGCAGAGCAGCTGTCGAAGGCGCAGTGTGCGCTGATAGCCGTTACGCTGCCTAACCCCAGGAAGTTCTCGTCGAAGCATCCGAGTGCCTATATGCTGAAGCGCCAGAAGCGCATCATGCTGGAGATGAAGTTTGTGAAGTCCCTGCCAGAGTCTAAAGCTCAGAAATAAGCGACTGGACGTAGGGGCGCTCCCAGTCGCGCAGATGACGGCGCTCGCCGTCGAATTCAAGAATGTCGAGGTCGATGGTCACGATGCCTAATCGCCGCTTGGCATCATTCCGGCCGAAACGGCGTTCTGTCTGTTTCAGCCATTCGTTCAGTTCATCCTCGTCTTTTTCCGTCATGCCTGTTGCCAACTGGTTCAGATAAGTGTCGCGCCGACAGGTGTTGACGGGTTCCGTCCATTGTTCGGACGTGAAGTGCAAGTCCTGAAGAACCTCTCCTAAGCACAGCCGTGCCCGGGAGAGGTTCTTTGATTGGAAGCGGTTCGAAGCTATCGACAGGATGACTTGATGCTTCATGGTTATTTGGCAGCGTTGATGCGTGACTTCACCTTGTCGACATACGCGTCGATGGTAGCCACCGCCACGATGTTCACCACGTCGCGCACCGAGGCACCGAAGTCGATGAAGTGTATGGGCTTGTTCAGTCCCATCTGTATCGGGCCGATGATCTCAACGTCGGCATCGAGCATCTGCAGCATCTTGTAGCTGGAGCGGGCCGATGTCAGGTTGGGGAACACCAGTGTGTTGACTTTCTTGCCATTCAGTCGGGTGAAGGGATACTGCTCGTCGCGCAGTTCATCGTCGAGAGCGAATCCAAGTCCCATCTCACCGTCGATGGGCAGGTCAGGATAGAGTTCCTGCATCTGCTTTACGGCCTCCTTCACCTTCTTGGCACCGTTACTCTGCGACGAGCCGAAGTTTGAGTGAGAGATCATCGAGATGACGGGCTTCTCGTTGAAGAAGCGTACGGCTGTCGACACCAGTTTGGCAATGTCGACCAGCGTGTCGGTATCGGGATTCTCGTTCACCAGCGTGTCGGCAAGATAGATGGTGCCTTTGGGCGAGTTGATGATATGCATGGCACCGAAGTGCTGGTATTCGGGACGTATGCCGATAACCTCGTTGACCACCTTGATGGTGTTCGAATACTTAGTATAGAGACCGGTGATGAAGGCGTCTGCCTCGCCCGTCTCGACCATCATCATGCCGAAGTAGTTACGCTCGAACATCTTGTCGTTGGCCTCCTGGAAAGTGTAGCCCTCGCGCTGACGCTTCTCGGTCAGGATACGTGCATAGCGCTCACGGCGCTCCTGCTCTGACGGATGGCGCAGGTTGACGATCTCGATACCTTCAAGGCTTATGTCAAGACTTTTCGCTAACTTCATGATTACCTCGTCGTTACCGAGCAGTATGGGCTGGCATATACCCTCCGCCTTGGCCTGTACGGCAGCCTTCAGCATCGTGGGGTGAACAGCCTCTGCGAAGACCACGCGCTGCGGGTGGGCAGCAGCCGTAGCATAGAGTTTCTGCGTCAGCTTTGTCTCCTGTCCGAGCAGCACCGAGAGCGAGTCCTTGTACTCCTCCCAGTTGTCAATCGTCTTGCGAGCCACGCCGCTGTCGATGGCGGCTTTGGCAACAGCTGCCGACACCTCAGAGATGAGGCGCGGGTCGACGGGCTTCGGAATGAAGTAGTCGCGACCGAAGCGCAGGTTGTTCACCTTGTAGACGTCGTTCACCACATCGGGCACAGGCTGCTTGGCCAGGTCGGCGATGGCGTGTACGGCAGCCAGTTTCATCTCCTCGTTGATGGCCGTAGCGTGCACGTCGAGAGCGCCGCGGAAGATGTAGGGGAAGCCGATGACGTTGTTGATTTGGTTGGGGTAGTCGGTGCGTCCAGTAGACATCAGCACGTCGGGGCGTGCCTCCATAGCGTCCTCGTAGGAGATTTCGGGCACGGGGTTGGCCAGTGCGAAGATGACGGGGTCCTTAGCCATTGTCTTCACCATCTCCTTCGACAGCACGTTGCCCTTTGACAGTCCGACGAAGACGTCGGCGCCGTTGACGGCTTCAGCCAGCGTCGTGATGTCCGTTCTGGAGGTGGCGAAGAATCGCTTCTGCTCGTTCAGGTCGGTACGGTCCTGGCGGATGACGCCCTTTGAGTCGAGCATCACGATGTTCTCCTTGCTGGCGCCGATGGCCATATAAAGTTTGGTACACGAGATGGCGGCAGCGCCGGCACCGTTCACCACAATCTTCACCTTTGCAATATCCTTGCCGATGACCTCCAGTGCGTTCTTCAGTCCGGCAGCCGAGATGATGGCCGTGCCGTGCTGGTCGTCGTGCATCACGGGGATGTCGAGCGTGCGCTTCAGGCGCTCCTCGATATAGAAACACTCAGGAGCCTTGATGTCCTCGAGGTTGATGCCGCCGAAGGTCGGTGCTATGCGCTCCACAGCCTCGCAGAACTTCTCCGGATCCTTCTCGTTCACCTCGATGTCGAACACGTCGATGCCGCCGTAAATCTTGAACAGCAGACCCTTGCCTTCCATCACCGGCTTGCCGCTCATGGCACCGATGTCGCCTAAGCCTAACACGGCCGTACCGTTCGAGATGACAGCCACCAGGTTGCCCTTGTCGGTATAGCGGTAGGCAGCATCGGGATTCTCCTGAATTTCCAGGCAGGGGTAGGCCACGCCGGGCGAGTAGGCCAGCGAAAGGTCTGTTTGTGTGCGATAAGCCTTTGTCGGCTTTACTTCGATTTTTCCGGGACGTCCGCTCTCATGATACTGCAGAGCGGCCTCTTTCGATATTTTTACCATAGTTCGTGTATTATATTGTTGTTTGTGTTATTTTTGTAGCCTGCAAAATTAATAAATACTTGTGAAATAACGGCGGGTTTATCCTTTTTTTTGTAACTTTGCACCCAAAATTCAAGTTTATGCAGGAAATAAAGACTTTTACCGACTATAAAATCTCGCTTCGAGACCGCATACTCGACACCGCGATGAAGGACTTTGTACGTCGCGGAGTCAAAGCGGTCAAGATGGATGACATTGCCGCTGCCCTCACCATTTCTAAGCGTACGCTCTACGAGATATACGACACGAAGGAGCAGGTCATCTTCGAGGGACTCAAGCGTTACCACCGCCTCAAAAGCGAAGAACTGGCGGCCTACGCTTCCGACCCCCACCACGACGTGCTCGACATCATCATCTTTATCTACCGGCGTCGCATCAACGACTCCAGTGCGCTGAATCCTGCTTTCTATGACGAGATTAGCAAGTATCCGCAGATAGTGGAGTATTTGGAAAGCCAGAAGCAGCGCCGCCAGCAGGATTTCATCCAATTCATGCAGCGTGGCGTCGACGAGGGCTTTTTCCGTAACGAAATCAACTATACGATTATCAGCCACATCTTCGAAGCTCTGGGCAGCTATATGCAGCAGACCCGTCTTTATTACAAGTATTCATTTAAGGAGCTGTTCTTCAACATGCTCTTCGTCACCCTACGAGGCTTCTGTACCGCCAAAGGCATTAGCAAGCTTGACCAGTTCTTTGCTGCTAACCGTCCATGAATCAACCTGCACGCACATTCACACTCATAGGGCTGGTCACCATCATTCTGCTGGCCTTACACCTGTTGCCAACCATCACTATCGCCGACACGGAGCTGCGTGCCGTCAACATACTGAGCGACGTGTTGCCTGAGGTTTATCGGCAGAAATATGCCATTGACGTCATCCCGCGTCCTGAACCGCCTAAGCGCCGGCAGGTGGCTGTCGATAGCACTCGTCAGCAGCAGTCCCGTCACGTTGAGGAATACAAACCGGAGGGCGTCACACTGATTGATGACTACGGCGACGGTCAGCCCGGCGGGATGGATCATTTCTACCGTATGCTCGACCAGCGCAACACCCTTGGGCGCCCCGTCCGCATTGCTTACTTTGGCGACTCTTTCATCGAGGGCGACATCTTAACCGCCCATCTGCGACAGCGCCTGCAGCAGAAGTTTGGCGGCTGTGGAGTAGGGTGGATTGATCCCGGCAACAAGATTAACGGCTTTCGACAAACGGTCGTTCAGCGGTTTCGGCTGTTCGACGAATATGAAGTGGTGACTAAACCGTTCAACTATTCTGCGGAAGGTATCAACCAGCGCTATTTCATTCCACTGGAAGGAGCCAGCGTCTGGACACGTGGCACCGACTATTGTTCGCAGGCAAAAAGCTGGCAGCAGTCGACGCTCTACCTGCGTACATCGCAAGGCGTCACAGTATCAGTCAACCAGAACGATGAGGAGTGGGTGACGCAACCGATAGGCCCGTCGGCACACCTCCAGACCTTCGTCTCTACGTGTGATACGACCCGCTGTATCTCCTATCGCTTCACTGACGTTACCCACGGCACCTACGTCTACGGTATGGCTCTCGAAGGCCGTAGCGGCATCACTCTCGACAACTTCTCGATGCGTGGTTCGTCAGGAACCTCGTTGGTCAAAATGCCTGCCGACGTGCTGGCCGACTTTGCCCACCAGCGTGCTTACGATCTCATCGTCTTGCACTTCGGCATCAACGTTGTCAGCGACCGCAGCCATGCCGCCAACTACAAAGCATATACGCGCCAGATGGGTAATGTCATAGCTCATCTGCGTGAGGCCTATCCAGAAGCCAGTGTCCTTGTCGTCAGCGTGCCCGACCGCTGTCAGCGTACGGCTGCCGGCGTGCGTACCATCAATGGTATTGAGTCGTTAGCTGCCTATCAGCAGATTATGGCCAGCAACAGCCATGTGGCCTACTTTAACCTCTTCCAGGCTATGGGTGGACGCGAGAGTATGGTGCGCCTTGTGGAGCGTGGACTGGCTAATAAGGATTATACCCACCTGTCGCACGGCGGCGGCAAGGCGGTCTCACAACATCTCTACCGCAGTCTGGAGGCAGGCTACGTTAACTATCAGCGACATCAAGCACCATGAACGACTACATCATCAATGAATTGCAACTGACGGTCGGTAGGATTCTGCAGCAACTGACCTATAATCCTGATGAGCCACTGCTTTTCTCATCGGGACTGTTCCTCTTTCTGTTTCTGGGCTTTACACTCGTCTATATGCTCCTGCAGCGTACGCAGACGCTACGCCTGCTCTTCGTCACCTGCTTCAGCTACTATTTCTATTATAAGTCCTCGGGCTTCTACTTCTTCCTCTTAGCTGTCGTCACCGTCAGCGACTTCTTGTTAGCCCGACATATCAGCAACGCCGTCAAGCAGTGGCAGCGGCGGCTGTGCCTCATACTCAGCCTCGTGGTCGACCTCGGCTTGCTGTTCTATTTCAAGTACACCAACTTCTTTGCCGCCACATGGGCCGACATCATCGGCCACAACTTCCAGCCCTACGACATCTTCCTGCCTGTGGGCATCTCGTTTTTCACCTTCCAGTCGCTCTCTTATACCATCGACGTCTACCGCCGTCAGATGCAGCCCCTTGGCAATATCCTCGACTACGCGTTCTATGTGTCGTTCTTCCCGCAACTTGTTGCAGGTCCTATCGTCCGTGCCCGCGACTTCGTGCCGCAGATACGTAAGCCGGTGATTGTCACCGACCGCATGTTCGGACGTGCCGTCTATCTCATCTGTGCCGGACTGCTCAAGAAGTGTGTCATCAGCGACTATATCTCGCTAAACTTCGTCGACCGCATTTTCGACAACCCCATGCTCTACTCCGGAGTCGAGAATCTGCTGGGTGCCTACGGCTATGCCTTGCAGATCTATTGCGACTTCTCGGGCTATAGCGATATGGCCATCGGACTGGCATTGCTCCTCGGATTCCATTTCCCCCAGAACTTTAATTCGCCTTATCAAAGTCGCTCAATCACAGAGTTTTGGCGGCGTTGGCACATCTCTTTGTCTACATGGATTCGCGACTATATCTACATCTCTCTTGGTGGCAATCGTCATGGGCGTGTCAGGCAGTATGTCAACCTGATGATCACGATGCTCCTTGGCGGACTGTGGCACGGGGCATCGTTCAACTTCATCATCTGGGGCGGACTTCACGGCTTTGCACTTGCCGTTCACAAGTTCTTCAGTCAGCAGATATTGCACCGCGACCGTCATTATGAGAGCAAAGGACTGCGCAGGATAGGGGCCACCTTGCTGACCTTCCATTTCGTTGTCTTCTGCTGGATATTCTTCCGTAACACCACCTTTGCCGCTTCCGGACAGATGTTGCAGCGCATCTTTACCGATTTCCACCTCGAACTGTTGCCGCAGGTCGTCAGCGGATACTGCTATGTCTTCATCCTGATGGCTGCCGGGTATGTCGTCCACTTTCTGCCTATCAAAGCAGAAGAACGCCTGACTCGTCTTTTTGCCCGAGTCGGCGTCCTTCCCTGTGCTGTTGTCTTGGCTGCGGTTATTTATCTTGTCATTCAGGTCAAGAGCAGTACCATACAGCCTTTCATCTACTTCCAGTTCTGATTATTTCTTGTCTTTCAGGGGTTCTGGGCCGTTCAGCGTCGGTGTGACGGGAATGATGCGGCCCTGCTTGTCGAACGTCAGACGGTCGATGCAAACCTCGCGGTGGATGCCCGGCTCGCTGTTGAGGAAGTGCTTGTTGATGCGGTGATAGACAATGTACCACTCGTCTTTTCCGGGAATCTGTAGGATGCTGTTGTGAGCCGTTCCGTAGATCCCGTCTTCGGGCTTCTGCTTGATGACAAGGTAGTTCTGCTCATCAATCGTGATAGGACCGAGGGGCGACTTCGCCGTGCCGTAGCAGACGTGGTAGTTGGGCGAGCCGGTGTCGTCGACACTCCAGAGGAAGTAATACGTGCCCTTGCGGTAGAAAACGTAGGCTCCTTCGCGGAAGGCCCAGGTCTGGAGGTTGCCGCCCTTAGGTGTCATCAGCTGGATGGTCTCTTTCTTCACCGACAGCATGTCGTCGCTGAGCTCTGCACCAGCCATGAAGCCGTTACCCCAGTAGATGTAGTGCTTACCCGTCTTCGGGTCTTTGAACACGTCGACGTCGATGGCCTGTCCGCCGCGAGCTTCCTTCGGACGGTCGGCATCGGTGATGATAGGTGCGCCCGACTCTACAAACGGCCCTGTGGGCGAGTCGCTGACGGCAACGCCAATCTCCTTGCGGTTTGACTGCGGGTTGTGGGCAGAGAAGTAGAAGTAGTACTTCCCGTTCTTCTCTATGATGGCCGGTGCCCACGCGTTGCCTGTGGCCCAACGCACCTGGTCGCCCTTCACGTCGAGCATCTTGCCCTCGTCCTTCCAGTCAATGAGGTTCGTCGACGAGAAGACGCTGAAGTCGTGGCCGCCCCAGCCGGGGGTGCCGTCGGTGGTGCTGTAGATGTAGTACTTCTTCGTCTTCGTAGAGTAGAGCACCTCAGGGTCGGCGTGGAAGCCGGGCAGGATGGGCTGCTTGTAGTTGGGGAATGCTTTCAGCAGCCGCTCTTTCTCAGCCCGCGTGATGGGGATGATCGTGCCGTGACGCGGCGTGAACTTCCCCTTCATCTCCGTGTTCTGCACAAACGTGAAGGTCTTCAGGTCCTCCGAACGGCAGAACTGATAGTGGCCGTTGCCGTAGCAGTCGTACATGATGATCCAGCTTTTGCCGTCGATGGCCTTGCAGACGCCGACGCCCTCGACGCTCTCCTTCGTCTGCTCCACGTTGCCGTCGAGCATCTGCCACTTGTCCGTCAGCTGCTTGGCTACAGCCTGATAGATGCCGCGACCCGACTCCTGCTTGTAGAAGAGGTGGTAGAGCTGGTCGGCCTCGTTGTAGACGATGTCGCCGTCGATGGTGGCGTTGCCCGCGTCGAAGAGCCACTTCGGCTCACCCTCCAGGTCGGTGAAGTCCTTGTTGGCATATTGGTAGTAGATCTTGTCGTACGACTTCGGGTCGCTGGTGCGCAGTGAGTAGAACACCATGTATTTGCCGGCCTTGTGGTCGTAGATGGTCTCCGGCGCCCAGACGCGGATGACGTTCTTCCACGTCTTCGTGTAGCGGGTGGGGAAGTTGATGGCCGAGTGCTGCCAGTGGATGAGGTCTGTCGACTTCAGCAGCACCATACCGCGGTTGCTCGACCAGCCGAGTGACGAGCGCATGTCGGTGACGACCATATAGAATGTCTTGCCGTCCTCGCAGCGCAGGATATGCGGGTCGCGCACGCATTGTGTCAGGGCGATGGTGTCGCTCTCTATCACCGGTGCCCCCATGTTCAGCGGTGTGTAGTTATAGCCGTCGTCAGAGATGGCGTAGCATATCTGCTCGTCCTCGGGTGCATTACTATTAAAATAGGTGAAGAGGTAGGCCACCATCTCGTTGGGGTCTTTCGGTTCTTCGGTCGCCACTTTCTTCTTGGCGCCGAAGACGGGGTTCAGCAGTGCCGCAGCCATTATGCCGGCAGTCAGTAGTCTCATGTTTTTGTTCATAGTTATTGTTTTTGGTAATCGTTAAATAACAACATGATATTTTTTAAAAACGACAACAAGGACAACAAGGACAACTTTTTTCATCGCTGCTAGCAGCGACTGTTGTCTGAGTTGTTATAGTTGTCGTTATTATAATATTATTTTGTCGTTATCATCATTTGTACCAAGTTATTCTTTTATTGTTGTTGAGAAGTTTTTTAAAAACGACAACAAGGACAACAAGGACAACTTTTTTCATCGCTGCTAGCAGCGACCTGTTGTCTGAGTTGTTATAGTTGTCGTTATTATAATATTATTTTGTCGTTATCATCATTTGTACCAAGTTATTCTTTTATTGTTACTTGGTTTTTTTTCTTGAAAAGGAAGCGCCCCCAGAGGGGGGTCCCTCCGCGGGCGCTTCTATGCAGTTGATGATTTCCTCAGAACTTAAATGGATCAAGCTCTGGGATGAACTCAAAGGGGTCGGAGTTTGGATTAGGATCAGAAGAAAGAATATCCGAGCTGTTACCGATCTCTGTCTCTGAGTCAAGGCCGAGCGTTTCAGAAGCGGCCACCATCTGTGTCATCTTGATGCGAACCTCCTCCACTGCGGGTGTCATATATATTTTTTTCATAGCTTGTTCCTCCTTATTTAATAATTACCTTTTTACCATTCTTAATGTACAGTCCCTTCGTGGGCTGTTTGACTTGACGGCCCTGCAGGTCGAAGACCTCATCAGTCGACTGTCCGTTCTCAACAGCATTGATGCGCGTCGCATTCTCTTCGATAAAGCCGAGGAAGTCGCGGGCAGAAGAGGCTTCTTTCGCTACAGAGAGATAGCACTTGCCAGCGGGAACCTTTGTGCCTGCTTGTACTTTATAGAAACCTACCTTAGGAGTCTCACCCTTTGAAGCCAAGGCGTAGACAGTTTTATTGTCGTCTGACGTTGCGCCACCCTCAGAAACTTGAAGCTCATTGCCAGTTACTTCATCTGCACTGGCTGTAACGTTCAGCGCATAATTGGCTGTAGCAGCTTTTAATACCAAAGGAGTACCTGCAGGTGCTTTTTTTACCTCTACTAATGTAATACTTTCATCTCCAACTGCTGAAACTTTGTAAGCAGTAACACCAGTTCCGGTAAAGTCAATAATATTAGGTGTGGTATATGTTGCATAACCAGCGCTGGGGATATATGCAGCTTCACAATTTACGCCAATTCTACCAAGTGCGACGTTACCATTTTTCTTGTTTGTGTATATCCATTTGATATAACGTACTGATGATGCCAATACTAATGATTCATGCGAAGCGGCACCCAGCTCATTGTACGCTTTCAAATCCGAATATGTTACACCGTCAGTAGATGTTTGAACTTTAAACGTGCCTTCGGAGAAGCTGTTGCCCTTTATATCGAAGTAGAGCTTTTCGGCAGCACCATTAATCTTCAGGATAAGATAATCATCAGTATCGTCAAACTTCAATTTCGGTGAATAATTATAATCACCGCCAAGACCCTTATGGAAAAGACCATTCGTCTTCTCTATATCTGCTTTACCAGCGTCAAATGCAAATGGCAATGAAGCGGTTCCAAAGGTTGCATTCTGAGTAATCTTGACATCCTTGTCAGCAGCGCCAGTATATGAAAGAGTAATGTAACCTACACGCTGTTCACCAGTGTTTTGGGTAACAGAGAAGGTGACTTTGTCAGCGGAAATGTTGATGTTGCTAATCCAATTTCCTTCTTTTACGGCTGCTGTAAGCGATGCTCCTGCCGGATTGGTAATGCTATATGTGATTTCTCCAGATGTGGCTTCAGAGTCAATCGTAACGTTTGATGCATTGATACTTGGGGTGGGGGTGCCTGTTGCTTCATAGCTGAGCAGTTGGCTGTTTTGGGTAAATTCTGGAGTCGTATTAGAGTTGGATACATATTTCTTTAATGTGCCATAAACAACAACCAGATCACCCACGTTCAAGTCAGTCATAGCCGTGAATTTCGCTCCGTTTAATCCCAGTCCACCATAAACTTCAAGTTGAGAAGTCGTCGAACCATCATCAGAAATCCAATAAGTAATGGACTTGTATGTAGAATTATAACTGTCAACCTGGGAAACTTTACCACTAACACATTGATTGGGTATTGTTCCGCCGTCATCGAGAGCATTTATGGCTGTTAGGGCTTGTGCTACGGTTATTGGAGTTACTTTAGTGAAGGTCTCGCTAGCTTCATCACTATCAGTCATGCCATTCTTTGTAGCCTTTGCTTTCACTGTTGTCGTTTCGTTAAGCGTGAAGGGAGCGCTATAGTTAGTCCAGCTCGTTCCTCCGTTAGTACTATATTGAATGGTAGCACCATTAGTTGTACAAGCAAGAGATACCTCTGTGGAAGTTAGGAAAGCAGTGTTTCCGTTAAACGTTGGAGTGGCGCAGGATGGGGTGGCGCCTGAAGAAGCATAGGTAACCACAATTTTCGTAAATTTTACAGTCGCGGTAAATGAAAGCGATGCAACACCATTATTAATAGTAAAATCTTGCGAGGGTGTTGAGGACACCCCCGATATACTATATCCATCAGCCGGAGTGATGGTAAGTGTTCCACCATTATACATGCGCCAGCTGTTGTCGCTGGTATAATACTTGCCATTATTTCCACCGCCTTCTGCAGATAGGGTTATAGGAGGAATAGAAACGGAGGTATAAGCTGTGCCATTTGTCCACTCTTTTTCAGATGCTAGAGTTTTGAAATCAAACGTTACATTTTCCGCCCACGCACTACTACCTGCTATCAGGGCACATAGCAGGAGAAACGATTTGAATAATAAGTTAAGTTTTCTCATAATAAAAACGTTTTTAGTTATTAATTTAATGGTATACTTTTCGATTCAGATGTTTCCCATATAAAGGATGGTGCAAAGATACAAAAAGTTTTTGAAACGGCAAAGTATTATACAAAAAAGTTGCAGAAAAATCCACCGTCACCGTCGTCACCGCCGCGATAATACCCGAAAGTCGATGAGCTTTTACTTGACGTGGGCGCAAATTTTCCCTCACGTATGACAAATGAAATTACGCTTAATGTAACTTGTAACCTGTAACAATCGCCGCTTTCCCCTCCCTTGGCCGGACTCGTTGATGAGGTAGGTCTTTCGCCTTTGACCTGAGTCGGTGATTCGCCGACTCTGCTTATCCTCATTCTCTACGTGCCTTTTCAAAGCGTCACTTGAATCTTTGTAATTCAAAGCCTTTGCAACGTCTTTATCAACGAACAGAACTTGTCCGTTCACGTCGTACATGCCTCGGTTTTGCTTTCCACCAGGGGTGACCATTTCGTTCACCCCTTTATCCTCAGAGTCAATGTGCTCGCGTATTGCCTTACGTGGGTTTGCATACCCCAATGCCTGAAAGTTTCAATGTGACATTAAGGGGAGTAGCCCAAAAATGCCGCTTTCCGCAGTAAACACTGGGGTTTCAGCGAATGTGACATGTGACATGTGACATTAAGCGTTTATTAATTTGCGGTTTTCAAAAAAAAGAGGGCGAAAATTTATATTATTATATATAATATATTATATATAATAATATATAATAATATATATAAATTATTCAACTTTCTCAAGTTTTATAACGACCACGAATTTAACGAATTAAACGAATTTTCTATGCAGGATGTTATGATGCATCTAGATGCAACGAATTTCACGAATTGGCTAGCGCCGGCAAGAAATCGCTTGCGATTTCATTCGTGAAATTCGTTTTAAATTAACAACGCGCAGCCAAATTCGTGAAATTCGTGAAATTCGTGGTAAAAAAATACTTACGAAACTTGAATAAATTAATGAATAATTTTTCTCTTCCTTCTCCCTCCGTCCCGCCTTCCCCACTTTTGCAGTTGAAAACACGCTTAATGTCACATGTCACATGTCACAATCGCCGCTTTCCCAGTGTTTATCCCGTAAAGCGGCGATTTCAGAGCGTAGGGCTTAATGTCACATTCATAGTGTCACCGGGCCTGGGGGAGCTTCGACGAAAGGATGAGGGAGTAAAGGCCGGACTCGTTGATGACCACCGCCTTCTGGTCTCTTCCGATGGAGTCACGAATCGTTACCCCATCCCTCTTGTCCTCATAGTCAACGTGGTCTAACAACGCTTTGCGGGTGTTGCTGTACCCCAAAGCCTTCGCCACATCCTTGCCGACAAACAGCGGTTCGCCCCTCTGCAATAGCCTGCCCTGTCGTGACGTATTCATCTGGCGCGAGAACGGTTTCCCAGTGCCTTTTACTATGAATGTTACATTAAGGAGCGATCGGCAAAAAAAGTTGCTCGCAATGGCACAATGGTAATGGTCTTTCGTGGGATAAGCCATTCTGTCATCCGAAATAAGCCATTTCGTCACCCGAAATGGCTTATTTTACATTGCCAAGTCGATATGTGGGGCCGCGAAATTTTTGCGAATGGCCGCGAAATTCTTGTGATCGTGAGGTGATTTTTTCGCTCACTTTCGCTACATTCTTATTCTTCGCTAATCAGGTGTACGTCACACTGCGGGAAGGGGATTGTGATGCCTGCAGCGGTGAGGGTATTGTAAATCACCTCCTTCGCACGGTCCACGTAGCCGATGCGCTCAGCTACCAGCACGTACTGCTTCACGTTGATGTCCACAGAGCTGTCGCTCATGTTGCCGACGACCACATAGACGCCGTATTTGGGATCGACAATCTCGCGGCCGTACTGGTCCTTGGTGCGCATCTTCTGCATGCCCTCCACAAGTACCTCGCGCACATGCTGGATATCCGTACCGTATGCCACGCCGACCGTAATGACTGTCAGCTCATACGAGTGGTTGCGTGTCAGGTTGTTGAAGTTCTTGCCAAAGAGCGACGAGTTAAGGAACGACATCTCCGTGCCTTCGATGGTCTCAGCCTGCACACACTGATAGTTGATGGCGGTCACCTTGCCGCGCACGCCTTCGCACTCAATCCAGTCGCCAACCCTCAGGCGTCCGCCCATCAGCTGGATGCCGTAAATGAAGTTGTTGATGACATCCTTCAATGCAAGACCGATACCGGCCGAAAGACCTCCTGCTATCAGACCAAGAGAACCGGTAGGAATCTTCCAGAAGTAAATCACCACCATCGCAAAGCCCATCCAGATGAGCACGCTGATGATGCTGTTGCCCAACGACAGATTAATCTCATTGGCACGAATGGTAGTACGGTTATGCTTACGCATAAAGGCTACATATCGCACGTATTGCCAGATGGCGTGAATGGCCTTGCTGAAGTAGCGCAGCACATAGTAGAAAATGAGCAGCCAGATGATGCTCTTGACCGAAATCCGTAGCGTTTCGAATCCATTCTGATCATAAAGCTGAACAAAGGGATTCTCATAAAACTTCACAAAGAGATCGTCGAAGTCGAACATGCCTAACGACAATCTGGCACACAGCGGCAAGGAGAGAAGTACAACGGTAGGGACAACCACCTGACGGATGAAGTCATAGAACCAGGTGGCGCCAAACAGCAGCGACTCGCGGTCTTCGCCCGACACGTAGGTAATACGGTTTCGCATGGCATTCACTCGCTTGTCTAACCAGCGCTCTTTGTAGCGGCCCAACAGGTCCAGCATACAGACCACTGTCAGCCATACAGCCAACAGGAAATACCACCACACCAGGATGAGCAAAGCAACAAAGGTGTAGCCCACGAACGCAAAGATGAAGGCGACGAGATAGACGGCCAGCGACACCCAGCCCAGCGTATTGTCGATGGATGTGGCCCGTTGACCATTGAACATTGACCATTGACCATTGAACATTTGATTGACCCAGATGCAGCAGCACAACTGCCACACGACTATCAGCAGCAGAATGGGCGGGAACAGGAACACCATCAGCTTGTCAGGCACAAAGGTGATGCGGCAAGCAATGATCATCAGCATCACCAGGAAGGTGGCAGAATAGAGCAGGAAGCCTTGACGGAACTGCTCTGGCTTTACACGTAGCAGCAACGAGCTGGAGATGGCAATGAGCAGCCATAGGAAGGTGTTGACATGACGGACACCTAAATTGATGTATTCATCACCATATAAGGAGAAACCAAACACAAGGAAATAGACAATGGTACCCAACAGTATCGAGATGATGG
Source organism: uncultured Prevotellaceae bacterium (assembly GCA_902800495.1). Classification (GTDB taxonomy): domain Bacteria; phylum Bacteroidota; class Bacteroidia; order Bacteroidales; family Bacteroidaceae; genus Prevotella. The sequence continues at coordinate 40,455 of CADCET010000013.1, forward strand.
ACAACTTCTTCTTAGGTACATAGCGCTTCAGTCTTGTGTAGCGGTAAAGCAGCCAAAGAATCAGAAGGGTCAGGAGCCAGAATGACACCAGTACGACCACTTGCAAGATACAGACAAACAGCAACATGGTGTTTTCAGCCTTGCTGGAAAGGTGTTGGAAAAACATGGCGTCATTCTCATCGTCGGATGCATTCTCATCAACATCAGTTTCATCAAGGGCATCACTCAGTTCTTTCATGCTGTACTGCCCTCGCAAATCCACCTTGATCTTATTCCAATGGTAGCCGGGACTTGCCAGAATGTCTAAGAATGGTGTCTGCCCGTCTACAAAGACATACCGCTCAAGATCCCGATAGCGCGACTCGGCATAGTCGTAGGTCTCCTTCAATCGCAGAAAGGCCTCATGATAGTGCGTGCTGTCGGCTATCACGGTTGCTCTGTTGTTGGCATTCATCTTCAGAAGTTCGGAGGCAAAGAAGATGCAGGAGTCACGAAACGTCTCGCCGATCGAGTCCAGGACAAACGGGGCAGAGAGCGAATCCTTGAAGGCAATCTTAATAATCTCTTTCTCCAGCGAAGAGATGGAGTCCGACAGATGGACGTCCAGCGAGTCGTTGCGGTATAGCAGACTGTCTGGCACGATTTCCATCTCTATCTCCTTCATCATCGGTGGCAGTCGGCGCAGGGCCTCAATCAGTCGGGCATTGCGGTCAATCTCGTAGTTCAGGCTGCCCACGATGTGGTCATACGGCCTACGGTTCATGCTGAAGGCCTTATAGTTGGCTGTCACCTTTTTCAGGGCATAAGCCAGGTCAAACGTCATCTCCTGCTCTTGCGTATAGAGCAGGATGGAGAGTTCGTTCGACTCGGTGACAACGTCAATCATCTGTTGATGCTGACGTTCATAATCGTCGTTGAAGCGCTGCTGCGCCTCAGTACGCTGTTGGTATGCCGTTTGCAACTCCGTGTAGAGCTCCTTGAGTGTATTGGTCAACGACCGTCCGCTCACAATCGCCCAGAGCGGAAGTGAGCATACACAGAATGTAAGGGTCAGTAGCAGTAGTTTCTTCTTCATCGTTGTTACAAATTCGTTGGCAAAGATACAAAAAGATTTCGATAACGAGGCATTATTTCCTGTTTTTCTTTGATAAAACTTTCAAGCTTCGTCACCTGAAATAAGCCATTTCGACACCTGAAATAAGCCATTTTTCACGCCAGAATCGATAGGGGGCGAAATTCACCGTTTCCGCAGTGTTTACTGCGGAAAGCGGAAAATTCGCATTGGCAGCTACAGCCCTTTTATGACACTGTCACCCCAGACATGATGAGGTGACAGCGTTTTTAGGGTTGAAGGGAATAGGGGGCTTTAATAGTTCTCGGCCTTCACCTGGAAGTAGGCCTGCGGATGGTTGCAGACGGGACACTCCTCGGGGGCCTTCTTGCCGATGACGATATGGCCGCAGTTGGCGCATTGCCAGATGACGTCGCCATCCTTTGAGAAGACGCGCTCGCGCTGGATGTTGTCGAGCAGCTTGCGATAGCGCTCCTCGTGCTCCTTCTCGATCTTGGCCACGCCCTCGAACTTCTCGGCTATCTCGTCGAAGCCTTCTTCGCGGGCCTCGCGGGCCATACGGGCATACATATCCGTCCACTCGAAGTTCTCGCCACCGGCGGCAGCTTCGAGGTTCTCGGGGGTAGACTTGATGGCACCGCCCTCAAGCAGCTTGAACCACATCTTGGCGTGCTCCTTCTCGTTGTTGGCCGTCTCCTCGAAGATGGCGGCTATCTGTACGTAGCCGTCCTTCTTGGCTTTCGATGCCCAGTAGGTGTACTTGTTGCGGGCCTGCGACTCGCCGGCAAATGCCTCTTGCAGGTTTTTCTCGGTTTTTGTTCCTTTCAGTTCTTTCATAAAGCGATTTGTTTTTTATTGGGGTTAATAATTGGGAGTTGGTGGGACTAATTGGGACTTGGTGGGACTAATTGGGACTAATTGGGAGTTGTTGGGAGTTAGAGGCTTATTTCGCCTCGGATGCTCTGCTGCATCAGCTGGCGCACCTGTTCGGGGTCGTCGTAGTGGCTCTGGAGGAACATCAGTTTCGTGACGGCACTCTCGACGGTAGCATCGCGCCCGCTGATGACACCGGCCTCCTGCAGGTGGTAGCCGCAGTCGTAGCGGCTCATCTCGACGGCTCCCTGCATACATTGGCTGATGTTGACGATGACCTTGCCGTTGCGGGTACCCTCACGTAGGGCGTTGAGCAGCCAGGGGCTCTGGGGAGCGTTGCCCGAGCCGAAGGTGCGCATGACGATGGCCTTGAGGTTGGGCGTGTGGATGATGTGGCGTATAAGGTCTTCGCGTATGCCAGGGAAGAGGGAGAAGATGATGACGTTGTTGTCTAAACGGTAGTGGGGCGTCATGGGCTGCTGCCAGTCGGGCGTGAGCATCCGCTCGCGATGATAGGTGATGTTGACGCCGGCATCGACCAGGTGCGGATAGTTGAACGACTCAAAGGCGTTGAACTCCTCGGCGCTCTGCTTCGTCGTGCGGTTGCCGCGCAGCAGGTGTCCGCCGAAGAAGATGCCCACCTCGGGCACCATAGCGTGCCCCTCGTCGTCTTTCGCGGCGGCTATCTCTATCGAGGTGATGAGGTTCTCCTTGCCGTCGGTACGCAGCTGTCCGATGGGCAGTTGCGAGCCTGTGAAGATGACGGGCTTCGTCAGGTTCTCCAGCATATAGCTCAAGGCTGACGCGGTATAGGCCATCGTGTCGGTACCGTGAAGTACGACAAAACCGTCGTACTGGTCGTAACGGTCGGCTATGCAATGGCTGATATCGGTCCATCGTGCCGGCGACATGTCGCTGGAGTCGATGGGCGGCTGAAACTGGTAGGTGTCGATCTCGATGTCGAACTGACGCAGCTCCGGCACACGTTGCAGCAGGTGCTCGAAGTCGAACGGTTCGAGTGCTCCGGTCTGCGGATTGCGGTTCATACCGATGGTCCCGCCGGTATAGATGAGCAGTACTTTTGAGTTTAACGTCATCGTTTGCGTTAATTTTTGTGCAAATATACATAAAGTTTTCGGGAAAAGTATTATCTTTGCAGAAAATTAATGCTTAAAAACTTTTAAACTTAAAACTCATGAAATCATTTAACGACAAAAACTTCGTGCTGGAGACTGAGATCGCCCAGGACTTGTATCACAACCATGCGGCTAAGATGCCCATCATCGACTACCATTGTCACCTGATTCCCGAGATGGTGGCTAAGGACCATAAGTTCAAGAGCATCACCGAGTTGTGGCTGGGCGGCGACCATTATAAGTGGCGCGCCATGCGTACCAACGGCGTTGACGAGAAGTATTGCACGGGCAAGGACACTACCGACTGGGAGAAGTTCGAGAAGTGGGCTGAGACCGTTCCCTATACCCTGCGCAACCCGCTGTACCATTGGACGCATCTTGAGCTGAAGACCGCCTTCGGCATTGAGAAGCTGCTGAGCCCGAAGACCGCCCGCGAGATTTTCGACGCATGTAACGACAAGCTGCAGAACGACCCGAACTTCACGGCTCGCGGCCTGATGCGCCACTATAACGTGGAGTGCGTCTGCACGACTGACGACCCCGTCGACGACCTGCACAACCACATTGAGTACGCCAAGATCCGTACCGAGAAAGACCCCCTGATGATTCCCGCCTGGCGTCCCGACAAGGCTATGAACATCGAGAAGCCCGAGTTTGCTGCCTACGTTGAGCAGCTGTCGAACGTCAGCGGCGTCAGCATCACGAAGTTTGCCGACATGATTGACGCCCTGAAGAAGCGTCACGAGTTCTTCGAGGCTCAGGGCTCGAAGCTCTCCGACCACGGCATCGAGGAGTTCTACGACGAGGAGTATACCGACTCGCAGATTGAGACCATCTTTGAGAAGGCCATGCGCGGCCAGCAGCTCTCAGACTTCGAGGTGCGCCAGTATAAGAACTGCTTCCTGACGATGATGGCCGAGATGGACGCCGACGCTGGCTGGACGCAGCAGTTCCACTATGGTGCCATCCGCGACAACAATACCGCCATGTACAACCAGCTTGGCCCCGACACCGGCTTCGACTCTATCGGTGAGTTCAACACGGCCAAGGCTATGTCGAAGTTCCTGAACAAGCTGAACATGGAGGGTAAGCTCACGCGTACCATATTATATACATTGAACCCCTGCGCCAACGAGGTCATCGCCACGATGCTCGGCAACTTCCAGGGTGGTGAGCCCGGCAAGATACAGTTCGGCTCGGGCTGGTGGTTCAACGACCAGATGGACGGCATGATTCGCCAGATGAACGCCCTCTCGGTGCTCGGCCTGCTGAGCCGCTTCGTGGGTATGCTGACCGACTCGCGCTCGTTCCTTAGCTATCCGCGTCACGAGTACTTCCGCCGCATCCTCTGCAACCTCTTAGGCAACGACGTCGAGAAGGGTCTGCTGCCTGACGACCGCGAGCTGTTAGGCAAGATGGTCGAGGACATCAGCTACAACAACGCACGCCGCTACTTCAAGTTCTATTAATGGAGTAGTAAGGAGTAAGTAGTAAGTAGTAAGTAATAAGTAGTAAGTAGATTACTCTGTAACTGATAAAAAGAAAGGGAGGCTGTTCCGATGTGGAGCAGCCTCTCTTTCTATGATGTTTGTTTTATACGATGCCACGACCGTGACATTGCTTGAACTTCTTGCCTGAGCCGCAGGGACAGGGATCGTTACGACCGGGCAGCTTATCCTTGATGACCGGATTGCGGGGCTGCTGGGCACGGGTGTCTTGCTGCGCGGCGGCCTGCTGGTTGCGGTCTACCAGACGCTCTTCGTCAAGGTTCTGCTTCGACTCCGTGTACTGCTGACGCTGCGTGGGCACCTCGGGAGCGGCCTCCTGCACCTGTTCGACGACAGGAATCTGTGCACGCGTGAGGATGGAGGTGATGCGGTTGTACATCTCGTTGATCATCGAGTCCCAAACCTTGGCACTCTCCAACTTGAAGATGAGTAGCGGGTCTTTCTGCTCGTACGAGGCGTTCTGCACGGAGTGCTTCAGTTCGTCGAGCTGGCGCAGGTTCTCCTTCCACGAGTCGTCGATGATGTGCAGCAGGATAGCCTTCTCGAACTCCTTGACCACCGACTTCGACTCCGTCTCGTAGGCCTCACGGAGGTTGCAGGGAATGTTGTACATACGGCGACCGTCGGTTAGGGGCACCATGATACGCTCGTACATTGCGCCCTGATTCTCGAACACCTGCTTGATGATGGGCTGTGCCACCTCGCGGATGTGCTCCGTCTTGCGCTCGAAGTTGCCGATGGCGGCCTGGAAGGCCTCTTCCTCCAACTGCTCGCGGTTCTTGTTGATGTGCTCCTCTTCGGTGAAGGGAACCTCCATAGCCAGGATGTGCAGGAACTCTTCCTTGCAACCGGCATAGTCGTTGTTCTCGATGATGTTGACCACGCGGTCCCAGATGATGTTCGAGATATCCATACCGATACGCTCACCCATCAGGGCGTGACGGCGCTTCTCGTAGATGACAGTACGCTGCTTGTTCATCACGTCGTCGTACTCAATCAAGCGCTTACGGATACCGAAGTTGTTCTCCTCGACCTTCTTCTGAGCGCGCTCGATGCTCTTCGAGATCATCGGACTCTCAATCATCTCGCCTTCCTTGAAGCCTAAGCGGTCCATGACAGAGGCGATACGCTCTGAGGCGAACAGACGCATGAGCTTGTCTTCGAGCGATACGTAGAACACGGATGAACCCGGGTCACCCTGACGACCGGCACGACCACGCAGCTGGCGGTCTACACGACGGCTCTCGTGACGCTCCGTACCGATAATAGCCAGACCACCTGCTGCTTTCACTTCCGGCGACAGCTTGATATCGGTACCACGACCGGCCATGTTAGTGGCGATAGTGACGGCACCACGGCCCTGTGAGTCCTGCTGACCAGCGAGTGCCACGATATCGGCCTCCTTCTGGTGGAGCTTGGCGTTCAGCACCTGATGAGGAATACCCTCACGACGGCCAGTCTCGGGATTGACGTACATATCGAGCATACGGCTGAGCAACTCGGAGATTTCGACCGAGGTCGTACCAATCAGCGTCGGACGTCCGGCATTACGCATAGCCACAATCTCTTCGATGACAGCCTTGTACTTCTCGCGGGCGGTCTTGTAGACGCGGTCGTCCTGGTCATTACGGATAACGGGGCGGTTGGTTGGAATCTCCACCACGTCGAGCTTGTAGATGTCCCAGAACTCACCAGCCTCTGTCGAAGCGGTACCCGTCATACCAGCCAGCTTGTGGTACATACGGAAGTAGTTCTGCAGGGTGATAGTAGCAAAGGTCTGCGTGGCAGCCTCTACCTTGACGTGCTCCTTAGCCTCGACGGCCTGGTGCAGACCGTCGCTCCAGCGACGACCCTCCATGATACGTCCCGTCTGCTCGTCGACGATTTTCACCTCGCCGTCGATGACCACGTACTCATCGTCCTTGTTGAACATACAGTAAGCCTTGAGCAACTGCTGCAAGGTGTGGACACGCTCCGACTGTACGGCGTAGTGAGCCATCAGCTCGTCTTTCTTGTCGACACGCTCCTGGTCTGTGAGTCCTGGTTCCACCTCCAAAGCCGACAGCTGACCCGTGATGTCGGGCAGCACGAAGAGTTCAGAATCGTTCACCTGCTTGGCAAGCCAGGCAGTACCCTTGTCGGTGAGGTCGCAGGAGTTCAGCTTCTCGTCGACCACGAAATAGAGCGGCTCGACGCACTCCGGCATACGGCGGTTGTTGTTCTCCATATAGGTTTCCTCCGTCTTGAGCATACCGGCCTTGATGCCTTCCTCAGAGAGGTATTTGATGAGCGGCTTGTTCTTAGGCAGCGCCTTGTGCGAACGGTAGAGCGACAGGAAACCTTCTTCCAACAGCTTCTCAGACTCTTTCTTGTTGCCTTCCTCAGCCAGACGCTGACCCTCTCCTATCTTCTGCTTTGCCTCAGCCAGGAACTGGGTAGCCAACTGACGCTGTACACCCACAAGTTTCTCGACCAGCGGCTGATACTCCTCAAACATCTGGTCGTCGCCCTTGGGCACGGGACCACTAATAATAAGAGGTGTACGGGCATCGTCAATCAGCACGGAGTCGACCTCGTCGACGATAGCGTAGTTATGTGAACGCTGTACCAGGTCGGCAGGCGACGTGGCCATGTTGTCGCGCAGGTAGTCGAAGCCGAACTCGTTGTTCGTACCGAAGGTGATGTCGGCCTGATAGGCACGGCGGCGAGCCTCGGAGTTAGGCTGGTGCTTGTCGATACAGTCGACCGACAGTCCGTGGAACATGTAGAGCGGTCCCATCCATTCGGAGTCACGCTTCGACAGGTAGTCGTTCACCGTCACCACGTGTACGCCGTTGCCCGTCAGGGCGTTTAGGAAGACGGGTAGGGTAGCGACGAGCGTCTTACCTTCACCCGTAGCCATCTCGGCAATCTTACCCTGATGGAGTACCGTACCGCCGAAGAGCTGCACGTCGTAGTGAATCATCTCCCACTTCAGGTCGTTGCCGCCTGCCGTCCAGTGGTTGTGGTAGATAGCCTTGTCGCCGTCGATGGTGATAAAGTCCTTGCGAGGGTCACCAGCCAGTTCGCGGTCGAAATCTGTAGCCGTTACTACTGTCTCTTCGTTCTCGGCAAAGCGGCGTGCGGTCTCCTTAACGATGGCAAACACCTCGAACATCACTTCGTCGAGGGCCTTCTCGTAGACGTCGAGGGCTTCTTTTTCTAACTTGTCAATCTGGTTGAAGATAGCTTCGCGCTCGTCGATGGGCGTATCTTCGATGGTTGACTTCAACTGTTCAATCTTCTCTTTCTGTTCCTTAGCAGCCGACTGAACCTGCTGCTGAATAGCCTTTGTGCGGGCGCGCAGCTCGTCGTTGCTCATGGCCTCGACCTGAGGCGTGAACGACTTCGCCTTCTCAACGAGCGGCTGAATCAGTTTCATGTCGCGTGATGACTTGTCGCCGAATAAAGACTTCAATAATTTTGTAAAATTCATATCTTGTTTATTTTAATTTTCAATTTTCGTTTTTCAATACAGCGGTTCCGCCGAGCAGGCGTTGGGCGCCCTGATACGGATGTTCTTGGCTATGGTGGGCGCTATGCGGTCGACCGTTACGCGGTCGTTGATTCGTCCAGCCTTCGTGTCGGCTCCATAGAAAATGATGGGGAACTGAATGAACGAAGCACGCGACAAGCGGGTGTCGTTGGTGTTCTCGTTCAGGATTTTCCAACCTGGTGAAACTTCAATGATAATGTCGCCACAACGAGCAGGATTGTAGCCGTTGCGTATCTTCTGCGTCTGCTCGTTGTTGCTGGTCAGCAACTGCAAGCCGCTGTAGACGTTGCTGATGCCCGACATCTGCGACAGAAATTCCTGTGCGCGCAGACTGGCGTCGGTCAGCGAAATGCGCTTCGACTCCAGCAGTTTGTGATTCAGGAACATCTGATTGCGGAAGCACGTTTCGATATAGCGTCCCTGTCCCCAAAGTGCGCCGAAGTACATGTTCAGCAGGTTCGACGTGCGGTTCATATAGAACGTGCCTGTCGGTATGCGGTATTTCTCGTAGTTGGCACTCTCCACGTCGCTGTAGCCCGTTGAGGTGACGACAAAGAGCGCGTGCTCCAGCCCCACCTTCTTTTCAATCGTGCTGATCAGCGTGGCCAGCTCTCGGTCTAAGCGTACGTAGGTGTCCTGCAGTTCGTACAGACATTCTGACATCGCCGCGTGGTTGAACGTTCCCGCGTAGTAGTTGATGTTCAGATAGTCGGTAATACGGTCGCTCCCCATCATCTCCTGCGTGATACACTTCAACACCATCTGCGTCACGTAGGCGTTGACGAGGCCGCTGGTCTTCAGCTGGGCAAACTTGTTGTGGCCGCTGAACTTATGCTTGAACGGCTTTTGCGGATTAGCAGTATGCTGGAAAAAGTTGAAGGTGCCCGACAGTTCGATAAAGGGTTCCCAGCTGTCGACACCACTTTCCTTAGCGGGAGATTCGGTGACGTTGAAGACGGGCAACCATTGGGGCTTCTCGGCGTTGTAATAACTGGAAACACTCCAGCGCCCGCTCTCGTCGTCAATCCAGTAGACGCCGTTGGCAGCGTGGCCTGCTGCCAAAATGGCAGCTTCCATGAATGGTGCAACACTATAGACCCTGGCATTTCCATCCGTAGCCACCTTCAGCTCGTCGGTAATGGTCGATGTCAGCAACTGGTCGGGCGATTGTTTGTCTTTCGTGCAGACGACGGGGCGCAACGATTCGCGGTCGAGCCATTGCTCGCCGACGATGCTGTGACACGATGGCGTCACACCCGTCACCACGGTCGCTATGGCCGAAGCCCTGTCAATGGGACTGAAAGGGTAGCTGGCATTGCTGAACACCAGTCCCCGCTCTAACAGTCGCTTGAAGCCGTCGTTGGAAAAGAGCGGCGAGAAGGCTTCCAGATAGTCTGTTCGCAGCTGGTCGATGGTGATGCTGACAACCAGCCTTGGCGCATACTGAATCTTGGGCTGCGCTATCATCTCGGGTGTGAAGCCGAGGATGGTGAACAGGGTTATGTAGAGGTACTTATTTCTCATTTTTTAAATGTATCATACTTCTTATTAGCAAACATAATGCCAAAAACGCCCAACCCTCGGCATATTGCTGGAAAATTGTGCCGGCGAGGTACAGCAAGACCATCGCTGACAGCAACCACCAGTAGTGCGTCTTGCGACGTCGAAGGACGACCGGTATATAAAATAGGTGGACGGGATTGATCAGCAGCAGTTGGAGGTTCAGGCTCGTCGTCGGATGCTGCGAGAAAATCATGACGAAGAGCACACAGCCCGCCAGTCCCAGCACCAGCATGAGCAGTGCATCCCAGTATTTCAGCGTGATGCGGCGCTTCAGCTCTACTGCCGCTATCAGTAGCGAGACGACAAACAGAATGATGAAACACGTTGCGGGTGAACAGATGAAGTCGGGTTCTACCACCTGGACGCCAGGCTTCACCAGCAGGCGACGCTCCTTGACCAACGGGCGGTAGCTGCCGTCTTCGCCGTAGATCTTGGCGTGGTCGAAGTCGTAGAGCAGATTCTCAGGCAGAAACTCCTGTTCCGTCCGCGTGGTCTTCAGGTCAGCCTTCAGTCCTAAAAGCATGTCATTGCCGAACGTTGCCCACGGGTGGTGACTGGTCTTGTCGTGAATCATCTCACGGAATGATGGTTCATAGCCTTCGCGAGGCTCGTATTCCAGCTTGCCGACTATACATCTCTCAATGATGTCGCGCGGACGCGTCGAACAGTTGTCGTAGAAGTAGTTGTAGCGGTAGATGCGGTTTTCGGGCTGATAGTTCTCTTCTAACGCTAAGTTCAGCGCCAGTTTCTCTGCCGGCGTCAGATTCAGTACCTGCTCGACCACCGAACTCCCCCAGCGCTGGTAGTAGCGGCAGAATGGGTCGAAAGGTGCTGCCTCTAACTCGTAGTCAGTCAGCCCGAAGACGAAGCGGGCTACGAAATGGGGTGCGTTGAAGTTGAAGACGCCCCAGTTGAACACCACCTCCTGCTGTTGCTTGCCCTCGTGCAGGTCGCGATAGAGCAGGGCGGTATGGCCGTACAGACTGTACACTTCCTCATGAGGCGAACAGGTGAGCAGCGAGAATTCGACGCTGTCCATATACACCAACGGGTCATACTTCTCAGCCTTTGTCGGCTGTAGCAGTATGACACACAAAGTGAACACATAAATGGTCCTTAAAACGAGGTCAAAACGTTTCACGGTGCAAAATTACGAAATTATTATGAATTATGATTATGAATTAGGAATTATTTCGTATCTTTGCACCAATAAAACAGAATAATAACTAAAACCGAAAAGAAATATGAAAAGACTACTGTTTGTAATCGCGTGTTCGGCCGCTATGGCTTTGCATGCTCAGAAGACACCCGTGTGGAAAGACCCTGCCGTGAATCAGGTGAACCGCGAGGCGCGTCATGCCGCCTTCTTTGCCTTTGAAGATGCCGACAAGGCTCAGGCGAACGATAAGACCAAGTCTGGCCGATACCTGTCGATGGAGGGTAAGTGGAAGTTCAACTTCGTGAAGGATCACCAGTTAGCGCCGAAGGACTTCTTCGCCGTGAAGTTCGACGATTCCAAGTGGGTGGACTTCCCCGTGCCCGGACTTTTCGAGATTGAGGGCTACGGCGACAAGATTTACAAAAATGTGGGTTATGCGTGGGGAACGACGTTTAAGAGTAATCCGCCGTTCATTGGCGAAACTAACAACTACACAGGCTCTTACCGCCGTTCGTTCGAGCTTCCCGCAAACTGGAACGGACAGGAGGTGTACTTCCACGTAGGCTCGGCCACCAGCAACCTTGCGGTGTGGGTCAACGGCAAGTATGTGGGCTACTCGGAGGACTCGAAAGTGGCTGCCGAGTTCAACATCACGAAGTACTTGAAGAAGGGTCAGAACCTCATCGCCATGCAGGTGATGCGCTGGTGCGACGGTTCCTATTTGGAAGACCAGGACTTCTGGCGCTTTACGGGTATTGCCCGTGAGGTGTATCTGTATGCCCGTCCGAAGGCTCATATCGAAGACTTGACCATTACGCAGGACTGGTTGGTAGATTCCAAGCGGGCGTTGTTAAAGGTCGATGCCAAGACGACGGGTAACGCCAAAGTGGCTGTGAGGTTTATCTTCCCTGACGGAACCGTTAGCGATGAATTTGCTTTGAACTACGAGATTTATCTGAATGACGTGAAGCCGTGGACGGCTGAGACACCTCAGCTCTATACCGTCTTGGTGTCGGTAAAACAGGGTGACAAGGTGCTTGAGGTCGTGCCGCTGCGTGTGGGCTTCCGCCACATTGAGATTAAGGACGGCCAGCTGTTGGTGAATGGTCAGGCCATATTGATAAAAGGTGCCGACCGTCACGAATTAGACCCCGACGGCGGTTATATTGTCTCTGTGGAGCGTATGATTCAGGACATCAAGATTATGAAGCAGCTGAATATCAACGCTGTGCGCACCTGTCACTATCCCGACGATCCCCGCTGGTATGACCTTTGCGACGAGTACGGTCTCTACGTGACGGCCGAAGCCAATCTGGAGAGTCACGGAATGGGCTACGGCGAGGGTACGCTGGCCAAGCGCGCAGACTTCGAGAAGATGCACTTGGAGCGTAACGAGGCCAACGTGAAGTCGTTCAAGAATCACCCCTCGATCATCGTCTGGTCGTTAGGCAACGAAGCCGGCTACGGCCCCAACTTCGAGAAATGCTATGCGTGGATTAAGGACTACGACAAGACGCGTCCCGTGCAGTACGAGCAGGCTGGCGACTGGGGCAAGACCGACATCTTCTGTCCGATGTACTACGGCTACGAAGGTTGTGAGGCCTATTCGAAGAAAGACAATCCGCGACCGCTTATCCAATGTGAGTATGCTCACGCTATGGGCAACTCGATGGGAGGTTTCAAGGAGTATTGGGACCTGGTGCGCAAATACCCGAAGTATCAGGGCGGCTACATCTGGGACTTCGTCGACCAAGGAATGCGCGACAAGAGTCCTGTTACAGGTAAGGAGATCTTTACTTATGGCGGCGACTACGGACGCTATCCGGCCTCTGACTACAACTTCAACTGCAACGGCATCATTGCCCCCGACCGCCGACTGAATCCGCACGCCTACGAGGTGCAGTACTACTACCAGAACATCTGGGTGACGGACAAAGGCCTGAAGAACGGCCAGTTAGAGGTCTACAACGAGAACTTCTTCAAGACGCTCGACGATGTGGAGTTAGTATGGCAGGTGAAGAAGCATAGCGGCACCATCAGCGTCAACGGCATTAAGCCCCACGAGCGCAAACTGTTGACCGACGAGAAACTGAAAGAGATGCTCGGCCACGTGCTGTCGCACCATCCCGACGACGAGGTGCTGCTGAACATCGAGTTCCGCAGCCGCGAGGCTCAGCCCCTCATCGACAAAGGACAGGTGTTAGCCCGCCAGCAGTTTGTCATCCAGCCTTACAAGTTCCCGAAGATAGAGGCTGCACAGGCAAAAGTGCAGAAAGAAGAGACGGAGAGCTACGTGAAGTTCGACGCTGCAGGCACCACCCTGACCGTCGGCAAGTGGAGGGGTTGGATTGACTATATCGACGTCGACGGCCAGCCGATGCTCAAGGATCGTCAGTCGGTGACGCCCGAGTTCTGGCGTGCTCCTACCGACAACGACTATGGTGCCCGTCTGCAGCAGCGTTTCGCCGTCTGGAAGAATCCGCAGCTGAGGCTCAAGGACTGTCAGGTAGGCGACAATTCGGTTGTTGCCAAGTTTGAGATGCCCGACGTCAAGGCTACGCTCACGATGACCTATACACTGCAGCCCGACGGCCAGATCGTCGTCCGTCAGCAGCTCTCTACCGACAAGGAGGCTAAGGTTGGCGATATGTTCCGCTACGGCGTACAGCTGCAGATGCCCAAGCAGTACGATGCCGTTGAATACTACGGCCGAGGTCCTGCAGAGAACTACATCGACCGCAACTCATCGGAGTTCATCGGCCTATATAATAATAAGGTGAAGAATGAGTACTTCCCCTATATCCGTCCGCAGGAGTCGGGCAACCATACCGACGTCCGCTGGTTCCGCGTCGTCGACGCGCAGGGTAGGGGACTGGAGTTCTATTCCGACGCCCCGATGGAGTGCTCGGCGTTGCCTTACCTGACGGAAGACCTCGACGACGGTATGCACAAGGATAAGTCGTGGGGACGTCATTCCGGCGACCTCGTGGAGCGTCCGTTGACGCAGGTTCACATCCAGCAGCGCCAGTTCGGACTGGGGTGCGTCAACTCGTGGGGAGCCTGGCCGCGTGGTGAGTACCAATTGAAATATGGCGACCGCGACTTCGTTTTCGCTATCAAACCGGTACATAAATGACACGTTTTTGACCTCTTTTGTAATTTTTCTGCAAAAATATTTGGCGATATGATAGAAATATGCTAACTTTGCACGTCGAAAAGATGAAATATGAAAGTATTTCTAACACAAAAGTAACAATTAAACGAGAGAGATCATGAAAACGATGAAGATGATTGTTGTAGCAGGCTTGATGATGCTGGGCACCATCACGGCTAGTGCACAGGATGCAACGAATGATAACGTTATCAAGACTGACGACCAGCAGGTGCCCATCTGCTATGTCAACAAGACCATCGACGAGCTGCGCGAGGGTGTTGGTGAGCTTGAGACGGTTCTTGAGACTGAGAACTTCCAGCTTTATCAGGCTGGTGACTATACCTTCAAGGTTGAGAACGACATCGTCGTGTCGCAGAGCATTCAGTTTGAGGACGCTAAGGACGATAAGGTGCTCTACAACAAGATTCTGTCTGACCTGAAGAAGACGAAGTTTATCCGCGACACTCACAATTCGGGTGCCAATCATTTCCTCTATACTGATTTCCAGGTGCAGTTCGACGACTTCCAGGGTTATCAGAAACTGACGTTCTCGGTTATCCCTGCCGACTACGACCTGACTGAAAAGTAAGAATCAGACAGCGGGAGTTTTGCTTACGGTAAACCCGACCTTTGCTTACGGTAAAGGTCGGGTTTACCGTAAGCAAAGGTTAGTCGAGGTGAAACACCTCTTCCAGCGGGATGGTGACGGGCGAGTTGTCGGGGTTCACCTCCATAATGTCGGCCATCATGTCCCACCAGCGCTGGGTGATGGGGTCAACGTTCTCCGTGTCCTGCGAGTTGCCCTCTTTCGAACACTCCTGATAGGCGAAGAGAATGTTGGTGTCGCGGTCCCAGTAGATGCTGTAGTTGCCTACGCCCTGTTCCTTAATCATTTCTACCAGTTCTGGCCAGATGGCGGCGTGACGTTTCTGGTACTCACGCTCGAAGCCTGGCTTCAGCTTCATCTTGAATGCAAATCTGCGTGTCATAATTGTTTTAGTTTTTAATTGTTAAGTAATAACCTATTTTATAGAGTTTGAATACGGTCAGGTTCGGATGTCGTCCGCAGAGGTTGCGGCGTTCTATCGTGCCGAAGAGACGGTGCCACAGACGGATGAGCGACTTGACCAAGCCGATGTGGATGCCTTCTGTCAGGGTGAGCATCTGTGAGTAGCCCCGCAGGTCGTCACGGAAGTCGTTGAGCGTGTCGAGTGCCTCTTCTGTCTTCCGCAGAAACTGGTCGTTAGGCTCGAAAGTGAGGAATCCCACGGGATTCTCTATATGGGTGATGCTGATGCCGCCCTGCTTCAGCTGCTTGCCAAAGAGTACGTCTTCGTAACCGTAGCGTCGAAAGCGTTCGTCGAAAGGGTGGGCGAGCATCACGTCGCGGCTGACGACAAAGTTGCAAGTGTGGAAATGTTGGTAGGGGCGCTGCTGCCGCACGGAGGCACGATGCTGGGCTTCGCAGGCCTTCTCATAGCAGTATCTCAAGCTTGACGTTTCGCCTTCTCCGACGATGTAACCGCCATAGATGACGTTACCGTCGGTTTCCAGATAGTGCTGCAGGAACTGCTGACTGCAGACGGTCATGTGGCTGTCGATGAAGAGCAGCCACGGGTAGCGGGCTTCGCGGGCCAGAAAGTTGCGGATGGCGGCGCGCCCGGCGTTGGGCTGTCTGCAGATGTATCGGCAATGCTCCATCGCGTCAATCGACTGATTGGCTTCAACGGTCTGATGCTCTGTGGAACCATCGTCGCCGACGATGATCTCAAACGTGATGCCTGCCGATACTGCCTGCTGCCGGATAGCGGTAACAAGTGGCACGCAGACGGTGTTATATACGGGTATGAGAATAGACAATTCGTGCTTCATTGCGGTACAAAAGTACAAAAAATGAAAGATTTAAGCAAATTTTTCACTCTTCACGCGTCACTTTTCACTTTTTTTTGTACCTTTGCAGCCGCTATTACGAGATAATGGCATGAAATTCAAATTTTTAACAACAAAATTAACAAAAAACAATGGCAACAAAAATCAGATTGCAGCGTGGCGGTCATAAGGGCTATGCCGTTTATCGCATCGTTATCGCTGACGCAAGAGCACCACGTGATGGTCGTTTTACTGAGAAGATTGGTATGTACAATCCTAACACCAATCCTGCCACAGTAGAATTGAATTTCGAGCGTGCTCTCTATTGGGTTGAGACTGGTGCCCAGCCCACAGACACAGTACGCAACATTCTCAGCCGTGAGGGCGTGTACCTGATGAAGCACCTGAAGGGTGGCGTGAAGAAGGGCGCTTTCGATGAGGCTGCTGCACAGAAGAAGTTCGAAGCATGGAAGGCTGACAAGCAGAACGGTCTGAGCAAGATTGCTGAGGCTGAGGCCAAGGCCAAGAAGGACGCTGCCGCTAAGGCTCTCGATGCCGAGAAGAAGGTGAATGAGGAAATTGCAAAGAAGGTGGCCGACAAGAAGGCTGCTGCCGCTGCCGCTAAGGCAGAGGAGGAGGCTGCAAAGGCTGCTGAGGCCGCTGCTGCTGAAACAGCTGAGGCTCCCGCTGAGGCATAAGTCTTTCCCTTCGTTCGCAAAGACACTGACTGGACATCGGGCTCTCGGCTCAGTGTCCAGTCGTTTCTTTTAAATTGAAGATTGATTAAAGATTAAAATATGAATATTTCCTATAAATGGCTGAAAGACTACGTTGACTTCGACTTGACTCCGCAGCAGGTCTGCGATGCGCTGACGTCAACAGGTCTGGAGGTCGACGCACTCGAAGAGGTGCAGAGCATTCGTGGTGGACTGAAGGGACTCTATGTTGGCAAGGTGCTGACGTGCGAAGCCCATCCCAATAGCGACCACCTGCATGTGACGACTGTTGATCTGGGCAAGGGCGAACCGAGCCAGATTGTGTGCGGTGCCCCCAACGTGGCAGCTGGTCAGAAAGTGATTGTGGCCGACTTGGGCTGTGTGCTCTACGACGGCGACAACGAGTTCGTCATCAAGAAGTCGAAACTGCGCGGCGTGGAGTCGTGCGGCATGATTTGTGCTGAGGACGAGATAGGTGTTGGTACGTCGCACGACGGTATCATCGTATTGCCTGACGACGCTGTGGTAGGTATGCCTGCCGCCGAGTATTATCACTTGGAGAGCGACTGGCTCATAGAGGTGGACATCACCGCCAACCGTGCCGACGCATTGAGCCACTGGGGTGTTGCCCGCGATCTCTACGCCTGGCTTCGCCAAAACGGCTACGAGTCCTCTCTCCATCGCCCCGCGGTCGATGGTTTCGCCATCGACAACCACGACCTCCCCATCGACGTGGTCATCGAGAATACCGAGGCTTGTCGCCGTTACGCCTGCGTCAGCATCACCGGCTGCGAGGTGAAGGAGTCGCCCGAGTGGCTGAAGACCCGCCTGACGACCGTCGGCCTGCGTCCTATCAACAACATCGTTGACATTACGAACTACATCATGTTCGCCTACGGTCAGCCGCTGCATTGCTTCGATGCCGATATGGTGACGGGTCATAAGATTGTGGTGAAGACGATGCCCGA
This sequence comes from uncultured Prevotellaceae bacterium, assembly GCA_902800495.1. Lineage (GTDB taxonomy): Bacteria > Bacteroidota > Bacteroidia > Bacteroidales > Bacteroidaceae > Prevotella. The sequence goes on from CADCET010000013.1 coordinate 58,008, forward strand.
GGGTACGCCGTTCGTCACGCTTGACGGTGAGGAGCATAAACTCTCAGACCGCGACCTGGCCATCTGCAATGCCGAGGACGCTATGTGCATAGCCGGCGTGTTTGGCGGTAAGGGTAGCGGTACTTACGAGACGACGAAGAACGTCGTTTTAGAGTCGGCCTACTTCCATCCCACATGGATTCGTAAGTCAGCCCGCCGTCACGGACTGTCGACTGACGCCTCGTTCCGCTTCGAGCGTGGCATCGATCCCAATGGCGTCATCTATGCCTTGAAGCAGGCTGCCATCATGTGCCGTGAACTGGCTGGCGGTAAAGTGTCGATGGAGATTCGCGACGAGTATCCGTCACCTATAGAGAATGCTAAGGTAGAACTTAACTTCGGTTATGTCAAGACGCTGATAGGTAAGGATATACCTCATCAGACGATTAAGGATATCTGCACCTCTTTGGAGATGAAGATACTTAGCGAGACGCCCGAGGCCATGACCGTCGAGGTGCCTGCCTACCGTGTGGACGTCCAGCGTCCTTGCGACGTCGTAGAGGACATCCTGCGCATATACGGATATAATAATGTGGAGATTCCTACACAGCTGAAGGGCTCGCTCGTCATCAAGGGCGACGAAGACCGCAAGCACAAGCTGGCTAACTTGGTGAGCGAGCAGCTGGTAGGCGAGGGCTTCAACGAAATTCTGAACAACTCGTTGACGAAGGCAGCCTATTATGAGACTGAAGGGACGGCGGAAGCCAATTCTTCACTCTTCACTCTTCACTCTTCACTCGTTCACATCATGAACCCGCTCTCGAGCGACCTGAACGTCATGCGTCAGACTCTGCTCTACGGCGGTCTGGAGAGTGTTGCCCATAATGCTAACCGTAGGAATCAGAACCTGCGTTTCTTCGAGTTCGGCAACGTCTACTACTTCGATCCTGAGAAGAACGACCCCGAAAACCCGATGCAGGCTTACAAGGAGCAGAATCACCTGGCTCTTTGGCTGACGGGTAAGCGCGTCGAGGGTTCGTGGGCACATCAGAATGAGGATTCTACGTTCTACGAGTTAAGCGCCTACGTCGAAAATGTGCTGCGTCGTATCGGTCTGAAATCAGGTATGGCTGTTCGCAAGAAGTCCGATAATCCAATTTTCTCTGTAGGTCTTACCATTGAGAATCGTGGTGGCAAGAAACTTGTTGAGATGGGTGTGCTGACGAAGAAACTGCAGAAGCAGTTCGGCATCGACAATCCTGTCTACTATGCCGAGATGAACTGGACGCAGCTGATGAAGGTCACGAAGAAGAACGAGGTGAAGTTCACCGAGGTGCCGAAGTTCCCTGCCGTCAGCCGCGACTTGGCCCTGTTGGTCGACAACAGCGTGGAGTTTGCACAGATTGAGCAGATTGCCCGTCAGTCGGAGAGGAAACTGCTGAAGAAGGTGGAACTGTTCGACGTCTACGAGGGCGACAAGCTGCCTGCCGGCAAGAAGTCGTACGCCGTCAACTTCATCCTGCAGGATGAGGAGAAGACGATGGGCGACAAGCAGATCGACGCTATCATGCAGAAACTCATCACCAACCTGAAGAAGCAGCTCAATGCTGAGTTGCGCTAAGGTCTCGTCATAACGAAATAACGAAATAACGTAATAACGACATAACGAAAAAATAATATTTATGGGAAGAGCATTTGAATATCGTAAAGCTACAAAGCTGAAGAGATGGGGCCACATGGCCAAGACTTTTACAAAGATTGGCAAGCAGATTGCCATTGCCGTCAAGGCTGGTGGTCCTGAGCCTGACATGAACCCCGCACTCCGTGCTTGCATCGCCAATGCCAAGCGCGAGAACATGCCGAAGGACAACATCGAGCGTGCCATCAAGAACGCTATGGGCAAGGACCAGAGCGACTACAAGGAAGTGACCTACGAGGGATACGGCCCTCACGGTATTGCCATCTTCGTTGACACTCTGACAGACAACACCACCCGTACCGTTGGCGACGTCCGTTCAGTATTCAACAAGTTCAACGGCAACCTCGGCACTCAGGGTTCACTCTCGTTCCTGTTCGACCACAAGGCAGTCTTCACTTTCAAGAAGAAAGACGGACTGGATATGGACGAGATGATTCTCGACCTCATTGACTATGGCGTGGAAGACGAGTTCGACGAGGACGAAGAGGAGAACAGCATCACCATCTATGGCGACCCCTCAAGCTTCGGCGCTATCCAGAAGCATCTGGAGGAGAATGGTTTCGAGGTCACGGGTGCTGAGTTCACACGTATTCCCAACGACCTGAAGGATGTGACGCCTGAACAGCGTGAGACCATCGACAAGATGGTGGAGAAGCTCGAAGACTTCGACGACGTGCAGACAGTCTACACGAACATGAAGCCTGAGGCTATCGAGGAGTAAAACGGAGACCTCAAACATTTGTTTCGCCGTTTTCTGCAGTAAACACTGCGGAAAACGGCGTTTTTAATTTTCAATTTTTCCTTCTCCCTCTACTAAATGACAAGGAATTACCTGATATTCAACTATTTCTCCACTTATTTCCTTCTACTTTGCCTCTACTTTGTCTCTACTTCGCCTCTACTAAACCTCTACCGTGCCTCTATTTGCCAACCAAACGCCCTTTCTTGCAAATAAACCACCAGCTTGTTGTTTGTTCCCAGCCTGGGAACGTTTTATTCCCAACTTGGGAACGTTTTATTCCCTGCTTGGGAATGTTTTCTTACCACTTATAGATGTAGCGGAAATAGGGTAGGGGAACAGCGGAGGATAACTTGAGGTTAAGTAGAGGTAAGGTAGAAGGAATGTAGAAGCAAAGTAGAAGGAAAGTAGAGACAGAAATTCCAATAACTACTTTAATTACAATAATATATGCTGATTTAGTAGAGGCAGAGCATATTTTTATCTATTAGAATCTATCACCGACCGCCACGGCACATCGAGGTCATCCCCGTTTTGTACTTATCTTTGCCGCCATATCCAAACATAATAAAATTGACATTTTGGATATAATTTGAACAAATTGTTGCCCATTTTCCACTTTTTTGCCAATTTCTTTCCACTTTATAGATTTTTTTAATATCTTTGCAGCAAGTATCGGCGACGAGTCTCAGTGGAGGTACCGGTATGACTTTTGTGGAATAATCATACAGCATTAATGTTGTTGGAAATATCTGGGAACGTGAGAAATTCATAGATATTCATATAGTCAACGACAAGTTAATGCCTATGCGATAGCGTAGGCACGACTTATCTGACTATATAGGCAATCTCACGGCCTCCAGATATGGGTAAGGAGCGTTCTACGCTTTTTCCATGTCTGGAGGTCTTGGTTTGGGAAGCCTATAAAATGCCGATAACAAGTGTGCTGCCTAAAACTATCGTAATATGGCAAACCTAAATGAACGCGCTGAACTGCACAAGACCATCTGGCAGATAGCTAACGATTTGCGTGGTAGTGTAGATGGCTGGGACTTCAAGAACTATGTGCTTGGGTTCCTGTTCTATCGTTTTATCTCTGAAGACCTGACAGCACACCTCAATCGTTTGGAGATTGAGGCAGGCAACGAAGGCTTCGACTACGCAAAGGATGTGACAGACGATGATATTGATGACGATATACGTAAGCAGACCATCGATGAGAAGGGTTACTTCATCAATCCGTCTGAATTATTCCAGAATGTACTTCTGTGTGCTGAGTCGGACGATAATCTGAACGAGACGTTGGCTTGCATCTTCAAGAATATTGAGGGTAGTGCGATGGGCACAGAGAGCGAGTCGGACATGAAGGGCTTGTTCAGCGATATTGATGTGAATAGTCCTAAGCTTGGCGCAACTGTTAGCAAGCGCAATGAATTGCTCACCAAACTGATGCAAAAGATTGGTGCAATGGATTTGGGTGGCGATTTGCAGGATGCCAGAATTGATGCCTTTGGCGATGCTTACGAATTCTTAATGACTATGTATGCCAGCAATGCTGGTAAAAGTGGTGGTGAGTTCTTTACGCCGCAGGAGGTTGCTGAGCTTTTGGCTCGTATCGCTTGTACCAGTAAAAGTCGCATCACAAGAGTGTATGACCCTGCTTGCGGCTCTGGCTCTTTGCTACTGAAGTTTGTCAAGGTGCTTGGCCTTGAGAAGGCGCAGCAGGTGTCGTTCTTCGGACAGGAAATCAACATCACGACCTACAATTTGTGTCGAATAAACATGTTCCTGCATCATGTGCCGTTCGATAAGTTCGACATTCAGTTGGGCGACACACTGACAGACCCCAAGCATTTGGCAGACCAGCCATTCGATGCTATCGTCAGCAATCCACCATATTCCACGCATTGGGCTGGAGACAGCAATCCCTTGCTGATTAATGACGACCGCTACAGTCCTGCTGGCGTGTTGGCCCCTAAGACGAAGGCCGACCTCGCCTTCACAATGCACATGCTTCATCATCTGTCAACTACGGGAATTGCTGCTATAGTAGAATTCCCGGGCGTGCTCTATCGTGGTGGGGCAGAACAGAAGATTCGGCAGTATCTCGTTGAGAACAACTTTGTAGATTGCGTCATCCAGTTGCCTGCCAACCTCTTCTTTGGTGTGGGCATCGCCACCTGCATCATCGTGCTGAAGAAGAGTAAAGCTGATAACAACGTCCTGTTCATTGATGCGAGCGCCGAGTGCATCAAGGATGGAAACAAAAACAAACTGACTGACGGAAACATCGACACCATATTTAATACGTACGTGGGTAGAGTTGATGTTGACTACAAGTCGAAGTTGGTGAACAACAAGGATATTCTTGCTAATGACTGTAATCTCAGCGTATCTTCGTATGTGGAGCAGGAGGATACGCGCGAGGTTATCAACATTGCAGAGGTGAATGCCAAACTTGAAAGCCTGATTACAGAAGGGAATGAGCTGAATGAAAGGATTTCATGTATCATCAAAGAATTGGAGGGATGAGTATGGTGGAATGGAAAAAGTTAGGAGAAGTTTGTACCTTCAATAGAGGTCGGACTATCACAGCAAAAGATGCGATTGAAGGTGATATTCCTGTAATTGCTGGTGGACAAACACCTTCATACTATCATAATGAATCAAATAGAACAGGCGAATCTATTACTGTTGCAGGTTCTGGAGCATACGCAGGCTTTATTTCATATTGGAACCAGCCTATATTCGTATCCGATGCCTTTACTGTTGATCCTACTAAAACCTTGAAGCACAAATACCTTTTTCATTGGTTAAAGAATAATCAAGAAAAAGTTATTGCCACGCAGAAAGGTGCTGGTGTTCCTCATGTTCATGGAAAAGACATTGCCAACTTCCTTATACCCATTCCTTCCCTTTCTGAGCAACAGCGAATAATGGACATCCTTGATACGTTCACTTTTTCCATCGAAAACCTGAAACAGCAAATCGCTCAGCGTCGCAAGCAGTATGAGTATTATCGTGACCAACTCCTCGACCTTAAGGGGAAAGATGGGGTGGAAATGAAAACTCTTGGAGAGATAGGGGAGTTTATCAGAGGTAATGGAATTCAAAAGAGCGACTTTGTTGATGAAGGTTTTGGG
>CADCET010000014.1 GCA_902800495.1 uncultured Prevotellaceae bacterium
TTCTCGCCCTGGGCGTTCGTCCATTCTCTTTCGGTCAGCACGCCCTGGCTGACCACCTTGATTGCTTTCTTTTCCATAGTTATTTCCTTTCTTTTATTAATTGTGATTTTTTTCTACAACAGATTGCACAGATTACACAGATTATGGCTGCGCGTTGTCGTGCTATTGCACAGATTTATTATGGATTATTGCGACTAAAGTCGCTGATTGATAGGCGAAGCCAATCTGTTTAATCATAAACAATCGTGGCTTTAGCCACTCTAATCTGTTTAATCTGTTGCGCTCGGCTTTGCCGCTTGGCTCGTCCAAGAATCTGTGGTCGTTATAAACATAGAAAATTCGTTCAATTCGTTAAATTACTGCGAGCACTCGTGGGTCTTCGACAAATCTCGTGGTCGTTATAAATTGTTTAATGTTCAATGTTAATAAACACGTCCAGCTGCACGCTCACACCGTTATGAGCCTGTTGCAGCCTCCGTTCCAGATGCCTCACACCCTCGGGCGTCCACACCAGGTAGGAGCGATGCTTGCGCTCGCCCATCAGCGAGTAGTACACGAAGTGGCGTTCCTCAGCCAGTTGCAGCCCCTCCAGCTCCTTCGCCAGATGCCAGCTGCCGCCCCGGCGGTACTGCACGCCCATCGTCTTCAGCAGGTTGTTGAACGACTGAACGTCCATGCCCCACGAGCGGGCCACCTCCGTCGCCGTCAGACAGCCCATGCACGGCGCGTTCACCAGCCGTATGGTGCTTCCCACGATCTTGTCGGCCAGTGCCAGAATCTCTTCGTTGGTCAGCGTGTGGCCGTCGGCATCGTGTGTCGGGATGTAGCCGTCCGTCTTGCGAATCTGCGGCAGCACCTCCGCCGTCACCCACCGCTTGAAAGCCTTCGCCTGGGGAAGCTTCGACGAAAGGATGAGGGAGTAAAGGCCGGACTCGTTGATTACGATAGCCCGAGTCTCATAGGCAGGCTCCCGAATTGGGAGGGTGCTTTTATCCTCGTCGTCAACATGCTGCTGAATAGCTTTCGAAGTGTTCTTATATCCCAAAGCCTTCGCCACGTCCTTTCCGACAAACAGCGGTTCGCCCCGCTCGTCCGTCATTGTCCGGATTTCTCCGAACAACTCATTCTTGAATACTTGAATTTCTTTCATAAGCTTATAGATTTAAATGAATAATGTACGTGTGTGTATGTGTGATTGTAGCAATAAGTCAAAGAACACTGTCAGCTCCGTTTCCGTTGCTGACAGTGCAAAATTAGAGAGAATAAAAAAGGTACGATTCAAATTACTTTGCATCGTAAATTACAAAGTAAATTACGCTATCTCCATAGTAAATTATACTATTCCGAGCGCCATCAAGAGCCTTTCTGCTATCATTTTCTGACGAGAGAAGACCCTGTCGCCCTTCTTGGCGCAGAACACCTTCCACTGGCTATAGGGCTTCTGCAAAATGCCATTCGCTGCCAGCGGCTTCTGTACTGACTGGTAGTCGATGGTGAAACAGATCTCTGTGCCACGCATCAGCTGACTGATCCTGCTACAGAATGCAGCCACCTCTTCCGGGAACCCATAGTAATCCACCAGTATGCGATAGATGGCCACCCATTGAGACCTCACCGAGAAGAAAGGCATCACACCAAGGATAGCCTCCCTGATCTCATCGTCGCTCAGCAGCCAGCGCTCCTGCTGCGTATCCTCCTCAATGATTACAATACCCGGCACCAGCTTCTGCAACTGACGTACCAACTCCTTTACTTCGGGCTTGTCACCCTTCTCCAATATAACCCTCATTTCTTCCAACTTTACCAGAGAGTTGGGAGTAATCTTGGGCTGCCCGGTGCTCCTCGCAGAAACGTAGCTACATTACGAAAGATGCACCACAACTGCCGACTCCTGCGACAAGTTGCGGTGCAAAGGTAATGTATATAAGATAAGGTAGTATCAGGTAAGGACTTACTTCTTTCTCGGGTAAGGGGTTACTTTCTGATCAGGGTATCAGCCGGCAAACTTGTTTTCCAGCATATATTCTGCTAGCTCCGGCATGTCTTCCTTCAGCGGTACGGCGATGGCCTTGATTTCCTCATCGCTATAGGTGTCGCAGAGACTCTGCCCCAGTGTGTTGTGCGACGATCCCGTCATCTTGCTGAAGAGCTTCGCTATGCTCTTCTTGTTCTTTGGCACCACCAGTGCCTTGCGGCATAATGCCAGTGCGATGATGGCAATCTGCCTCACCTTATATTTCCTCATGCTGGGCTTCTCCTGCATCATCTCCTTCAGCAAGTCACGCTCGTGCTGAGTCTTCTTCAGTTCCTCCATCGCCTCTTCATACCGGGTTTGCCATACCGCCACACAGGCATCAGCATGTTCGTAAAGGCTGTTCAGACGCTCTATCTCCGCATTGTTCTCGTCGATACATATCTGGTCAGCCTTAGCCTTCTCCACCAGTTCTGTGACGGTTCCCTTCAGGCTGGCTATCTCACTTCTGAGTTCCCTGATGGTTTCCCTGCTTTTTCTCTTGCCGGCAATCGTATTGTCATCTTCTTTCGGTTCTGGTAAGGCCTTACCTAACCCTTCCCTTTGTAGTAGTAAATCTGCTTTCATCCTAATTCATGGCTGTTTTAATAAATGAATGACTGTCCTTTATATAGATTTCAAGCGGGCGATAACAGAGCAAAAAAACAGACAGAAGCGTTGGCACACCCCTGACAATTAAGCCCTCCTTTTCCGCAACGAAATGAATGTTTTATATTTTCATAATGTATAATGCTTTATAGTGATGTTAGGTGATATATGTTAAGGCTGCAAAGGTAATAAAAATCCCAATTCTTCCAACAATAATACCGTTGAAAAAAATCGGGATTAAGATTTTTTAGATGTCCTATTTGGAGTTGTGATTCCGTTGGGGTTATGGGCATTCTAGGCACCGAATATAGCTTTTGACTCGTCTTAAAGTCCATTTCTCATTAATTTATCTAAATTTTCTGCCACTTTTCTTGCAAGTTTCAGTTTTCTTCATAACTTTGCACCGTAACACCCCGTTGTCCCTGCTTTCGCATACTTCGGGGTTAGTGTTTTTTATAGGGTATCGTCATCTAGTAATAGTGACCGTATCTGATTTCAAAGACATTCTTATTACGTATTGAAGTTTCCCACCCTTGTAACAGCCTTGGGTATATGACGCTGAAAGCGTCTCCGCTCAATAGCCGAGGGTACGAGCGTAGCGAGTACCCCCGGATAACAGACGTTTGGATAACATCGACCCTAAAAGGGTCGCCCCTCTGTTCTATTGGGCGACCCTTTCAGGGTCGATGCGCCTCTTGTCGTTCTTTCCGCAGGTCGTTCCGACCTACGGCTATTGAAAGATGACGCTTTCAGCGTCGTCAGCCCCACTTTCTTGCGTTAAAAATCGTTTATCTCTGGTGTTTCGGCTGTCGTTTACCAGCAGCCCGGCCTCGTCCTTCACCTGAACGTACTCGTAGCCCTGACCCTGAAGCTGCTTGATGAGCGACTTCTCCAGCGCCGCCTCACTCTGATAGCCCTCAGCCGGCTAGGCTCCACATCGTAGTGCGCCGCCACCGTCTGGTATTCCTGCTCTACTATGATTTTGTAGTCGTCCATCGTGAATTCTTTGGGCTTTTTATTTGTTTGTTTCAAAATTATGCTTATCTTTGCAGCGAAAAAGTGTATTGATTATGAATAATGTTCAACCAACGGTGTTCAACCCCGCCCAGCTCTATCTCCTCGGCGTGTTTTCCCATATCAAAAGCGACGAGGAACTGAACGACATCAAGCAGCTCGTAGCCGATTACTATGCTAAGCGGCTCGATAGCATGACTGAGAAAATGTGGCAGTCGGGCGAGCTTGACCAAAAGCGTCTTGACGAAATCAACGAGATGGATCTCCATGCTTGGCTGCGCGAACAAAAGGCTAAGGAGGAGGCCGAGTAAGCGTATATGCGCATTGTCCTCGATACAAACAGTCTCGTGCAATGCGTTGGCCGTCATAGTATTTACCGTGACGTTTGGCTCTCTGTGCTGAAGGGACTTAACACACTGTGCGTTTCTAACGAGATACTCTTCGAATACGAGGAAATTCTGAAACGATTCTTTAGCCCCACTTTTGCAGAAGCTGTCATTGACGCCTTGATGCAAAGTAGGCATGTTGAACTGATTAATCCCACATATCGTTTCAACCTCATCGCGGCAGACCCTGATGACAACAAGTTCGTTGACTGCGCTATACAAGCCAACGCACGCTATATTGTAACCAATGACAATCACTATGAAGTGCTTCGGCACATTGACTTCCCCAAGGTGGGCGTTATCAAGTTGATGGACTTCCTGCTGTTGATTCATGGGTAATTGCACCTTACTCGAACGTTAATAGCCTGGTCGTTTCCTTTTCTAAATCTTTCAGGCAGGCATTATAGCCGTCGGCATAGGCTTTCTCGATTGCCGAAGTAATTGCATCTAAAGCTTTTCCTTAAGGAAATAAAGTAAATTTCGCGCTTGTGATGGTGAGAGACATGGTAACGATAGAACGGTTTCTCTGTGTGCTGCACTATGAATGTGACATCAAAGAGAAGTGGGACTTCCCCAAAGGTCAGCCCCACTTTCTTGCGTTAAAAATCGTTTACTTGAATCACTTTATCAAGTCATCTATCTGCTTCACGAAGTCAGCCGACGTGAAGTGCGGAATATCGGAGAAGTCGTAGTGTCGGCGGTCATTGGTCACAATATAGTCGCAGCCCGCAGTCTTGGCGCACTGGTATTGCAACATGTCCTCGAAGTCCTTTACAGGTTGGGATATGGCTGCTATAACCTCTTGTTTGCGCAGGTCGATAATCTCCACCACACCAGCCATCTGGTTTAGCGCGTCATACTTTTCCTCCTGTGTACGCCCCTTGATGATGTATGCCATGTTGGCGAAGGTGAGCGACGAGGCATACAACTGTACCTCGCCCGAAAATCCATAGGCAAAAATCTGCTCTGCATCGTCGGCTCCCGCGCGGTTGTCAAGGTAGTCAATCAGAATGTTCGTGTCAAGGAATAACCTTTTCATCGCTCCATGATATGTGCTAAGTGTTCGTCTTGTGCAATCTCCTCTGCTGAGATGTTCACCATGCCACGCAGCCGCTTGAACTCGGCGGGCACTTGTCTCTTTGACTTCGGCTCCTTCATCAGCTCCGTGATGAACGTCACCACAATCCGCTGCTCCTCAAGGCTCATTCCACGAATCAGCCCTACATACGGAGCCATGGGCGTTTCCTCGATTCTCTGTGCTAATGCTGTCATAACCTATATTGTTTTTACTACTCGCCTGCAAAGTTAAGAAAAAAACGCTTTTGTTCCAAACAAATGACGGAAAAATTATGAAATCAGTGTATAGATGTCAGGGGATTGATGTCTGTGTATGTCAGGGAACATCCCCCTGTCATCTTAGATACAAAAGAAGTGGGACTTTCCCAAAGGTCAGCCCCACTTTCTTGCGTTAAAAATCGTTTATCTCTGATGTTTCGGCTGTCGTTTACCAGCCTACCTCAACCCAATCTTCCTCGTTGTCGGGTATCTGCAACTGATTGTTCATGCCAAATTGATCGCTTCCAGCCAGAATCTGGCACTCGTTCTGCAACTTTACAACCTCCACAGAAGGCTTCATATATGTTTTCTTTGTCATAGTCGTATCCTCCTTTCTTATTTATTGATGAATACCTTCTTACCATTTACGATGTAAAGTCCCTTCGTGGGCTGACTGACGCGGCGGCCTTGCAGGTCATACACCGGAGCGGTAGTCGCTCGAGCTTGCTCGCAAAGAAATTCTTCACTCTTCACTCTTAACTCTTCACTTATTGAAGTTGTCTCGTCGAAGTCGAAGAACTCGCGGGCACCAGCGGTATATTTCAGGTAAGCCTTGCCTACGCCGACCGTCTTGCCACTTTTCATCTTGTAGAAGCCCACGCCCTGCGAGCCGTTGTTCAGCACATAGAATGTACCATTGTTCTCCACTCCTGCTGCAGCTGACACGCCCATCAGGTTATTGGCTTGCGTGTCGTCGCTTGCGGTCGTCGTCTTCGTCATGACGGGATTGTCGCCTGTCGTTTTCAGGACTACGGCTGTGCCAGCGTCCACAATTCCGTTAGCAACCTTATTCAGCGTCAGTTCTGTACCGCTGAGAGCCACCTTGAACACCTCCGTATTCGCATCGGCCGCGAAGCTGTAGTTCTGATTGTAGAACGTTGTCCACTTGGCACCGCCTGCCGCGTTCGCCGTCGGGTTCATCGTCACTGTCGCGCCGTTTGGGAATGCATCAGTATCAATAGACGGATTGCTGTTAAAGGTAACAGTAGCCAGATTTGGGCAAGCAGTGAAGGCATGATCGCCGATACTCGTCAAATGGGAACCTGCGGAAAAGGTGACAGTAGTCAGTTTATTGCAAGCATAGAAGGCATATCTGCCGATGGTTGTCACACTGGCGGGAATAGTGATCTCTGCAAAACCTGCATCCAGGAAATAAGAGAAGGCCGATTCGCCGATGCTTGTCACGCCGTCGGGGATGTCGATCGAACTCAGGGCAGTATGTCCGAAGGCCGAACCGCCGATGGTCGTCAAAAGGGAACCTTCGGAAAAAGTGACAGTAGTCAGCTTTTTGCAACTTTCGAAGGCATTAACGCCGATGGTCGTCACGCTGGCGGGGATGGATACCGACGACAGTTCTGAGCATCCAGAGAAGGCATGATTTTTAATGCTTGTCACGCCGTCGGGAATAGTAATCGAAGTCAGACTGCTGCATTCACGAAAGGCATCATTACCGATGCTCGTCAAATGGGAACCTGCGGAAAAGGTGACAGTAGTCAGTTTATTGCAAGCATAGAAGGCATATTGGCCGATGCTCGTCACGCTGGCGGGAATGGTGATCGAACCCAGACTGCTGCATTCACGAAAGGCCATATCACCGATGGTCAGCAGTCCTTCGGGGAGCGATACCGTATTCAGGTTCGTTAAACCGTTGAACGAATTCTTGCCGATGTGAGTCACGCCAGCCTCGACAACGACGCTTGTGATTTTGTTTCTGTAAGATTGCCATGGTTGATCTTCGTACGACGAATAATCCTCCATGGCTCCGCTGCCATTATTCTTCCAGATAGTCATCACGCCGTCGTCGGTCAGTTGATATTCGACATCATCGCCGCACCAACCGCCGGCATAAGGGTCTTGTGCCCACGCGCCCGTCGCTGTTGTCATGAGCAGCACGAGCAATGAAAGTAATTTTCTTTGCATAATGTCTTTGTTTTTATGTTACGTTTACAGTTGATCTCTTGCTTCGTCACCATAGTTAATAACTACAGGTGCTTAAAATGAACGTGCAAAGGTAGTTATTTTTATCATACCACCAAAGAAAATGGCTAAAAATCCTCGGAACAATGCTGAAATCGTGACATGGGGGACATTAGGAATGGCTTATATCGGACGACGAAATGGCTTATATCGGATGACGAAATGGCTTATATCGGATGACGAAATGGCTTATTTCGGGTGCTAAAATCGCCGCTTTCCGGGATAAACACTGCGGAAGCGGCGAATGTGACATGTGACATGTGGCATTTAGCGTGTTCGCAAGTGTCGGAAAAATGGAAAGGAAGAATTTCTTATAATATTATATTTTATATTATATATATTATATATAATATATATAATATAAGTTTTCAAATCTCACAAATTGAAAATTCGCTAAATGTCACATGTCACATGTCACATTCGCGAGAAGTCGCGATTTTTTTATTAGAAATTACTTTGTCACATCAACATTATTTCGTATCTTTGCACACAAAATTAGTTAATTAAAAGAAATAATGGCAAAAGAACTGAAAGAAATGACCAAGCGAGCTGACAATTACAGCCAGTGGTACAACGACTTGGTCGTCAAGGCAGACATGGCCGAACAGTCGGCCGTTCGCGGATGTATGGTCATCAAGCCCTATGGCTACGCCATCTGGGAGAAGATGCAGCAGCAGTTAGACAAGATGTTCAAGGAGACGGGCGCCCAGAACGCCTACTTCCCCCTGCTGATACCAAAGTCGTTCCTCTCGCGCGAGGCTGAGCACGTGGAGGGCTTCGCCAAGGAGTGCGCCGTGGTGACACACTACCGTCTGAAGGCTACCGAGGACAAGAGCGGCGTTGTGGTAGACCCCGCTGCCAAGCTTGAAGAGGAGCTGATTATCCGCCCGACGAGTGAGACGATTATCTGGAACACGTATAAAAACTGGATTCACTCGTGGCGCGACCTGCCCCTGATGTGCAACCAGTGGTGTAACGTCATGCGCTGGGAGATGCGCACACGTCCGTTCCTGCGCACGTCGGAATTTCTGTGGCAGGAAGGCCACACGGCTCACGCCACCCGCGAGGAGGCTGAACAGGAGGCTCAGAAGATGCTGAAGGTGTATGCCAAGTTTGCCGAAGAGTGGATGGCCGTTCCCGTCATTCAGGGCGTGAAGAGCGAGACGGAGCGTTTCGCCGGTGCGCTCGACACCTACACCATCGAGGCCATGATGCAGGACGGCAAGGCCCTTCAGAGCGGCACCAGCCACTTCCTGGGCCAGAACTTCGCCAAGGCTTTCGACGTCACCTATCTTAATAAGGAGAACAAGCCCGAATACGTCTGGGCTACGTCGTGGGGCGTGTCTACCCGCCTCATCGGTGCCCTCATCATGACCCACTCCGACGACAACGGCCTGGTGCTGCCGCCGAAGCTGGCGCCCATCCAGGTGGTCATCATCCCCATCGCCACGAAGCCCGAACAGATGGAGCTGGTGAACAAGGAGGTGACGCCGATTATCGAGGCCCTGCGCCAGAAGGGCATCACCGTGAAGTTCGACGACGCCGACAACAAGCGCCCGGGCTTCAAGTTTGCCGACTACGAGCTGAAGGGTGTCCCCGTGCGACTGGTACTCGGTGCCCGCGACTTAGAGAACGGCACCATCGAGGTGATGCGCCGCGATACGTTAGAGAAAGAGACACGCCCGTTGGAGGGTATCGCCGACTATGTTGAGCAGCTCCTGGCCGCCATCCAGAAGAACATCTTCGAGAAGGCAAAGGCCTACCGCGACAGCCGCATCTACGAGTGCGATGACTACGAGGAGTTCAAGGAGAGGGTTAAAGACGGCGGCTTCTTCCTCTGCCACTGGGACGGCACCGCCGAGACCGAGGCTCAGATCAAGGAGGAGACGCAGGCCACCATCCGCTGCGTGCCCTTCGGCGTAGAGCAGACTCCCGGCATCGACATGGTGAGCGGCAAGCCCTCGAAAGCGCGCGTCATCATAGCCCGCAGCTACTAAACAGACATCGTGCGGTTTCCCTTGTTTTCCAAGACAGGGGGAACCGCTTTTTTTCAACATAATTAAACACCTAAAACTACAAATATGGAAAAGAAAAGTATGATTGCATGGGCCATCGTGCTCGGTATGGGCGGAATGATTTCGTCCTGTGGCATTGACGTCCCCAAGGAAGAGAAGACATCGTTCGAGACGATGATTGTCAAGAAGCAAGACATCACGGTGCCCTGGAAATTCAGCGCCAAGATGAAGGGCCAGTCCGACGTGACCATCACGCCCCAGGCCAGCGGACAGCTGGTGAAAATCTGCATCGCCGAAGGCCAGCAGGTCAAGAAGGGTCAGGTGCTCTTCGAGATTGACTCCCGTAACGCCCGTCTGAACTTAGAGTCGGCTCAGGCCAACCTCCAGGCCGCCATCGCCCAGGAGAACAGCGCTAAGCTGGAGTACGAGTCAAACAAGAACCTGTTCGACAAAAAGATTGTCAGCAGCTACGTACTGTCAAGCTCAGAGAACTCCTACAAGCAGGCACAAGCCTCGGTGGCTCAGGCGCGCGCCTCTGTGAACAGCGCCAAGGTGAACCTGGGCTTCTGCACTATCACGGCGCCGGTGACCGGCGTCATTGGCGAGATTCGTGTCCGCCCCGGCGACCAGGTATCGCCCGCAACCCAACTGACCATGTTAAGTGGTAATACAACGATGGATGCCGAATTTGCTGTGTCAGAGGCACTTATCGAAGCCGAGGTGTCGGCCGGTCTCACCAAGGAAGACAAGATGAAGCAAATGGCCAGTCTGCCGCCGGCAACGTTCGTCATGAAAAGTGGTACGGAATATCCGCATAAGGGTCGCATTACCAGCCTGACGGGAGTGGTAGATGCCGCTACCGGCTCATTAGGCGCCAAGGCCTCATTCCCCAACCCCGACGGCCACCTCTTCTCAGGCATTCAGGGAACCGTCGTGCTGCCTTTTGCCGAGAAGGACGTGATTGTCATTCCGCAGACCGCAGTGGTGAAGCTTCAGGACAAGCAGCAGGTCTATAAGGTGAAGTCCGACAGCACGGCGACAGCCGTCACGGTGAAGACGGTCGATGCAGGCAACGGTGAGGATTTCATCGTCACCAGCGGTCTGAATGTCGGCGACAAGATTGTGACGATAGGAGCTAACAACGTGCAGGAAGGACAGCAGGTATTGTTCCCCTAATTAAGAGTTAAGAGTTAAGAATTAAGAGATAAGAATTAAGAGTTAAGAGTTAAGAATTAAGAGTTGTCGGCTTTGCCGATTAAGAATTAGATATTAAGAATTATAAGCTAAGAATTAATTCTAAATTCACAATTCTTAATCGCAGCGAAGCGAGAATAAATCTAAATTCTAAAATCTAAATTCTAAATTCCTGAAAGGTTATATCTAAATTCTAAATTTCTGAAAGAATGAAGAACAATATATTCATTAACAGATACGTGATGGCCTGCGCCATCTCGATTGTCATTGCTATGGTGGGCTTCATCTGCATGAAGTCGCTGTCCATAGAGCAATACCCCAGTATTGCCCCGCCGCAGGTGATGGTAGTAACCAACTACACGGGCGCCGACGCTAAGACGATTATGAAATCCGTCATCCAGCCGCTGGAGGAGAGCATCAACGGCGTGCCCGGCATGACGTATATGACGTCGAAGGCCGCCTCCTCGGGCGACGTGAGCATCAGCGTGTACTTTGAGCAGGGCACCGACCCCGACATGGCGGCTGTGAACGTACAGAACCGCGTCTCGAAGTCGCTGGCCCTCTTGCCTGCCGACGTCACGAAGGTTGGCGTACAGGTGATGAAGATGCAGAGCAACATCCTCCGCATCCTCGCCGTGAGGAGTGCTGACGGCAAATACAACGACGACTTCATCTCTAACTATGTAGACATCAACATCAAGCCGCGCCTGCAGCGCATCACGGGTGTGGGCGACGTGCAGTGCCTGGGCAACACCTATGCCCTGCGTATCTGGATGAAGCCCGACGTCATGGCGCAGTACGGCCTGGAGCCTAACGACGTCTTTGCAGCCATCAGCAACCAGAGTTTCGTCACGTCGACGGGTTCCTTAGGCGAGCAGTCTGAGAACAAGTACCAGTACTCGATGGAGTACAAGGGCACGCTGAAGAGCGTCGAGGAGTTCAACGACATCGTCCTGAAGACCAGCGACGGCGGCCATCTGCTGCACCTGAGCGACGTTGCAGAGGTGGAGATCGGTGCCCAGAGCTACAGCTTCCTCTCTAACATCAACGGTAAGCCGGGTACGCTGCTGATGGTGTTCCAGGCGCCCGATGCCAATGCTACTGAGGTGAACGCCCGCATCACGAAGATGTGTGAGGACATGAAGGCGACGATGCCCGCCGGCCTGGAGTTCGTCACGCTGCAGACGTCCGACGACTTCCTCTTTGCGGCTATCCACAACGTGGTTGAGACGCTCATCATCGCCATCATCCTCGTCGTCCTCGTGGTGTTCTTCTTCCTGCAGAACTTCAAGGCCACGATCATCCCCTCCATCTCCATCTGCGTGTCACTTCTGGGAACGTTTGCCATCGTCTCGCTGGCAGGCTTCTCGCTCAACATCCTGACGCTGTTCGCACTGGTGCTGGCCATCGGTACGGTGGTCGACGACGCCATTGTGGTGGTCGAGGCCGTGATGGCGAAGATGGAGAACGGCATCAGCGACGCCCATGAGGCTACGCGCCAGGCCATGAGCGAGGTGTCGGTAGCCGTCATCTCGTGTACCCTGGTGTTTATGGCCGTGTTCGTCCCCGTGACGTTTATGAGCGGCACTACGGGCACGTTCTTTACCCAGTTTGGCGTCACCATAGCCTCTTCCGTCGGACTGTCGTGCGTGTCGGCACTGACACTCTGTCCCGCCCTCTGCGCCATCATGCTGCGGGTCACCGAAGGCAAGAAGGAGGGTAAGAACCTGACCTACTATACCAAGAAGGCTTACAACGCCAGCTACAACGCCATTTTCAGGAAATACAGCAAGAGTGTGCAGAAGTTCATCAAGCGCCCCGTGCTGGCATGGAGCCTGCTGGTGGTTGCCGGCGCCCTGCTGCTGTTCTTCATGAAGAGCCTGCCGTCGGGTCTTGTCCCGCAAGAAGACCAGGGCGTGTTCCTCGCCGAGATTCGCGCCCCGGAGGGCTATACGCTGAAGCAGACGCAGGAGCTGACGAAGCTGGTGGAGGCCAAGGTGAAGGAGATTCCTGAACTGGAGAGCTTTGCCACCGCCTGCGGCTACGGTCTTGTCTCGGGCAACGGTTCCAACTATGCCACCCTCGTCGTCCGTCTGAAGCACTGGGACGACCGTCCGGGCATGAACCATCTTATTGACCTCGTCCTCGGCCGTCTGTACTTCGCCTGCAAGGATATCAAGAACGTGCAGGTGCTGCCCTTCCAGCTGCCGCAGGTTCCCGGCTATGGCACGAGCAACAGCGTGAGCCTCGTCGTGCAGGACCCCACCGACGGCGACCTGTCGGAATTTGCCAAGAAGACGCAGAACTTCCTGACGAAGCTGTCTGAACGTCCCGAAATCGATATGGCCATGTCGTCCTACTCTGAGCGCTACCCGAAGTATCAGGTTGATGTCGACGCCACGCAGTGCGACAGGGCCGGCGTGTCGCCGAAGGCGGTTCTCAGCACCCTCGGCTCTTTCTGTGGCGGTAGCTATATCGGCAACTTCAACCAGTTCGGCAAGGTCTATCGCATTATGGCCAGTGCCGCCCCCGAGAGTCGCCTCGACCCCTCGTCGCTGCAGAACATCTTTGTGAAGGTGCGCGACGGCAAGATGGCTCCCATCTCCGAATTCGTCAAGCTGAAGGAGATTGTCGGTCCGTCCAACATTGAGCACTTCAACCTGTTCCAGAGCATCACCTGTATGATTACGGCGGCCAACGGCTATAGCGAGGGTGAGGCACATAAGGTCATCGACGAAGTGTTCCACAAGGAGATGCCCGCAACGGCCACCTACGAATACAGCAACCTGTCGCGCGAGGTCGAGGAAGAGGCCGGTTCCAACACCACCGTCTTCATCTATCTGGTCTGCGTCGTCCTGATATACCTTATCCTGGCCTCGCTCTATAACTCGTGGTTCACGCCGATGGCCGTCCTGCTCTCCGTACCGTTCGGACTGATGGGCGCCTTCGTGTTCGCCTATCTGGGGTCGCTGCTCCACCTGCCGGGCATGGATAACAACGTCTACCTGCAGACGGGTGTCATCATGCTCATTGGTTTGCTGGCAAAGACGGCCATCCTCATTACCGAGTTTGCCTCAGAGCGCCGCGCCCAGGGTCTGACCATCGCCGAGGCCGCCTTCGAGGCTTGTAAGGAGCGTCTGCGTCCTATTCTCATGACTGTGGCCACGATGATTATCGGTATGATTCCGCTCGTCATTGAGGGCGGTGCCGGTGCCAACGGCAACCGTGCCCTCGCCCTTGGCGTCATCGGCGGTATGAGCGTCGGCACCGTAGCACTGCTCTTCGTTGTCCCCGCCTTCTTCATCGTGTTCCAGAAACTGCACGAGCGGTTCCAGGGAAAGGAAGTGACAAGTGAACAAGTGAACAAGTGGACAAGTGAACAAGTGAACAAGTGGACAAGTGAACAAGTGGACAAGTGAACAAGTGAACAAGTAGACAAGTGAACAAGTGAACAAGTGACAAGTGAACAAGTGAATAAACTTTGAAAGATGAAGAAAACATTAATATTTTTCGCCGCCAGCTTCCTCTTGTCGGGCTGCGGCCTATACAATAAGTACGAAGCCCCCCAGACATTCCCCGGGGTGGATACAAATGCCCTGTTTGGTATAGAAAACCCCTCGGGGGCAGTAGGGGGAGCGTCGATAGCGCAGCTGTCGTGGCGCGAGTTCTTCACCGACCCCCAGCTCCAGCAGCTCATTGAGCAGGCACTGGCCAACAATACCGACCTGAACACCGCCCGCATCAATGTTGAGAAGAGCGAAATCTCGCTGAGAACGAAGAAGCTGGCTTACCTGCCGTCGCTCTACTTCATGCCCAAGGGCAGCATCTCCAGCTTCGACGGTGCCCCGGCCACGAAGAGCTACACCCTGCCGCTGGACCTGTCGTGGGATGTCGACCTCTTCGGCTCCATCACCAACAAGAAGCGCGCCGCCCAGGCCGCACTGCTGCAGGCACAGATGACCGAGGAGGCTACGCGCTCCAACCTCGTCAGCGCCATAGCCCAGCAGTACTACTACCTGCTGCTCCTCGACCGCGAGATGGAAATCCTTACCGTGACGGACAGCCTGTGGAAAGCCTCACTCGAGACCCAGCAGGCGCTCTACGAGAACGGTCAGGCCTACTCTACGGCTGTCGACCAGCAGGAGTCGTCATGGCTGAGCGTGAAGACACAGATTGTCGACATACGCCGCACCATACATGCCACCGAGAACAGCATCTGCCGTCTGCTCTGCATCACGCCGCAGCACATCGTACGCTCGAAGTGGGATGCCGAAGGCGGCTACCACTCATCGGCCAACAAGCGCGTCCTGGAGGAGAAATACCTCAAGACAGGCATCCCCGCCATGATGCTCGAGCGACGCCACGACATCCGCCTGGCCAACGCCTGTATGGAGGAGGCCTTCTACAACACGAAGGTGGCCCGCGCTGCCTTCTACCCCAGCATCACACTGTCGGGAGAGGCGGGATGGACCAACAACAACGGACTCGTC
Source organism: uncultured Prevotellaceae bacterium (assembly GCA_902800495.1). Taxonomy (GTDB): domain Bacteria; phylum Bacteroidota; class Bacteroidia; order Bacteroidales; family Bacteroidaceae; genus Prevotella. The sequence continues at coordinate 15,032 of CADCET010000014.1, forward strand.
GACCCCAGCAAACTGCTGCTGCAGGTCGTCGGTTCGCTCTCGCAGCCCCTCTTCGCCCGCGGACAGATCAAGGCCAACTACAAGGTAGCCCAGCTCACCGAGGAGAACCTGAAGAAGAAATACGTCCAGACGGTCGTCGACGCTGGCAACGAGGTGAACGAGGCACTCGCCGACTGCCAGTCAGCACGCGAGAAGCACGCCTACTACCACCGCCAGGTGGAGGTGCTCCACGAAGCATACACCGGCACCCACGAGCTGATGGACAACGGCAAGGCCCGATACCTCGAAGTGCTCACCGCCCAGGAGAGCCTGCTCTCAGCCCAGCTTAACGAGGCCACGAACATGTACCAGGGTGCCCAGGCTCTCATAGCGCTCTACATCGCCCTCGGCGGTGGTGCAAAATAGGAGACAAAGCAACCTGAAATTATAAAGAATGACCCTCTGCGGCAAAATAAAATTGTCCCTGAATGCAACTGCCATTCAGGGGCTTTTTGTAGTCATGCTCACCATCAGGTGGAAATAAGTTAACTTATTGTAGCCGCTTCAGCAGTTCCATCAGCGACTTCTCGTCGCTCCAGCTGAAGTCGTCCATGTGGACAAATGTCCGCAGTATGCGCTTCTTCTCTTTGCTCAGCGCGTTGCCTAAAGGTCTGTCGTGACAACGGACGTACTTGCCGTTAAGCCGGTAATAGTAAATGTCGATGAGCGGAAAGAGGAAGTCGTTCTCGTTATTCAGGTCAATGCTCGTAGTGGTCATCTGTGAACTCAGGCTGATGTTCGTCAACACCTGGTTGTTTTTCAGGTTCTGAAGGTAAGCCACCTGGTCGATGATGGTAGCACGGAATAAGGCGTCGCCGCCGATGGTATCGACCTGATAAGCTAAAAGCGAGTCGATTTTGACGTAGAAACGGTCATCGAACTCTACGCTCTGAATGTTTGCTGTGCTGGCTTCCTTGGTGACGGTACCGCTCATATAGAGGAGCGACGAGTTCTTCAGGAAAATATTGGTGAATTTCTCTTTAAGCTTGCGTCCGTCGGTCAATGTAATGGTCGAGGGTTTGAACTCGTCGTAGGCCGTCAGCTTCGTCGTTCTGTCTTGCCCGTAAGCCGTTTGCGTGGCAAGTAACGCTATCATAAACAAGGCGATTGTCTTCATTTCTGTATTTGTTTTTAAGGGTTTATGTTCAACAAAAAAGCCCTTGGAATCCTAATGGTTTTCCGAGAGCTTTCTGCGGTGCGTACGAGGCTCGAACTCGTGACCTCCAGCGTGACAGGCTGGCATTCTAACCTACTGAACTAACGCACCATAGTAGTGCTTTTGTCAACTCAAGAAGAAGCGGTGCGTACGAGGCTCGAACTCGTGACCTCCAGCGTGACAGGCTGGCATTCTAACCTACTGAACTAACGCACCAGTGGTCTTCTTTCGTCGTTTGCGGGTGCAAAGGTAGTAATAAAATCTGAAACCGCAAAACTTTTGGCCGTTTTTTTTATAAAATCTTCTGCATGAGTATGGCGTCGTGATATTTGTGGCCGTCAAAAAGCCAGTCGTGCAGCTGTGAAGTCTCGCGGAAGCCGCAATTTTCGAAGAGTTTTTGTGCCGTACTGTTCACGTTGTCAACAACGGCGTAGAGCTGGTGCAGGTGCAGCACACTGAGGGCATAGTCGACTAATTGTTGCAGCGCAGCAGTAGCGTACCCCTTTTGCCGATGACGATCGGTGATGACGATTCCCACTTCTGCACGCAGGTTCTTGGCGTCGAAGTTGACGAGGTCGGCCAACCCTACTGTCTCCCCTACCCCGTTCTCGATGACGAGCCTTACCTGACGGTCGGTGTAGATGTCGCCAGACGACGTAGCAATATAGTCATGCAGCACGTAGCGCGAATAGGGCACGTTGGTGTTGCCGACGTTCCACAGACGGCGGTCGTTCTCTATCGTGTAGAGCAGTTCGAGGTCTTCGGGCTCCATAGCCCGCAGTCGCAGTTCGGGTGTTGTCATAGGTGCAGTTTTTGGCGTAACAGGTCGATGACGGCAATGAAAGCGCGGAAGTAGATGGCCACTTTTACGGGCAACGTGTAGAAGATGCTCAGGTGGCTGTAATGCTTGCGGAAGAAGATGAGCATCGCCTGGTAGAAGACGTGTACGTAGCGATAGTCTGACTTGACGGTGGAACGTCCTTTGTAGTGGACGATGTCGAGCGGCAGATACCAGTTCTGCCAGCCGCCTTTCAAGATGCGGTAGCTCAGGTCGATATCTTCGCCATACATGAAGAAATCCTCGTCGAGCAGTCCTACTTCGTCAAGTGCCTGACGGCGTAGCAGACAGAAGGCGCCGCTGACGACCTCAATACGACAAGGCTCGTCCCAAGAGAGGTGGCTCATATAGTATCGGCGCGTGAATCCCAGCATCTTCAAGGCCGAGACCCAGGGTGTCGGTATGGCGCGCCGTGACTCGGGTGCTACGCTACCGTCTTCGTTGTGCATTCTCACGCCTGCAGCACCAGCCTCAGGGTGCTCGTCCATAAAGCTGACGGCCCGCCGGAGGGTGTCTTCAGCAACTGTAGTGTCGGGATTGAGCAGCAGCACATACTGGCCGGTTGACTGACGGATGGCCTGATTGTTTGCGCAGGCAAATCCCACATTCTCTTCGTTCGCCGTGAAGCTGACCCACGGATACTTGGCGGGCAACACCGTCATCGTGTCGTCCTGCGAGGCGTTGTCGACGACGAACACCTCAGCGTCGATGCCCTCAAGGGCCTTACCGACGCTTTGCAGACAGTTGTCGAGATACCGTCTGACGTTGTAGCTGACGATGACTATGCTGATTTTCTTGGCCATACAAAGGGAAGACAGAGGACGAGCATGACGCCTAAGTAGAAGAATACCGTCGTGCGATATATATAATATAATAAGGTGTTGACAAGCAGCGGTACGACGATGATGGCCAGCCGTAGCCACTTGTTGCGCTTATAGAGTCTGAGTCCTAAATAGGCACAGGCCAGCGTCAGGAGTTCCATCACGGTGGTGAGCAGGAACTGTAGGGTTTCTTGGTTCATCTTACTTTATTTTGCTTCAAATAATGTTCGGTTCAGAATACTGCGTCCCAGCGTCACTTCGTCGGTGTACTCCAACTCGTCGCCTACCGACACGCCCCGGGCGATGACGGTAATGCGCAGACTGCTGTAGGGCGCCAGCTTGCGGAAGATGTAGAAGTTGGTGGTGTCGCCCTCCATCGTGGGACTCAGCGCCAGAATCACCTCGTCGATGTCGCCCTGCCCCACTCTGTCTACGAGTGACTGTATCTCAAGGTCGCTCGGTCCGATGCCGTCCATCGGTGATATAACCCCACCCAAGACGTGATAGAGTCCACGATACTGCTGTGTGTTCTCGATGGCCATCACGTCGCGGATGGTCTCGACGACGCACACCGTCGAGTGGTCGCGGCGAGGGTCGCTACAGACGGGACACAGATCCTGGTCGCTGATGTTATGGCACACCCGGCAATGCTTCACATCGCGCCGCATCGTTGTCAGCGCCGATGCCAGCTGCTCCACATCGTCAGCATCCTGGCGCAACAGGTGCAGCACTAAGCGTAGTGCCGTTTTCCGGCCGATTCCCGGCAGTCGTGAGAACTGCGACACAGCGTTCTCCAGCAGTTTCGACGGATATTCTTGGTTCATTTTCAACACTCAACACTCAACACTCAACACTCAACTCTCAATCTCCGACAGCTCCAGCCATCGCAACGACTTTTCGTCGAGTTCATCTTTCAGCTGTGGCAGCCGCTTCGACTTCTCCGTCAGTTCGTCTATCGAGAGCGTGCCGCTGCAGAGAGCGTCCTCTATCTGCCGCTGTTCGGTTTCCAACGCCTCAATCTCCTTCGTCAGCCGCTCAAACTCCATCTTTTCCTTGAACGACATCCGGCGGCGCGTATCGTTGTGGTAGTTCTTCTTGGCGGCGACAGGCTCATTGGTCTTGGCTGCAGCCGTTTCCTTTGGCTGCAGAGCAGCCCACTCCCGATATTGTGTATAGTTGCCGGGAAAGTCCTTGATGACGCCGTCGCCCTGAAACACCAGCAGGTGGTCGACCGTCTTGTCCATGAAGTAACGGTCGTGACTGACGACGATGACGCAGCCGGGAAAGTCTTGAAGATACTCTTCGAGAATCTGCAGCGTCACGATGTCGAGGTCGTTGGTGGGCTCGTCGAGCACCAGGAAGTTGGGGTTGCGCATCAGCACCGTACAGAGGTAGAGCTTACGGCGCTCACCGCCCGACAGCTTGTAGACGTAGTTGTGCTGCTGCTCTGGGGTGAAGAGGAAATGCTGTAGCAACTGCGAGGCCGTCAGATGGCGCCCGCCACCCATATCGACATACTCGGCAATGTCGCGCACGACGTCGATAACCTTCTGCTGCTCATCGAATTGCAGACCTTCCTGCGAGAAATACCCGAACGAGACGGTATCGCCAATATCGAAGCGTCCGTCGTCGGGCGGCACTATCCCGAGCAGCATCTTGATAAACGTCGACTTACCCGTTCCGTTGTTGCCGACAATGCCCATCTTCTCGAAGCGCGAGAAGTTGTAGTAGAAGTCCTTGAGTATGATCTGGTCGCCAAACGCCTTCGACACATACTGGCTCTCAAAGATTTTCGAGCCGATGTAGACGTTGCGCGACTTGAGCCTGACTTGCCGTTCCTCAATGCGCTGGCGGGCTACGCGTTCCAATTCGTAGAAAGCGTCCTCGCGGTATTTGGCCTTGTGGCCGCGAGCCTGTGGCATGCGACGCATCCACTCCAGTTCCGTACGATACAGGTTGTTAGCACGCGCTATCTCTGCCCGGCGGTTGTCAATACGTTCCTGACGTTTCTCCAAATAGTAGGAGTAGTTGCCGCGATAGGTATAGATGGTGCGGTCGTCCAATTCAAGAATGACCGAGCAAACTCGGTCGAGGAAGTAGCGGTCGTGGGTCACCATCAGCAGCGTCTTATTGCCGCGCGAGAGAAAACCCTCCAACCACTCTATCATCTCCAGGTCGAGGTGGTTCGTCGGCTCGTCGAGAATCAGGAAGTCGGGTTCGGTTATCAGTACGTTGGCCAATGCCACACGTTTCTGCTGTCCGCCCGAGAGCTGTCCCATCGGCTGCTGCAGGTCGCGTATCTTCAGCTTCGTCAGTATCTGCTTCGCCTTCAGAACCTTCTCGGGGTCGCCCTCGTGGTTGAAACAGGCGTCGAGCACACTTTCGTTGGGGTCGAACACCGGCGACTGTTCCAGCATGCCGACGCGGATGTCGCGCCGGTAGATCATCTCGCCGCTATCGTAGCCTTCCTTGCCCGTCAGTATCGACAGCAGCGTCGACTTGCCCGTACCGTTCTTGGCTATCAGTCCTACATGCGCGCCTTCGGCCACCGAGAAATTGATATCCTCGAACAGCACCAACGAGCCGAACGACTTCGTCAGGTGTTGTACGTCTAAGTATGGGGTGTCCTTAGCCATTCTTCAAGTCGCGGTTAATATTCTCAATGTAGCTGAGCACCTCGTCCCTACCCTCGCGCTTCTCGGCCGACGTCAGGAAGATGGGAGGCAGTTCCTCCCACGTCTCCATCAGCGTCTTCTTGTACGACTCGACAGCCTGGCGCGCCTTGTTCGGCGTCAGCTTGTCGGCCTTTGTAAAGACAATGGCGAACGGTATCGACGACAGTCCTAACCACTCGATGAACTCAAGGTCGATCTTCTGAGGCTCCAAACGGACGTCGACCAGCACGAAGACGTTCACCAGCTGCTCACGTTGCAGGATATATCCGCGAATCATCTGGTCGAGCCGCTCAACCTCCTTCTTCGACCGCTTTGCAAAGCCGTAACCGGGCAGGTCGACCAAGTACCACTCCTTATTAATAATAAAGTGGTTGATGAGTAGCGTCTTGCCGGGCGTCTGGCTGGTCTTCGCCAGCTTCTTGTGGTTGGTCAGCATATTGATCAGACTCGACTTGCCCACGTTGGAACGCCCGATAAAGGCGTACTCGGGCTTCGTGTCCTGCGGACACATACTCACCATCGGGGCGCTCAGCGTAAATTCTGCGGTCTTTATTTCCATAAATTTTCTTATTTTTCGGTGCAAAGGTACAAAAAAGATTCGAAATAGTTTGGCTGATTCGAAAATAATCACTACCTTTGCAGTCGATTTTTCTAAATCAGCGTTTCCGTTCGTGAAGCGTTTCCACCATTTTTTTATATCCAACAAGACAATTACACAACCATTATTGTATGTATACCAAGGAACAATTAGAACAGATGGAGATACCCCAGCTGATGGGTATTGCCGGAGAATTAGGCATAAAGGTTAGTCAGGATGATTCTCAGGAGAACGTCATCTACGCTATACTCGACAAGGCCGCCGAGCAGAGTGCAACGGGCGATACCGGCAAGCGCAAGCGTACGCGCATTGTCAAGAAAGACACCGACCGCGTTTATAGCGTCAAAGGCAAGGACGGCGAGAATTACGACGTCAAGGGCAGAGGCATCAAGGCCGTAGAAGCCCCCTCGCTCTTCAACGACGTAACCGAAGCGCAGCCAGAGGCTGACAAGACGGCGGTGGCCGAAGAGCCGAAACCCGCTCCTAAGAAGCGTGGCCGTAAGTCGAAGGCCGAGCTGGCAGCCATTGCCGCTGCCGAAGCTGCCGAGAAAGCAAAGGAGGAGGCTTCAGCAGCAGCCGCACAGGAGCCCGCTGAAGAGCCCGTTGCCGCACCCGAGACTGCCGAAGAGTCCGTTGCCGTACCCGAAGCTGTTGAAGCGTCTGCTGCCGATGCCGACGAGGAGACGACGGAGATGCTGGCACAGCTGCAGGAGAAGATGGCACAGCACAACCAGGAGCAGCCGGTAGTAGTGCCCGAAGGCGTCTGGGAGGGTGACCCCAACGACGGCACCGACTTCATCATCGTCGAAGACCTGCCCATCGAAGACCAGGCTGCCATACCCACACTCGACATCTTCGACCGTCCCGTGTCGAAGCCTGTGCAGGACGTCATTCCCGTCAGCCAGCGTGCTGCCAACAACAACAGCAACGACCGTTTCGACTTCAATGACATCATCACCGGCAACGGCGTGCTCGAGGTGCTGCAAGACGGCGGATACGGATTCCTCCGTTCCTCAGACTACAACTACCTCTCGTCGCCCGACGATATCTACGTCTCACCCCAGCAGATTAAGAGATGGAGCCTGAAGACTGGCGACGTCATTGAGTGTACCGTCCGTCCGCCACACGACAACGAGAAGTACTTCGCCCTGTCAAACATAAACAGCATCAATGGCCGCAATCCTAATGAAGTACGCGACCGCGTATCGTTCGAGCACCTCACACCGCTCTTCCCCGACGAGAAATTCACGCTCTGTGGCGACCCGCAGACCACCAACCCCTCGGTGCGCATCGTCGACCTCTTCTCTCCCATCGGTAAGGGTCAGCGTGCACTCATCGTCGCACAGCCGAAGACGGGTAAGACCATCTTGATGAAGGATATTGCCAACGCCATCGCTGCCAACCACCCCGAGGCGTATATCATGATGCTGCTCATCGACGAGCGTCCCGAGGAGGTGACGGATATGGCCCGCACCGTCGATGCAGAGGTCATCGCCTCGACCTTCGACGAGCCCGCCGACCGTCACGTCAAGATTGCCGGCATCGTACTCGAGAAGGCCAAGCGTATGGTAGAGTGCGGCCACGACGTCGTCATCTTCCTCGACTCCATCACCCGTCTGGCACGTGCCTATAATACGGTAGCACCTGCCTCCGGAAAAGTCCTGACTGGTGGTGTCGACGCCAACGCCCTGCAGAAGCCGAAGCGCTTCTTCGGTGCTGCCCGTAACATCGAGGGCGGCGGTTCGCTCACCATCATTGCTACGGCACTCGTCGATACCGGTTCGAAGATGGATGAGGTTATCTTCGAGGAGTTCAAGGGTACGGGTAACTCTGAAATCCAGCTCAACCGCTCGCTCTCTAACAAGCGTATCTTCCCGGCTATCGACCTCGTTCAGTCGTCGACGCGTCGTGACGACCTGCTGCAGGATCCGACGACACTCAACCGCATGTGGATTGCCCGTAAGTTCATTGCCGAGATGAACCCCATCGAGGCCATGAACACCATCCGCGACCGTCTGATTCAGACACGCTCCAACGAGGAATTCCTCCTCTCGATGAACGGATAAACCCACAAGAAAAACCGCCGCCATCCCTCACGGATAGCGGCGGTTCTTAATCCGATTACAGTAAAGCTCTGGGCAGCCTACTTCTACCTGAGCTTTGCTTACGGTAAACCCCACCTTTGCTTACGGTAAACCCCGCCTTTGCTTACGGCAAAGGCGGGGTTTGCTTACGGTAAAGGTCGGGATGACCATTATTCCGCATTCTCCTCCCGGTATTCTAACGGCGTCATGTGGAACTTGTGGTAGAACTTGGATATCATGTAGTTGGGCGAGACGAAGCCACAATCAATCGCCACCTGCTCAACGGTCTTGTCCGTCGCACAAATCATCCGCGCTACTTGGTCTAAGCGCTGCGAGCGTATCAGCGCACGCGGACTCTTGTAGATATTCTCCGACACCATCTCGTACAACTCCAGCAACTCCATGTCGGTGGCCTGCGACAGCATGTGCATCGAGAACGGACGGCCATTACGCTCATGGACGAAGGGAATGACCTTGAGCATCACGTCGACAAACTCGCTGCTCAACTCCACCTGCGACTCCTGGTCGTTGCCGTAGATCTCCTCCTGCGTAGGCGACAGTTTCTCAGAGTTCAGACTGTCACAGCGCTCAACAAACACCTTGATTCGGCGGATGACATCGCCCTCCTCGTTGTTACGCTTCATGCGCAGACGCGTATTGCGGTTGTAGATAACAAAGTTGACGACGGCCAATGCCAAGATAATCAGTCCGAAAATGACCATGATGCCCGTCGTGCGCCACCAGGGCTGGTTCACGCGGACCACCCACTGATAGGGTTTGCCAATAAATTTTCCTGGTACGGTGGAGGCCTGCACCTCAATGTGGTAGGTGCCTGGCTCCAAGGCCAACAGCGGCAGGTGCAGCAGTCCTCGCCTGTCGACAAGTCCGTTGGCACCGAAATACGAGAACTCCTTCCACTCCGGATTAAGCTCCTTGACGCGCGTTCTGTAGACCGTCTGCAACGGACGGGCATAGTTCAAGGCCGAGAACGTCAGCGAGATGGAGTTCTGGTCGTAGTTCAGGTTGATTTCCTTCGTACGGGTGATAGCCTTCTCCAACACCACTTCGCCGTTCACCTTCTCGCCGGCGGTGACGTCGATGCCGTTCACCATCAGCTTCGTCAGCTTGGGGTGCATCTCGTAAGCATCCTGCTCAAAGAACGACATGAAGTTGGCAGGATTGAAGGTCACTACGTGGTCGATGGCCTGCATCACAATCTCGCCATTGTCCAACTTCAGCACCTTGGCATCGACGAAGGTCTCGTTGGGCACTTTGTCGTCGCGGCTGAAGCTGAACACCCGCTTGACGACATCGCCCTTGATGAACACGCAGGAGATGCCGAAGCTGGTGCTGGCCCAGATGTTGTGCATATCGTCTTCGATGATGGCGTGGATGACGTCGTTCAGCAGACCGTTCTTGTGCGAGAAGACAACAGGTTCTGCCTGTGGCGAGGTGTACAGATACAATCCGTTGGGCGTAGCAACCCACGTCCACTGGCGACTGTCAATAAGCATCATACTGGCTTTCTTGCCCTTGAACTCAAGGATGCCGTTCAGCGGAGACATCATGGCTCCATACTGTATAGCCAAGGGGTCCTGCCACGAGAGAACGCGGAAGTTGGTATGGACGGGACGGTCGTACAACAGGCCGCGCTTCTCCGTACCCATCCACATACCCCCCTGCAGGTCGAACTCTATCGTATTGACATCGGTCTCAAGCTCACGCCCGTTGTCGAGCGTCAGCTTCTGATGGTGTACCGTCTCGCCCGTCTTCAAGTCCCACGTCATATAGCCCAACGCCGCCGCAATGTACAGCTTACCGTCGTTGACCACCATGTTGTTCAGATGATACTCCGAGCGCATAATCTCCGTCCACTCGCGCCGCGCCACATTATAGCGCAGCAGGATGGCCCCGTAGGCAGCGTCGCTATTGCGAATCAGGTAGATGTCGCCGTCGTTCACCAGATGTACACAGCTGCGGCTGTAGAACCGTCCGTCCTCAGCGCCATAAGGTGTGGTCTGATAGAGCAGCTTGCCACGCTCCAGGTCGTAGCACTTCAACAGCCCGTTGTCGTAGAACAAGAACAGGTATTTCTTGTCGACCACCTCAATGTCCTGCAGGCTCAAACCCTTCTGCAGCACAAACTTCCAGCGGTATTTGCTGCAGTAAGCATAGCTGTCACCATAAATGTCGCCTGCCACGCGGTTCATGCAGAGCCACACGTCGCCGTTCATGTCGACAAACATATCGTTCACGTGACTACGGGCACCATAAGTGGCAAACACGCTGTCAACATTTGTGAAGTAGCGCTCCGTCGTCAGGTTCACACAGCTCACCACATACTTGTTCTTCAGCCACAGGTGGTGGTTGTTATCATAATAAAGGTGGTAATGGCCGTTGTAGTCTTCCAGTTTGTACTTCACCTCCTGCTCGCTGTCAATATGCGAGAAGTTGGCACCGTCGTAGAAGTTGATGTTGCCAATCGTCGTGATGGTCATACGGCCCGTAAACGTGCATTTGATGGTCTGCGCAGAGTTGTCGGCCAAGCCGTCGGAGGCCGTAATAGTGCGGAACACGCGTCCCTCGTCCGATTCAGCTTTCGCCTGTAAGGTTAAGGCCTGTAGCAGCAGCAGGAGTATGAATTGATATGTTGATTTCATATAGTTTCAGGTTTCTTGGCCACAAAGATACGCAAAAAGGAGAGAAGTTCCAAATTTTTGACCCAAAAAAGAGACAATCTTTAGAAAAATCACGAATCTGTTTCATCTAAAGCCATTTCGTCACCCCAAATGGCTTATTCCGACACACGAAATAACCCATTCGGGGTGACGGTATGACTATGTTACAACGGTAACAGAACTTACTCTATGATACGCACACCGCCCTTGTCGGCACTCGACACACTCTGGGCGTAGGCACGCAGGGCCTTGCTGACCACGCGGTTGCGCTTCAGCGGCTGCTGCGGACGCTCGGCCAACTCCTCGTCGGTGAGCTTCACGTTGATGCTGCGCGAAGGGATGTCGATGACGATAATGTCGCCATCCTTGATTTTGCCGATGTTGCCACCGTTGGCTGCCTCCGGCGAGATATGGCCGATGGAGAGTCCGCTGGTGCCGCCCGAGAAACGGCCGTCGGTAATGAGGGCGCACTCCTTGCCAAGGTGCATACTCTTAATATAAGAGGTGGGATAGAGCATCTCCTGCATACCGGGACCTCCCTTCGGGCCTTCGTGGGTGATGACGACGCAGTCGCCCTTCTTCACACGTCCACCAAGAATGCCCTCGCAGGCGTCCTCCTGAGAGTCGAACACCACGGCGGGACCCTCAAAGTGCCAGAGGCTCTCGTCGACGCCGGCAGTCTTCACCACGCAGCCGTCCTGGGCGATGTTGCCGAAGAGTACGGCCAGACCGCCGTCCTTGGTGTAGGCATGTTCGATGTCGCGGATACAGCCGGCCGTACGGTCGGTGTCGAGCGTCTCCCATTGGGTGTCCTGCGACCCCATGACCGTCGAGAAGCGTCCTCCGGGGGCGCTGCGGTAGATGCGATCTGCTTCTGAATCAATGGTAGCGCCGGTGATACTATACTTGACGATGTCCTCGCCCAGCGTAGCACCATTCACGCGCTTGCAGTCGAGCTTCAGCAGGCCGCCCTTGGCCAGCTCGCCCATAATGCCAAGTATGCCGCCAGCGCGGTTCTCTTCCTGGATGGAGTATTTCTGCCAGTTGGGAGCTAATTTGCAGAGGAAAGGCACCTTACGCGACAGTGCGTCGATATCGTTCATGCGGAAGTCGACGCCAGCCTCCTGAGCTACGGCCAAGAGGTGGAGCACGGTATTGGTAGAGGCTCCCATGGCGATGTCGAGCGTCATGGCGTTGAGGAAGGCGTCGCGGGTGGCTATCGAGCGCGGCAGCACGCTGTCGTCGCCCTCTTCGTAATACTTCATGGCGTTCTTCACTATCAGCTTCGCTGCATCGCGGAACAGCTGTATGCGGTTCACGTGGGTAGCCAGGATGCTGCCGTTGCCGGGCAGCGACAGTCCGATGGCCTCGGTGAGCGAGTTCATGGAGTTGGCCGTGAACATACCCGAACAAGCTCCGCAGCCGGGGCAGGCACACTGCTCTATCTCGCGCATCTCCTCGTCGGTCACATCGGGGTCGGCACCCTTCACCATCGCCGTGATGAGGTCGGCATTCTCGCCGCGCCAGCGTCCGGCCTCCATAGGTCCTCCGCTGACGAAGACGGCGGGGATGTTCAGGCGCATGGCAGCCATGAGCATGCCCGGCGTCACCTTGTCGCAGTTCGAGATGCAGATCATGGCGTCGGCCTTGTGGGCATTGACCATGTACTCGACGGAGTCGGCAATGATGTCGCGGCTCGGCAGCGAATAGAGCATGCCGTCGTGACCCATGGCGATACCGTCGTCGATGGCTATGGTGTTGAACTCGGCGGCATAGCAGCCCAGCTTTTCTATTTCCTCGCGGACAATCTGGCCAATCTCGTGCAGATGGGTATGTCCCGGCACGAACTGGGTGAACGAATTGACGATGGCAATGATGGGCTTGCCAAACTGCTCATGCTTCATGCCCGTAGCCACCCAGAGGGCGCGGGCGCCCGCCATGCGGCGGCCTTCTGTGCACACGGCACTACGTAACTGATGTTTCATTCTGTTTATCGTTTTTAGTTAAATACTATTTTCAATCTTCAATTTTCAATGTTCAATGGTCAATGTTCAATGTTCAATCTTCATCATCCTCCGGGTGGTGCCGTCAATGGCAAAACGCTGGTCGGTGCGTAAATCTACGAGCCACAGAATCTGGTCGTGGGCGTCGCAGACGACTAACTGGCGACGTTTCTCGAAGATCGTGTACTTGAGGTCAGTGAGATAGTCGCTGACCAGTCGCGTCCCTTTCATACCGAAAGGATGAAAGCGATCACCCGCTTGTACGGGGCGGACAATCAGCGGGAAATCAACCTTGTCGGCATCAAGGGTGGCACACGCTGACTCCCGACTGACGACAACGTCATCGGAGAGTGTTATGCGGAATTTACGGTCGTCATGATAACAATAGGTGCCTGGCTCAGGAATGCGGAGCGTGGGTAATGGCTCTTGTCGCTTCTCGACCACCAACCGACCGCGGTCGATGACCACTTCGTGTGTCGGCGACTGGAAAGTGCGCCCAGAGGGTCCTGTCAGAGCCTCAAACGTCTGCTCCACCTGCGACGGCGTAAAACCGAGAGGCGTCAGTAGTTCGTAAAGCAGATACTCGGGTGAGGGCTGTTTCAGGAGGTCGGCCGTGTCGATGGTTGACGTGACAGATGCGAGAAAGGAGGCTACTGAAGCGTTAAACACCTTTTCAGCCTCCGCCATTCGTTGTGCCGTCTTGGCGATGTTCTCTGAAGCGGCAGGGTTGATAGTATGCAGCAGAGGGAGTACTTCGAGACGAATTTTATTACGCACGACATCGGGCACAAGGTTGCTGCTATCGGTCACGTAGGGCTGATGGAGGTTATCAAGAAAACTGACAATCTCAGCACGGCTGATGCCTAATAATGGACGTACGATATGACCGTTGCGTGGCCGGATACCCGTCAAACCGTGAATACCTGTTCCTCGGACGAGGTTCATCAACAGCGTCTCGACAGCATCGTCCTGATGGTGGGCCACGCAGACATCCTCGGCCCCAATATCCTGCCGCAACTGTTCGAAATAGCGGTAACGCAGTTCGCGGGCGGCCATTTCAATGCTTACTTGATGGAGTTCAGCATAAGCCTTTGTGTCAAAATGAATTATGTGAAGATGTACCTTATTCTGAAGGCATAGCGCTTTGACAAATTGCTCATCGCGGTCGGACTCCTCGCCACGCAGACGGAAGTTACAATGGGCAGCCTCTACGTCGTAACCCAACTGCTTCAGAACGAGCAGCAGAGCCACGCTGTCGGCTCCACCACTCAGCGCCACAATATACTTGCCGCCATCATGACGGAGCAGCCGGTGGCGCTCAATAAAAGCAGTAATCTTATTCAACATATAGCACCAGTCCCTTCAGGTACTCACCCTCGGGGTGATAGATGTTTACAGGGTGATCGGCCGGCTGATGCAACTGGTGCAGGATACGCACCTTGCGACGAGCCAGGGCAGCTGCCGTAAAGACAGCATTGCGGAAGTGGTCCTTCGTCACCACCTGCGAGCAGGAGAAAGTAAACAGCAGACTGCCCGCCGGCATCTTCTCCATCGCTTTTTGGTTGAGTCGCGTGTAGCCCTTCAGCGCGTTGTACAGCGCTCCACGGTGCTTGGCAAAGGCGGGTGGGTCGAGCACGACGAGGTCGTAGCGGCCGTCCATCGTGTCGAGGAACTTAAAAGCATCCTCACAGAACGCCTGATGGCGCTGGTCGTCAGGAAAGTTCAGAGCCACGTTGCGATTAGTCAGCTCGATGGCCTTGGCGCTGCTGTCGACAGAATGAACGAGTTCTGCCCCACCCCGCATGGCATAGAACGAGAAACCGCCGGTGTAGCAGAACATATTAAGAACCCGACGCCCTTTGGCATAGCGCTCCAACAGCGCACGGTTCTCGCGCTGGTCGACGAAGAAGCCTGTCTTCTGGCCACGCAACCAGTCGACATAGAACTTCAGACCGTTCTCAATGGCGATGTTATCGTCGCTACCGCCATAGAGGAAACCGTTCTCGGGCTCCATAAAGGGCAGCGTCGTCTCGCTCTTATAGTAGATATTCTCAATACGGCTGCCCATCACCTCGGCCAGTTGGGTAGCTATCTGCTTACGGCATAGGTGCATACCGATACTATGAGCCTGCATGACGGCCGTCCGTCCGTAGACGTCGATAATGAGTCCTGGCAGGTGGTCGCCCTCGCCATGAACCAGCCGATAGCTGTTGCCCGTTGCCGAGTCGGCCAGTCCGATTGTCTGTCGCATCTGTAGTGCCGACAGCAGACGGGCAGCCCAGAAGCTGTCGTCGATGCTGACATCGCGGAACGACAGCACCCGCACGGCGATAGAGCCCTGCTGATAATGTCCCACAGCTATGAAATCGCCACCGGCTGTGACGACGCGGACGATGTCGCCCTCTTCGATGTCGTCATCAACATGCTGGATAGCTCCAGAGAACACCCACGGATGGAAGCGTCGCAGGCTTTCGTCCTTACCGCGCTTGAGTTGTATTGTCTTCATATCAATCTTCAATTTTCACTCTTCAATCTTCACTAAGTCATACTCCCCCGTCTGCTTCAGCCGCTCCAGTTCCTCGTAGAGCTGTATGCAAGCCCAGGCATCTGTGGCGGCATACGTCTTCTGCTTGTCGGTCAGCACGTCGCGCTCCCAGTTCGTCAGGCGCTGCGCCTTGCTGATCTGCTGTCCGAAGAGGTTGGCATAGAGTTTCTGCAGGCTAAGGTCTTCGACACCTATCTCACGCACATGGTCCTGAATATCAATGAAGGTGCCTGTCTCGAAATGTCCCATCTTATGCAGTCCGTTGATGTCGTCGTGCCACGACAAGCCAATCTTCGTCACCGTGGTATCCTCCAAAAGCCTGACGATGGCAGGCGTCAGTCCGATGATGTTCAGACGGAACAGGAAACAGAGGTCGTAGGTAGCCACCTGCAACAGGGCGACGCGATAGAATGTACCCTTTGAGAAAGAGGGCCGCGTCTCGGTATCTAATCCCAGAATAGGTTGTTTCAGCAGGAAATTGACAGCTTTCTCAGCCTGTTCTTTTGAGATAATGACGTGAATCCTTCCGTCGAACTCTGCCTTAGGCAACGTGGAGATTTTGCTTTTATCGTACTTGTTATAAATCAGTTTTTTCATTCATAAAGTGTTTACGAGGTGCAAAATTACAAAAAAAATCACGAAAGATAGTAAAATGTGGAATTTTTCAGTTACTTTTGCACGGAAAATAAAAGTACTGATAAAAAATGGCAAAGAAAAAGACGTCAAAAAGCAAGTCTGACAACTCAGCAATTAACATCTCTGAGGTTTTAGGCTTTTTCAAGATATTCCAAAACGAACGGCTGCATTTCTTCTTGGGACTGCTGCTGTTTGTCATATCCATCTACATGGCGCTGTCGTTCATATCCTTCATATCGACAGGTGCTGCCGACCAGAGCGCCATTGAGGAGCTACGCGACGGCGAACTGGCAAACCAGAACCATGAGTTTGCCAATTCCTGCGGTTCCTTAGGTGCCTATTTGTCGTCGTACTTCATCAAACGCTGCTTCGGCTTACCCGCCTTTCTCATTCCCGTGACGCTACTGATCGTGTCGCTCCACATGATGAAGGCTTACCGCATCAGACTCAGCAAGTGGTTCCTCTCGCTGATGATTATCATGGCGTGGTCGTCCATCACGCTGGCCAAGTTCCTCACGCCGCTGATGTCGGAGTCGCACTTCAACCCTGGCGGCGACCACGGACGCTATGTCTGCCAGCAGATAGAGGGGCTGATAGGTACGCCAGGCCTGACAGCTGTCCTGGCGCTGGTGGCCATCGGCTTCCTGACCTACCTCAGTGCCGAGACCATCCTCATTATCCGTAAGATACTGAACCCCAGCAAGTTCATCGACCGTGTAAAGTTCAAGATTACCAACAACGACCCCGATGAACCCGTCGACTCGTATGAGCAACAAATAGAGACGGCGGAAGACCCCGACGTGTTCGACGACCCACAGACGCAGACGGTGGAGTTCCCCGAAGATGGCGAACCCATAGGCAACGACGGCTACGGCCTGTTACAAGGCAGCTTTGGCAACGATGAGATAAGCACCGGCCCGACCAAGACGCCGGCCAAGGGCGACCCCGACTTTGAGGTGGCCGCTGCCGGCGACGAGGTTGCTGCCGACCAGAAGACGCTGGTGACTGTTGGCGAAAAGGAACTGGAGCCCTACGACCCGAAGCGCGACCTGGAGAACTACCACTACCCCACCCTCGACTTGCTGAAGAAATACGAGAACGACGGCAAGCCCTACATCGACATGGAGGAGCAGACGAAGAACAAGAACCGCATCGTCGAGGTGCTCGGCACCTTTGGCGTCGAGATTTCCACCATCAAGGCCACCGTCGGTCCTACTATCACGCTCTACGAGATAACGCTCGCCCCGGGTGTGCGCATCTCTAAGGTGCGCTCTCTGGAAGACGACATCGCCCTGAGCCTCTCGGCCCTCGGCATCCGTATCATCGCACCTATCCCCGGCAAGGGCACCATCGGTATTGAGGTGCCTAATGCCAAGCCGTCGGTGGTGTCGATGGAGAGCATCCTCAACTCAAAGAAATTCCAGGAGACGACGATGGAGCTGCCCTGCGCTATGGGTAAGACCATCACCAACGAGGTGTTCATGTTCGACCTCACCAAAGCCCCCCACCTGCTCGTCGCCGGTGCTACGGGCCAGGGTAAGTCCGTCGGTCTGAACGCCATCCTCACCTCTTTATTATATAAGAAGCATCCCGCCGAGCTAAAAATCGTGCTCGTCGACCCGAAGATGGTGGAGTTCAGCATCTACAAGACTATCGAGCGCCACTTCCTCGCTGCCCTGCCTGAGGAGATCGACAACCCCATCATCACCGACACGACCAAGGTGGTACGCACGCTCAACTCGCTCTGCGTCGAGATGGACGCCCGCTACGAACTGCTGATGCTGGCTGGCGAGCGCAACATCAAGGACTACAACAAGAAGTTCAAGGAGCGCAAGCTGAACCCCGAGAAGGGCCACCGTTTCATGCCTTACATCGTTGTTGTCATCGACGAGTACGGCGACCTCATCATGACCGCCGGCAAGGAGATAGAGCTGCCCATCGCCCGCATCGCCCAGAAAGCTCGTGCCGTGGGTATCCACATGATCATCGCCACGCAGCGCCCGACGACGAACATCATCACGGGTACCATCAAGGCCAACTTCCCGGGACGTATTGCCTTCAAGGTCAGTCAGGGCATCGACTCGAAGACCATCCTCGACCGTATGGGAGCCAACCAGCTTATTGGCCGCGGCGACATGCTCTACCTTCAGGGCAACGACCCTATCCGTGTACAGTGTGCTTTCGTCGACACGCCCGAGGTGGTCGACATCAACAACTATATCGCTGCCCAACAGGGCTACTCGGAGCCTTACGAACTGCCGGAGCCGAAGATGGACGACAGCGACATGGGCAGCAGCGAGTCGCGTGACGTCGACATGACCCACCTCGACCCGATGTTCGAGGATGCCGCCCGACTGATTGTCATGAGTCAGAGTGGCTCTACGTCGCTCATCCAGCGCAAGTTTGCCATCGGCTACAACCGCGCCGGCCGACTGATGGATCAGTTAGAAAAGGCTGGCATCGTTGGTCCCGCCTACGGTTCGAAGCCGCGCGAGGTGCTCATCCAGGACGAAGTGACACTCAACAACCTGATTAGTAACTTAAAATCATAACCGAAAATGAAAAAGATTGTTTTTGCATTAACAATGTTGATGGTCTGCGCCGTCGCTATGGCTCAGACCCCGAAGACCGTACTCGACAGAACAGCTGCCGTCATCAGCAACCCCGGCGGCATCACCGCTACCTTCAAGATGACTGGCGGTATGGGCAATGCCAGCGGCACCATCGCCGTCAAGGGCAAGAAGTTCCAGGCCAGCAGTCCCGTTGCCACCATCTGGTTCAACGGCAAGACCATGTGGACCTATATGAAGAAGAACGACGAGGTGAACGTCACCAACCCCAGCGATGCTGAGTTGCAGAAGATTAACCCCTACAACTTCATCAACCTCTACAAGAAGGGCTACGATATGAACATGACCTCGTCGGGCTCGACCCACACCGTCCACCTGACGGCACAGGGCAACCAGAAGATTCAGGAGCTTTTTATTACCGTCGATAAGAAGAGTTTCCACCCCACACAGGTGAAGATGCTGCAGGGCAAACGGTGGACGACTTTCGAGATCAGCGAGCTGAAGACGACGACGCTCAACGACTCGATGTTCACCTTCAACTCCAAGGACTTCCCCTCAGCAGAAGTTATCGATCTGCGCTAAACCCAACTTCCACCATAAAGCCTCGACGAGAAAACGTTTACGTTTTATTTTACCTCTCGCCGAGGCTTTTTTGTATTCTTTTTCACTACCTTTGCAGCAGAAATACATTATACTAATAAAACTATATGAAAACAAATCTACTATCACTCCTGCTTTTGTTGTCGGCCGGCACGCTTACTGCCCAAGCCGACAACGAGCAGGTTGTTACTGTCAATGGGCAGAAATCAACAAAAACAGTTAACAAACTGACGTTCAGCGGCGACAACGTCGTGCTGCATTTTGCCGATGGCAGCACCCAGACGGTCGACATGGAAAGTGTTACCATCGTCTTCACCGTGGTCGATGCCCTTAAGACACTTCAAACTGCTGACAGCGAAGAACCCATCCAGTACTTTGACCTTCAGGGCCGACAGCTGAAGAAAGCGCCCGTCAAAGGCAGCTACATCATGAAGAAAGGAAACAGAATTGTGAAACTTATCAGCAAGTAATCGACCATGAAAAAGATACTATTCACACTGGTAGCCCTCATCAGCATGATGGCTGCCAACGCACAGCAGACATGGGACTTCACCCATACCCCCGAGGCAGACTCAACAGCTCTTGCTGCTGCCACGTCAGAGTGGACGGCAACCACCTCGGGTACCATTAACCGTTTTGAGAGCAAGAATGCCATCGAGGGTGCTATTAAGGCAGGAGGCAAAGAGCTGTCGATGACAAAAGGAATCACCATCAGTGGTGCCGCTGAGAAGAAGATACGTATCGACGTCAACGCCCGTCTGCAACTGGCAGGCAGCAAGATTACCGTCACGACCCCGACCCTGACCAAAGGTCAAGTGGTAACGATTGTCTTTGCCTCTACAGGCGACAAGAGTGTTACCTTTGATGAACTGACAAACCTGTCGGGTACGTCAGGTTTTACGGCTGCCGACAAGAATACCATACAGACAGGTACGGGTACCGTCAAAGCCGACGGCTCTGTGTCGTTCAAGTCCACTGGCAGCTCCATCAATATTTTCTCGATAAGTGTCAGCGGCGGTAGTACGCCTGCAGCAGACGACTTCAACAAAGCCATCCTGACGCTTAACGATAACACCACGCGCATCTACAACACGGGAGTGATTGCCAGCATCAATATCGGTGAGAACGGCAAAGTCACCGTGGGCAACGACGTGTTCGACGGCAACATCAAGAGCATTACCTTCCAGAAGAAAGCCGTCACACCCGACCCGACACCCGGCGATGACCCAACTCCTGGTGATGACCCAACTCCTGGTGATGACCCAACTCCTGGTGATGACCCAACACCTGATCCTGATCCAGACCCTGCAGTCATCATCAACGGCGACCTGACGATAACCGATGCCAAAGGATGGCTCGAGTCGGCCTACGTTAAGTGGAACCTGCTCGAAGGAGCCATGTCGTATGCCGTTTATGTCAAGGGTGGTCAGTATGCTGACTTCACCAAGATTGACCAGCAGCTCGTGCGCAACTACGGCACCTATGGCCGCGCCGATGTCGTGGGTCTGAAGGCTGGCACCTACGAGCTGAAAGTCATACCCGTCAACAGCAACGACCAGGAGGAAGCCTCGAAGGCCAGCAGCGTCTCGAACTTGGAGGTGAAAAACTACAACCGCACGGGCTATGCCCACTACAATACTACGGAAGGCATTGGTGCCTATAACAACGACGGTACGCTGAAGCAGGGTGCCCGCGTGCTCTACGTCACCAAGAACAACGCCAAGACCGTCACACTCAGCATGAACGTCGGCAAGAAGGAAGAGACGCGCACAGGTATTCAGGACATTATCCAGGCTTACGAGAAAGGAGTCGAGACACGTCCGCTGGCCATACGTATCATCGGTAAGCTCGCCAAGAGCGATATGCCGGAGTTAGGCAGTTCAGCCATCGGTCTGCAGGTGAAGGGTAAGGGTCAGAACATGAACCTCACCATCGAGGGTATCGGCAGCGATGCCACCCTGCACGGCTACGGCGTATTGGTGCGTGCCTGCAAATTCGTTGAGCTGCGTAACTTCGCCGTGATGATGCATCCCGAGGACGGCATCAGCTTCGATACCGACAACGAGCACGTCTGGGGCCACCATCTTGACATCTTCTATGGCGAGAACAAAGGTGGCGACAAGGCTAAGGGCGATGGCTCTTTCGACGTCAAGGGCACGTTCTACTGCACCGTCTCTGACAACCACTTCTGGGATTCCGGCAAGTGTAACCTCAACTCGAATGGCGACGAAGTCGACTACGTCACCTATCATCACAACTGGTACGACCACTCCGACTCGCGCCATCCGCGTGTCCGCAAGTCAAAGCACCTGCACGTCTTCAATAACTACTTCGACGGCAACTCGAAATATGGTGTCGGCGCTACCACAGGCTCCTGCATCTTCGTCGAGAAGAACTACTACCGCAACTGCAAGTACCCCATGCTGATCTCCAAGCAGGGTTCCGACATCCACAACGGCGTGGGTTCTGCAAGCGACACGAAGGGAACGTTCTCGAGCGAGGACGGCGGTATGATCAAGGCCTTCGACAACTACATGACTGGGCAGAAGAGTTTTGAGCCCTACGTGGCTGGCGATGCAGTCTACAGCCAGCACTTCGACGCATACGTCGTAACGAACCGCAACGACCAAGTGCCTGCCGACGTTGTCACGCTGAAGGGCGGCACCAACTACAACAACTTCGATACCGCTAACGACTTCTACACCTATACTCCTGATGCCGCTGCCAACGTACCCGGCATCGTCATGGGACACTACGGCGCAGGCCGCTGCGAGCACGGCGACTTCCAGTGGACGTTCAACAACGCTATTGAGGACAGCAACTACGACGTCATCAGCAGTTTGTCGAATGCTCTCAAGAATTACCAGACCACCCTCGTGGGACTCTTCGGCGACGAGAGCGCACAGAGCGGCGAGCAGGGTGGCGACCAGCCGGGAACAGGTGACGATCCTGGTACTGGTGACCAGCCCGGTACTGGCGATGATCCTGGTACGGGTGACCAACCTGGCGGCGGTGATCAACCTATCACAGGTGCTACCGTATACTCGTTCGACGGCTCACCTTCCGATGCTATGTTTACTATTGCCGGCAACTACGGCGACGGCAAGATCACCTACAACGGCGCCTATTATAAGAAAGGTGTAAAGCTCGACAGCAAAGGCAGCATTACTTTTACCGCCCCCTCCGACTGCAAGATGACCCTCATCATGGGTACGGCCAAGGACGGTCGTGATGTTAAGCTCAACGATACAACGACTACCGTCAGCGGCACAGTGAACACGGAAGGTGCCTACTACCAGATGGAGCCTATTGCCCTCACCGGCGGCACCCAATATAAGATTGCCAAGGGTACTAAGGAGGGTCTCGTCATGCTCATCATCCTCGCCCCCTAAGCTAACGCGACAAAGCTTTAAAAAATAAAGAAGCGCCTACATTCAGAGGCGCTTCTCTTTTTCTTCATGGTCTCGGACAACCAGACCATTGCTCAGGTATGTTCAGAGCGGTTATTCATAGAACCAGTCACGGGGCACGCTGGTGCGCTCGGTCATCCACGGCTGGGTGGGATCGACAGCAATAATCATCGGGGCTGTGCCGGCTCTGGGGAAGGTGATGTTGTAGACCTGGCCGTTCTCGCCGTTCACCTTCATGCCCACGTTGTTGGCATCGTAGTCCCAACCCGTCACCTCAAACTCAGCCAGTTTTGCGTCGTAGTCGATGGCTCCTTGAGAGTTGTACATCTTGGTGACATTGAAACCTTTCTCGCTCTTCACCCACGTGGTGTTGCCGATGGTCAGCTCGAAGTCGAGCGTACCGCCCATGCAGCGGATAATGGCCTTGCCAGGAGCTGAGGTCACGTTTGACACGACGTCGGTCTTCAGCACGCCGTTCTCGTAGGTAACGGTATGCGTGGTGACGGTGTTCTCTTCAACGTCAACCACGACGTCGTTGAAGTCGAAGTCGTCGATGGCGCCAAGGTCTTCAATCAAATAACGCTTGGTGCGTGTAGTGGGCACTTCGTACTTGTCCTGGGTGATGATTGACTCCAGAGGGATGTCGGGATTGCCGACAACAGCCAACACGACATCGTTGAAATCTTCATCACTAGCCGAGGGGGCATTCTTGCCAATGTCCTCAATGCCGATGTACTTCACCATAGCGTTCTCCTTCAGTTCGATACCATTCAGCTCGGGCTTGATGCCTTCAGGAATATCGACATAGACGGCACGACCGTTGGTAGTGCCACAGGGCGACGGGAAAGACTTGTCTTTAGAACCACTGACGGGGGTATGATCGTAGATGTTGTCAATATAGACCTCGACGGGCGTACCCACCGGCGCCTGGATATAGACGCCCTTCATATTGATAGGACTGCCGTCGGCGTAGATTGTATCCTTCGCCATGCCGTTGATGGTCTGGAAGTTAATCCAGTCCTTGCGGAACACGACGACAGGCTCCTGGTCGCCCACCTTCACCTTCAGGTCGAAGGTCAGACAGCCACCGCTGAACAGGGGGAAGATGTAGAAGCCACTGGCCGGAGCCACCAGCACGGCAGGCTTGCCAGTCTGCTTACGCTTCTCAGGCAACGCCTCAACCATCGCGTCGAGCAATTGGGCGTTCTTCTCGACACCACCGGGAATCTGAATCTCAGAATACAACCATCTTGAGTCCTTAACGGTGGTCTTGATTTGCGAAACGTCGCCCCAGTCGATACCCTGGTCAAGAACCTGGACGCTGATGGACGTGAAGCCACGGGTCAGCTGAACCTCACCAGTGGTGAAGTCCCACTTCTGTGTAGAACTGATCTCGCCATACTTAGCCACGAAGTTGTCGGCATATTTCTGCTTGTGGTCGGCCTCAATCTTGGCCGGATCATAGAAATCGACGTCATTATTCGAACACGACGTCAACGCTGCTGCACTACTTAGTGCAAACATCGAAATAAGGAAATAGTGTTTCATTTTCATCTGTATTTTGATTATCGATAATGCTTTCTTTTGCAAAATTAAAAAAAATAAATAAAACATCGCATCTTCAGCAGATATTTCTGTCATTTGTTAACACACATTAACGCATCAGAATTTTTTTTCGATTTTTCTTTGTCATGCGCTTATTATTTCGTATCTTTGGCAACAAAAACCACGAGAACCTATGACAACAGAGTTTATTCTTCGTATTTTCATCGCCGGACTGCTGGGTGGCGCCATCGGACTGGAACGTGAGTATCGCGCCAAAGAGGCGGGCTTCCGCACCCACTTCCTCGTCGGACTGGGCAGCGGTTTGTTTATGATTCTATCGGCTCACGGCTTCAGCGACGTAGTCATCAACGAGGCCACACGTCACGATGTGTCGCGTATTGCAGCACAGGTAGTATCGGGCATCGGCTTCATCGGTGCCGGCTGCATCATCTTCCAGAAGCATGCCGTTCGCGGACTGACGACGGCAGCAGGACTGTGGGTGGCGGCAGCAATAGGTATGGCGGCAGGTGCCGGCATGTATGCCGTTGCCTCTGCCGCTACGCTGATGGTGATTATCTGTCTGGAACTGATGAACTTCCTGCACCACCACGTGTTTCCTCACCACCGTCAGGACGAGTATGATGCTGACGAGGAGGACGTAAAGAACGCATAGCATTGAGCACAGCTAAGACGGTGACGCCTACGTCGGCAAAGACGGCGAGCCACATCGTGGCGAGACCGAAGGTTGCCAGCACTAAGACGGCGACTTTGACGCCGATGGCGAACCACACGTTCTGACGGGCGATACCCAGTGTGCGACGGGCTATCTCGATGGCGTCGGCAACCTTCGACGGATGGTCGTCCATCAGCACGACGTCAGCAGCCTCGATAGCAGCATCGCTGCCTAATCCGCCCATCGCGATTCCGACGTCGGCACGGGCAAGAACAGGGGCATCGTTGATGCCGTCGCCCACGAAGGCCACATTCGTCATACCATCAACAAACTGCACTTTATCGGCAGGCAACAGCTCTGCGTGGTATTCCGACAGGTTCAGCTTCTGAGCCACATGGTCGGCTACCTCGCGGCGGTCGCCTGTGAGCATCACCGTCTGTCCTACTCCTAAGCGCTTCAGCCGACTGACGGCTTCGGCGCTGTCGGCCTTGATGCGGTCGTTGATGACGATATGACCGGCATACGTGCCGTCGATAGCTACGTGGATGATGGTGCCTACATGATGGCAGTCGTGCCACTTGGCTCCTACGGCATCCATCAGTTTGGTGTTGCCAACGGCTACCTGCTGACTGCCGACACGCGCACAGATGCCCTTACCGGCCACCTCTTCAACGTCGGCAACTACGCAGCCGTCGGTAGCTTCATCGGGGAAGGCATCGCGCAGGGCGGCACCGATGGGGTGCGTGGAGAAGTGCTCCACATGGGCGGCAAGATGCAGCAGCTGGTGCTCGTCGACCACATTAGGATGGACGGCCTCGACGGCAAACTGTCCGTGAGTCAGCGTACCAGTCTTGTCGAAGACAACGGTGTCGACCTTAGCCAGCACGTCCATATAGTTGGCTCCTTTGATGAGGATACCGCGACGCGAAGCACCACCGATGCCTCCGAAGAAGGTCAGCGGAACGCTGATGACTAAGGCGCAGGGGCACGAGACGACGAGGAACATCAGGGCACGATAGAGCCAGATGTGGAAAGCGCCGCCAAACAAAGTGGGTACGACGGCAATAGCCAAAGCGGCAGCGACGACAATGGGGGTATAGATGCGGGCAAAGCGGGTGATGAAGGTCTCGCTCTGCGACTTGTGTTCGGCAGCGTTCTCTACCAAACTGATAATCTTCGAAGCCGTACTCTCGCCGAAATTCTTGGTGGTACGTACTTGCAACAGTCCTGAGAGGTTGACACAGCCCGACTGCACCTCGTCGCCCTCAGCGACCTCGCGAGGCAGAGACTCGCCCGTCAGCGCAACGGTGTTCAGAGCTGAACGTCCGTTGATGATAACACCATCGAGGGGCACACGGTCGCCAGGACGGATGATGATGGTCTCTCCCACCCCAACGTTATCTGGAGCCACATCACAAATCGGGTAATCACCATTACTCATTTCTAATTCCTCATTCCTCATTTCCAAATGTGCCACATCGGGCCGTATGTCCATCAGATGGCTGATACTGCGGCGACTCTGCCCCTCAGCATAGCCCTCGAAGAGTTCGCCAACCTGGAAGAACAGCATGACGAAGACGGCCTCAGGAAACTCTGTTTCGGCTCCAGGCAGGAAGCCGATACAAAGAGCACCGATGGTGGCGACCGACATGAGGAAATGCTCATTGAAGGCATCGCCGTGAGCAATACCCTCGACAGCCTCCTTCAGCGTGTCGTGACCTATTATTAAATAAGGTACGAGATAGACGAGCAACAGTTGCCAGGTCGACAACTGCAGCTGATGTTCGACAACAACGGCAGCAACGAGCAGCAGAACCGTGACACCGATGAGCGTCAGCTGGCGGCGCAGCCCTCCTTCATGCTCATGATGATGATGCTCATGATGATGCTCATGATGGTGGTGCTCGTGGTGGTGCTCGTGGTGGTGCTCGCAGCACTCACTCTCTTGATGGTGGTGATGATGAATATGTGCCATAACTTTGACCCTTTAATTGTTTTCGGGTGCAAAGTTACGGCACATTTCGCGCAACTCGGTTGCAAAGTTCAGAAAGTGTAGCCGATGGTAGCTATCACCTGATGGCGTTTATTCTCAACATCGGTGGTCTGAGGCACGTTGCTGATGGTAGCTCCGTCGAAGGTGAACGTCGTATTCGGCTGGTAGGGGTGGAACGTACCCTTCGTCATCGAGTACTGATAAGCCAGGTCGAAATTCCAGCCTTCATGCTTGTAACCTAAGCCGCAGGTCACGCGGTGGGTGTCCTTCCAGTTGGTGTAGTCGTTGGTCGACGAGTACATCACGCCGATGGAGTTGATGGTCATGTCGCGCACACCGTCCTCCTTGTACATCGGCGATACGTAGTTGTAGCCTACGCGGACGGCCAGTGCGGGATCGGGCTTCAACTCGGCACCCACCTTCAGCATGTGAACGCCCTGCAGTGCGTGCTCGGTCTGGTGGTTCATCGTGCGGTCGCTGTGCGAATCGCGGTTGCCATAGTAGTCGTAGCCGTCGTTCTCGCGCATGTCCATCGTGCTGTAGTCGCTGTACTCGTAAGTGGCACCGAGGGCCAGCATCGTGCCGACGGTATGGCCTAAGCTGACGTCGAACTTCCACGGCGTGTACATCTTGAACTCGTAGGTCTCGCCGTTCTCGCCCTTTTCCCAGAGTCCGATACCGTTACGATAGCAGTTGTTGTAGAAAACGGTGTAGTTGCTCGACTTCAGGTCGTACCATGTCGGCGTCGACACCGAGAATCCTACACGGAACGGTGAGTATTCGATGGGACGGAAGATGACACCGGCCTTGACGTCGATACCTGTTCCCGTCACCTTGCGCTCGTCGGAAAGCAACGTATTGCCGGCACTGGGGCCATTGGCAAACACCAGATTCTCCCTGTAGTCGGTGGTCGACTTGTAGTTCACGTCATGAAGACCGACAGTCAGACCGAGATACACGCGGTCGTTGACATTGCCACTAATGTTGACGTCGAAGTCGGCAATCCAGCCACGCTGGCCGTTGTTATACTGGTAGGTATCACCATCCAGATAGCCAATCTCGATATCCTGGCCATTCTCCTTTGGCCATGCGTTGAAGGCGTTCATATAGAGATAGTCCACCTGCGTAAAGGTGTAGGCGCGCAGGGCACTCTGCCCATCGTTCTCGTAGCCCATCAGATCGCCGTCGACGTTCCAGTCGAGGTTATAGCCGCCAGCGTTGACGTTGTTCTTGTCGTACTTGGCAAAGCCCACCTGGTTGAGTGAACCGCGACGCAGGCTGTTGGCTGCCGCCAGTATCTGGTTAAAATTACGGCTCTTGCGGTAGTTGAAACCGAGGTTGATAAACGAACGCCTATCCATCTGTGAAGCATAGACGAGGCCTGCCTGATCGAAGCTGACGTGCGTCTTGCTGGTCTCGCCGAACTTCACGGCATCCTGCTGCGTGTTCAGACTCAGCGACCCCTGGAAGGTGCTGTGACGGAACAGGCCTATGCCTGCGGGGTTCGTACTCATCACCGAAATATCGGCACCGAGGGCTTCTAATGCGCCACCCATACCCACATAGCGCGCCGTTCCGTTCAGGTCGCTCGTCATGAGTTTGGCTCCCTCGTATGTATCCTGAGCTGCCGACGGCAAAACTGCCGCCAAGGCCATTGCTGCAAAATATAACTTTTTCATCATGTTCAAAACTATTAATTCTTAATCGGCATAGCCGACAACTCTTAATTCTTAACTCTAAACTCTTAATTCATTCAGCGCCTTCCCGCACGTCCGATGCTGCCACCACCACGTGAGCCACCACCGCCACCGCTAAAGCTGCCACCGCTGGAACGGCCTGCACTGCTGCTGCCACTGCTGAAGCTGCCGCTATTGCTGGTAGAACGGCTGAAGTTGCCACTATTGCTGGTCGAACGACTGAAGTTGCCACTATTGCTGCGATACACGGTACTATTATTAGATGTAGCACGCTGTGTGGCACGCGACGAAGTAGAACTGGTAGCACGCGAACCACCCGTGAAGTAGCCATGAGAGCGACCGCTGCGATCGATGGTGCCGGTATTGCCATTACGCGAATACAAGCGACTTCTGCCCGAGTAGTAACCACCTCCATAGTAATACGGACGGTAGTAGCTGTAGTAGCCATAATGGTAAGGACCATACCAGCCATAGTCATAGTACCAGGGATCGTACCACGTGGAGTACCAGCCATAGTGGCGGTAGTACCACGGATCGCGCCAGTACCAGTAAGAGTCGTACCAGGGGTAGTACGACGAGTAGAACCACGGCGAGTGCCATGAGTCGCTCACGCCGTCGCGATAGCCGTCACGGTAGGCCAGGTCGGTCTCATAGCCGTCGTAGCGGGCCAACTGCCGTGTCAGTGCGAAGTCCTCCGTCTGGGTAGAGTCGGGATAAACGCCACGTTCGGCGCTGAAGCTGATGATGTCGTTTCCTGATGCCGTGGTGTCGGGCACCACCTGGTAATAGCTGCTGCCACCTTGGCCGCGACGGTTGTATTCGTCGACGCTACGGTTACTGCCAGAGTAGTAGGTAGAGCGCGGCATACCGTAGTTAGCAACAGCGCGTTCCTTGGTCTGCTTCGAGGGAACGAAGTACATATCGTCATCCTGAGCCAACATTGTCAGAGGCATTGCCCCCAACAAGAGTGATACTAAAATACGGTTGTTCATTGTCATATTCTCCTTTGTTTTACTGTTTCACGCTACAAAATTATATTTAATTTCATTGCAAAATTAGGGAAAAACCCTAAACAATGATAGGTTTTTCCCTATTTTTTGTAATTTTGCGGCAAATTTAACATCATTATGAAGTATTACGAGGTAAAATTCAGCATAGAACCGCTTAGCGGTGACGCCTGCGACCTGTTAGCCGCATTGGCTGGTGACGCAGGTTTTGAGACATTTGAGAACACCGATACAGGACTGACGGGCTATGTGCAGCAGGCGCTGTTCGACCAGCAAGTCCTGGACGGCGTACTGTCGTCATTCCCGATGCCTGACGTCAGCATCAGCTACTCCGTCAGCGAGGCTGAAGACCGCGACTGGAACGAACAGTGGGAGCAAGAGGGCTTCGAGCCTATAGTCGTCGGTGACCGGTTGGTGATTCATGATGGGCGGCATGGGGAGAAGGAGGAGATGGGAGCAATGGGAGCAATGGGACGAATGGGACCTATAGGACCTATAGGACCTATGGGACCTATAGCCATTGAGATTGATGCTCATTTGGCCTTTGGCACGGGCACCCACGAGACGACACAGATGGTCTGTGGCACCCTGCTCGACATGGACTTGAGCGGTGTGCGCGTCCTCGACTGCGGCTGTGGCACGGGCATCTTAGGCATCGCAG
The DNA here is from genome assembly GCA_902800495.1 of uncultured Prevotellaceae bacterium. Taxonomy (GTDB): domain Bacteria; phylum Bacteroidota; class Bacteroidia; order Bacteroidales; family Bacteroidaceae; genus Prevotella. Next base: position 45,261 of record CADCET010000014.1, read on the forward strand.
CCATGAAGTTAGGAGCCCGCGAATGTGTCGGTTACGACATCGACGAATGGAGTGTCGACAATACGCGCCATAATGCCGTCATCAACCATGTTGAGGTAACACCACTCTTGGGAGATGCCTCTATATTAAATAAGGTGGAGGGGCTGTTCGACGTGGTCATGGCCAACATCAACCGCAACATCCTGCTGAACGACATGCCGGCTTTCAGACAGAAAATGGCCACAGGCGCCAAACTCATTCTCAGCGGATTCTACACAGAAGACATTCCGCTGCTGACAGAAAAAGCGGCTACACTGGGACTCAGTATAACCGCTCAACGTGAAGCCCACGGATGGGCTTGTATTGTGCTGACGCTTACTCTACAGTAACAAAGTTCTCATGCTCCACGCCGTTGCGGCGCTCAAGCCAAACCTTATATTGTTCCAACGAGCTGAGGGTCGATTGAGAAAACGTAGAAATGCCCTGAACGACAAGTGCTTCGCCTGAAGGCCGCTTACCTGTTGCAATAGCAAAGGGAGAATACACCTTTGCGGGGAATTCTGTTGCTTCTACACCGTTCAGTACCATTTTGTACTTACAAGTGACCTTCGTTCCTACAGGAGCCGCGAACTTGACCGTGCGGATAATACACTTGGTGGCGTCGACAGTAAAGCCGCCCATAAGCTGAAGAAGTTGCAGCCCCTCCTTGGAATAGGTAGTTAGGGCATCAGAAGTCTCACCGTTCCTCACCGTAAAATTCCTCATCGATCCCTGGCCGTCATTATAAGTAACCTCCAAGTTGGCATTCTGAGCAATCGCATTTGGAAGTACTGCAACGATACACACTTCTCCATTGCCGCTGGCGGTCTGGGGGTCATCATCATCATCGCCACAGGCTGCCAAAGCCGTCAGCGTGAAACAACAGGCGACAAAAACGCCTAAGAGCCATACGAAATTCTTTTTCATAAATTTCTTTGTTTTAGGTTTACTGCGGGCAAAGTTATGAAAAAAGAATGAACTATGCAAGCAAAAACAGAAAAAAATATTTGCACCCTACTGATAGGCCTTCTCACCGATTGTTTCCATCGACCCAATTGTCATCTGGCGCAGGTCGTAATAGGAACCGTTGTAGATGTTGAAATCGACATGGCCCTTGATACCTGGCAGCTTGCCGACATCCGTATGCTGCCAGAACTTCCAACGCCCTTTGTACTCGACACTGTCCACATAGTAGTGGGCTATCCAGTAGGGATATTGGTCGAAGATGGTGTCGTTCAGGTAGCGCGTCTTAAATTTATAATAGGTGTAGATGATGGGTTTGACGTTGTAGTGCTTCTCGACAATGTCCAGCCACTGCAGCACCGACGCCTTGAACTCGTCATCGGTCTGGTCCTTGGGTTTGTGCTCCACGTCGAGCACGGGTGGCAGGTCGCCGTTCTCCAACTTCACCTGACTGAGGAAGTGCTGTGCCTGACGGTCGGCAGGCGAGTGAACGCTGTAGAAATGGTAGGCACCACGGGTGAACCCATACTCACGGGCCTGGTGGAAATTCTCACGGAAATTCTCGTCGGTCTGCGTAGAGCCTTCGGTGGCCTTGATCATCACGAAACGGATGGGACAGCGGTTAATCATGCCTTCGTCTTTCAGCTTGTCCCAGTCAATATGTCCCTGATGGTGCGAGATGTCAATACCGTGAATCTCGTAGCCTTCAGGATAGCTGACATCGCCGTAGAGAGCACGCCAACGGAACCCGAAAGGACCGACGAAGAAATAGTAGAAAAACCAGATGTAGCCAGCCACGACAGCCGCTCCGCCTATCCACCACCCCCACGAAGGGACGTGCTGCAACAAACGAACGACAACGTTCGGACGCTTGTGGGCCACAGGCCCACGTCGTCCGGACGTTGTATTGATGCCTTTGCGGCGAACTACTCGCTTCTTCGACATTTATTTTGCCTGTTCGAGAGCCAGCGTCTTCGTAGGCTGGTCGCAGACCTCAGTGGGTCCCCAGTACTGGATAGGACCAGGATAGACGTAGGCCGTCTCGCGGGCCCAGCGGTCGCGCTCTTTGGCGAAAGCTTTGAAGGGAGCACCGTCGAGCTCGACAAGAGCCTTGCGGATAACGGGCTTCATCTCGCCGGCACGTTTCTCCATATTCATCATCATCGTGATGGGCACACCGCCGGCAACCCACTGGTCAGCGGGAGCGGTCGTATTCTTCACAATGGCCATATAGCCCGTCTTGCCGTTGGCAATGAGCTGGGCGGCACTGGTACCGAGGGCGTAGCAGTAGTCGGCATCGAAGTTAGAGGGAGCAGCGCAGCGGCCCTCATAGCCGAAGAAGTGGTGCTGTGTACCGAACTTGCCGGTATACTTGCCTTCCTTCTTCATCTTCTCAAGCTTCTGGGCAACCATCGTTGAGAGCAGCTTCTCGGTCTCGATGAGCGACACCTGCACGTTTCCGTGAGGATCGCGGTCGAGGGCGAGCTGACGGGCTACGCCTGTGGGCAGCGAGTTGAACACGGCGAGGTTCTCCTCTGAGAGGTGACTCTTGGCGAAGTCGATGGTCTCCGTGCGCCCCATCTCCTTCACCTCGGGCAATGCCAGCACGTCGTTGAGCTGGGCAATAAGCTTCTTGATGGCGGGAATGAACTCGATAAGGCCCTCGGGAATGATGACAGTACCGAAGTTGTTGCCGTCAGCGGCACGAGCGGCTACGGCGTTGGCAATGTTTTCGACGATATCGTCAAGACTCAAACCCTTGGCCTCGACCTCCTCACTGATAAGACAGATGTTAGGCTGAGTCTGCAGGGCACACTCCAGGGCGATGTGAGAAGCCGAGCGGCCCATCACCTTAATGAAATGCCAGTACTTGCGGGCTGAGTTACAGTCGCGCTCGATGTTACCAATCAGCTCAGAGTAGGTCTTACAAGCGGTGTCGAAACCGAAAGAGGTCTCAATCTGCGAGTTCTTCAGGTCGCCGTCGATGGTCTTCGGACAACCGATAACCTGCACGCCATAGTTCTTGGCGGCATAGTACTCGGCCAGCACACAGGCGTTGGTATTCGAGTCGTCGCCACCAATGATGACGATAGCCTTGATGTCAAGCTTGCGGATGATCTCCAGACCCTTCTCGAACTGGTCAACCTTCTCTAACTTCGTACGGCCAGAGCCAATCATGTCGAAACCACCCGTGTTACGGTAAGCGTCAATGATTTCCGGCGTCAGCTCCATGTAGTTATGGTCTACCAGACCGCCAGGACCGAGGATAAAACCGAACAGCCGGTTCTCAGGGTTCAGCTTCTTAATCTGGTCGAACAGACCGGTGATGACGTTGTGACCGCCAGGGGCCTGACCGCCGCTGAGGATGATACCCACGTTCATCTTCGTGGTGTTGGCCTCAGTAGCAGGCACGAACTCCACGATGGGCATGCCGTACGTGTTGGGGAACAACTTTTTGATTTCCTCCTGGTCAGCTACGCTCTGGGTAGGCTCACCTTCTTTGATTTTCACTGCGCCCTGAAGTGCCTTAGGCAATTTAGGCTGGTAGGCGGCTCTTGCAATCTGCAATGCACTCTTTTCCATAATTCTGAATCTTTATTTTTGTTGAATAATGATAATTCGATGTGCAAAAATACGCATTTCTGACGAGAAAAAGAAAGAAAAAATACTTTTTATATTTTTTTTTGATGAATCTTATTGCTATTTGAAGAATATTTATTATCTTTGCTAACTGGAAATTACAAACCGATGATTATTATGGCGAATAAACGATCACTAAAACATGCAATCAACCTCATCTGCGAGGAGCTGTTCGCAGAGGCCGTAGCCGCATCGCTCTATGGCAATAATCCGAAGGCCGGCAACGCCGACGACGTACTGACAAGCATTATCCGCCTGCAGACAGACTACATCAGCCGCATCTCCCACGTGGAGCCGGGCATGGAAGCCAGGAAATACTTCAGGGTGCTGCGCGACGCCTTCACGAAGGAGGCTGATGAAATCATTGACCAAATTAACAACCTGTAAACCGATGATCTGGAAGAGATTCTGCAATTGGCTGTTGTACAAGCGCTGGGGGTGGACAGCTGACGTGACAGAAAACCACCCCGACAAATACATCATCTGTCTGGCTCCGCACACCAGCAACTGGGACTTCGTCCTGGGACAGTTGTATATTGGAGCACGTGGTATGAAGAGCAACTTCCTGATGAAGAAGGAGTGGTTCTTCTGGCCGCTTGGTCCTATTTTCCGCAGTCTTGGCGGCATACCCGTCTACCGTCAGAAGCACAGCAGCATGACCGACTCGATGGCTGAGACGGCCAAAGCAGCCAAGGAGTTCCATCTTTGTATCACACCCGAAGGTACCCGTTCGCCCAATCCTGACTGGAAAAAGGGCTTCTATTTTATTGCCCTGAAGGCCGGACTGCCCATCTTGCTCTATGGTGTAGACTATGAGCGCCGCCATATCCAGTGTACGAAGACCATCATCCCCAATGGTGACTTAGAGGGACAGATGCGCGAGATAAAGATGTATTATAAGGACTTCAAAGGCAGATATCCCGAGAACTTCACCATAGGAGACGTGTCATGAGAATACTGCTTGCCTTGATAATCTTGATGGCTATCGCCACACCATCCACGGCACAGTCGTGGGGAGACATTAATTACGACGGAGCACCGTGGGTTGACAATGCTTCCCGACCATATAAAATAACAAAGGGACTGAACGGACGACACCTGACCGTCTGGGCCAGTCATGGCCGTTACTACGACGGTGCCACCAACAGCTGGCGCTGGCAACGCCCCACCCTCTTTGGTACGAACGAAGACCTTTTCACACAGACCATTGTCGTACCCTATCTCATTCCCATGCTCGAGAAGGCTGGAGCCGTAGTTTTCACACCCCGCGAGCGCGACTGGCAACGCCATGAGGTGATTGTCGACAACGACGACCACCATAACCTCTTCGGCTATCACGAGACGGGCTTCCGTCAGCCGTGGAAGGACACGGGTTTCAGCGGCTTTGCCCTGCACAGCGGCCACTATCGCGACGGTGAGAATCCCTTTGAAGCCGGCACAGCACGATGTGCAGAGACAACCACCAGCAAGTCGAAATACAGTATGATCAGCTACCAGCCCTCCATCCCCGAGGCTGGCCGCTACGCCGTCTATGTCAGCTACCAGACGGTAGAAGGAAGCGTTGACGACGCTCACTACACGGTATGGCACAAGGGGCAACAGACGGAGTTCCGCGTCAACCAGCAGATGGGTGGCTCGACATGGGTCTACTTAGGCACCTTCGACTTCGATGCCGGCTGCAACGAGTGGAACTGTGTGACGCTGACCAACCAAAGCCGACAGCGTGGTGCTATTGTCACAGCCGATGCCGTACGCTTCGGCGGCGGTATGGGTAACATCGAGCGCGGCGGCACTGTCAGCGGACTGCCACGCTGTCTGGAAGGCGCACGTTACTACTGCCAATGGGCGGGAATGCCTTACAGTATTTACAGCACCCGCAACGGCCAAAACGACTATGCCGACGATATCAACGCCCGGTCGCTGACGGAGAATTTTCTGGCAGGAGGTTCTGTCTATGTGCCGGAACGTGAGGGAATGGGCGTTCCCATTGAACTGTCATTAGCCGTCCATAGCGATGCCGGCTTCCAGCGCGACGGCCGTTCCCTTTATGGGGCGCTGTCTATCCACACTACCGACAAAGAGGGCAGTAGCAGTTTTGCCTCGGGACAGCCACGCTCCATGTCACGCGAGCTGGCGAGCATGCTGCTGAAGAATGCAAATACGGACATTAACGCACGTTTCGGCATCAGCTGGCCACAGCGCGAGGTGCGCGACCGTAACTACTCTGAGACCCGACTGCCCGAGGTGCCCAGTGCCATCTTCGAGACCATGTCGCACCAGAGTTTCCCCGATATGCGCTTCGGCCAAGACCCCTACTTCAAATTCACGCTGGCCCGCTCTATCTATAAGACGCTGTTACGCTATATCAGCAAGACGCACGACGAAGACTGTACCATCGCGCCCTTAGCGCCCGAGAATCTGACGATGGATTTCACGAACCGCAAGAAAGGTGAGATTCGCCTGTCGTGGCAGTCTATAGAAGATACCCAGGAGCCTACGGCACGACCTTCGGGCTTCATTGTCTACACGGCCACCGGCAGCAGCGGTTTCGATAATGGCCAGTACGTCGGCGAAAGTTCCTACACCCTGCGGTTAGAACCTGGCGTGCTCTACTCCTTCCGCGTGGCAGCAGTGAACAAAGGCGGCGAGAGTTTCCCCTCTGAGGTTGTCTCGGCGCTCTTCAACCATCGCAACAGCAAGACGGTTCTGGTAGTAAACGGTTTCCACCGTCTGTCATCGCCAGCCATCATCGACAACGACTCGCTACAGGGATTCGTACTCGACCACGATATGGGTGTCAGCTATGGACGTACCGCCGGATGGACGGGTCGCCAGCTGAACTTCAATAAGAACAAGATGGGCATCGAAGACTCTACGGGACTGGGCTCCGGCAGTATGGAATTAGCGGGACGCTTCATCGCCGGCAACGACTTCAACTACGTACGAACACACGCTGAAGCCATCCAGCGGGCAGGCTACTATAACATCGTCAGCTGCTCGGCCGATGCGCTTAATACGCTTAAACCCAGCCATTTCGATGCCGTAGATTTAATCCTTGGTTTGGAGTGTGACGACGGGCGTAGCCTGATTCCTTATAAGACCTTCACGCCTGAAATGCAATCGTGGCTCAGCATCTTTGTACGCCAGGAGAATGGCAAGGGACTGCTTGTTAGCGGTGCCAACGTTGGCAGCGACATGACCAATGCCAACGAGCGGCAGTTCATGGCCGACGTGCTGAAATGCCACTATGCCGGCAAAGACCGGAACCGTAGCGAGACCATCGAAGGCATGGGCACTACCTTCTCTTTCTATCGTCAGCTAAACGAGCAGCACTATGCTGCCCAAAAGCCCGACATCCTTCAGGCCGAAGAGGGGGCCATTGTGCCGCTGGTTTATGCCGACAACTACGGTGCCGCCGTGGCTTACAGCAGTCCTGGCTACCGCACGTTCACGATGGGCTTCCCCTTCGAGTGTATCAAGTCGGCCGACACACAGGCGGCCATCATGCAAGGTATTCTAACCTATTTAATCAAATAACTTAATCATTTACTATTATGGCTAAAATCCAAACAAACTCTTCTGGAACAAGAAGTATTGACGTGAGTGAAGAACATCTGCAGACCATCGAGGACTATCAGCTGTTCCGCGACCTGATCGACTCTAACGGCTACGTCGACGAGGACGTGCTGAACAAGCTGAAGCTGAACATCCGCTCGATGTTAGAGTCGGAAGCTGGCCGGGACAAGCGCCTGCTCGACCTCTGCCTCGATGTCATCTATCATCCGAACATGAAGGCGTACGGTCTGCAGCAGTTAGTGCTGCTCTATATCAACTGGAAGGATCGCGGCAACGACAACCTTGGCATGACAACGCGCGCGTTTCAGGGAACGCCGTTTAACTAATTCACAATTCATCATTGAAGATTGAAGATTATAGACTGACCGACTTCCTGCCGACAACGAAGAAGGAACTGGAACTACGGGGATGGGACAACGTCGACGTCGTCCTCTTCTCGGGCGACGCCTACGTCGACCATCCCTCGTTCGGCGCTGCCGTCATTGGGCGTACGCTCGAGGCCGCCGGCTATCGCGTGGCCATCGTGCCGCAACCCGACTGGCACGGCGACTACCGCGACTTCAAGAAGATGGGACGCCCACGGCTGTTCTTCGGCATATCACCAGGCTGCATGGACTCTATGGTCAACAAGTACACGGCAGCCCGCCGTCTGCGTTCCGAGGATGCCTACTCACCCGACGGCCGCCACGACCTACGGCCGGAGTATCCTACCATCGTCTACACGAGGATCCTGAAGCAGCTATACCCTGACGTCCCCGTCGTTCTGGGAGGCATTGAGGCCTCGCTGCGCCGTGTCACCCACTACGACTACTGGCAAGACCGTCTCCGCCCTTGTATCCTCTGCGACTCTGGTGCCGACCTCATCATCTACGGTATGGGCGAAAAGCCAATTGTCGAACTGGCCAGACGATTAAGTGAAAAATTAAAAGTGAAGAGTGAAGAATTTCTTTGCAAGCAAAGCGAACAAGTTCGAGCGGCTGCCGCCATACCTGCTGCGAACGGGACTCCGGTAGGAAATTCTTCACTCTTCACTCTTCACTCTTCACTTACAGATATTCCCCAGACCGTCTACCTCACCTCTCACTTCACGCCTCTCAGCACCGACATCATGCTACACAGCCACGAGGAGTGTCTGCAAGACAAGAAGGCGCAGGCCGAGAATTTCCGCCACGTCGAGGAACAGTCGAATATGATGCACGCCTCCCGCATCGTACAGGCAGTGGGCAACAACTTTGTCGTTGTCAATCCTCCCTATCCTCCGATGACCACTGCGGAGATTGATGCCTCGTTCGACCTGCCCTACACCCGCGTGCCACACCCTAAATACAAGGGCAAGCGTATACCGGCCTACGAGATGATCAAGTTCAGCGTCAACATCCACCGCGGATGCTTCGGCGGCTGCGCCTTCTGCACCATCTCTGCCCATCAGGGCAAGTTCATAACCTGCCGCTCGAAAGAGAGTATATTAAAAGAGGTGAAGCAGGTCATCGAGATGCCCGACTTCAAGGGCTACCTCAGCGACCTCGGCGGACCGTCGGCCAATATGTACGGCATGCACGGTCGCAACCTCAACGCCTGCGAGAAGTGCCGCCGTCCCAGCTGCATCCATCCGCAGGTCTGCCCCAACCTCGATACCAACCACACGAAGCTGCTCGACATCTACCGCGCTGTCGACGCCTTGCCGGGTATCAAGAAGAGCTTCATCGGCAGTGGTGTGCGTTACGACCTGCTACTCTATCAGAGTAAGGACGAGGCAGCCAACCGTGCTGCCCGTGAATACACCCGCGAACTTATCACCCGCCACGTCAGTGGACGTCTGAAGGTGGCGCCAGAGCATACCAGCGACCGCGTGCTACGCCTGATGCGTAAACCCTCGTTCCAGCTATTTTACGACTTCAAGCGGCAGTTCGACCGCATCTGTCGTGAGGAGCACCTGAACCAACAGATCATCCCCTACTTCATCAGCAGCCATCCCGGCTGTCACGAGGAGGATATGGCGCAGCTGGCCGCCATCACCCGCAAGTTAGGTTTCCACCTGGAACAGGTACAGGACTTCACGCCGACGCCAATGACCGTCAGTACCGAGACCTGGTATACGGGCTACGACCCCTACACGCTGGAGCCCGTCTTCAGTGCCAAGACACCACGCGAGAAGGAAGCCCAGCGGCAGTATTTCTTCTGGTACAAGGAGGGGGATGAGAGTGATAGGACGAATGGGACTAATAGGACTAATAGGACCAATAGGACGAATAGGACGGATAGGACGAATAAGACTAATAAGGCTAATGCAAATCATCGAGCAGACAATCGTTCCCAAAAGCCCAAACAGGAAAAGCGAGGACGGCATCATCGTCACTGACGACTTCATCGCCGTCATCGACGGCTCCACGTCAAAGTCAGCCCACCGTTACAGCCGCGTCAACAGCAACGGCCGTTACGCCATGCTGCTGGTGGCGGAGCACGTCAGCCACATGCCTGCCAACACCTCCTGTCACCAGTTCTGCATCGGCGTCAGTCGACGGATAGCAGATGTCATGTGTCACCGCTGGATAGGACGTCGTCAGCCGCTCCCCGACCCTGTTGACCGCCCGGCTGCCTCGGCCGTCGTCTACAGCCGGCTGCGCCGCGAGATCTGGATGGTGGGCGACTGCCAGTGCCTCGTTGACGGCACCCTCTTCGAGAACGCTAAGCCCTACGAAGCCGAACTGGCACGGCGCCGTGCCGACATCATCAGCCACAGCGCCACACCTGAGCAGTTCCTCGTCAACGACACCGCCCGTGAGCAGATATTGCCCGACATGATGCGCATCATGCGCCAGCAGCAGAACGTCGACTATGCCGTCATCGACGGGGCACATATTCCCGAACAGCACGTCGTCGTACTTCCCATCGACTTCCAGCCCCACGAGATTGTTCTGGCTTCTGACGGCTACCCGTTCCTCTGCCCTACCCTCGAAGAGTCAGAGGCTGCCTTGGCCCGACAGTTAGCTGACGACCCGCTGAACATCGGCACTTTTCAGGCCACCAAAGGCTGTATGAAAGGTAACACATCGTTCGATGACCGCGCCTACATCCGTTTCCGTGTGTGAAATTTATCCAAAAATTTGGTAGTAATAAAAAAAATGTATACCTTTGCAGCCGATTTGGAGGTTCCGTAGCTCAGCTGGATAGAGCAACAGCCTTCTAAGCTGTGGGTCTCGGGTTCGAATCCCGACGGAATCACCCTCCAAAACATAGTAATTATTACAAGTTTAGTAAGTTGTTTTTTTACCACGAATTACACGATTTTTGGCTGCGTAAGTTTTTTTTACCACGAATTTCACGAATTTCACGAAACTTGTCGAAGACTCACGAGTGCTCGCAGTAATTTGGCTGCGCGTTGTTAATTTAAACGAATTTCACGCGCTCGACCTCTGGTCGCTTCGCTTGCGAAGAATGAAATCGCAAGCGATTTCTTGCCGGCGGCAGCCAATTCGTTTAATTCGTTAAATTCGTAGTCGTTCATAATTCGTTTAATTCGATAAATTACTGCGAGCACTCGTGGGTCTTCGACAAATCTCGTGGTTGTTATAATAATCTGTTTAATCTATTGAATCTGTGGTCGTTATAATAATCTGTTTAATCTGTTGAATCTGTGGTCGTTATAAAACTTGAGAAAGTTGGATATTTATAACACCGTATTGTTTAGTTTCTGCAAGATCTTCTTGTTGATCATGCTGTTCAGGAAATAATCGACTTGAGTGATGGAGTGCGTGTCCGACCCGCAGTAGTCGTACATCTGCTCCTTCAGCAGCCATTCCGCCTTCCGCTGTACGTCCGGACCGTAGGCTCCGACGAGCGAGGGCACGTTCAGCTGGAGCTGCACGCCCTTCTCCTTCCAGTGCCGGTAGTCGCGGCGATCCATATACTGATAGCGCTCCGGGTGGGCTAAGATGGGGTCATAACCCTTGGCCTTCACCCGGTCGATGATAGACTCCATATTCATCGGGGGCGTGTAGTACGATGTCTCCACCAATAGCCGGCTCTCGTCCTCGCCGAAGGGCAACAGGTCGTTCTCGTCCAACCGTCTCGTGAACGGTCCGTCCATCATGTGCTCTGCCGCCAAGTGCAGCGTGATGGTTCCGTGGTAATCGGCCTTGAGCGTCTCAAACTTCCCCTTCAGCTCCGACGGTTTGTTAGGGATGTCCTCCATGATATGCGGCGTCAGCCACACCTCCTTCACGCCAGCCCGTTCCCACTCTTCGAGAATGAGCATCGTCTCCTCTACCTTCTGCACCCCGTCGTCCACGCCGGGCAGCAGATGGCAGTGACAGTCGCGGAACCTCTCCAACAGTCCGCTGTCCCTCACCAGGACTTTATTTGATAATAACCACATCGTTAATAAGCCTTTTTGTCATGTACGACCATCGTTCTGAAGGTCATCCAGATGATACGCAGATCGAGCCAGATGGTCCAGTTCTCAATATACCAGATATCCTGCTTCACGCGCTTCTCCATCTGCCACAGCTCCCTCGTCTCTCCCCGGTAGCCCGTCACCTGGGCCCAGCCGGTGATGCCGGGCTTCACGAAGTGCCTGACCATATACCGTTCTATCAGCTGCGAGTACTTCTCTGTATGATAGAGCATGTGCGGTCTTGGTCCCACCACGCTCATGTCCCCCTTGAACACGTTCCAGAACTGCGGCAGCTCGTCGATATTGTATTTCCGCATGAAGTTACCGAAGGGGAACTTCCTCGGGTCGTTCTCGGTGGCCTGCAGCTTGTCGGCGTCCTTGTTCACACGCATTGAGCGGAATTTGTAACAGAGGAAGTTCTTGCCGTTGTAGCCCGTCCGTTCCTGACGGAAGAAGACCGGTCCCGGACTCTGTATCTTGATAATCAGTGCCACTATCGGCAACAGGGGAATACCGACAATGAGGACTATCAGCGACATCACGAGATCGAACAGCCGCTTGAGGGACTTGTGCATGGGGTATTCCAAGGGTACTTCGTACGTTGTGAACAGCTCCATGTCTTCATAGAGTTCCCGCTTCAGTCTCATGCCAAGCTGCTCCACCGATATCGGAACGTAATAGAACCTGATGACATGGCGGTCACAATAGTCCGACAAGATCTTCACCTTCTCCCGTTCACGTCGCGACAGACAGACATACAGTTCATCACCTAAGGTGAGCGGCTCCTCCCGCTCCACGGCCTCTATCAGGTCGGAGACAGTGCCGAACACAGGAATCTTATTGTCCTTCTCGTCTTGTTCAGCAATCGGGTTGGCATTCGTATACAGTCCGACCACGCGATAGCCTAACGTCGGATTTCCTTTCAGCATCGTATAGAGCGTTGACAGTTCCGAGTCGTCACCCACAAACGTCACCGTCCTGGTGTTCATGCCCAACTGTCTGAACTGCTTGATGGCTAAGCGTTCCAACACCCTGAGGACCGTCATCACCAGCATCTGGCAGATACCGAGATCCACCAGCATCCATCCTATGGGGCGGTTCACCTCTATCAATTTCATGATCAGGTAGGCAATGAGCGTCTGGGTAACCGTCAGTTCAAAAACCTTTCTGAGGATGTCGCCTCCCGACACCATTCGCAGGTGGATGATCGTGCTGAACTTCCACATCGACAGTGCCATCGCTAAGTTACACACCACCCACAGTGTCTCTGTCCGCCCAACGCTCCACGTCTGCAACGTCGGACTCCACATGCGAAACAGGATCAGTATCCCGTTGAGCATCAGCAGGTCAACGAGCATCACTGTCCATTTAATGAGTGTATTTGTTTGAGTATTACTTCTTGCCATAGCGTTCTTTTGTTATTGTTCTCCACGCCGCATGATACAGCCTGAACATCGGTTCACACGCAACTTCCCCAGGATAGTCTATCAGGAACCGGCTGTTACGTCGTAGCTTCTGCCAGTTCTTGTCGACGAACCCGCCCCCCTTCTTCCAGAACCGCGTCTCAAACTGTCCGAAGTTGCCGGCCTGCGCCACCTCGTCCAACAGTCGTTGTCCGCCTTTCTCGTCAGGGCGGCAGAGCAGGCGGTCGTCCTCTAATCCGAAGACCGTCTTCTCGATATACATCACTGCCCTTGCAAACCTATAGAGGTTCATGCCCTCCAGTTCCCGGGCCGTCGTTCTTCTCTCCTCCTCCGTCAGCCGTTGCAGCACGTAGTAGTAGTCCATGAAGTGTCGCAGTCCGATACCCTCGATCAGGAAATGGATGAAGATATGTGCCATCTGATACACCGCGTTGAACAGCGGCGTCGGCACGGCCACCTCCCCGTCCTTCTCCGACAGTTTCACCTTGTTCGCAAAGCAGGCCTCCTTCTGTTTCCGGAAGAACCGCTGCAACCGCCGGTGACTCCGTGGGTTCGTCATATACATGGGCATATAGTGTACTTCCACCTCTGCATCCTTTAACAGCGGATAGGCCACATGGTGGTAGGCAAAATGTACGTCCGGGTATCTGTTCAGCACAAAGCGTAGTATGTCCTTGCGCTCGCCGTCAAGCCAGATGTCGATATCGCCACACTGCCGGTACTGCGGTTCGGGATACATCAGCGCGTTCCCCTGCCCTTTCAGTATACAGCTTCTGTAGCCTGTCTGCCGGAAGTGTTCCGTCAGTTCCACGCAATAGCCGTTGGCACGGCCGTTCTGCTGTTCTATGAGACGCGTATCCATGTGCCACGACAAGAGACAGTCCGTATAGGGCCGCTGGTCCTCTGGCAGCTTCTTGATAGCCGAGTAGGTCACGCCGAGTATAGCCTGCTGGTAGCAGAACTCATTCAGCTCATCCCACTCCTTGTCCGTCAGGCGGGCATCCATGCTGTCTGCCCTGTCCAACGCCACCGCTATCAACTGTACTGCCTTATCTATCATATTTCTCCTTGAGGATGTTCCAAATGAACAGCGGATTACCTATCACATAGCGCCGCCACATGCGTCGCGGCTCCTTGATCAGCCTGTACAGCCACTCCAAGCCGTGCTCCTGCCACCATAGCGGTGCCCGCTGGGCTGTCCCGGCAAAGAAGTCGAAGACCGCCCCGATCGTTCCCACGTGGCAGTTGATATCCAGTTCCTGCCAGTGGCGGTAAGTCCACTTCTCCTGTTTCGGGGCCGTCATGCCTATCCACAGCAGGTCGGGCTTCGCCTCATTGATGGCCTTGATGATGGTCTGGTTGTCTTCTTCCGAGAACTCCTTCTTATACGGCGGTGAGTACGTCACCACCTCTAAGTTCGGGTAGTCTACCGCCACCCGTTCCCGAATCAGTCTCAGCACCTTCTCCGACGATCCCATGAACATCACCCTCTTCTTAACGTTTTCGTTTTCGTTGACGTTCTTCGCAAGCGAAGCGTCTCCTATCGTCGCCGAGCGGACGTTATCGTTGGCATTCATCCTTTGCATCTCAAAAGCAAACAAGTCCCATCCTGCTATGCGTTCCTTCGGCTGACTTTTCCCTTTCAGCCACCGGCACGCCTTGACGATGGAGCTGCCGTCAGGAATCAGGTAGTCGCCGCCACGCAGGGCTTCTGCGAACTCCTGATCCTTCTGCGCCACGTTATACGAGTGTGCATTGATAGTGTTGATCAGCACCTTCCCTTCAGGAATAGCCATCAACTCCTCTTTAGACCCTACCAGTTCAAGTTCTGAAAGCGCCAGCATCAATTTCATCACAAACACTTTATTTCAGCCTGCAAAGGTAGTGTTTTTCTTCAACACTTCCAAATGTTTCGCAAGAAAAGTGTTGACACCGCAAAAACGAAGATACGCCACTATCAGTATCCGCCTCTTCACGAAGTATGTTTTTCTATCAAGCACGTATGGGTCTTGCTTTTCCTGTCGTAGTTGATGCCGACAAGTAGGATGTTGTTGCAGTATGGTGCCACCTTGTCGGGGTATTGCTTCCGCTTGATCTGGCTGATGGCCGTATCGGCATCCTTGTCACATTTCAGTTCCACGACGATGGCAGGTGACTCTACGTTTTTGCGTGGAATCAGCACCAGGTCGGCGAAACCTTTCCCCGAGGCATATTCCCTGTGAACGATATAGTCGTTCTTGGCATAGTAGTAGGCCAGACTGATGACACAAGCCAGGGAATTTTCGTTATTATAGCTGAGAATGCTGGTGTTCTCGTCGTGTACAGCCTCAATGGCCTTGGCCACAGCCTCGGCGTTACCGTCGAGCGTGTCGTGAAGCAGTTGCTCTGACAGCCGAAGAGAATCAACCACTGGTTTCCAGTCGTTTTCACGAACGGCCGTCTCCAGTTCTCCTGCCACTTCCATATTCGGCACGTAACACACCCTGCGCACACGGTCGTAACTCAAATAGCCCAAGTGGATAAGCACCGTCAGCACATCGTCCTTACTGTTCACCACCGCCAGGTCATTCTGGAAACCGGTGGTGTTAACAGCACATCGTCCACCAGCGAGCAACAGGATAATGTCATCCTTCAGTCCCTCATAATTCATACTGATATACGATGATATGGCATCGACGGCTCCAGTGCGCCCCCAATAGCTTTCGCACCAGTGTTCCCTAACTGCCGTCATCACTGAGTTAGGGTTGAAAATAGATAGTTCATTTCCTATCTGATAACCGTCATACCACTTCACCAACTCATCGTAATCCATCATATATTTTTCAGACAACGCTTTGACCTCGTTCGTCGTAAATCCGAAACAGCCTGCCATACCACCCGGTTTTACCATGGAATACTCTTGAAAATTATTCATGGCCGACTGCGTTTTATACTTCTTGATAGGCAGGATGCCCGTCATATAGACCCCAGCAAACACATCCGCAGACAGTCCTCCCTTGAACATACGGCGCAACCAGTTGACATAGCAATCCATCGCAGAAGTGTCAGTCTCAAACTCACGGCAAATGGCATCCCACTCGTCGATGATGAAGATGAAGCGCTGGCCTGTAGATACTGCAATGCGGCAAAGATCCCCCATCAGGTCATCTTTCGCACGGAACTCTACTTGAGGATAGGCATCCTGCACATCTTCTCTCAACTCTTCTTCAATATGTCCAACAATGTCATCATCCTTGTAACGTGTTACAAAGTCAGACATATCCAGATATATCACCGGATACTTGTTCAAGTGTTTCTCAAACGACTCATCGCCGGCAATCTTCAGGTCAGCAAACAAGCTGCGCGAGTCGCAAGAATGGTCGTAATAGGCCGCCAACATCTTGGCCGCCATTGACTTACCGAACCGACGGCAACGTGAAACGCAGGTAAAGCAGTTCTCGGTGAACAACGTTCTGTTCACCACAGCTATCAGCTCCGTCTTGTCCACATACTCACTATTGCGAATACGCTGAAAAGCTTCATTTCCTTTGTTGATATACAGTCCCATAGAATGCTTGTCTTTTGGGCTACAAAGATACACAATTGTTTTCTATTCTGAAAGAAATTACGGGAAATTA
>CADCET010000015.1 GCA_902800495.1 uncultured Prevotellaceae bacterium
CTGCCAGGGACAGCCTGTGAAGCTGGACGGTCTGGGCACGTTCTACCCGACGATCGAGAACAAGCTGCTGGGCTCGTACACCGTAGAGGGCTACTCGCCTCAGGAGCACATCAAGGGCGTACACCTGCGTTTCCGTCCTGAGAACGCCCGCGGTGAGGAGCTGACGTCGCGCGAGCTGAAGGACAAGTGCGTCTTCGAGATGAACGACCTGATTGTGACGAAGCACAAGACGGTCGGCGGCAAGGACAGAATCTACCAGGAGCGCACGCCGCTGAAGACCTACGGCATCAGTCAGGCGGAGCCCGATCCAGACGATCCAGAGCCCTAAGGGAAAATTCTTCGCAAGCGAAGCGAGCAAAGCTCGAGCGGAAAAATTGAAGTTTGGAAGGCGTTGCAAGGCGCCGAGCGGACAATTAGAGTTGAAAAAGTCCCTGAAAGTGTTGATGCTTTCGGGGATTTTTTGTACCTTTGCACGGCTATGACAGAAACGACATTACTTGAAGAACTGAATGAGAGCCAGCGCGAGGCGGTGCTGTTCTGCGACGGGCCGTCGCTGGTGATTGCCGGCGCAGGCTCGGGCAAGACGCGCGTGCTGACGTATAAGATAGCATGGCTGCTGGAGCAGGGACTGAAACCGTGGGAGATTCTGGCGCTGACGTTTACCAATAAGGCGGCACGCGAGATGAAGGACCGCATAGGCCGGCTGGTGGGTGAGGAGCGGGCACGCTACTTACAGATGGGCACGTTCCACTCGGTGTTCTCGCGCATACTGCGTGCAGAGGCCGACAAGATAGGTTTTAACGCCAACTTCACGATATACGACCAGACGGACGCCCGCTCGCTGGTGAAGGCCATCATCAAGGAGATGGGGCTCGACGACAAGGTGTATAAGCCGGCATCGGTGGCCGACCGCATCTCGATGGCTAAGAACCACCTGATACTGGCGGGGCAGTATGGCCAGACGGCCTGGGCGCGCGACGATGCCAGCAGCAAGCGTCCGCAGATAACGAACATCTATGGGCGTTATGCCGAGCGCTGCCGTCAGGCTAACGCGATGGACTTTGACGACCTGCTGGTGCAGACGTATGTGTTGTTCCAGAATCATGAAGACGTCAGGCGGAAATATGCTGAACGGTTCCAGTTTGTGCTGGTCGACGAGTATCAGGACACGAACTTCGCACAGCAGGCCATCGTGCTGCAACTGACCCGTGAGCGCCAGCGCGTCTGCGTGGTCGGCGACGATGCCCAGAGCATCTACAGCTTCCGTGGTGCGAATATCGACAACATTCTGAATTTCCGTTCTAATTATGACAACGTCCGTCTGTTCAAGCTGGAGCGCAACTACCGTTCGACGCAGATGATTGTGCAGGCGGCAAACTCGCTCATACGCAAGAACGAGCGGCAGATACCGAAGGACGTCTACAGCCGCAACGAAACGGGTGAGCGGGTGACGCTGAAGCCAGCGTACTCTGACCGCGAGGAGGCACTCATCGTCTGTCAGGACATCAAGCGCATACGGCGTGAGGACCGCTGCGGATGGAGCGACTTCGCCATTCTCTACCGTACGAACTCGCAGAGCCGCTCGTTTGAGGAACAGATGCGCAAGGACAATATTCCCTACCGCATCTACGGCGGTCTGTCGTTCTATCAGCGCAAGGAGATCAAGGACGTGATAGCCTACTTCCGACTGGTGGCGAACCCTGACGACGAGGAGGCTTTCAAGCGTATTGTGAACTATCCCGCACGTGGCATCGGCGACACGACAGTAGGGAAAATCATACAGACGGCGCAAACCTATGGCGTCAGCCTCTGGCAGGTCATCAAGGAGCCGGTGCTGTTTCCGACGGGTGTCAGCAAGGGCACACAGGCGAAGCTTCAGGCCTTCCGCGAGCTGATAGAGGGCTGGATAGGACGACTGACGACGGAGGACGCCTACGTGCTGGGTCACGACATCATTATGTCGAGCGGCATCAGCAAGGATATCTACAGCAGTCGCAACCCAGAGGACATTGCGCGCCAGGAGAACCTGGAGGAGTTTCTCGGCGGTATGCAGGACTTTGTGGAGAGCCGCCGCGAGGAGGACATGGGCGGACAGGTGTTTCTGACGGACTTCCTGCAGGAGGTGGCGCTACTGACCGATCTGGATAGCGACGAGGGCGACGCTAACGACAAGGTGACGCTGATGACCATCCACTCGGCCAAGGGCCTGGAGTTCCCGACGGTTTTTGTCGTAGGATTAGAGGAGAACATCTTCCCCTCGCCGATGTCTACGGGCTCGATGCGCGAGTTAGAAGAGGAGCGCCGACTGCTCTACGTGGCCATCACGCGAGCCGGGAAACATTGCATCCTGACGTGTGCGCAGAACCGTTTCCGCTACGGACGGATGGAGTATGACACGCCGTCGCGATTCATCAAGGATTTTGACCCGCAGCTCATCAGGGTGGAGTCAGAGAAAGGGGGCGACGACGACACCTACACCCGCAGCTACCGCCAGACGACGAGCCGTGGCAGCGACTGGATGCAGAACCCGCGCCCCGTGGCCACGCAGTTCAAGGCCGACCCCAAGCCCCGTATGGTGGCCCCCCCAAGGCCGGAGAAACCCGTCGACCCGTTTGGCCCGAACTTCAAGCGTGTGTATCAGGCTACGGCTCCCCGCCAGACGTCTGCGGAGGGTGGGGCGTTGCAGGAAGGCTGCATGATTGAGCACCAACGCTTCGGCATCGGCCGTGTGGTCAGGATAGAGGGGACGGGTGAAAATCAAAAAGCAACTGTAGAGTTCAAGAATACAGGAACTAAACAGTTGCTATTGAAGTTTGCTCGTTACAAGATCATCTCATAGAGCCTCGTCGTCGGGCTTTTCGATATGGCGCTTCTGCTGACTGGGCAGGTGCGCCTTTTTTCGCAGCCAGGCAGCCTTGCGGGCTTCGTACTCCTGCTGGTGGGTCTCTAAATAGCCGTCGGCCATAGCTGTAGGTTATTGTTTGAACTTACCGTAGACGATGTTCAGGTTGATGGGGTTATGCTGGTTCCGGCTGCCGCCCACTAACTTCGTACTGGCAATGCCCACATAGTGCTCGATGCCGGTAACGGTGGCTGTGGTCGACGATGTGCTGCTCCACTTCAGCTGGACGGGTACGAGGAACACCTTGTTCCAGTTAGGCGACAGAGTGCCACCAGCCTT
Source organism: uncultured Prevotellaceae bacterium (assembly GCA_902800495.1). Lineage (GTDB taxonomy): Bacteria > Bacteroidota > Bacteroidia > Bacteroidales > Bacteroidaceae > Prevotella. The sequence continues at coordinate 3,182 of CADCET010000015.1, forward strand.
CTTCACGTCGTACATCTTCTTGATGAGGTTCGAAATGTTGGAGAAGGTGTACTGGTTAGCAGAACCGTTGCCTACGGCATAGGTCGTGTAATAGCTGAGGATATTGTCGGCCAGACGCTTCATCTCGAAGAACGAATTCAGACTGTCTGCCGGCACCATCAGCACGTAGGGCGGAACAGACAGGGAGTTATCCTTTATGGGGTTGTTGATGCGCTGGAAGCTGACTTTAGCCGTCATGATGGAGTCGTTCTCATGGCCCCGGTAGATGTCTTCGATAGGCAGCGTCACCTCGGTATAGAGACCTGCGGGAGCCTTCAGATATGTACAGGTATCGATGGTGGCCATAAACTCCAGAATCTCTTTCTCATTGTCAATCTTCGTTGTCTGTAACACTTCCTCGGTGCCGGCAAAGAAACTGGAGAAGGTCACGATACTGTCCTTGCTGTTCTTGCCACGATAGTAGAATCGCAGGGCCATGTCGGGCACTTCGGTGTAGACGCCCTCGCCATCGCTTACTGCGACGTAGAAGCCTGGACAGACGTTGTGGGTAAAGGTGTAGGGGTTTTTGAAGTACTCGGGGTGGCGGTAGTACTGCTGCATGAGGTAGGTGCCGTAATTGTTATAGACGGTGCCGTCCTTGGCAGTATACGGCTGGTTCATCTTAAAGACGATGCAGTCGTAGTAAGTGGACTTTGCACGCAGACTGTCGGCCACGGTCTGGTCTTTATAAGAGACCATCTTGTCGACAACCAGTCCGCCCTGGCGTATTTTCCCCTCCTTGACGGGGTCGTAGTTGGAATAGTATTTGGCACCCTCTTCCAACGGTTCCGACAGTTCCGACAGTCTGACCTTCAATGCGGCCAGCGTATCGGTAATGCCCGTCGGCGTGTTCATGTAGAGTTCTATCTGGCAGGAATCGGCACCGGCAACGGTGGTGTAATCGGTATCACCCGGACGCTTGATCTTGCGGAGGCTGGTGACCTTGCTCTCGCTCGTCAGGGTGTAGTTGTCGAGAACGTTGAACTGTGTCATCAGTTGGCTGGTGACGTATGCGCCCGTCTCCGGGTCCTTGACTCTGCCCAAGTAGCAATAGCTACTCCTGAGCAGGACGGAGTCTGCCAGGACGGAGCGTGTGGTTACCTGATAGTCTGTGGCACTAATTTCCAGTTTGTCGGCCTCTTGGGTCAGCGTGTTTCCAAAATCGAAGGTGTCGTCACTACATGCAGCGAATGATAGCGCGGTAAGCATCATTGCTGTCAGCAATTTCTTGTTCATCTTTTAAATGTGTGTTTTTAATCCTCTTCGGGACAAATCTGGTTGTAGAGCGTTTCGTAGCTCTCGGCAAAGTCCTCCTTATAGCCCAATACGGGAATGTTCTTTGCTGCGGCATAGCTCTCGAAGTTCTTGTCGGCATCGGGACTGCCCATGATGACGCCGTCGCTGTAGTCGATGGCTAACTTACCCATCTCCTCGAAGTCGAAGTTGTCTTTGTAGGGAGTCAGCAGGTCGGCCGTCGTTTCGCGGAACTCCACGCACTTCTTGAAGTTGGTGCCTAAGTCGTTGGTGAGGTTCTTGGCAAAGAGCGAGGTGACAACCTTCGTGTTGGCAAACGAGGGCTCGTCCTGATAGGCCGTCTTGATGTAGAGGGGCACGACGGCACTCATCCATCCTTGGCAGTGGATGATGTCGGGCACCCAGCGCAACTTCTTTACCGTCTCAAGGACGCCGCGTGCAAAGAAAATAGCGCGTTCGCCGTTGTCGGGGTAGTCGTTGCCCATCTCGTCTTTCTCCATCTGACGTTTGGAGAAGTAGTCGTCGTTATCGATGAAGTACACCTGTACGCGGGCCTGCTGGATAGAGGCTACCTTGATAATCAGCGGGTGGTCGGTGTCGTTGATGATAAGATTCATTCCCGACAGGCGTATGACCTCGTGCAACTGGCCTCGGCGCTCGTTGATATTACCCCATTTGGGCATGAATGTACGGATTTCGTGACCCATCTCCTGTATGGCCTGTGGCAGGGCACGTCCCATCAAGGACAGTTCGGTGTCGGGTACGTATGGAGAAATCTCCTGATTGATGAATAATATCTTTTTCTTTGCCATCTTTTGGTTTTTTAGCCTTGCAAAGGTACGAAAAATTTGTCAGAATCAGGTGCTTTGCGCTTTGATTTTAGTTTTTTTTGTGAAAAGCGGGCCGCTTAGTCGCGATAAATCCACGATAATATGGTATTTACCCAATGTATGGAGCATCGGAACCAACGGTAGGTGCTGACGGGTTTTCCGCCAAAGCGCAGGATAAATTCACGGAAGGGATTGTGTGAGAAAGGCAGGCCGACATCAAGGAAATAGACGTGCTGGTAGCCCCGGGTGTGGGAGTCTTTCAGGACGTGCCACAACGTCAGTTCATCAGGATGGACGATAGCAAACGACTTGCGACGGAAGGCGGTGTACCAGAGGTAGGCGTTCTGCTGGCTGTAGACAACGGCAGAACAGCCGACGATGTGGTCATGATAACGGGTGAGATAGAGTCGTCCGTGACCTTCTTGCTTGATGAGATAGAAGAATTTCTCGTCGGGGATATAGCGTTTGGGTTTCAGCCAGTGGTGGCGTTTCAGGAGCTTGAAGAACTGTCGCATGTCATCCTCGGTCTTCACCTCGTTGGTGACGACGCCTTTGTCGTACGCATTCTTGATGTGATGCTGCAGGCGTTCCGAAATGCGCTCTTCCGGCGTGTGGCTGTGCAGCGAGTTGTGGATGCTCATCCATCTGACGGGGAAGAACTCCTGCTGTTTCAGTTCGCGGTAGGCAAACATCTTCTCGCTGAGGTTGCTGACCTCGATATACAGCACATGATAGCCGATATGTGAACGTAGCGCGTTGAGCATCTGACCGAAGAGCTCGTATTCGGAGTAGCCCTCGTGGTTGTAGGTGTAGACGCCTTCGCCCAGGATGCGGCAATGCGTATAAATATAAGGAGGTACCCACAGCGTGCGGTAACGTACGGTGGCCAGCATGTGAGCCAGGACACGCCCGTCGCTCGCCGTTGCCACCACCATATAAGGGCGTTGGCGCGGTGTCTGCTTGACTATCTCAAACAGCTGCCGGCTGTGGAAGAAGTTGCTGTTGTCCAGCTCGGGCAGGTCTTTCTGTTTGCTGATAATATGTATGACGGGCGCATTCATGGGGCAAAGATAGAAAAATATTATGAATTATGGCGAATAAATTATGTTTTTTTTGTAACCCTTTTGCATTTCTCCCGTTTTTGTGTATCTTTGCAGCGCTTAATTAACCAAAAGGATATATGACAGACTTTAAGAATTTGGCGCAGATGCGCCGTTCACACCGTAAATTTACTGAGCAGGAGTTGGATGCTGAGCAGGTGCGCCTGATCATGCGGGCGGCTCTGATGTCGCCTACGTCAAAGGGTCAGCGCGCCTGGCAGTTCGTCGTGGTCGACGATAAGCAGGATATTGAGAAAATTGCTGACGCCAAGGACCTGGGGTCGCAGTTCCTGAAAGGTGCTCCGCTGGCTATCGTCGTGCTGGGCGACCCCGTTCAGAACGACTGCTGGGTGGAGGATGGTTCCATTGCTGCCATCTCGATGCAATACCAGGCCGAAGAGTTAGGACTCGGCAGTTGTTGGATACAGATGCGCGGTCGCGGACTCTCTGACGGCACGTCGGCCGATACCGTCATACGCGGCATCCTTGACATTCCCGAGAACCTCAATGTGCTCTGCGTGTTGGCTATCGGTCATAAGGCTGACGAGCGGAAACCCCAGAACGAAGACAAGCTGAAGTGGGAAAACGTTCACATCGACAAGTATCGCCATGATTAACTACGATTTGCAACGCATCAAGGCTATTATCTTCGATGTCGATGGCGTGCTGTCGGCAGAGACCATTACGCTGGCTGCCGACGGTGAGCCGTTGCGAACGGTCAACATCAAGGACGGCTATGCCATACAGTTAGCTGTGAAGATGGGGCTGCGCATCGTCATCCTGACGGGCGGCAAAACGGAGGCCGTCCGTTTGCGCTATGAACGTTTAGGTGTAGAGGATATCTACATGGGTTGTGCCGTGAAGGTGAAGACGTATGACGAATTCCTGCAGAAATACCAGTTGACGGATGACGAGGTGATGTATATGGGCGACGATGTGCCCGACATCGAAATCATGCGCCGCGTGGGATGCCCTGTCTGTCCTCAGGATGCCTGTCCTGACGTGAAGGACATCAGCCTCTATGTCAGTCCCTACAGAGGGGGTTATGGCTGTGGTCGTGATGTGATTGAACAGACGCTTCGTGCCCAAGGGAAATGGTTGAGTAATGAAAAGGCTTTCGGATGGTGAAAGATTATAAGATGATATTGGCCAGCAATTCGCCACGCCGGCGCGAACTGTTGGCAGGTTTGGGGGTAGACTTTGAAGTGCGTGTCCTGCCCGATATTGACGAGAGCTATCCCGCTTTCTTGCCGGCTCTGCAGACGGCAGAATACATTGCCTGTAAGAAGGCTGCGGCCTATCGTGAGGTGATGGCCGACGACGAGTTGGTCATTACTGCCGACACCGTGGTGATCGTTGGTGACGAGGTGTTGGGCAAACCTTCAGATGCTGCAGAAGCTGCCCTGATGCTCAGGAAACTGAGTGGACGGACGCATCAGGTGGTGACGGGCGTCTGCCTGACAACCTGTGAGCAGACGGTACAGTTCTCTGTCAGGACGGACGTCACCTTCAAGCAACTGACTGACGACGAGATAGACTTCTACATAAAAAAGTACCAGCCTTTTGACAAGGCTGGCGCTTATGGCATTCAGGAGTGGATTGGCTACATTGGCTGTACGGGACTTAATGGTAGTTACTACAACGTCATGGGGTTGCCCGTACAGCGAATATATACCGAGTTGCAACAGTTTACTCGTCGGCGTAGTCTTCAAGACTGTCAGCGGTGATGTCATCGTCATCGCCACTCAAGTCCATCATGGTTGAGTAGTTGTCCTCGTTGATATCGTCATCATCAGGCTCACCAATCTCAACGTCATCCTCATCGGGCTTGTTGTAGGTGTCCTCAATCTCAACATCCTCATCCTCGTTCTCGTCGTCGAGATCTTCATCGCCGCGTGTAGCGAATTTCATGCGCGGTTTCTCAGACTCTGGCTTCAGTTTGGCAAAGATAGCCTCTACCCACGTGCCTTTCTCCACCTCGAGCACATCATAGCCGTCGGCCATCTTCTTCTCGTACATACCGCCCTTCTTGTGCAGACGGTCCTTGGGCAGGGTAGTGGTGGAAATGTCGAAGCCACTTTCGATGATATCTTTGATAGACTGCGACAGAGAGTCCCAACCGCCGCCGAAGTTACGATCAAGCACCTCTACCAGCTTGGCAGCAGAGATGTGGCGGATGTTCTCATACGTCAGGTCGGTCACTCTGACGATGGGCTTCTTCTTCAGGGCCCAGGTCACCTTGACGTTCTCCGAGAGCTTCACCTGTGCTACCTTATAACCATTTTTCTCGTATTTCTCCTTGACGGCTTTGGAATCGTCCTTGATTTCCTCTATCATAAACGCGCTGCGTATGATATCCTGATAATGACGCGGATTCTCCAGAACGTCGGCATCTTTGTCAGCGCTTTCCCAAAGTCTGAAGATGTCGTTCTCCTGCAAATCCCAAACGCTACTCTTGTTTAATGCTTTGAGTGTCAGTCCTTTGCTGTTTTCTTCTTTCTTGTCCATATTTGTGTTATTTGGTTTCTGCTGCAAAGATAGAAAATAATTTTGATATATGGATTATAATTTACGAAATAATTTTGTACCTTTGCCGCCGAATATGTCACAACCGTTAGCCGAAAGACTGCGTCCCCGTACGCTTGACGACTATATCGGACAGCAACACCTGGTGGGTGAAGGGGCTGTACTGCGTCGAATGATTGATGCAGGACGCATCTCGTCGTTCATACTCTGGGGACCGCCGGGAGTGGGTAAGACAACGTTGGCGCAGATTATCGCCAACCGTCTGGACACACCCTTTTACACGCTGTCGGCTGTTACCAGCGGCGTCAAGGATGTGCGCGACGTCATTGAGAAGGCCCAGAAAGGACGTTTCTTCAATGCGGCTTCACCTATTTTATTTATAGACGAGATTCACCGCTTCTCGAAATCGCAGCAGGACTCGTTGCTCGGAGCTGTTGAACGGGGTGTTGTCACGCTGATTGGTGCAACGACAGAGAATCCTTCGTTCGAAGTCATACGTCCGCTACTTTCCCGTTGTCAGCTTTATGTGCTGAAGTCGTTGGAGAAAGACGACTTGCTGCAATTGCTGCAGCGCGCCATTACGACGGATGTCATCTTGAAGGAACGTCATATAGAATTGAAGCAGACGGACGCCTTGCTGCGCTTCAGCGGTGGCGATGCCCGTAAGCTGCTCAACATACTGGAGCTGGTAGTAGAGGCAGAGGCGGGTGATGTCATCATTACCGACGAACTGGTTGTGGCGCGGCTGCAACAGAATCCGTTGGCGTATGACAAAGACGGCGAGATGCACTATGACATCATCTCGGCCTTCATCAAGAGTATCCGTGGTAGTGACCCTGATGCTGCTCTCTATTGGTTGGCGCGCATGATAGAGGGCGGGGAAGACCCGAAGTTTATTGCCCGGCGACTGGTTATCTCTGCTGCTGAGGACATCGGCTTGGCCAATCCCAATGCGCTGTTGTTGGCCAATACCGCCTTCGACGTGATTCAGAAGATCGGCTGGCCGGAAGGACGTATTCCCCTTGCCGAGGCAACGGTCTATTTGGCGACGTCGCCCAAAAGCAATTCCGCCTATCTCGCTATTGACGCTGCCTTGCAGTTGGTGCGTCAGACGGGCAATCAGCCTGTGCCGCTGCCCATCCGCAATGCGCCGACCCAGCTGATGAAGGAGTTAGGCTATCATGACGGCTATAAGTATCCTCACGACTTCCCCGGGCATTTCACGCCCCAGCAGTATATGCCCGATGCCTTGCAGAACGAAAGGCTATGGCACGCGCAACATTCACCGTCGGAACAGAAACTCTATGAGCGCATGGTTGCCTATTGGGGCGACCGTTATAAAGATGAATAATGGAGCAGGATATCGTTATTAAGATTATTGAGCTGTTAGGTACCTTCGCTTTTGCTATCTCAGGCATCCGTCATGCTGCCGCCAAGCAGTTCGACTGGTTCGGCGGTTATGTCTGCGGTATTGCAGTAGCTATTGGCGGCGGTACTATTCGTGACGTCATGTTAGGAACGACACCCTTCTGGATGACTACACCTATTTATATGATATGTACGGCGGTTGCCCTTTTGACGGTTGCTTTCTTTGGCAAGTGGATGGAACCGCTGAAGAATGCGTGGTTTGTCTTCGACACCTTGGGCTTGGCGCTTTTCACGATTGCCGGCATCCAGAAGTCACTCGCTTTCGGCCAGCCCTTCTGGGTAGCTATCATCATGGGTTGTATCACGGGTTCTGCGGGTGGTGTCATCCGCGATGTGCTGTTGAACAACGAACCGGTTATCTTCCACAAGGAGATTTACGCGATGGCTTGCGTGCTGGGCGGTATCGTCTATTGGGGATTGATGGAGTTAAGGGTGCCTGTTGAAATGACTGCCGTCTTGTCCTTTCTTACCACCTGTCTGATACGGTTCCTTGCCGTGCGTTACCACATTTCGCTTCCCACGCTCAAGAACGAGGAGTAGACTTGTTGTTGCGCGGGCGGTTATGGCGCTTGCCGTTGCCGTGACTGTGCCAGCGACCATGTCTGCGGGTGTTGGAGCGTTTCTTCTCGCGCTTGGTGTATTCGGGACCTTCGCCTAATCCTTCGGGCATAGGGTTCTTCAGCACTTCCTTACCTAAGAAGTGTTCTATTTCATGGAACTTGCCCATCTCTGCTTCATTGACGAAGGTGATAGCCACACCGTCGCGGTCAGCACGGGCTGTACGACCGATACGGTGTACGTAATCCTCCGCATCATGAGGTACATCGTAGTTGATGACGATACGGATATCATCGATGTCAATACCTCGGCTGACGATGTCTGTAGCTACAAGAACGTCCACCTGTCCGGCCTTGAAGCGGTACATCACGTCGTCGCGTTCTGCTTGCGACAAGTCGCTGTGCATTTCGGCACAGTTGATTTTCATGCGCTTCAGCTGGCGGGTAATATCCTTCACACGGTCTTTCTTGCCGCTGAAGATGATGACGCGTTGCAAGTCGCCCGCCTTGAACAGATGCTCAACAATCTTGAGTTTCTGAGGGTCGTAGCAGACGTAGGCCGACTGTTGGATTTTCTCTGCTGGCTTCGATACGGCGAGCTTGATTTCTACGGGGTCGTGCAGCAACGATACGGCTAACTCGCGGATTTTGGCTGGCATCGTTGCCGAGAACATGACGCGCTGACAGGTTGCTGGCAGCTCCTTGACAATACGCATGATGTCTTCCGAGAAGCCCATGTCCAGCATACGGTCGGCCTCGTCGAGCACGAAGAACGAACAGCGTGACAAGTCGAGATTTCCCACCTTCAGATGGCTCAGCAGACGTCCGGGCGTTGCAATGAGTACGTCGGCACCGAGGCGCATACCACGCAATTCCTGATCGTAGCGCCCACCGTCGTTGCCGCCATAGACGGCCACCGATGATACACCGTCCAGGTAGTAGCCAAACCCTTGCATGGCCTGGTCAATTTGCTGTGCTAATTCACGCGTTGGTGACATAATGACGCAGTTGATGGCATCCTTAGGATAATCGCCGTCGTCGAGCATGGAAAGGATGGGCAGCAGGTAGGCAGCCGTCTTTCCCGTGCCTGTCTGCGCTACGCCTAAGACGTCGTAGCCGTCGAGTATTTCAGGAATGCACTTCTCTTGTATCGGCGTCATATCGTCGAAACGCATGTCATAGAGTGCATCGAGGATATTATCGTTCAAATAGGTTTCTTCAAATTTCATTCAATCTTCAATTTTCAATTTTCAATCTTCAATCTTAATTCGGTGCTTGTCGCCAACAGAAATAGGCGATGAAAACATATAACAGATTAGGTATCCACTCTGCCAAAATGGCTGGAGTTCCTGCATTGATGGCAAATGTGGCTGAGATGGTTTGTAACAGGATATAAGCGAACGACAAGGCAAGACCGATGCCTAAGTAGAGTCCCATACCGCCTTTGCGCTTGCGTGACGACAGCGAGGCACCGATGACGGTAAGGATGAACGAGGCGAACGACATGGCTATACGCTTATGGTATTCCACCTCGTACTGCACCACGTTCTGCGAGCCGCGCTCCTGCTGTTTTGAGATGTATTCGCGCAATTCGGGGCTCGTAAACGTCTCCTGCTGTCCTTTCGAGAACACCAAGTCCATGGGCTCCATCATCACCGTCGTGTCTATTTCGGCACCCGTTTGTATTTCTTCGCGCAGACCTCTCAGCGTACGGATTTTATAGTTCTGCGCACGCCAGTGGAAGCGCGATTCGCTGATAGTGTCGTAGCGTATGACGCTGGCCGTCATGTGGCTGACGAGCTTTTTCTTCTCGAACTTGTCTAACGAGAAGCCGTAGCCCGTCTTTGTCTGGTCGTCATACTGCTGCATATAGGCAATGACGCCTTTTCCTACCTGTAGCTGTACGTTTGAAGCCGTTGTGATTTTCTTGTTGTCCTTATACCTTGTTTCAAAGTTTTGGCGTATGACCGTTCCTTTGGGTATGACGTATGAGCCGAGGTGGAAGTTCAGGAAGGCAATGAGTGCGGCTGAAATGAAGTATGGCCGCATCAGCCGTTTGAAGCTCAGGCCTGAAGCTAACATGGCGATAATCTCGCTATTGCCTGCCAACTTCGATGTGAAGAAGATGACGGCAATGAAGACGAACAGCGGCGAGAAGAGGTTGGCGAAGTACGGTACGAAGTTGGCATAGTAGTCAAAGACGATAGCCTTCAGCGGCGCATGGTTAGTGGTGAACTTTGCCAGGTTCTCGTTGACGTCAAAGACTATCGAGATAGAGATTATCAGCAAGATGGAGTAGATGTAGGTGCCGATGAACTTCTTGATGATGTATCGGTCAATACGTGGCAGATAGTGGAACGGGTTGAGATACTTCAAGTAGCTCAGCCAATGACCAACATGACGCAGACCACGACCAACATAACGCAGACCACGGCCAATTTGACTCAGGATAATCTTCAGCTTCTTCATCTCCTTCTTCCAAGTTGTTCAATGACAGAGCGTTTCCACACGACGAAGTCGCCCTGCTCAATATGCGTGCGGGCGTCGGTGACCAGTCGCAGGTAGAACGCTAAGTTGTGTATCGAGGCAATCTGCATGGCCAACAGCTCTTGCGCCTTGAACAGATGATGCAGATAAGCCTTTGTGTGAATACGGTCGATGTCGCAGCCGTCAGGGTCGATTGGCGTGAAGTCCTGTTCCCATTTCTTGTTGCGCATATTCATCGTGCCCTCGTAGGTGAAAAGCAATGCATTACGACCGTTACGTGTAGGCATGACACAGTCGAACATATCCACGCCGCGCTCAATGGCTTCGAGGATGTTCTGAGGTGTGCCGACGCCCATGAGATAACGTGGCTTGTCCTTGGGCAGAATCTCGTTGACGACCTCAATCATTTCGTACATCACCTCCGTCGGCTCGCCTACTGCCAGTCCGCCGATGGCGTTGCCGTCAGCACCTTTGTCAGCAACATACTTGGCGGCTTCCTGACGCAAGTCTTTATAGGTGCAGCCCTGTACGATGGGGAAGAGGCTCTGCTGATAACTGTAGAGCGGCTCTGTCTCATTGAAGCGCTTGATGCAGCGGTCGAGCCAGCGCTGGGTCAGCCCCAACGAGTTCTTGGCATACTGATAGTCGCTCTGTCCCGGGGGGCACTCGTCTAATGCCATCATGATGTCGGCACCTATGATGCGCTCTGTGTCCATCACGTTCTCCGGCGTGAAGATGTGCTTCGAGCCGTCGATATGTGAGCGGAACTCGCAGCCTTCCTCGCGCAGCTTGCGGATGCCTGTTAGCGAGAATACCTGGAAGCCGCCGGAGTCTGTCAGTATGGGGCGGTCCCAGGTGTTGAACTGATGGAGTCCGCCTGCCTTCCTGAGCGTGTCGAGTCCTGGGCGCAAGTAGAGATGATAGGTGTTGCCTAAGATAATCTGTGCCTTCACCTGTTCGCGCAGTTCAGCAAAATGTACGCCCTTGACGGAGCCTGCCGTGCCTACGGGCATGAAGATCGGCGTCTTGATTTGCCCGTGGTCTGTCGTTATCAGGCCTGTGCGTGCATCGCTGGCGTTGTCGCTATGTTCTACTTTGAAAGTCATTTCTTATCGTCTTTTTTCTCGTCGTCCTCTGGTATTGTGAAGTCGGTGGGATTCTTCACAATCTCTTTGGTCAATGCGAAATCCCAGACGTCCTGCACATTCTCCACATAGTGGAAGGTGACACCCTTGAGGTACATCTCGGGAATCTCGTTGACGTCTTTCTCGTTCTCGCGGCACATCATGATATCCGTGATGCCGGCACGCTTGGCAGCTAAGATCTTCTCCTTGATGCCACCTACGGGTAGCACCTTTCCGCGCAGGGTAATCTCGCCCGTCATGGCCGTATTCTTGCGCACCTTGCGCTGTGTCAATGCCGAGGCTATGGACGTGGCAATGGTGATGCCTGCCGAAGGGCCGTCCTTGGGCGTCGCACCTTCTGGTACGTGAATATGGATGTTCCAGTGGTCGAAGATGCGATAGTCCACGCCGAGCTTGTCGACATGTGCCTTGACGTATTCCAAGGCAATGACGGCTGACTCCTTCATCACGTCGCCTAAGTTACCCGTCAGCGTCAGCTTGCCTGCCTTGCCCTTCGACAGCGAGGTCTCGATAAAGAGTATCTCGCCGCCGACGCTCGTCCAGGCAAGGCCCGTCACTACGCCAGCATAGTCGTTGCCTTGATAGATGTCGCGGTAGAAGGGCGGATTACCCAACAGTTCTTCCACCTCCGTAGGAGTTATCTTGCTGTAGGGCATCTCGCCGTTCAGAGCCTGCTTGAAGGCCAGTTTGCGCATAGCCTTGTTGATTTGCTTCTCCAGCTGTCTGACGCCGCTCTCGCGGGTATAGCGCTCGATAATCATCTCGATAGCGGCCTTGTTGAAGGAGGGCTTGGGCGATACCGTGTTAAGGCCCGTATTCTCCATCTCGCGGGGGATGAGGTGACGCTTGGCAATCTCTATCTTTTCCTCGGTAATGTAGCCTGAAACCTCGATTATCTCCATACGGTCGCGCAGGGGACCTGGTATGGTAGCGAGGTTGTTGGCCGTTGCAATGAACAGCACCTTCGACAAGTCATAGTCCACGTCAAGGTAATTGTCGTGGAAGGCATTGTTCTGCTCGGGGTCGAGCACCTCCAACAGCGCCGATGCCGGGTCGCCGTTGTGCGTGTTCTGCGTCACCTTGTCTATCTCGTCAAGAATGAAGACGGGATTCGAGGAACCGGCTTTCTGGATGCTCTTGATGATACGTCCGGGCATGGCGCCGATATACGTGCGGCGATGGCCGCGAATCTCTGCCTCGTCGTGCAGACCGCCTAACGACATGCGCACATACTTACGCTTCATGGCGGCAGCAATCGACTTGCCTAACGAGGTCTTACCCACGCCTGGAGGGCCGTAGAGACAGATGATGGGCGACTTCAAGTCACCGCGCAGCGAGAGTACCGACATGTGTTCCAGTATGCGCTCCTTCACCTTCTCCATACCGTAGTGGTCGCGGTCGAGAATCTTCTGGGCGCGTTTCAGGTTCAGGTCGTCCTCGGTAAACTCGCCCCAGGGCAGGTCGACCATCGTCTGCAGATACGTTAGCTGTACGTTGAAATCGGGACTTTGCGGGTTTAGCGTATCCAGTTTGTCCGCCTCTTTGTAGAACACCTTTGCCACCTCTTCCGGCCATAGCTTCTTCTCAGCTTTCTTCAGCAGTTCTGTCTTCTCGGGCGCACTCTCGCCGTTACCCATTTCTGCCTGCAGGTTCTTGATTTGCTGCTGCAGGAAGTAGTTGCGCTGCTGCTCGTCAAGGTCTTCACGCGTCTTGTTGCGGATGTCGGCCTTCAGGTGCTGCAGGTTGATTTCGCGGTTCAGCACCTTCATGGTGGCAAACAGTCGCTCCTTCACCGACTCTGTTTCCAGGAGCATCATTTTGTCCTTGATGCTGAACGGCATGTTCGAGCAGGTGAAGTTCAGCGCCATGACGTCGTTCGAGATGTTCTGCACGGCAAACGTGGCCTCGTCGGGTATCTCGTCGCTCATGTTGATGTAGTCGTTCACCTGTTTGCGCAGGTCCTGCATAGCGGTGCGGAACTCCTTGTCACGTTTCTCGGGGCTTATCTCGGGTGCGGGCTCCACTTGTCCTGTCAGGTAGGGTTCGTCGCTGATGATGTCTATCAGCCTCATTCGTCCCAGAGCCTGGACGATAGCCGTGATGTTACCGTTAGGCAGCGTCAGCTGCTTGACGATTTTGGCAAAGACGCCATATTCGTATAAATCATCTTTTGTAGGTTCGTCCACTTCAGGGTCGCGTTGGCAGACGATACCAATCACCAGTTGTTTCTTCTCGGCACGCTTGATGAGCGTCGAGCTCGATTCGCGTCCGATGAGGATGGGCGACACCACGCCTGGGAAAAGCACCAGGTTACGAACGGCAAGGATAGGCAGTTCGTCGGGCGTGGGCACGCCGTTAATCAGGTCCTTAAAATCTCCTTCAATGTCGGCAATCATAGAGAATGCCTTGTTATTCTGACTTTCTAAAAACATATTACAACTTTATAAGAGCGTGCAAAGTTACGAAATTTAATTGAGATTTGCTAACAGATAGCCGATAATTAACAAAAAATGTGTATCTTTGTGCCCGATTATGGCAAATGACTACTTCCGTTTTCGTCATTTCACGGTTTATCACGACCGTTGTGCCATGAAGGTTGGCACCGATGGAACGCTGCTTGGCGCCTGGGCGCGAGGTGGCCAGAGGGTGCTCGACATTGGCACGGGTACGGGCTTGATAGCGCTGATGATGGCGCAGCGTTTTCCCGAGGCGCAGGTCGTAGGTGTCGACGTTGACCCCGAAGCCGTCGCCCAGGCCCGCGAGAATGTCGCCGCCTCGCCCTTTGCCAGTCGCATTCAGCTGCTAAATGCCGATATACGCACCCATCACCACTCACCCTTCACCCTTCACCACTCACCCTTCACCACCATCGTGAGCAATCCCCCGTATTTCGTCGACTCGTTGGCGTGTCCTGACGGTCAGCGCACGCTGGCGCGCCATACGGCCTCGTTGTCATATCGCGAGCTGATGCAGGCCGTCTGTCGCCTGTTGGCCGACGACGGTGAGTTCTCGGTCATCATTCCCTTCGACTGCAAGGCGCGTATGGAGGACGAGGCCGCCTTGGCCGGTCTGTTCAAGGTGCGTGAGTGTGCTGTCAAGACCACCCCGCGCAAACAGCCTCGCCGCTATCTGATGGCCTTTCGCAAGCATCCAGCTGAACTGGAACTGACGGAAGGGGTTATTGAAACCTCTCCCAACGTCCGCTCGTCGTGGTATCAGGAACTGACAAAAGACTTCTACTTATGAATATAACGATTTTTCAAACAGACACCGTTTGGGGACAACCCGATGAAAACGTGAAAAACGTGCAGCGGCTGTTGTCCGAAAATGCGGGTTCCGACCTCTATGTCCTGCCCGAAATGTGGGCTACGGGATTCGCTACAGAGCCGCATGAACTGGCAGAAAACGACGATTCCATCGCTCTCCGATGGATGCAGCAGACGGCTGTAGCTCACCGATGTGCGCTCAGCGGCAGCCTCTTGATACACGCTGCCGATGGTACCTACCGCAACCGTCATTATTTTGTCACGCCTGAGACGACCGTTTTCTACGACAAGCACCACCTCTTCACCTATGGTCACGAGGATGTGTATATCACGCCGGGCACGGCGCACGTTGTTGCCACTTGGCAGGGGCGCCGTTTCCTACTGCTGACGTGCTACGACCTACGTTTCCCCCTGTGGTCGCGCTATGGGCGTGCTGGTGAGTACGATGCCATCATCGTGTCGGCCAACTGGCCGGAAAGCCGTCAGCAGGCGTGGCGGGTGCTGACGCGGGCACGTGCCATCGAGAACCAGTGTTACTTGATTGGTGCCAACCGTGTGGGCGACGACCAGTTCTGTCATTACCGGGGCGAGAGCCTCGTCTGCGACTCCAAGGGCGATACGTTGGCAGAGGCGGTTCCCAACCGTCAGCAAGCGCTGACGACAACCCTCGACTTCGAAAAATTAGACGTCGTCAGAACTCGCTTTAAAGTCTTAGAAGACAGAGATTTTTAGACTAACGGTAAAACTTTCGGTTTAACTTGCCGTTGTAGGTTCTCTCTACGTGGTCGACCTGTTCGTAGAGCATGGGGATCTTGTAGACTTCCAAGCGGCTTTTCAGGTGCAGGGCTACCTGGCGCTTGTTTAGTTGGCAACCGTCGGCCATGACCACCAACAGCTTCAGGGCATTGCCCGTGATGGGGTGCGCAGCCGAGATGCAGATGCAGTCTTTCACCTCTGGCAACAGCAGGGCGGCGTCCTCCACTTCTGTTGGCGCTACCTTGTAGCCGCCAATATTGATGACGTCATCCTGGCGCCCACCGATATGCAGCCTTCCCTGTTCGTCGAGCCGTCCTAAGTCCGACATGAAGACCGTCTGGTCGTGCAGGACGGTGGCCGTCAGTTCGGGTTCCCCGATATAGCCGCTCATGAGCGTGTCGCCCTGGCACGATATGCGGCCTTCGGGCGTGATGATGATGCGTGAGTGAGGCATCGCTTTGCCTAAGCACCCCACAATGCACTCGCCGTCGTTGTAGTTATAGGTGCTGATGATGCCCGTTTCTGTTGATGCATAGGTGTTGTAAAGGCGCGTCTTGGGCAGCAGACGGCACAGCTCGAGCATGTCGGCGTGGGGTAGTGGGGCACCTCCGCACTCGATGAAATCTATCTTTTCTGCATACGATGCCAAGCGTTCGGCGCTGAACTGCGTCAGCATACGGACGCTGGCCGGTACGAAGAAGGTGGCCATCTTCGTGGCGGGATAGTTGAGGGCGGTGAAAAAGGCGTTCATATCCCTCATACCGTCGATGATATACAGCGTGGCACCAAGCACGATGACGGGGTAGATCTTCGACAGGCTGCCGATATGGTTCAGCGGCCCGTTGATGATGAACACTAATTCGTGCGTGAACAGCTGACCGGCAATCAGGTTCTCGGCGTCGGCCACGATGGTGCGATGACTGATCATCACGCCCTTCGAGCGGCCGGTAGTGCCCGTGGTGTAGAGCACGTCGGCGATGCCTTCTGGAACAGTGGCAGAATTGAGCTTTTGCTCCAATTCATCGATGATTTCCTGCGGGGTGTCCTTCTCCATCGGGGCAGCCACAGCACCAGCGATATGGATGGCGAAATAATCGACGATGAAACCGATGGTTGGCGAAGCCCTGAACAGCACCACCTTGCCCCGACGGTCGGCATAGTCGGCGGCACGCGCCACGCAGCGCTCGTAGAGTTGCTGATAAGAGCACGTCTCTGCCCCGCAGATAATAGCGATTTTATCGGGGTAGAGACGTGCGTCTTCTCTGAGATAGTCTTCTAAAATCATTTCTCCTGAAGTTTGCGCTCCACCATAGCCACGATGTTGTCTAACGACTTCAGGTTCTTCGGCGTAGCATCGATAGCTTCCAGCTTGATGCCGTATTTGTCGGCCAGCGACATCAGGATGGTGGTAACGTCAAGCGAATTGAGTTCAGCAAACAGGAAGTCGCTGTCAAAGTCAACCAATGGCAGCAAATCTTCCAACAATGCTCTTATTTCTTCTTTCACATCAAAGAATTTTCAATTTCCAATTTTCAATTATTATACTCCTGCCACGACTTAATCTGGATGTCTTCCAGCTTCATGGCGGTGAAGGCCTCGATGAAGGCTTTGGCCAGACGGACGTTGGTCATCAGGGGGATGTTGTGGTCGATGGCCCCACGGCGGATGCGGTAGCCGTTGGTCAGCTCGCGCTTCGTGTGGTTCTTCGGCACGTTGACGATGAGGTCGAATTTGTGTTCGGCAATCATGTCCATGACGTTGTTCTCGCCATCCTCGTCGGGCCAACTGACGGGCGTGGCCTTCACGCCGTTGTCATTGAAGAACTTGGCCGTGCCGCCAGTGGCGTACACCTCGAAGCCCTTCTTTACCAGATCCTGTGCAGGCTCAAGGAGCGACACCTTGCCCTTAGCACCACCCGAGGAGATGAGTACCGACTTCTTAGGCAGACGATAACCCGTTGCTATCAAAGCATTTAACAGGGCTTCGTTCAAGCTGTCGCCCAAGCATCCTACTTCACCCGTTGACGACATGTCGACGCCTAATACGGGGTCGGCATTCTGCAGACGGGCGAACGAGAACTGGCTGGCCTTGACGCCGATGCGGTCGATGTCGAACTCGCTCTTGTCGGGACGCGAGTAGGGGGCGTCGAGCATGATCTTCGTGGCCGTCTCGATGAAGTTGCGCTTCAGAATCTTCGACACGAAGGGGAACGAACGCGAGGCACGCAGGTTGCACTCGATGACCTTCACCTCGCGGTTCTTGGCGAGGAACTGGATGTTGAACGGACCCGAGATGTTCAGCTCCTTGGCTATCTTGCGCGAGATGTTCTTGATCTGACGGATGGTAGAGTAGTAGATGTGCTGGGCGGGGAACACCATCGTGGCGTCGCCCGAGTGAACACCGGCATACTCTACGTGCTCGGAGATGGCATACTCGATGACCTCGCCCTTGTCGGCAACGGCGTCGAACTCTATCTCCTTCGTCTCGGTCATGAACTTCGAGATGACCACGGGGAACTCCTTCGACACCTCGGTGGCCATATTGAGGAAGCGGTGCAGCTCCTCGTCGTCGTAGCACACGTTCATGGCGGCACCTGAGAGTACGTACGATGGACGCACGAGCACGGGGTAGCCCACCTGGTTGACGAAGTCCTTCACGTCGTCGAACGATGTCAGGGCGCGCCATGCCGGCTGGTCGATGCCAAGCTTGTCGAGCATGGCCGAGAACTTGTCGCGGTTCTCAGCGCGGTCGATGTTGACGGGGCTGGTGCCTAAGACGGGCACACCCTGACGGTGCAGCTTCATGGCCAGGTTGTTAGGTATCTGACCGCCCACCGAGACGATGACGCCTCTCGGCGACTCCAAGTCGATGACGTCGAGCACGCGCTCCAACGACAGCTCGTCGAAATACAGACGGTCGCACATATCGTAGTCCGTAGATACGGTCTCGGGGTTGTAGTTTATCATGATAGACTTGTAGCCCAGCTTGCGCGCCGTGTTGATGGCGTTTACCGAGCACCAGTCGAACTCTACGCTGGAGCCGATGCGGTAGGCACCTGAGCCGAGCACCACCACCGACTTGTCGTTGTTGTAATAGCTGATGTCGTGCTTCGGCGTGTATGGCTTGCTGTCGGGCGAAGCGGCACCCACGCTGAAGGCATCTTGGAACGCGGGCGTGTGCGTGTACGTGAAATAGAGGTAGTTTGTCAGTTCGGGATGCTCGGAGGCAACGGTGGGTATGCGCTTCACCGAGGGCATGATGCCGCGCTCCTTGCGGTACTGGCGCACCTGCAGGTTCTCCTTCTCCATGTTCGTGGCCGTCGACTTCAGCACAAAACGGGCAATCTGGAAGTCTGAGAATCCGGCACGCTTCACCTCCAACAGGAACTCGTCGGGCAGCTCCTCCAGTTTGTCGTATGTCAGCAGCTTGTGCTTCAGGTCTACGATGTGCTTCAGGCGCTCCAGGAACCACACGTCAATCTTCGTCAGCTCCTCGATGCGCTCCACCGTGTAGCCCTCTTCCAGAGCCTGTGCGATGGCGAAGATACGCAGGTCGGTGGGGTTGGCCAGCTCTTTGTCGAGGTCTTCGAACTTCGTGTGGTCGTTGCCTACGAAGCCGTGCATACCCTGACCAATCATGCGCAGACCCTTCTGAATCATCTCCTCGAACGAGCGGCCGATAGACATGATTTCGCCTACAGACTTCATCGACGAGCCAATCTGACGGCTAACGCCCACGAACTTCGTGAGGTCCCAGCGCGGAATCTTACAAATCATATAGTCGAGACTCGGAGCCACGTAGGCACTCGACGTGGTGCCCATCTCGCCAATCTGGTCGAGCGTGTAGCCCAGGGCAATCTTCGCAGCCACGAAGGCGAGGGGATAGCCGGTAGCCTTCGATGCCAGTGCCGACGAGCGGCTCAGACGGGCGTTGATCTCGATGATGCGGTAGTCGTTGGTCGTGGCGTTGAAGGCAAACTGGATGTTACACTCGCCGACAATACCGAGGTGCTTCACGCAGCGGATGGTGATGTCCTGCAGCATCTTCACCTGCTCCTCTGTCAGCGAGCAGGTGGGAGCCACCACGATAGACTCACCCGTGTGGATGCCTAAGGGGTCGAAGTTCTCCATCGAGGCAACGGTGAAGCAACGGTCGTTGGCGTCGCGGATGCACTCGAACTCAATCTCCTTCCAGCCCTTCAGACTCTCCTCGACGAGAATCTGCGGGGCAAAGGTGAATGCTGACTCAGCCAATTCGATAAACGCCTTTTCGTCGGGACAGATGCCGCTGCCGAGACCACCGAGGGCGTAGGCCGAACGGATCATGATGGGGAAGCCTATCTCGTGGGCGGCCTTCAGGGCGTCGTCCATGTTCTCCACAGCGTGGCTCACGGGCACCTTCAGGTCAACCTCGCCTAACTTCTTCACGAAGAGGTCGCGGTCTTCGGTGTTCATGATGGCTTCGACGCTGGTGCCTAACACCTCGACGCCGTACTCCTTCAGCACGCCGTTCTGGTAGAGCTCCGTGCCGCAGTTCAGGGCCGTCTGTCCGCCAAAAGCCAAGAGAATGCCGTCGGGACGCTCCTTCTTGATGATCTCAGTCACGAAGTAGGGGGTTACCGGCTGGAAATACACCTTGTCGGCAATACCTTCCGACGTCTGGATGGTTGCGATGTTGGGGTTGACTAACACAGAGGAGATTCCCTCTTCACGGAGTGCTTTCAGAGCCTGCGAGCCCGAATAGTCAAACTCGCCAGCCTGTCCGATTTTCAGGGCACCCGAACCAAGGACGAGCACCTTCTTCATTTGTTTTTTCATATCAAAAGCTGAGTTTTGTAATTGCATTCTGGGCTGCAAAGGTACAAAGAAAATAGGATACCGCCAAACATCTTTGCGTAAAAAATCTTATTCTGCAAGAAACGTGCAATAAGCCAGCCCGACCTTTACCGTAAGCAAAGGTCGGGTTTGCCGTAAGCAAAGGTCAGGTTTACCGTAAGCAAAGGTCAAGCGGTCAATTGGCCCTTGTTACACCCCGAATCGCCCACCAATTGGGCCATTAATCCGCACATTTCCTTCCAAGTGAGGTCGGGATACTGAAATTCTGCGCCGCTGATGTGTGCGCCAAGTACAGGGAAAAACATCGGAGCAAGGGGTTCATGCATCGATTTACTGACTTGCGACTGTAACAACTGTAACGTAACGGACTTGGTCATTTTCAATGTTAAACCGCTGCTATCCGCGAGAGTGGCGACGGTTTTTTAGGCTTTATTGCTAAAAAATCAAAAAAAAGGCGTGCTAACGTATCATATTACGCGATTATTGATTAACTTTGTCACAAATATCCATTTTACAAATCTAAAACAAACTAAAACACAGCTTATGGAGAACAACGCACAGCTGATTGCCCAGTGCGAGGCAATTGCTAAAGAATGGCTCTCTCCGGCCTTTGACGAGGAGACACGTAAGGAAGTACAGGCCATGCTCGACAACGAGGACAAGTCGGCCCTGATTGACGCTTTCTATCAGAACCTGGAGTTTGGTACGGGCGGTCTGCGCGGCATCATGGGTGCCGGTACGAACCGTATGAACAAGTACATCGTGGGTATGGCCACGCAGGGCTTTGCCAACTATATCAACAAGGCATTCCCCGACATCCAGCCCGCCGTCGTCGTTGGTCACGACTGCCGCAACAACGGCCGTATGTTTGCCGAGTCGGTTGCCGACATCTTCTCGGCCAACGGCATCAAGGTCTACCTTTTCGAGAGCCTGCGTCCCACGCCTGAGATTTCGTTCGCCATCCGTCAGCTGAAGTGCCAGGCCGGCGTGAACGTGACGGCCAGCCACAACCCCCGCGAGTATAATGGCTACAAGGCTTACTGGGACGACGGCGCACAGGTGCTGGCTCCGCACGACAAGGGCATCATCGACGAGGTGAACAAGGTGAAGATCGAGGACGTGAAGTTCGAGGGCAACAAGGAACTCATCATCCCCATCGGCGGCGAAATGGACTGGGACTACATCCAGGCCGTGAAGGAGGCTATGGTCGACCAGGACGTCATCCTGCGCCAGAAGGACCTGAACATCGTCTACTCGCCCATGCACGGCACAGGCCGCGTCATCATCCCGATGGCCCTGCGCTCATGGGGCTTCCAGAACATCCACGTCGTGCCCGAGCAGATGGTCATCGACGGCAACTTCCCGACGGTTGTCAGCCCGAATCCCGAGAACGCCGAGGCCATGACCTTAGGTATGAAGTTAGGTACGCGCCTGAACGCCGACCTGGTGATTGCCTCCGACCCCGACGCCGACCGTCTGGCTATCGTCTGCCGCAACCCGAAGGGTGAGTGGGAGATCCTGAACGGCAACCAGACCTGCATGATGTTCTCGTGGTACATCATTGCCAACAAGAAGAAGCTCGGCCAGTTGAAGGGCAACGAGTTCCTGGTGAAGACCATCGTGACCACCGAGGTGATTGCCGAGATTGCCAAGAAGAACGGCGTGGAGTACAAGGACTGTTACACGGGCTTCAAGTGGATTGCCAACGAGATTCGCGTCAACGAGGGCAAGAAGAAGTACATCGGCGGCGGCGAGGAGTCGTTCGGATTCCTGCCGTTCGACAAGGTGCGCGACAAGGACTCCCCCGCATCAATCTGTCTGATCTGCGAGATTGCAGCCTGGGCACGCGACAACGGCATGACGCTCTACGACCTGCTGATGAATATCTATAAGGAGTATGGCTTCTCGAAGGAAGTCACCATCAACGTCGTACGTCCGGGTAAGACGGGTGCCGACGAGATCAAGCAGATGATGACCAACTTCCGCGAGAACCCGCCGAAGGAGCTTGGCGGTTCGAAGATTTGCCTGTGGAAGGACTACAAGACCCTGGAGGCCAAGAAGGCTGACGGCAGCGTAGAGAAACTCGACATGCCCGACACGTCGAACGTGCTGCAATGGTTCTGCGAGGACGGCACGAAGGTTTCTGTACGTCCCTCGGGCACGGAGCCGAAGATCAAGTTCTATACCGAGGTGAAAGACCCCAGCTTCGCAGGTGCTGCCGACTACGAGCGTTGCTCGAAGGCTGCTGAGGAGAAGATTGAGGCCATCAAGAAGAGCCTGAACCTGTAAGAGTCCGGCGTTTAGTTTTAAAAAGTCCCTGAAAGTGTTGATGCTTTCAGGGATTTTTTGTACCTTTGCAGTCGGTATGATAGAAGTAAAGATAAAAGACGCTGCCTTGCAGCAAGCAGCAGGCGAGGGTATGGATGCCTTTCTGAAGGTTTTCATCGATGCTATCCGCGCGTCGATAGGCGGTGAACTGACGGCAGAGACGCTGGGTGAGCTGACGGCTGACCAAGTGACGCTCTTAGCGTGGGACACGCTGCACGAGGAGGTGATGGACGGCGGTTTCGTCCAACTGATACACAACGGCTACGGGCCGTTCATTTTCAAGAATCCGTTTGCTAAGGCTGTGAAACTCTGGGGGATGCGCGACCTGTCGAAACTCATCTACGACGCCCACACGCTGTGGCTGAAGCATCGCGACGTGATAGAATGCAACCTGACGGAGGACGAGTTTATGGCGCTGTTTGAGCAGCTGCCTGAGTTTGACGACCTCGACGACACCTTCGTTGAGAACGAGGAGGAGTGGACGTCGATGATTGCCCACTACGTGGATGATCATATTGAGAATTTTGCAACGATTGAGTCATGAACAAGCAGGAAGAAGAAATCAGGAAGAAAAGTCCTGTCAACATACGCAACAAGAAGGCCTCGTTTGAGTACTTCTTTATTGAGACCTTTACCGCCGGCATTGTGCTGACGGGCACCGAGATCAAGTCCATCCGCGCTGGCAAAGCCAGTCTGGTGGACTCTTATTGTCTGATAATCAACGGCGAGATGTGGGTGCGCGGCATGAGTGTGTCGCCCTATTTCTACGGCTCGTACAACAACCACGAGCAGAAGCGCGACCGCAAGTTGCTGCTGACGAAGCGTGAAATCAACAAACTGCAGAGTGCAACGAAGCAGACGGGCTACACGATAGTGCCCCTGCTGGTGTTTCTCGACGAGAAAGGCCGCGCCAAGATGGACATCGCGCTGTGTAAGGGTAAGAAGGCGTTCGACAAGCGTCAGACGCTGAAGGAGAAGGAAGACCGCCGCGAGATGGATCGCGCCATGAAAGTGTGGAAATGACGAAGTTACAAGACGTTATACGTGAGCGTATCCTGATTCTGGATGGCGCAATGGGTACGATGGTGCAGACGTATGGCCTGTCGGAAGCCGACTTCTGGCGCGACGACCTGCGCGAAGGACTTGGTAGCCTGAAGCAGGTACAGATGAAGGGTAACAACGACGTGCTCTGTCTGACGCGCCCGGATGTCGTTCTCGACATCCACCGCCGCTACCTGCGCGCAGGTGCCGACATCATCGAGACCAACACGTTCAGCGCCCAGCGCATATCGCAGGCCGACTACAACATGGAGCAATACGCCCGTGAGATGGCCTTGGAGGGTGCCCGACTGGCTCGCCGGTGTGCCGACGAGTTCTCCTTGCCGGAAAAACCGCGATTCGTAGCCGGCTCGATAGGCCCGACAAATAAGACGTGCTCAATGTCGCCCGACGTGAGCAACCCCGCCCGTCGCGACCTGACCTACAGCCAGCTCTTCGACGCCTACGTGGAGCAGATGGATGCGCTGATAGAGGGTGGGGTAGACGCCCTGCTCATTGAGACCATCTTCGACTCGCTGAACTCAAAGTGTGCCATCGATGCCGCTATGACGGCTATGCAGCGTCGCGGTGTGGAGCTGCCCATTATGCTGAGCGTCACCGTCAGCGACCTGGCTGGCCGCACGCTGTCGGGGCAGACGCTGGACGCCTATTTGGCCAGCGTGTCGACATATCCTATCTTCTCTATCGGACTGAACTGCTCGTTCGGTGCCCGCCAGATGAAGCCGTTCCTCAAGGAACTGGCCAAGCGTGCACCTTATTATATATCGTGCTACCCCAATGCAGGACTGCCCAACCAGATGGGCCTGTATGACGAGACGGCTGAGACGATGGCGCCGCAGATAGGCGAACTCGTGGACGAGGGGCTGGTGAACATCATCGGTGGCTGTTGCGGCACGACCGATGAGTTTATTGCGAAGTACGCGGATTTAGTTAGAGGAGAGAGGAGAGAGGAGAGAGGAGAGAGGATACTTCAAGAATGGAAGAAGCCACACGTGCCGGCTGAAAGACCGCAGGCACTTTGGCTGTCAGGCTTGGATTTATTAGAGGTAAGTAGTAATCTCTCTCCTCTCTCCTCTCTCCTCTCTCCTCTTTCCTCATTCACCAACGTTGGCGAACGCTGTAATGTGGCTGGCTCGCGAAAATTTCTGCGACTGATTAAGGAGAAAAATTACGACGAGGCGCTGACCATTGCCCGCAAGCAGGTGGAGGACGGGGCGCTGGTTATCGACATCAATATGGACGACGGACTGTTGGACGCCCGTCAGGAGATGGTGACCTTCCTCAACCTGATAGCCTCGGAGCCCGACATTGCCCGAGTGCCGGTGATGATCGACTCATCGAAATGGGACGTCATCGTGGCCGGCCTGCAATGTGTGCAGGGCAAGAGCATCGTCAACAGCATCTCGCTGAAGGAGGGCGAAGAGTCGTTCCTGAGTCACGCCCGCGACTGTATGCGCTATGGTGCTGCCGTCGTGGTGATGTGCTTCGACGAACAGGGTCAGGCCACGACCTACGAGCGTCGTATTGAGATTGCAGAACGTGCATATCGTCTTCTGACTCAGCGTGTTGGTATGAATCCGTTCGACATTATCTTTGACCCTAACGTGCTGGCTATAGCCACAGGCATGGAGGAACACGATGCCTATGCGTTGGACTTCATCCGCGCTACGGGTTGGATTCGCCAGCACCTGCCGGGAGCGCATGTCAGCGGTGGCGTCAGCAACCTGAGTTTCTCGTTCCGAGGCAATAACTACATCCGCGAGGCGATGCATGCCGTGTTCCTCTACCACGCCATCCAGCAGGGTATGGACTTCGGCATCGTGAACCCCGCCACGAAGGTGACCTACAGCGATATTCCCCAGGAGCACTTGGAGGTGATTGAGGACGTGGTGCTGAACCGTAAGAAGGGGGCGGCAGACAGGCTGATAGAAATATCGCAGGAGGCCTCCCCAAGCCCCTCCAAAGGAGGGGGTGTCCAATTACCCAATCCATCATCAGGTAACCAAACATTCCCTCCTTCGGAAAGGCTACGGGTAGGCGAGCTCTGCTCGGGAATGGGGCTTGGGGAGGCCCCAGGTGTAGACACTCGCCTTAGCGACGCCCTCGTCCGCGGCATCGGCGACCACTTGGAAGCTGACCTGAAGGAAGCCCTTGAGAAGTACCCTCGTGCTGTCGACATCATCGAAGGGCCGCTGATGGCAGGCATGAATCGCGTCGGCCAGCTCTTTGGCGAGGGCAAGATGTTTCTGCCGCAGGTGGTGAAGACCGCCCGCACCATGAAGCAGGCCGTCACGATCCTGCAACCCTATATTGAGGCGGGAAAGAAAGGACAAGCCGGAAAGTCAGGAAAAGTTCTCTTAGCCACCGTCAAGGGCGACGTCCACGATATCGGCAAGAACATCGTCAGCGTGGTGATGGCCTGCAACGGCTACGAGGTCATCGATATGGGCGTGATGGTGCCTGCCGAGCAGATTGTGCGCAAGGCTCAGGAAGAGCACGTCGACATGATAGGACTGTCGGGACTCATCACGCCGAGTCTTGAGGAAATGGTCAATGTGGCCCGCGAACTGCAGCGTGCCGGGCTGAACATCCCCATCATGATTGGTGGTGCGACGACCAGCGAACTCCACGTGGCGCTGAAGATAGCTCCCGTCTACGGCGGTCCTGTCGTCTGGATGAAGGACGCCTCGCAGAATGCGTTGGTAGCAGCCCGTCTGATGAACGAAGAGCAGGCTGTGGAGCAGGAACTGCAAGAGAAATACGAACACATGCGGCAAGACTATCAGCAGGAACAGCAGCAGATCGTGTCGATTGAAGAGGCTCGTAGAAACAAACCAAACTTATTCTGAAACAAACTATGATCAAGAACATCATATTCGACCTTGGCGGCGTGATTATCACGCTTGACCAGCCAGAAGCCATCAGGCGCTTTCAGCAGTTAGGAATTGCCGATGCCGACCAGCGTTTGAATGCCTATACGCAAGGCGGCATCTTCGGACAGTTAGAGGAGGGCAAGATTTCTGCCGAGACCTTCCGCATAGAAGCCGGCAAGCTCGCTGGCCGTGAGCTGACCTATGACGAATGTCGCCATGCGTGGTTAGGCTATGCCAAGGAGGTGCCGCAGCGCAACCTTGACGTGCTGCGGAAACTGCGTCAGGAGGGCTACCGCCTGATACTGCTGTCGAACACCAATCCCTATATGATGTCGTGGGTACAGTCGCCGGCTTTCGACGGCCACGGGCATCCCATCGACGACTATATGGACGCCGTTTATTGCAGTTACAAGGTGGGGGTGATGAAACCCTCGACAGACTTCTTCCACCACGTGCTGATGACAGAGAAGGTGATGGCCTCGGAGACGCTCTTCGTCGATGACGGCGCACGTAACGTAGCCGTCGCCAGCCAGATGGGCATGCGCACCTTCTGTCCGGAGAATGGTGCTGATTGGACAACGAAAATTTACGAATATCTCAGATAATCATGAAAAAACTATTTGTATTGATTTGCATGATGGCTATTGCCACAATGGCGATGGCACAACAGAAGCGCGAAATGCGAGGCGCTTGGATACAATGTGTGAACGGACAGTTCCAGGGAATGGGGACGGTGAAGATGCAGCAGACGCTGACCTACCAGCTTGACGAGTTGCAGAAAGACGGTGTCAACGTCATTATCTTTCAGGTACGTCCGGAGTGCGACGCTCTCTACGAGAGTCGCATCGAGCCGTGGAGCCGCTTCCTGACAGGTCAGCAGGGCAAGGCACCATCGCCTTATTGGGACCCCCTGTCGTGGATGATTGACCAATGCCACAAGCGCGGCATGGAGCTACACGCCTGGATAAACCCCTATCGGGCACGGACGAAGAACACTACCGTGCTGGCAGCTAACCATATCATGAACCGCAAACCCCAGAACTGCTTTGAGTACGACGGGCTGACCATCTTAAATCCCGGCATTGCCGAGAACCGCGACTACATCTGCGCGGTGGCTCGCGACATCGTGACTCGCTACGACGTCGACGGCATCCACATGGACGACTATTTCTATCCGTACCCTGCCGCCGGACAGTCGATTCCCGACGACTGGCAGTACCGCCAGAACAGCTACGGCATACGTGACCGCGGCGACTGGCGCCGTCACAATGTCAACCTCTTTATCGAGCAGTTCTACAAGACCGTCCACAAGGCTAAGCCCTGGGTGAAGGTGGGCATCTCGCCCTTCGGCATCTACCGCAATAAGCGTTCGAGCAGTATAGGCAGTAATACCAACGGGCTACAGAACTACGACGACCTCTATGCCGACATCCTGCTATGGATAAACAAGGGCTGGCTCGACTACTGCGTGCCCCAGATTTATTGGGAGATAGGCAACAAGGCCGCCGACTACGAGACGCTGATACGCTGGTGGAGCCAATATGCCGCCAAGCGTCCCCTCGTCATCGGCGAAGATGTGGAGCGTACCGTGAAATACGCCGACCCGCAGAATCCTCAGCAGCACCAGCTGCCCGCCAAGATGCGCCTGCACCAGCAGTTGCCGAATGTCAAGGGTACGGTGCTGTGGTATGCCAAGGCAGCCGTCGACAACGTGGGCAATTACGGCATGACGCTTCGTAACTATTATTGGCGTAAACCAGCCCTGCAGCCCGACATGAGCTTTATCGATAAGAAAACCACACGCAAGGTGCGTCAGCTGAAACCCGTATGGACGGGCAAGGACTACGTGCTCTTCTGGACGGCTCCGAAAGGCAAGAACTGGCAGAATACGGCCACCCGATACGTGGTATACCGCTTTGCCAAGGGTGAAAAGGTGAACACCGACGATGCTTCGAAGATTGTCACCATCACGACGAACAACTTCTGCCTCTTGCCTTACAAAAACGGTACGCAGAAGTACACTTATGTGGTGACAGCCCTGAACAGGCTTCAGAACGAATCAAAGGCAAGAAAAAAGACTGTTAAACTCTGATGAAACTGCGATTTACAATACAATACGGCACACAGTGGGGCGAGTCGATGCATGTCGTGCTCAACTTCTACAGTCAGGACGGAACCATCAGGACGTCCAATCTGTTGATGCAGACGCAGGACGGTGTGAACTGGACGCAGGAAACGGCTGTTGTTGAAAGTAGACAACACCCCGTCAGCTCTATTTCATACGCTTACCAGGTGGAAGATGGCGACGGGCGGGTGCTGCGCCGCGAGTGGTCTGAGGTGCCGCGTACTTACTGGTTTGACTCTTCCAAGAACTATGTGTTCGACGACCAGTGGCGGGATATGCCCCTGTGCGCCCACCTCTATACCAATGCCTATCTGACCACGAAACACGCGCAGCATGGCGAGACCGCTGAGGCCCGTCGCGTGCCGTTCTATCGTAAGACAGCACTCTTCCGCGTTTCGGCTCCACAGTTGGAGGAAGGCCAGTCGCTGGCCATCTTGGGCAGCCATCCGATGATGGGCAGCTGGAGTCCCGTCCGTTATCTGTCGATGGAGTATATCGGACAGCAGGACTGGCTCTTGTCTGTCAATATGGATGCTATCAGCCTGCCCATAGAGTATAAGTATGTTGTGGTAGACAAGCAGACGCATGAACTCGTAGCATGGGAGGAGGGCGACAACCGTCTGCTCACGGAAGAGATTGCCGACGGCGAGGTGCGCGTGCTCTATGGCGACCTGCTGCACCTGAAGGAGAAGACGTGGCGGGCCGCTGGTGTGGTCGTCCCCGTGTTCTCGCTCCGCAGCGAGCATTCCTACGGCGTGGGCGACTTCGGCGACCTGCGACGGATGGTCGACTGGGCGGTGACGACGGGTATGAAGGTTATCCAACTGTTGCCCGTCAACGACACCACGACCGACGGACGCTGGCACGACTCCTATCCCTATAACATCACGTCGTGCTTCGCCCTGCATCCGCATTACATGGACTTGGAACAGCTGGGCGAGTTGAAGAGCAAGTCGAAGATGACGGCCTATCGCCGTCAGCAACGCGAGCTGAACGCCCTGCCGCAGAGCGACTACGAGGCTGTCCACCGTGTGAAAACCGACTATATCAACGATATTTTTGCCGAGCGGGGCGAGCAGTTGCTGGCTTCGAAAGAGTTCAAGGCGTGGTTCGACGACAATAAAGACTGGCTCGAACCCTATGCCGCCAAGTCGCCTCTCATTTACTACACCCAATACAACCTCCACCTGCAGTTGAAGGCTGCTGCCGACTACGCCCGTTCAAAGGGTGTGGTGCTGAAGGGCGACGTGCCCATAGGCGTCAACCGCGACAGCGTGGAGACGAAGATGCATCCCGAACTGTTCCACATGGACTGTCAGACGGGAGCGCCGCCCGATGCTTTCTCGCCCTTGGGTCAGAACTGGGGCTTCCCGACGTATTGCTGGGGCGAGCCGTTGGTGAAGTGGATGAAGAAGCGCTACCATTGGATGGAACAATACTTCGACGCCGTCCGCATCGACCATGTGCTGGGCTTCTTCCGCATCTGGGAGATTCCCGCCGATGCCGTCTATGGCTTACTTGGCCATTTCTCGCCGGCATTACCGCTGACGGTGGGCGAGATAGAGTATTTCGGTCTGTCCTTCCGCCGCGAGATGTTCACCCGGCCGTTCATCAACGACCGCGTGCTGGAGCGTCTTTTCGGCATGCACGCCCAGTATGTGCGCGATACGTTCCTGACGGCTAAGGCCTACGGGCTTTACGACCTGAAGTCCGACTACGATACGCAACGCAAGGTGATGGCCCACTTCGACGGACGTGGCGACGAGAACAGCCTGTGGATTCGCGACGGTCTGCTGCGGCTGATCACGGATGTGCTCTTCGTCGAAGACCCGCGACAGCCGGAGATGTACCATCCGCGCATACTGGCCTGGCAGGAACCCGTCTATGAGGCGCTGAGCAGCGAGGAGAAAGATGCTTATATGCGTCTGTATAACAATTACTTCTACCAGCGTCACTCGATGTTCTGGGGTGGGGAAGCCATACACCGGCTGACCGATACCCTCGGTGAGACGCGGATGCTGGTCTGTGCCGAGGATCTAGGTATGCTGCCCGACTGCGTCAGCCCCGTGCTCGACGCCCTGCGCATCCTGACGCTCGAGATACAGACGATGCCTAAGCAGACGGGCTACGAGTTCAGCCATCTCGATGGCTATCCCTACCGCTCTGTCGCTACCTTCGCCACCCACGATATGGCGCCCTTGCGCTTATGGTGGGAGGAGAGTCCCGAGCGTACGCAGCGCTATTATGTCACGATGCTGCAAAAAGAGGGGCGTGCGCCCGAGCATCTGCCTGCCCATCTGGCCGAGGAGATGATTGCGCGTCATCTGTATTGTCCGTCGATGCTCTGCCTGCTGTCGTTACAGGACTGGCTGGCTATGGACGGCGAACTCCGTCGTAAGAACCCGCGTGAGGAGCGCATCAACGTGCCCAGCGATTCGTACAACCGCTGGCAGTATCGTATGCACCTGACCATTGAGCAACTGCTCAAGGCCGACCACTATAATAATAAGGTTCGCACGATGATTACCCGCAGTAAGCGATAGGGCTTACTGCAGGGCTTGTAGGCGGGCAATGTACTTGCCGAGAATGTCGAACTCAAGGTTCACCACCGAGCCGACGCGGATGTCGCAGAAGTTCGTGTGCTCGAAGGTGTAAGGGATGATAGCCACCTGGAACGAGTCGCGTGTGGGGTTGCAGACCGTCAGCGACACTCCGTTGACCGTCACCGAGCCTTTGTCAACCGTAAAATAGCCGTTGCGGGCCTTCTCAGCATCGAAGTCGTAGCCGAAGGTGAAGTATGTCGAGCCGTCGGCATCCTCCATCGCCGTACAGCGTGCCGTCTGGTCGACGTGTCCCTGCACGATGTGGCCGTCTAACCGTCCGTTCATCAGCATCGAGCGCTCCACGTTCACCTTGTCGCCCACCTTCAGCAGACCGAGGTTCGAACGTTCCAGCGTCTCCTTCATCGCCGTGACGACGTAGTTGTCGCCGTCGATGGCCACGACGGTCAGGCAGACGCCGTTGTGGGCAACGCTCTGGTCAATACTCAACTCGCTGACGAACGAGCAGGTCAGCGTGAAATCAATATTCTCGCGGTCTTTCTTGATGGCTACAACCGTAGCAAACTCTTCGATGATTCCAGAAAACATACTACTTTACTCCTTACTCCTTTACTCCTTACTCCTTTACTCCTTACAACTTACTACTTACTCCTAAAAAAGGGTCGTACCGATGATTTGGTGAAAACTCCTGTTTCACACGATATGGGCGCTCTCCGTCGTTGTAATCCACCGGCTTTTTCAAAGCTCCCCTATACAGGGTAATAACATGGCCCGCCATTGACAAGAGAAGTCATCCCGAGGTTTTTGTTTAATGTAGAGTATCCCGATCAATCAGGTACGACCCTATATCCCTTTTCCCTATTGTTTCAGTAAGTACTGCTTGAAGTCGGCAAAGTCTTTCGACATTGCCACACTCTGCTTCTCGCCCTCCATGAAGGCACGCAGACGAGCGGGAATCTCGACGTCGATGCCGAGGATGTCGTCCACCTTCTCCTTGAACTTCGCCGGGTGAGCCGTCTCGCAGAACACACCGACCTCGCCGGGCAGCAAACCGTCGGCAAGCGCCTGATAGCCGCAGGCACCATGAGGGTCGAGCACGTACTTCGTCTGCTCAAAGCACTGGCGCATCGTTGCGCGTATCTGCTCGTCGCTGTACGTAGCGCCGCTGATGAGGTTGGTGATGCGGTGGTGCGTAGCCACATCCGTCAGCTGACCGTTCTCGCTGTAGAGGTTCAGGATACGGGCGAAGTTCGACGGGTCGCCCACGTCCATAGCGTTGGCCAGCGTCTGTACCGAGGGCTTCGGCTCGTATTTGCCAGTCTGCAGGTATTTGAAGAAAATATCGTTGGCGTTGTTGGCGGCGATGAAGCGCTTCACGGGCAGTCCCATTGCGTGGCCGAAGAGTGCGGCGCAGATGTTGCCGAAGTTGCCCGATGGCACGCACATCACTAAGTTGTCGGCCAGTCCCTGCTGCTTCATGCGGGCGTAGGCGTTGAAGTAATAGAACGCCTGCGGCAGGAAGCGCGCCACGTTGATGCTGTTGGCCGACGTCAGCTTCATGTGCTGGTTCAGCTCCTCGTCCATGAAGGCCGATTTCACCAGCGCCTGACAGTCGTCGAACACGCCGTCCACCTCGATGGCCGTGATGTTCTTGCCTAACGTCGTGAACTGACACTCCTGAATGGGGCTTACCTTGCCCTTCGGATAGAGCACGTAGACGTGGATGCCCTCGACGCCGAGGAAACCGTTGGCTACGGCCGAGCCGGTGTCGCCGCTGGTGGCTACGAGCACGTTCACCGTCTTGTCGCTGTTGCCGCCCTTACGCAGGAAATAGCCCAACAGACGGGCCATGAAGCGTGCGCCGACGTCCTTGAAGGCGAGGGTAGGGCCGTGGAACAGTTCCAGCGAGTAGATGCTGTCCGTCACCTTGACCACAGGACAGTCGAACGACAGCGTGTCGTACACTAAGTCCTGCAAGGCGTCGCCGTCGACGTCCTCGCCGAAGAAGGCGCTGGCCACGTTGTAGGCGATGTCCTGGAACTTCATATCCTGAATATTGTCGAAGAAAACTTTCGGCAACCTCTTGATCTCCTGCGGCATATAGAGTCCGCGGTCTTCAGCCAGTCCCTTCACCACTGCCTTCTCGAGGTCGGCAATAGGGGCTTTTCCGTTTGTGCTGTAGTACTGCATAATCCTTTCGTTTTTTGATTTCTGTCTGCAAAGATAGTGAAAATAAAAGGCATCACGCCTCTGTGCCCGTTACATTAACTATTATTTAACACTCTTACCGTTCACTCCGTGACGTCCTTCACCAACTGGGTCAGCCAACCCTTCAGCCGGTCCAAGGTCGTTGGCTCTTTGGGCTCTTGGGCCACTTCGACGACGGGCTCTGGCACTTTGGCGGGTTCTGGCTCTGGTGCTGGCGTCACCTCGAAAGGCAGTACCGGCTCCTGGGTCAGCACTTCCACAATCTTCTTTTTCTTGACGGGCTTGTAGAGCTTCGGAATCAGGTCTTCATAGAAGTCGTCTTCGTTAGCATGGGCTTCCTGATTGACCTCCTTGCGCAGTTCGTCCTCCAAGCCCGTAGCCAGGATGGTCACCTTGGCGTCCTCACCTAAGGAATCGTCCGTCGCCGTACCCCAGATGACTTCGATGTTCGGATCGAGCTGGTCGAAGAAGTCGTCTATCTGCAGCATCTCGTGGACAAAGATGGGATGCTCGTCGCTCGAGTAGATATTAAACAAGATGCGCTTCGCCTTGCCTATATCGTTGCCGTAGAGTAGGGGCGAGTCCAGCGCATTGATGATGGCCTTCTCCACACGGCTCTCGCCGCTGGCACGTCCCATCGCCATGAGGGCACCGCCGCCGTTCTTCATCGTCGCCTCCACGTCGCGGAAGTCGCTCTTGATGCCGCCGTCGCTGGGTAGTGTTATCAGTTCGGCGATGCCTTTGACGGCGTCCATCAGGATGCTGTCAGCCCGTCGGAACGCCTCCTTCATGGTAATCTCCGTGTCGGCATAGACGTCGCAAAGCCGCTCGTTGTTCACGATGAGCAGGGCGTCCACATTCTGGCGGAGTTCCTCCACACCCTTCAGCGCCTTGATAATCTTGCGCTTCTTCTCGAAATAGAAAGGTATGGTCACCACGCCTACCGTCAACATCCCCATTTTGCGGGCAATGCTGGCCACCACGGGGGCCGCACCTGTTCCTGTGCCGCCACCCATGCCCGCCGTCACAAACACCATCTTCGTGCCGTCCGACAGCAGATCTTCGATGTCCTTCACGTTTGTCTCGGCCTCGGCACGTCCCAGTTCGGGGTTGCCGCCGGCACCCAGACCAGCCCCTAACTGAATCTTCCGGGGTACTGGCGAACGCGATAGCGACTGACTATCGGTATTGCAGACGGCGTAAGTCACGCCATCCACCTTCTCACTCCACATATTGCGGACGGCATTACAGCCGCCGCCGCCGACACCAATCACCTTGATGATGCCCTGCATCTTGTCTTCCACCTGACCGAAGTCCAACAGCGAGTTATTCTCTTCTCCCATATTACTTACTCCTTACTCCTTACTACTTACTACTTACTCCTTACTACCAACTCCCTCGGCAACATAATCACCTTCAGTCGCTCATACCACACGCGTCCGCCGATATGCTTCTTAGTATGACTGCCGATGATATAATAGCTGGCACGATACTCGTCCATCAAATCCAGGAACGCCTTCTTGATACGCGAGCATTTCTCGTTGATGGCGTTGTCTAACGGATTCACCAGCTTGTCAACGCTCTCCACGATCCTCTCCTTGTCCATCATCCGCGCCGTCTTCAGATAGTAGCCCGTCAGCTCCTCCCTGTAGTCGGCCAGCCGCTTGAACT
The DNA here is from genome assembly GCA_902800495.1 of uncultured Prevotellaceae bacterium. GTDB lineage: Bacteria > Bacteroidota > Bacteroidia > Bacteroidales > Bacteroidaceae > Prevotella. The sequence continues at coordinate 38,230 of CADCET010000015.1, forward strand.
CGATACCCTCGGGATGAGCCAAGAACAGCAGATATACCGCCTTGTGTACCGGCTGCAGCTCCACCTCGACGTGATAGTCGCTGAGCACGAAACGATAATCCTCGGTAATGACCAACCGCGACAGTTCGCTCCTTGCCGCCTCTATGCGTAGCTCCTCCAGCATGGGCACGCCGATAGCTCTCAGCAGCAGGTCTTTACGTCCCGCTACTGCCAACTGTCCCACCAGCCTTTTCAGCTCCGATGCTATCGCCTCTTCCGTCAGTCGTTCCATATCGGTTGCAAAATTACTAAACTTTTCCCGAAAACAAAAATCTCCGCAAGGCTTGCGGAGAAAAAACTGCGAATATTTGAAGAGTGACATTCTTTGCATGCCGCTCAGCGAAGCATTTCGACCTGACAATGTGAAATAAGCCATTTCGGATGGTGAAATGACTTACATCGGGTGACGAAATAGGTTATTTCAGACCGCTTGACAGATTTGTTGAAAAAACGATTAAAAAAGGCGGAACCCTTTCGGGTCCCGCCCAACATGCGTTTGTGTTGGTTATTCTTGATGCTCGTGTATTATACGATACCCTGAGCCATCATAGCCTTAGCCACTTTCATGAAGCCGGCCACGTTGGCACCCTTCACGTAGTTGATGTAGCCGTCCTTCTCAGTACCGTACTTCACGCAGTTCTCGTGAATGTCGGCCATGATGCGCTTCAGATAGTCGTCAACCTCCTTGGCAGTCCAGCTCAGACGCTCAGAGTTCTGCGACATCTCGAGACCAGATACTGACACACCACCGGCGTTAGAAGCCTTACCAGGAGAGTAGAGGATCTTGGCATCCTGGAAGATCTTGATGGCCTCGGGCAGAGAAGGCATGTTGGCACCCTCGGCAACAGCGATGATACCGTTGTTGACCAGAGCCTGAGCCTCGTCGCCGTTGATCTCGTTCTGCGTAGCACAGGGCAGAGCGATGTCGGCCTTCTCGTACCAGGGGCGCTTGCCCTCGTAGTACTTGGCTGTGGGATACTCCTCGACATACTCCTTGATACGTCCACGCTCAACGTTCTTCAGCTCCATGATGTAGTCGAGCTTAGCGCGGTCGATGCCATCGGGATCGTAGATATAACCGTCAGAGTCGGACATGGTCATGGGGATAGCACCTAACTGGAGGCACTTCTCGGCAGCATACTGAGCCACGTTACCAGCACCAGAAATCAGGACTTTCTTGCCCTTGATGTCGATATTGCGGGTCTGCAGCATAGAGCAGAGGAAGTATACGGTGCCGTAACCAGTAGCCTCAGGACGGATGAGTGAACCGCCGAAGGGGATGCCCTTACCTGTGAGCACGCCCTGGAACTGGTGGGTGAGCTTCTTGTACTGTCCGAAGAGAAAACCAACCTCACGGCCACCAACGCCGATATCGCCAGCGGGAACGTCCTCATCAGGACCGATGACGCGATAGAGCTCGTTCATGAAGGCCTGGCAGAAACGCATCACCTCAGCCTCGCTCTTACCACGGGGTGAGAAGTCAGAGCCACCCTTGGCACCACCCATGGGCAGGGTTGTCAGAGAGTTCTTGAAGGTCTGCTCGAAGGCGAGGAACTTCAGGATACCGAGGTTCACAGACTTGTGATAACGCAGTCCGCCTTTGTACGGGCCAATAGCGTTGTTGTGCTGGATGCGGTAACCCATATTGGTCTGCACGTTACCCTTGTCGTCCACCCAAGTAATACGGAACTCGCATACGCGATCGGGGATGCACAGGCGCTCGATAAGGTTTGCTTTCTCGAACTCGGGGTGCTTGTTGTACTCTTCTTCGATGGTGGGAAGAACCTGACTGACGGCCTGGATGTACTCCGGCTCATTGGGGAATCTCTTTTTGAGATCTTCAACAACTTGTGCTGCGTTCATAATCTTTTTTTTGCTTTAGTTTGGTTGTTTATAAACTATTGATTAATGATTTCGGTGTGCAAAATTACATCAAAAATCTGAAACAACAAACATTTTATCAGTTTTTTTATTGAAAATCTGACTTTTTGTTATATTTTTGATATAAATCAATGAAAAATGACAAGAATGTCGGGTGTTCTTCGTGTGCGCAAACAACAGAAATGAAATGTTTTTTTTGTTTTTCTTTGTGGTTTGCCGAAAATTGTGTAACTTTGCAGCGTATCCGAGAAATGAAGGATGCGATATGAAAATTGATCATTAAAAACCTGCTTATGAGAAGATGTGTTACTATTAATCTGCTGTTGTGGAGCTTGCTGCTGACGTACCAGGTGGCAAGGGCCGACGGCGTGACGCACGTGGCGTTTTGCGAGACGTTTGACGTCAACACTGGCAAGGGAGGACGCGATGGCGTTTACAGCGGCAATAATGTTACGTCGGGCGATGTCGCCTATGTTCAGGAAGGATGGACGGGCAACAAGTCCAACAATAATGTGTATGGTAGCTACCAGTGCCTGCGTTTTGGTAAGTCCAATGGTAATGGTACGTGTACGACGCCTGAGATTATATTAATAGGTGCGACCAAGACGGCCACGCTGACTTATAACGCAGCGGGGTGGGGAGATAGCAACAGCAACACACTGACCGTTAGCGCCAACGACGGCGTGACGCTGAGCGGCGACACGCAGGTGACGCTGACCAACGGGGCGTGGACGGCCTATACCGTCACGCTGACGCTGACCACCGCTACGAGCGTGCAGCTGACCTTCAGCGGCAAACGCGGATTCTTGGACGACGTCGTGGTGACAGAGACGTTGACATCTATCGGTGCCCCTACGCTGACCGACGCCTGCACATTCTGGCCCAACACCACCGAGGAGGCCGTGATGACGGTCACGGTAGTTCCCGCCGACAGCACCACCGTCTATTATACCACCGACGGCTCGGAACCTTCGCCGTCGAACGGACACGCGGCTATGCTGACGACAAACTTCGATATTGAGGGGACGACGACGGTGAAAGCCAAAGCTTACTACAAGACGCTGGCCAGCGACGTCGTTTCCAGAACCTACACGCAGGGAACGACCGTCGGCAGCATCGCAGCCTTCAAGGCACTGGCCGACGGCACCGAGACGCGACTGGCCATCAGCGACGATGCCAACGCCCGCGTGCTGCATGCCTATAATAATAAGGTGTACCTGCGCGACAATACCGGCACCCTCTGCTTCGACTTCGGCACGACGGCAGCGTTCAATCCCGCCCCTGCTCACAACCAGCACGTTGCGGGATGGATCGTAGGCCGCAAGCAGACGGAGAACGGACTGCCGAAGCTCGTGGCTACGGGCAACACCACGACCGACTACTTAGCAATGGCAGCCCCGGTGACGGAGCCTGCTACGGAGCCTGCCGTCATCACTACCGACGCCGTCGGCAACTTCGCCCTGAGTGGCAACGTCGGCGACTGGGTGACCGTCAACGGCGCCCGGATTGCAGCGGCGTCGACGGTCAGCAATGTGTTTGGCATACAGGATTACACCGCAGTCTACGACGGTGCCCTGATTGACGTGTCGGCCATCGTCACCGCCAATAACCAGATGGCACCGGTGGCGTATAACGACATCAAGCCCGTGGTCTATGTCATTGACGAAGACCAGAATTTCGTGTCGCCAGGCGCTGACATCCAGAATGCTACCGTCCGCCTGAAGCGTACGCTGAGCAAGGACCATTGGAACACCTTCGCCGTGCCTTTCAACACGACGCTGACGGGGCGTGTCCGCGAATACGACTATGCCGACGGCAACACCATGAAGTTCAAGGACGCTGCCAGCATCGAGGCCGGCAAGCCCTATCTGGTAAAGCCCGACCAGACGGTCGAGAACCCCGTTTTTGCGAATGTCACGCTGAGTGCTGCGGCGCCCCAGACAGTCACTAACGGCAACTACAGCTTCGTGGGCCTCTACTCACCCACGGAACTGGCCACCAACAAGACGGAACTCTTCCTGAAGAGCGACGGCAATCTGTACTATCCTGCTGCCGGCAATGCCCGCTTGGCAGGCATGAGAGCCTACTTCAAAGTGCCCGGAGGCCAGCAGGTGCGCCTGATGGCTGACGATGCCGACGTCACAGGTATCATCGGCATCGGACAGAGCCGGACGACAACCGACGGCAATGCCCTCTACGACTTGCAAGGACGACGTGTGACGCAGCTGAAGAAGGGCGTCTATGTTCGTGACGGAAAGAAAATCATTATTCACTAAACAGCTATGAAGACTATGAAAAAGAAATACGTAAGTCCAGTAGCTGAAGTGCTGGAAACCCGCCCACAGCAGATTCTCGCGGGATCGGCAGGCGTAACGGATAATGGTGATGTGGTGATCAACGAAGGCGACGCCGAAGAAGGCGACGTCATTGACGCTTGTACGCGTGGCGACGACTTCCTCTTCAAGATGATCTTCAAGACCCTGCTCGTGGTGCTGATGTCGACAGCAGCACTTGCCCTCGGCGCACAGACGGTGCAGCCCGCAGGACCGCCTGCCGACGGCAAGACCCACGCGATGACCATCACGCTGAAAAACGGCACGACGGTCAGCTATGAGCTGTCGGCGATGAGTCACGTCACCTACCTGCCGGGCATCGGTATGAAGGTGTATCTGAAGAATGCGACGACGTCTGTCGACTACCTGTTCTCGCAGATGACGAAGATAGAATATGTCGTCGACAGCAACGATAATGCCAACTGGGAAACGACGGCGGGCATGTGGACGGACTATCCTGAAGCCTGGCGACTGGAATATCCGCGGTTGAGCGACAACCTGTCGCCCACGAAGGATGGTGCCGAGATGAAGAACCAGATCATCGTCAAGCGTACCGACGACTACGGCATCACCTACTCGCTTGAGTGGGACAACGCCAAGATTGCCAACCGCTGGACGTGCTACCAGCTGCACGCGGGCAACTCGCTGTCGGAAACAGGGCGCCACGACGACTTCAAGGCCGACGAGGAAGTGGCGGTGTCGTCGACGCTCAACGACTATAAGGGCAGCGGATTCTCGCGCGGACACCTCTGTCCGTCGGCCGACCGCCTGTGTAGTGTACAACAGAACAAGCAGACGTTCTACCTGACGAACATGCAGCCGCAGTACCAGAGTCATAACGGCGTGCTATGGGCCAACCTGGAGACGCTGGTGCGCAACTACGCTACCAACGACAGCTATTCCGCCAGCCACTGCGACACGCTCTACATTGTCAAGGCGGCTACCATCAGCGACAAGGTGACCATCAACAACCAGCAGGTTGACGGCGTCTATCCCGGCGTGAAGTGCGGACAGCTGTTGGTGCCGAAATACTTCTATATGGCATTGCTGCACTACAACAAGGCGACCGACACCTACCACGCAGTAGCCTTCTGGACGGACCACCAGGATGTGAGCGACACGAACAAGAAGTATGGCGACTATGCCATCAGCATTGCCGAGCTGCAGCGCCGTACGGGTATCGACTTCTTCTGCAACTTGCCCGACGCCATTGAGAACGACGTTGAGGAAACCGTCGACCTCGACTTCTGGAAGTTGACGACCACGAATTAAACGAATTAAACGAATTATGAACGACTACGAATTTAACGAATTAAACGAATTATGAACGACTACGAATTAAACATTATAACGACCACGAGATTTGTCGAAGACCCACGAGTGCTCGCAGTAATTTAACGAATTAAACGAATTATGAACGACTACGAATTAAACGAATTAAACGAATTGGCTGGCGCCGGCAAGAAATCGCTTGCGATTTCTATTCGAAAAATTCGTAATAATAATAACAATGCGCAGCCAAAATTCGTGAAATTCGTGAAATTCGTGGTCAAAAAAAATATCTGTGTAATTCGTGGTTAAAAAAAATATCAGTGTTTATCCAAATGTTCTGTAGACTTAGACAGATTGGTGTGATGTTGGCCGCTGTGACGGTGGTGTCGTGTGGCAGCAAGGGTGAAGGATTGTTTCATTCCGAAGAACAGGCGGTGGTCGTCAGTCCGCTGGCCGAGCAGTTGGGCTTCTCCAAGGACCGGCCGCTGGTCATGGGCATGAATACCAGCTATGCCCCGCTGCAGTATGTCGATGATAAAGGTACGCCCAGTGGCTACGACGTGGAGTTCACCAAGGTGCTGATGCGCCGCATGGGCATCCCCTTCGCTTTCTCGCCGAACCACTGGGACAAGATGTCGCCGGGCATCATCGAGGGCAAGTACGACATGGGTATGCTCGTCTACTCGGCTTACCGTAAGGAGCTGACCCATTACTCGAATGCCGTCTTCAGGATGTACTATCAGATTGTCTATCGCAAGAAAGACTATACCGAATTTGACTTCCGCCACCTGAAAGGCCGTAGGATAGCCTATATGAAGTCGCGCCCCATAGGAATGATGCTGAAGGAGGAAGGAGCCGTCGACGACAGCATTACCGACCTGCGTCAGGCTTTTGTCGACTTGTCCAAAGGACAGTACGACGGGCTTATCTGCTACCGCTTTCAGGCCAAATACAACCTGGAGCAGTTAGGACTCAGCGACCAGCTGCAGGCCGACGAACTGTCGCTCGAACCCCGAGAGTATTGCTATGCCAGCCACGACTCGCTGCTCATCAATGCCATCAATGACGAACTGCGGAAGATGGAGGAAGAGGGCGTCGTCGACGAGATCTACGGACAGGACGTCGTCGCATCGTTCGGCGTCAGCGAGATTCCCGTCTGGATATGGCTGCTGTTAGCGCTGCTGACATTCGTGTTCCTGGTCGTTTTCAGCGTCAATCGCTACCGTCTGAGCCGTCGGTTGCAGATAGCCCACAAGCGCCTGCAGATAGCCTACGACCAGATGGCCAAGAAGAACGAAGCCCTCCAGACTGCCAATGCGCGGGCTGAGGAGTCGACGCGCATGAAGAGTGCCTTTATCAAGCAGATCTCTCACGAGATACGCACACCGTTGAACATCCTCAGCGGCTTTACGCAAGTTCTGTCCACACCGGATACTAACCTGTCGATAAAAGAGCGTGAAGAGGCGTCCAAGCAGGTGATTGACAGTACTGCCCGCATTACGGGCCTTGTCAACAAGATGCTTGAACTCTCCGATGTTAGCAGCAACGTCGTCCTGGAGCGCAATGATGAGGTCACACCACAGTATATTGCCGGACTGGCCGTGATGACGTCGGGCATTGAGAAAGCCCGTCACCTCGACTTTAAACTTCAGTTTGAAGCAGGTGCTGAAACGCCGTTCAAGACCGATCTCCGGTCGGTGGTCCGCATCGTCGAGCTGTTGCTGGACAATGCCATCAAGTTCACCCATCCGGCCGAGGCTTATATGCAGCAGCTCCGTTTCGACAAGAAAGAGAAAGCCAGCCTGACGGTCAGCCTGTCTGACGGTCAGGCACGCTTTGTCGTTGAGGATTCGGGTATGGGTATTCCCAAGAAGGAGGCAGAGCGCATCTTCGACGAGTTCGTGCAGTTGGACGAGTATTACGACGGTACGGGCATCGGACTGGCCGTTGCCCGTTCGCTGGCTCGCCGTCTCGGTGGTGACGTTGTGCTCGATACCGACTATACGGCTGGTGCCCGCTTCGTCTTATATATTAATGTGAATGGATGATGAAGATAACGGGACGGATAGTTTGCTGGTTGCTGCTCGGCGGATGCTTGCCAGTCGCTGCGGGTGATATCGGACGGCTGACTGACAGTTTGGCGTATCGTGGTGAGGTGCAAGTGACGGCGGGCAATGGTGAGCATAGCCCGCTGTGGTTGAATAGCAACAAATACGGACTCAGTTCCGTGGATTGTCATTACGGTTATGTGCGTGGCGCCCTTGAGCGGCCTCTGACGGCTGACGACGGTCGTCGTTGGGGCGTCGGCTATGGCGTAGACGTAGCGGTGGGCTATGGTATGACGAGTACGCTGGTGGTCCATCAGGCCTTTGCAGAAGCCCGTTGGCTGAAAGGTGTGCTGACCGTTGGCAGCAAGGAGCAGCCTATGGAGTTGAAAAACGGAGAGCTGAGCAGCGGTGCGCAGACCCTTGGCATCAGTGCCCGCCCGATACCTCAGGTGCGGCTCGCCCTGCCTGACTACTGGACGATACCCTATACCCGACAGTGGTTGGCACTGAAAGGCCATATCGCCTATGGCAAGCCGACGGACAGCCGGTGGCAGAAGGACTTTACGGAGATGAAGAGCCGCTACGTAGAGGGCGACCTCTACCACAGCAAGGCCGGCTACCTGCGTGTCGGTCCGAAGAATATCACGGTGGAGTTAGGACTGGAGATGGCTTGTAAGTTTGGGGGCACCTGCCGTTGGTCGGCCGATGATCCGGGACTTCAAGCTGCCCGTAACCTGAAGTCGTTCTGGCACGCCCTGATACCCGGCGGTTCAGACATGACCGACGGTGACCCCTATCTGAATACGGAGGGTGACAACTTAGGCAGTTGGGTGGCCCGTCTGAACTTCGACTATCCGAAGTGGAACCTGGGCGTCTATGCCGACCACTTCTTCGAAGACCATTCGTCGATGTTTCATTTGGATTACGACGGCTACGGCGAGGGCGAGGAATGGAACAGCAAGAGCAAGAGCCGTTACTTCATGTACGACTTCAAGGACTGGATGTTGGGCGCCGAGCTACGGTTAAAGGAGAACGCCTGGCTTCACACCATCGTCGTGGAATATCTCTACACGAAATATCAGGGTGGCCCCATCTATCACGATCATGCGAAAGGCAACCCTATCCACATCAGCGGTCGCGACAATTTCTACAATCACAGCAGTCAGACAGGCTGGCAACACTGGGGGATGGTCATCGGCAATCCGCTGTATCGTTCGCCACTCTATAACGACGACGGCACCATCCGCGTGCTGAACAATCGCTTTGTGGCCTGGCACGGTGGCATTTCGGGCGACATAGCCCGAGGACTGCACTATCGTCTGTTGGCGACTTGGCAGCGAGGTTACGGCACGTACGACGATCTTTTCCGCGACCCGGAGGAGAATGTCAGTATGTTGGCAGAGGCTTGTTATCAGTTTGCACCGACGTCGCCGTTGGCAGGCTGGAGCGTCAAGGGGACCGTGGCCTTCGATCATGGTGGCATCTACGGCAACAACCGTGGCATACAGTTGACCATCGTGAAAAGCGGGTTGCTGAAAAAGTAGAACATAAGAATGTTAAAGTGATGAAACAAAGATATTTATCAATTCTGACGATGGCGATTGTCCTGCTGCTCGCGGGCTGCGATATTCACCGTTCGGACAATGGCGATCTGGACGGCTTGTGGCAGATGACGACGGAAGAAAACCTGACGACGGGTGAAGTGAGTGACGGCCGTGACGCGAAGGTGACATGGGGCATTCAAGGCGCTTTTGTTGAACTGCGGGCTTATGACGCCCCTGTCGTCTTTGCAAAGTTTGAACATACGGACAACAGTCTGGTGCTGCGTGATATCTGCTTCTCAGGACGTCATGACAGCGACTGGGGCGACAAGCCCGTAGAAGACCCTGCCGATTTGCATGTTTATGGGATTTACCGACTGGAAGAATACTTCAAAGTGATGGAGCTCGACAGCAATGTCATGCGATTGGAATCGGCCAATGTTAGGCTGACTTTCCGGAAATATTAGCGGGAATAGCCGCCTTTTAACGAAAATTAATGATGGCTGTAATAACTTCAGATTATTTTTGAGTACATTTGCAGAGTTTTTCGTATAAGTAAGAATTTTCATGAATAAAGCCGTCAATAAAATATTGCATTGGTATTTCAGCAGGAATGCCCTCCCGTATTGGTGTGTGCTCCTCTTGGATATGCTGACCATGCTTGTTGCCGGCATCTTCACCTACTGGATTTTCATTTACAAACGGCATGTGACGGTCGATGTCATCATGCTTGGCAGGACACTCTGTATGTATGTGCTGCCCATTCTGGTGGGAGCACGTATGTTTCATACTTATTCCGGCATCGTGCGCTACTCGTCGTTCATCGACCTGCTGCATATCGCCTATGCCAACATCGTGTCGCTGATAGTGGCCTATGCTTGGCATCACTTTGTGTGGTCTATTCCCACAACGGTGTTCTACCATCTCCATTTCCGCCATATCGTACTGATGTATATCATCGGTACGGCGCTGATGTGGAGTACACGACTGTTGGTGAAGTCGCTCTACGAAGTGCTGACAACTGATGCCAACACCCTGCGCACGTTTATCTACGGCGTTAAGGAGGGAGGTGTCGGTTTGGCCAAGAATATCAGTTCACTGCCAACAAGGCAATTTGTTGTCAAGGGTTTTATTTCGCCAGAGGAGGTGTCGAGTAATGTTCGCCTGATGGGTGAGCGCATCTATAATATCGACGACCGTTTGGAGACGGCCATACGCAAGGCTCGCATCAAAGCCGTGCTGGTGCCGTCGCTGATGATTGATTCCTTCCGTAACAACATTGAACTGCAGGACTTGCTGTTGACGGCTGGTGTCAAGATCTATATGGCGCGTCAGGCTCAGGAGATGGACTCTGGCCGTGAGGATAGTGCCGAAGGTCATGGTTTCAGTCTGCGAGAGGTCAGCGTGGAGGACTTGTTGCCCCGCGACCAGATTCATGTCGACATGAAGTCCGTGCAACAGCTGCTGAGTGGGCGTCGCGTGCTGATAACGGGTTGTGCTGGCTCCATCGGTTCGGAACTGGTGCGACAGATTGCTCTGTGCAAACCCTCGAACATGCTGTTGGTAGACCAGGCCGAGACGCCTGAGCATAACATCCGCCTGATGATGGCTCGCGACTATCCCGATGTCGTTGCCGAGACGGTGGTGACGAGTATCTGCAAGGCCGACCGTATGGAACAGCTCTTTGCGGAGTTCCGTCCTGAGTATGTCTTCCACGCAGCTGCCTATAAGCATGTGCCGATGATGGAGGACAACCCTTCGGAAGCCGTCCAGAATAACATCTATGGCACGAAGGTGATAGCCGACCTGAGCGTGAAGTATGGTGTCAGGAAGTTTGTGATGGTGTCTACCGATAAGGCCGTCAATCCGACGAACGTCATGGGCTGTTCGAAACGTATCTGCGAAATTTACGTTCAGTCTCTTGACAGCGAACTGAAATGGCAGCAAAACAAGAAACGGCGTGACGGACAGGCCGATACGACCGAGCCTACACAGTTTGTGACAACCCGTTTCGGCAATGTGTTGGGCTCTAATGGCTCTGTCATTCCTTTGTTCCGCGAACAGATACGTCGGGGCGGTCCGGTGACAGTGACTGATCCGCGTATCGTCCGCTATTTCATGCTGATACCTGAAGCCTGCAAATTAGTGTTGGAGGCTGGTACGAAGGGCAATGGCGGTGAGATTTTCGTCTTCGACATGGGTAAGCCCGTGAAGATTGCCGACTTGGCACAACGCATGATTCAGCTCTCGGGTGCTACCAATGTGGAGATTCAGTTCACAGGCTTGCGACCTGGCGAGAAACTCTACGAAGAAGTGCTCAATGTCGAGGAAGGTACGAAGCCTTCGTTCCACGAGAAGATACGTATTGCCGAGATACGGCCATACGACTATAGTGTCGTCAACCGTCAGGTTGCCGAACTGATAGAGACGGCTTCGCACTATGACAATATGGCGACCGTGAGTAAGATGAAGGAGATGGTGCCGGAGTATAAGTCAAACAACTCCGTCTACGAAAAACTTGACAATCAAAAAGAAAAAGATAAAGCATGAGAAAGAAACTACTGATGATGGTTGCGGCTTTGCTGCTGTCGGGTGGTGCTGCCCTGGCTCAGTCGATGAGTGACAGTCAGGTGATGGATTTCATCCAGCAGGAAATGAAAGCAGGCACGTCGCAGTCGCAGATTGTGACAAAGCTGGTGCAACGCGGTGTGAAGATTGACCAGATTCGACGCGTACGTTCACGGTATGAGAAACAACTCCGTAGTCGTGGCTTGAGCGGTACTGCCGATGCTGCCGTCGAGGAGGTTGGTACCCGTATGCGTTCCAGCAATAGCGAGAGCGGTCAGGATCTGACGGCAGGACGTGATGACAGTCAGGCCAGCCAGACGGCAGAGGCCGATGCCCGCTTTGCTGAGATTCGTCAGAACGTACGTGACCAGCGCGACGATAAGAGCCGTGAACTGGAGGGTATGAAGGTCTTTGGCCGCGACATCTTCAATAACCGTCTGCTGTCGTTTGAACCCAACATGAACATCGCTACACCGCAGGACTATGTTTTAGGTCCTGGCGATCAGCTGGTGATAGATATCTATGGCGCTTCACAGAAGTCGTATCAGCTGACGGTATCGCCTGAAGGTGCTGTCACTGTCCCCGGCTATGGCCCTGTACAGGTGGGAGGACTGACGGTAGCTGCGGCCCAGAACAAGGTGCGCAGTGGCTTAGGAGGCCGTTACAGCAGTTCCGACGTGAAGGTCAGCGTGGGTCAGACACGTACCATTCTCATCAGCGTGATGGGTGAGGTGAAAGTGCCTGGCACCTACCATCTGAGTGCATTCGCATCGGTGTTCCATGCCCTGTATATGGCTGGTGGCATCAACGAGCTTGGTACGTTGCGTAACATCAAGGTGTTTCGTGGCGGACGTCAGGTAACCGTTGTCGACGTCTATGAGTATATCCTCCACGGCCGTCTGGCAGGCAACATCCGTCTGAAGGAAGGCGATGTTGTGCAGGTGGGGGCCTACGACTGTCTTGTTGGCGTGACAGGCAACGTGAAGCGTCCGATGTTCTACGAGATGCGTCGTACGGAGAGCGTGAAGACGCTGATAGGCTTTGCCGGCGGTCTGACAGGCGATGCCTATCGCAAGAGCGTCAGACTGACACGTCATAGTGGCGAACGCTACGGCGTCTATAATATCGATGAGTTTGAACAGGCCACGTTCCGCGTGGAGGATGGCGATGCCGTCGAGGTGGGCAGTATGCTGAACCGCTTCGAGTCGGTGGCTGAGGTGAGTGGTGCCGTCTTCCGTCCTGGTCAGTATCATATTGGTGATGGCGGCGTGACGACCGTCCGTGGCTTGATAGAAGCTGCCGACGGACTGACCGAGGATGCCTTTGGCGCTCACGGTGTGCTGCGCCGTCTGCGTGCCGATCGTTCGTACAAGGTGATTAGCGTCGATGTGTCAGGTATCTTGTGCGGTAGCGTAGCCGATATTCCCCTGGAGAGTGAAGACGAACTCTTCATCCCCACGCAGGCCGAGCTGATAGCCGGACGGACGGTGACCATCGACGGTGAGGTGCTGATGCCGGGTGAATACCAGTGGGCTGCCGATATGACGGTGGAAGACCTGGTGATGCAGGCCGGTGGACTGACGGATGCTGCCTCGGTGGCCAAGGTCGACATCTCGCGACGACTGAGAGACCCGAAGGCAACAGAAGCCAATTCCGTGATTGCACAGACCTTCAGTATGGCTTTGAAGGATGGTTTTGTCATTGATGGCACACCAGGCTTCCTGTTAGAGCCTTACGATGTGGTGCAGGTGCGCCGCAGTCCGGGTTTCCACACGCCGCGACAGGTGACTGTCAGTGGTGAGGTGACTTTTGGCGGCAGCTATACCTTAGAGAAGAAGAATCAGCGTCTGAGCGACCTGGTGAAGATGGCTGGTGGCGTGACCAAGGACGCCTATGTAGAAGGTGCCCGTTTGGTGCGTCGCATGAACGATATGGAGAAAGCCCGTCGTGATATGGCTATGCTGACAGCCCGTCAGGGACAGGGGGCCAATGACTCCGTGTCGCTGGAGAAGCTGGCCGTTGACAGTGTCTATACCGTGGGTATCCGTTTAGACGAGGCTTTGAAACGTCCTGGCGGTGATGCCGACTTGGTGCTCCGCGAGGGTGACGAACTCATCGTTCCTGAGTTTGAAGGAACGGTGAAAATCAGTGGCGACGTGATGTTTGCCAACACGGTGGCTTATACCGGTGGCAAGAATTTTAAGTGGTATGTGAAACAGGCCGGCGGCTTTGGTCAGCGTGCCAAGAAGTCGAAGGCTTACGTGATATATCCCAATGGTACGATGGCTATGGCTAAGCGCTCTACCGAGATATCCCCAGGCTGCGAGATTGTGGTGCCGTCGAAACCCAAGAAAGAAAATATGACTGCCGCCCAGTGGGTGAGTATCGGCACTGGCATAGCGGGCGTAATGACATCAATAGCCATGATTTACTATGTTCTGACGAAATGATAGGAGAAACAACGATGGAAGATATCGAGAAGAAACCAACTGACGTCGAGACCGAGGAGAGCGGCATTGACTTTGGCGCCATGTGGCAGTCGGTGAAGCGTCATAAGAAGCTCTACCTGAAGGTGTGTGGCGTGGCCTTTGTCATTGCCAGTGTCTATGCCTTCAGCCTGCCGAAACGCTATACGTGTAAGGTGATGCTGGCACCGGAGTTGTCGACCACTACCAGCCGCTCGTCGCTGAGTGCATTGGCATCAAGTTTCGGCTTGAATCTTGGTACGGCACGTAACGGTAGTGAAGCCCTGTTCCCGACGTTGTATCCCGACTTGATGAACTCCGTGGACTTCAAGACCAGTCTGTTCCCTGTCATGGTGCGTCGCGACAAAGACCCTCAGCCGATGACCTACTACGACTATCTGTTGAAAGAACAGAAGGGACCGTGGTGGAGTGCTGCTATCGGTGGCGTCATGTCGGCGGTTGGCAGCTTGTTTGCTGGCAACGATACTACCCCAAAGGTGGAAAAGCCTGTTGATCCGTTCCGTCTGACAAAGCGCCAGACGGCGGTGGCCAAGATGATCAACGGTCGTGTCAGGTGCGATGTTGACAAGAAGACGCTGGTGATTACCATTCAGGTAACCGACCAGGATCCCGTCGTCTGTGCCACGATGGCCGACTCCGTGCAGCAGCGTCTGCAGACCTTTATCACCGATTATCGTACGTCGAAAGCCCGTAAGGACTTGGAGTACAACCAGAAACTCTATGTCGAGGCGAAGCATGAGTATGACAAGGCCCGCCAGATGTATGCCACCTTCAGCGATGCCAACCAGGATCTGATTCTGCAGAGTGTGCGTACGAAGCAGATAGACCTTGAGAATGAGATGCAGCTGAAGTTTAATACTTACAACGCCATAGCAGCTCAGCTACAGGCCTCGAAGGCGAAGGTTCAGGAGGAGACGCCTGCCTTTACAACGCTGCAGAGTGCTACGGTGCCGGTCACACCGACCAGTCCGAAGAAAAAGCAGATTGTGCTCGTCGCCCTGTTCTTAGCTTTCCTCGGGACGACGGTGTGGGTGTTCTATAAAGATCAGTTGCTGAAACCGCTATTAGGTCTCTAAGCGGTACGCAGAATAATGCTGGTAGCGCCAATGGTAAAGAGGGTGCCGTCGTCGATGACGCGGCGCTCTTTTCCTTTTATCTCCACGTTATCGACGAAGGTGCCGGTGTTGCTGTTGTTGTCAGAGAGGGTGTAACGTAGGTTGCCCCGTTTGTCGCGGCTGACATTGATGGTACAGTGATTGAGGTCGACACTGGGGTCGACGGTCTCGAAGGGCGTGTTGATGGGATTGCCTTTCTGATAGCGGCCAATGACGTTGTCGCCCATCTGCAGGGGAATGACCTGCTTGTAGTGAAACACGTTCTCGATGACGACGATAGAGCCGCAGCCTCCTTCGTTGGCCTGCTCGTCGGGGTTGTCCTCCTTCTGTGTCGCTTTCAGTTTCGATACACCGATACGAATACCAAACTGCTTACCGCACGCCTCACACTGGAAGACCAACGACTGACCTTCGGTATATTGCGTTTCATCAAAAATGATGTATTGGTCGCACTTGGGACAACGGACGCGCTTCATGACTCTGTCTTTAGTTTGTATACCCATGCCTCGGCCAGTCCTTCCTCGCGGTGTATGTCCTGGAGTGCCTCATAGGCCTCGGCTTCGGTCTCATAGTTGCCGCAGACAACACGACGGGTGCTGTTGTGTACATAGATACGGGCATCGATACCACGTTCCTGCAGCTTGTTGACAAACTCCGTGGCATTGCGCTCGGTCACTTGACTGGCTAAGACGATGCAGTAGGACGCCGGAGCAGGTTGTGCGGGCTCTGCCGAGGGTATGGCGACGGTATCGATGGCCTTGCGGATGGTCTGGCTGTCGAGTTTGGCTGTTGTCTTGACATGAGTGTCCTTCATCATGAGCGGCAGGTTCACCTGACTCATATTCATCTGCGACTGACTGCTGTTGCTGACAGGTGTCGTAAAGATGAAGAACGCTATGATAGCGGCTGCTACGGCGACAGCATTGCGTAGCCACGTAATGGGGATGTTGATGGCCGTATGTGTCGTGTCGTCAGATTCTTCAAGGGCCTCCGTCTTTTCTGTCTTTTCGTCAACATGGGGATGCTGGTCGGCTAAGGGCAACATCTCAAAAGTGCTCAAACCGTATAGCTCGGGCGTCAGTATGCCTGCTTCACAGGGTTCAAACTCCACGCGACCGTCTTCATTGATGGTCAGCCGTCCGATGTCATTCAGCTCGTAGTAACCTTCATCGTAGAGGTGCTGTTTAAGCTCCGTCACCTCTGCCTCGATGCGTCGGATGGCTTCGGGGTAACTGATGTCGTAGGCCTCGATATACGACTGCGCCAACAGTGAGTCGTTAAGCTTCAGTTGGGGATTGAAGCCCAAAGTGCGCTGTGGCGGCAAAAAGAGATGGTCTTCTTCGTCGTAGTGTGCTTCGCAGTGATGTGTCATAAAGCCCCCTAAATCAGGCACTATGACACAATCATTCTCTAAAAGCAGTATTTCTATATGTCTTTCCAGTTCTATCACGAGTGCAAAATTACTGCTTTTTTGTGACACTGCCAAGAAAATCGTTCGAAAAATTTTCGAGCCAGTCGTCGATAAGCATTCTGGCGATGGACAGTTTCTCGGGGATGTTTGGCAGGTTGTCGCGGCGGAACCAGCCTCCGCGGGCAATCTCGCTCTCTTGAAGATGAATCTCTCCACTGACATAGTCGGCATGAAACCCCACCATCAGTCCGCAGGGGTAGGGCCAGGGCTGCGAACCGAAATAGCGGATATTGGTGATGGTGACGCCGGTCTCTTCCAAAGCCTCACGGGCTACAGCCTCTTCCAGTGTCTCGCCAGTCTCGACGAAGCCGGCCACGAGTCCATAATAGTCGCGCTTGAAGTTCTTCGCCCTGACCAGCAGCACCTCGTCGCCGCGATGGATGAGTACGATGACGGCGGTGGCCAACTGGGGCCAGATCTCCTTACCACATTCCGTACACTTCTTTGAGATAATCGTGTCCATACGCATCGGGGAACCACAGACACCGCAGTACTTCGTGTTCTGGTCCCAGTAGAGCAGTTCCTGACATTTGCCGGCTTTCAGGTAGAGTGGGCGTGTCAGCTTGAAATAGCTCTGTCGGAGCGGAGTGGCACAGAGTGACGTGACAGGCGTGTCTATCCGGTAGGTGGTGACGGGCGTGCCATCGTCCATCGGACTAATCTCCATGAGGTGTGTCCAGGGCTTCACCTCCGTTGGCGGTTCCTCGCAGAACGGAATGGTGAAGCTGCCGTCAGACCGCTGCTCTAAGAGCAGGTCGTCCTTGCAGAAAACGAAATAGTACTTTTTCATTTCCCAAAGAGTTGAAGACTGTCACGACGCAGGGCGGGTTTCACCCATGCCTCGGGCACGAAGCGCCAGTTGTGGTTGGGTTGCGGGTCAATGGTTCCCTGACGCTCGATTTCCTTCGTCAGGTAGTGACGCTGGTCGAGCTCCGTATGGAAGACGACACGGCCTTCGAGCGAGTCCTTGGGGATGCCTGCACCCCTGATGAGCAGCTCGCCGCCACCGTTGGCACGGTAGCTGTTCATCACCACCTTATACCATCTCTTCTCGTCGAAGGGCTGGCCGTTCGACATCTGCAGGATGCGCACCTTCTGACCGTCGGGCTTGGTCAGGTCTACCTCGTAGTCGATGCCGCAGGCTGAGTCGAAGTTAAAGGTAAAATGCTGAAAACCAGTACGCTGCTGATCTTCCTTCGATGCATCGTTCAGGCGCAGGGCGTGGTCGTCAGGACTGGTCATCGTGTTACACCACATGTCGTAGGAGAACTCCAGGTGCTTGCGAATCTCTTCACCCGTCATACGGAGGACGTAGAGCAGGTTCTCGAAACGGTAGAGCTTGAACATATCGGCTTGTGTGACGTCGCCAGCTTCAATGACCGAGTTAAACGACAGCGGTGCGTTGAACGAGATATCGGCCTTCGATATCTGTAGCTGCAGGTTGTGGATGAGGTCGGTGAAGGCTGAGTTGCCGAAGAAGCTCTCGCGGGTGTAGATGGGGTGCTCGAAACGACCGATGCGACGGTCGACGTATGCCTTGATCTTGTCGATGGTCGGCTGGAAGTGGCTGACCATCTGCTCATCTATCAGCTCGTCGCCGACGTTGACGATATTGCCCTTGATGTCTTTCTTCGTCAGGTGTCCGTTGGTGTAGGTCAGCTCTATCTCGGCTTCGGCCACGTTGATAGCGTAGCATGAGGGGTCGACGATGAGTGTCTTCCCGCCGGCAACATTGTCTATCTGCTCGTTATGAACCTGATGGTCGTGACCGAAGAAGATGACATCGAACTCAGGCACCTCACGGGCCACCGATGCCGTACCGTCTTCTTCGTACTCGGGTGTGACGATGCCGCCGTCCTTGCCGCTGTGGAAGAGACCGAAGATAAGGTCTGGACGCTCATATTCCTTGATGTATTTCACCCATTTCTTGGCGCAACTGACCATCTCCTCAAACTCCATACCCTTCCAGACGCTCTCGTTGAGCCAGTTGGGAATGGCGGGGGTGAGCATACCGATAATGGCAATCTTGACTCCCTCGACATAGTGGATAGAGTAGGGCTGTAGTCCTGCGTAGACAGCCGTGGGCCGACCGTTCAGCGATGCGGCGTCGGGCTGGTTCTTCCAGACGATGTTGGCACCCAACAGTGGACAGCGCACCTCACGAATCCACTTGTCATACACCTTATGGCCGGGCTCGATGTCGTGGTTGCCCACGGTTTCGGCGTCGTACTTCATGTAGTTGATAACTTGTGCAGCGAGGTTCTCGTCCTGTGGCATGACATAGTTCGACCAGTAGACGCAGGGCTGCCCCTGCAGAATGTCGCCGTTGTCAATCAGCAGCAGGTGGTCGCCATACTGCTGGCGCTGCCTTTTAATATAGGTATTCACGCGTGCGAGCGTACCTTTTAATGGTTTCTTCTCCATAAAGTCGTAGGGGAAGAAATGACCGTGGACGTCGCTGGTCTCTACAATCTTCAGCTTGACGGTACGTGTCGTCGTGGCAGAGACGGCCGTCGACAGCAGTAGCAGGGCTGCCCAAATAATGTTCTTCATTGTTTCGGTTTTTATAATTTGACTGCAAATTTACGATTTTTTCTTCAATATGCAATTGTTATGCTTCATTTTTTTGCTCCCACAGCATTGTTGGCACGCTTTTTGCTCGTAATTTTCTAAAAAACATAGGAGGAAAGCGTATGGCATTCATTGACTATTACAAGATTTTAGGCGTCGATAAGACGATACCACAGAAAGACGTGAAGCGTGCTTATCTGAAGCGCGCCAAACAGTTTCATCCCGACTTGCACCCCGACGATCCGAAGGCGAAGGCAAAGTTCCAGGCTTTGAACGAGGCCTACGACGTCATCGGCGACCCGGAGAAGCGCAAGAAGTATGATCAGTATGGAGAACAATGGAAGCAGGTCGACCAGATGGGAGGCGGCTTCGGTGGTGGCCAGGGCGGTGGTTCGCCGTTCGATGGCTTCGACTTCTCCGGCTTCACCAAAGGCTCTGGTGGCGGTGGTTTTTCGTCGTTCTTCGAGAGTCTCTTTGGCGGCGCCGGCGGTGGCTCACCCTTCGGTGGCTTCGGCCGTCAGCAGGCGCCACAGGAGTCGCAGGCTTCTGTCACCATCGATATGTATACCGCTCTGTTAGGTGGCAGCGTGGTGATACAGGTAGGCACCAGCAAGCTGAAGCTGAACGTGAAGCCCGGCACACAGCCCGGCACGAAGGTCCGCCTGCGTGGCAAGGGACAGGGTGGTCGCGACCTGATCATCACTTATCAGGTGCAACTGCCGACGACGCTCACCGACCGCCAGCGTCAGCTGGTCGAAGAGATGCGGCGGTCGTGATAACTATCTCAAGTTTCCCACCCCTAAAACCTTTTAAGAACCATGAATTTTATAATGAACCACGAGATTTGTCGAAGACCCACGAGTGCTCGCAGTAATTAAACGAATTAAACTTTATAACGACTACGAGATTTGTCGAAGACCCACGAGTGCTCGCAGTAATTTAACGAATTAAACGAAACTTGTCGAAGACTCACGAGTGCTCGCAGTAATTGGCTGCCGCCGGCAAGAAATCGCTTGCGATTTCATTCGAATAATTCGTAATAATTAAAAACAACGCGTAGCCAAAAATTCGTGTCATTCGTGAAATTCGTAGTAGAAAAAACTTACGCAGCCAAAATCTGTGTCGCTCGACCTCTGGTCGCTTGCTACCATCGGGACGCAAGAATCTGTGCAATCTGTGGTTAATAAACTCCATCGGGACGCAAGAATCTGTGTAATCTGTGGTTAATAAACTTACGTAGCCAAAAATTCGTTTAATTCGTTAAATTCGTGGTAGAAAAGAAACAAGGGGTGGGAAAGTTCAATAATGTGTTGTTTTTTAGTGTAATTGTATGTGTATATTTTGAAAAAGTCAACAATTTTGTCGAAAGTTGTTTTTTCTTAGGTCAAAATTTTTTTTTATTGGATATTATTCGTACCTTTGCAGCACTTTTGAACGATGTCTGATACTGTAGATAATCTCCAAGAGGTTCCGTCGGCGACTGTCGCTGACGACGCCGTAGGCGTTTTTGACGACGAACGAAACACCCCCTCGGAACCTGTCCGTAAGTGGTTTGTGGCCTTTGTGGGCACCCGTGCCGAGAAGGCCGTCCGTGATCGTCTGACGGACATGGGTATTGAAGCCTACGCCGCTACGCAGACGGTGCTGCGCGTCCGTCCGAGTGGTCGTCGTGTCAAGGTGGAGTGTCCTGTCATCACACAGTATGTCTTCGTCCATGTCACCGAGGCCGAGCGCAAGGAGATTGTGGAATATCCCTTTATCCATTTTTTCCTCACCGACAAGGCCTCACTCACCAATGCCTATGGCCGCCATCAGCTCGCCGTCATCCCCGACGGTCAGATGTTGACGCTCCAGAACATGCTCTCCCAGGAAGATGCTGAAGTCGTCTTCGCCACAACGGGCTTCACCGTTGGCGACGAGGTGCGCGTCTTAGGCTGGGGCGACAACATCACCGGACATGTTGTCCGCATCCGTGGCGAGAAGGGCAGTTATATCGGTCTTCGCATCGACCAGCTCGGCTGTGCCTATATGGAGATCTCTCCGAACAGGATAGTAAAAAATACTCGAAAATCATAATAATGAAGAAATTTGCTTTTTTGATTCTGATGGCGGGCTTTTGCCTGACCTCGTGTAAGACGCCCCGCGACATTGCGTACCTCCAGGACGTCTATGAGAACGTGCCTATCGATACGCAGAAGGACGGTTATATCCGATTCATGCCCGGCGACAAGCTGAGCATCTACGTCCACAGCCGCGACGAGAAGCTGATGGAGCTTTTCAACATCTCCGGCCGTAATGGCGGCAGCATGATGGGCGGTGGCCAGAACTATGCCCCCTATACCGTCGACGACAATGGCGAGATCGACTTCCCCGTTCTCGGCAACATCAAGATTGCGGGCTTCACGCGCGACGAGGTGGGCAAGTACATCAAGAGCGAGCTTGTCAACAAGAGCCTGTGCAAGGACCCCATCGTCACGGTGGCGTTCTACAACATGCAATTCGCCGTCCTCGGCAGTGCGGGTACGGGTGTGAAGCAGATCAACAAGGACCGCATCACGCTGTTGGAGGCC
>CADCET010000016.1 GCA_902800495.1 uncultured Prevotellaceae bacterium
AATCATCCTGTCATTCATACTCGCCATCGTCGCCACCCTCACCGCGACGGCGCAGGACATAAACGCGTGGCTGCAGGAACAACTGAATGCCTCGGCTGACCTGCGGCATGTGGACTATGACGAGATGTACGAAAAAGCCTTGCAGAAGGGCAAGGGTGTGGACCCGCTGATAAGGAGTCTGGTCGTCATCGACTATTGCCGGGCGTATGGCTTGGACAGTCTGGCGATAGAGATGGCTGACTTTCTATTGGAGAAAGCGAGCAATGAACAGATGGAACGAGGCATTGCAGCGTATCTGCTGGACATGAAGTACAGGTTGGCATTGCTGCAGAACCGGTACGATGAGATTCAACGGATGGCAAGCTACATAAATCGCCGTTGGCGGTCGAATCAAAAGTTGATGCATCGGGCCGGACGCTGGCATCGGTTGGCCGAGGAAGGTAAGGACGTGGCACCCGTCAGAATTGTTCGTTCAAAAGATATCGTGAGTCTGCCGTTCGATAGAGATTCCGTCGGGCACGTCTGCGTTTACGGGAATGTGAATAAGACGGAGAAACAGCGTTTCATCATTGACACGGGAATGATGTCGAGCACGATTCTGTTCAGAAAGTATGTCCAGAAAATGGGTGTCAGGCTATTGCCGGACTCCATCAGGGCGAGCTCCGCCACGCATCCGGACGTTGTCTACAGCATGCAGTTAGGCATCATTGACAGCCTGCGCATCGACGGCATCAAGTTCTGCAATCTGCCCGTCTGGGTGTCCGACGAAGCGGAGGAATACGACTGCGTGGGGTTCATCGGTTCGCCCGACTTGGTGCGGTTGGAGTACATGGAACTGTCGCGCGACAGCCTCGTCTTCCGTTACCCGCTGCCCAAGAAAAAGGGGGAGGCGAACTTCACCATGAATCCAGGCGCCAGGGGCGAGCGTTGCATCTGCCTGCCTTGTACAATTGATGGTCACAAGAGTTCGCTCGTTCTCGATACAGGTTCTAACAGTTTCCTGCTACCCCAGCAGTATGCCGAGCGCACGACTGGCTTCTTCGTCGAAGTTGGTGGGATGAAGATGTGGCTCGAAGCAGGAATGGAAACTCACGGCTTTGTTCCCCATACTGACTCGCGGGGATTCTGGGGCCAGCCGCTACTCTGGTCGTTTGAGCGGCTATGCTTCAATTTCCGAGATGCACACGTCGATTACGTCAAGAAGAAAGACGTGGAGTATACAGAATATACCTATTAGCCATAAGCCTAAACGCCGGCCGGGCTCAGAGTGCGTACTTGCCGATGTCGCCGCTGTTGCGGGCCAGGATGCGGAGGTGCTGCGGCGAGACGCCCCACCAGCGGCGGACGGTGCGGCTGAACGTGGGTATGGAGGTGTAGCCGCAGCGCTGCATCACCTCCGTGAGCGGCAGCTCGGTGTAGCGCAGCAGGTCGCGCGCCACCTGCATGTGCCAGTGCAGGCGCAGCTCGGGGAGGGTCAGGCCCGTGAGCTTATGGATGGTGGCCGACCCCTTGATTATTTTGATTATTGTTTGACTTGCGTCAGGGACTAATGGGATTCAACGGTGCAAAGGTAAGCATAAAATTGATAAAAACCAAATATTTCGGCAAGAATCAAGAACCCCTATGATTTTCCATAGCATATTACTCAATGGTCACGGTTGTATTGTTCGCTACGGTCGCGTCATATTCCACGCCCGTTATCAGTTCCGCTTTTGAACCGCAAGGGAAGGGCAAACAAGTGCAGCAGAATATAATGACAGACAATGCCGTTCGGTTCTTTCCCTGAATGTAAACATCCGAAGATGCGAAGTTCACGACATCACCCGATGGAAGATTCAAATACCTCAATTTGATGCCCAAACGTCCTTTCGTTCCGAAAGCGGTTGAGCGCTTGGCCTCATAGACGTTACCTTTTACAATGGTTCCCACTGGGATGGCAACGACTCCATCGACGATGACATCGCGTGCTACTTTGAAATCCACGTTCTGTCCGATTTGCACCTCAGTCGCGCGTACATTCTTGACGGCCTCAACCGGAACGATGGTGCCGCCTTTAATCGTCACCGTTTTCTGTCCAAAGGCAAATCCGCTCATTGCGAGAAATGCTAAACTCAAAATCAGATTCTTCATAATTTGTTATTACAAGTTTTACGTGAATCTTACGAAACACGGTGCAAATTTACACAAATTACTTCAATTTCAATGCCTCAAACTGCAAAAATCATATAAAATATGATAGATTGGGGCACTATTTCAATTTCATCACACGGAAAGTAGTAATAACAAGCGACAGAAGCATCTTCTTAACGTGAGCGGACTCAGCTCGTCACCCCAATGACGGATGCATTCACGCGCGCGTATTATGATAGCGAAAGCGGAAAACATCCCACCCATGTCGCCCATGTCGCTCCTATGCTACGGGTGGGATGGGCGACATGGGTGGGGTCTTTTCCCGTTAAGACAACCATATATATAAAGACATGACAAAATGAGAATCACAGACAAAGTGAGACAGTTTTGAGATACGAGGTGTCTATATACGAGATACGAGGTACGAGGTGCGAGGTACGAGATATGCAAACGTCACGGTTGCTCAGAAAAACGTAAGGGCCGCTCGTAAAAAAATATAAGCCTCTCGTGAAAAAATATAAGCCTCTCGTGAAAACGTCACGGCCGCTCGTATAACATTAACTACGTCCAGAACTCTTTCTCGCCAGTCGGTTGCATCTCGCCCTGGCATTGGGGGCAGGTATGCTTATCCCATATCCTGATGTTATCGCTGCCACATTGTAAACACAGACGACCTACCTCGCTTCTGTAGGAAGGTGCCACATCGGCAATGATGCCACCCACCACGATGTTCTGGACGGTCTTGCAGTCAGAACACGACATAGCCGTAATCTCCTGACGGAAGAGTCCACGACCTTCGTACACATCGGCCTCATAGCCACACTGCTTACAGCGATATTTCAGTTTCCAAGCCATTATTCAGATTATGTTGCAAAGTTACGAATTATGATGGATTTGCGTACTTTTTCGCTCAAGAATTAAGAATAAATATGAAAATGTTGTATCTTTGCAGCAGAATTGAGAATGAAGTAACGTAGCTGTAATATGAAGAGAAATCTGATTCTGGCAATAGTAGCAGTTCTCTTTGCCTTGACGGCAAACGCTCAGACTGCGCTCAAGAAAGTCTATAACGAGGACATCAATCCCATCGAGCAGATAAACCAGGCTGTAGCGAAAGCCAAGTCTGAAGACAAGTTTGTCATCTGTCAGGTTGGAGGCAACTGGTGTCCCTGGTGTTTGCGCTTTGCTGACTTCATCACAAATGACACGACGATTAGCCATGTCATTGATCAGAACTTTGTCTATATCCATGTCAATTACAATCCCCGTAAATCAGGAACTGCAGAGAAAGAAGCGCTGGCAAAGACTATGCTGCAACGTCTGAACAATCCCGCCCGTTTCGGCTTCCCTGTGTTTGTAGTTCTTGACGATGATGGCAGAGTCATCCATATTCAGGATTCGAGTTTCTTGGAGCAGGGACAGGGTTACGACCAAGAGAAAGTGCTCCGATTCTTCAAGAACTGGACGCCAAAGGCAGTGAAGTAGACAAAGAATACTATCAGGGGACGAAGACCTCGAGCAATACGGGGTTTTCGCTCTCTAAATATAATAAGGTGTCGATGCCCTGTTGCATCTGTTCCATGTTTTCCGCTTTCAGATAGACAACGTTATTCTGGCTACAGATACCTTCAGCACTGGCTGAGTGGGCGGCAGCCACGAGACGGTCGCGGGCAGGACTCTGTTCCAGGCCCGGCAACTGATTGAAGATGCCACCCTTGCCATTGTTGAGCAGCAGTATGCGGAGATTGCCCTTGAGATTCGTGTTCCACAGGGCGTTCTGATCGTAGAAGAAACTGAGGTCGCCGATGACACAAAAGACTTTCCCGGCTGTCACGACAGAAAAGCCTGCTGCCGTAGACAGCGAACCCTCGATGCCATTGACGCCACGGTTGCACCAGACGTGATGGTTAGCGTATCTGTTGGCAAGACGTATGGCGGTGCTGTTGGCGTAGTGAACGGCTCCCCCGGTAAAGTGCTCTTCGAAATACTTGACGGCAGCTGCCTGTGAATAAGGGGGCTGGAAGTCGGCAGCTCGGTGGGAGGCCTCCGTCAGGGCAGCAAGCCATTGGCGACGATAAGCCGTGCCTTGCAACTGACGATGCGACAGTTTATGAGAAAGTGCCTGCAGAACAGACTCCGGGTCGCCAACAATGATGCCACGCAAGTTCTGGAACGTATCCTCGACATCGCCCGACAGACTGATACGCCACGTCTGGGCGTCAATAGCCTGACGCAGGAAACGGCGCAACCGCTTGCTGACAACGGTATCGCCCACATGGATGATGAAGTCGGGCGGCAGGATTCTCGCACCTCGCACCTCGCACCTCGTATCTCGCATCTCTAAATCCAGCACTTCATCAAAATGACTGACATGGGGAAAAGGCGACAATGCCTCATGAAGGACGATGACGTGGCTGAAAAGGAAGTCGACGTCATTGCCCTCGAAATCGTGGGGATTTGTCTGTCCGAAGACAATCATCGGACGACGGGCAGCCACCAGATCGTCAACAAAAGCAGGATGCAGGCAATCGTAGTCGCGAGCGGGTGAGGTTCGCATAATCGTCCTGACTTCAGGCAACTGCGGCACATCAAAAGTAAAAAGTGGTTCGGTGATGGGCACATTGATATGTACAGGACGAGCATCATCGGCCATCGCGTCAAGCAACGCCTCGTTGACAAGACGGTTGCAATACCATTCGTCAACCTCGGGCAGCGAAACGGTACGACGGACGAACCGACCGAGAGCACCAGGCTGCGGCAGCGTCTGTCCGTCAAGCTGGTCTATCCACGATTCCGGCCGGTCGGCACTGACGACGATGAGCGGCAGGTGCTGATACCAAGCCTCAGCCACGGCAGGAGCCAGGTTGAGCAAGGCCGTGCCACTGGTGACACAGACGACGACAGGCTCATGGAGGGCTTGCATCATGCCGATGGCATAGAAACCGGCCGAGCGTTCGTCGGTCACGGGATAGCACGTGATGTCAGGGCACTCGTTCAGATTGTGGACGATGGGGGCATTACGGCTGCCCGGACAGACGACGGCATGACGGACACCGTGCCGAACGAACAGGGCCGTCAGTATATTGACGTTTTGCTTATTGGAGAACATTTTTTCGCTATGACGATATGACGTTATGACGACATGAGGATATGAGGCGTCGCATGGTTTGGAGTTTAGCCTCTGTCTCAGCCCATTCCAAGTCTAACTGACTATCTTTCAGCAG
The DNA here is from genome assembly GCA_902800495.1 of uncultured Prevotellaceae bacterium. Lineage (GTDB taxonomy): Bacteria > Bacteroidota > Bacteroidia > Bacteroidales > Bacteroidaceae > Prevotella. The sequence goes on from CADCET010000016.1 coordinate 5,355, forward strand.
ACCGCCACCGGCATAGAGATGGTAGCAGTCTGTTTCGATATTCATACAGCGCAACGAGACGTAGAGGTGGGTGCTTCGAGGTGAAGGGTGATGGGTGAAGGGTGAAGGGATATTGAGCGGCCCCATAAAGCCGCTGTAATAACGGCGGGGCGTATGTTCATTACGCACAATAAACCGGAAAGCCTCTCGCTTTGGCAGTCCACAGACAGCCGGCGTGGGATGCAGTTGTCCGAGCAGACTTCCCAAATGGTGCTCATCGGGCAGCGTAAAAGTGAAGTCGCTACGCAAATGGACCAGGTTGGCAGCACGGACGGTACGAGGTCCTTCCTCGGTAAAGTCATTGGTGAACTGTTCCAGACACTCGGCAATATAAGTAGCCACAATACGCTGTTCCTCAATATTCTTTGTGCTCCACGTGACGGTCTCGCCTTCGCCGCTAAGTTGGTCGTCATGCAGCTGCATCGTGCCAGCCAGAGCGATGGTGCGCCACTTGCCAGCCTCTCCTTCAAGCAATATTTCGGGCGTAGCCGTCAGCCAGAGACCGCTCTGGGGAGTATAGACCAATGCGATGAACATACGGGGATACAGCTGACAAGCACGAAGGAACAGCTCCTGCGGGTCAATGGATGAGCCGACAGGTTCGTCAGCGCAGCGGGCCAAGACAATCTTGCGGAAAGTGCCCTGCAACAACTGAGCATGAAAGTTCGCAAAGTCGATGGCATAGGAATCATAGGACCCATAGGACTTATAAGACCCATAAGTCCTATAAGACCCATAGGACTCATAAGACCTATAAGTCTCCTCAAGCCCACACTCCTCCACCACATCGGGGCGAATCACGACAATAGGCTGCGACGCTGTCACCTCAAACGGAGCAACGACAAAGCCCGACGCATCATCCAACTGGGCACATACACTCAACTCCTGCGCCACACCCTCCACACGGGTATAGCGGTCAGCATGAGGCAGACGATAAAGCGCGTAGGCCATCATTATTTTTTAGGCTTGATAACATAGTTCGTGACGCGGACGCTGGAAATCAGTTCTTCGGATGTGTCACGGATATCGACATTCCAGACGTGCAGCGTGGTGCCGCGGTGCAGCAAGCGAGCATAGGCAGTAACGGTGTCGCCCTCGGCCACAGCCTTCACATGACTGCCGCTGACCTCGATGCCGACACAGGCACAGCCAGGACACAAGGCCGACGACCCCACACCTGCCACATTCTCGGCCAGCGCCAATGAGGCGCCGCCACTGAGAAATCCGAACGGCTGGCGGTTGCGCTCGTCAACACGCATACGGGCCATACACGTATCGTCCTCGGGCGTAGAGATAAACTCCATCCCGAGGGCGGTACTCAGATTAGGTTTTGCTTTGACGAGTTCGTTGATGCTGTCGACGTTCACAATGCTTCAATCTTCATTCATCACTTAAACAAGGAATACTCCTTCACGTCCCAGGCTACGGCACTGGCGCCCAAGACATCGCGCGTGCGGTTGTCGAGGGTCGAGGCGAAGATACGTATCTTGCCCTTCATAGCTTTAAAAACGTGCTCCTCGAAGGATTCACGGGCAGGATCAACCAGCCACTTGCCGGCACGCGAGATGCCTCCGGCAAGGATTATCGCCTCAGGATTGACAATGGAAGCGTAGTTGGCCAGAGCAGCACCTAAGATATAGCCCGTACGGCGATAGACCGCAATAGCCAGTTCGTCGCCCTGGTCACAACATTCGGCTATGGTACGCGGTGTCAGGCGCTCAAGACTGCGCATCAGCGACGGAGCATCCGACTCTGCCATGATCTCCTGAGCGGTCTGTACAACACCACGGGCTGCGCAGTAAGACTCCAAACAGCCGTTATGGCCACAACCGCAGGGGCGGCCATTCGGTGCGATACAGGTATGGCCGAACTCTCCGGCATATCCCTCAGCCCCCTGGTGCTCATGTCCGTTAGAGAAGAAACAACTGCCTAAGCCGACACCGATGTTCAGTACAATAAAGTCCTTCATACCGTGAGCACTGCCGAAGGCCAACTCGCCCAAGGCAGTAGCATGGGCGTCATTGGCAATACCGACGGCCAATCCCAACTGGTCGCGCATCATGGCGGCAAGGGGGGTGATGCCCTTCCACGGCAGGTTTGGCGGGTTCTCAATGCAGCCCGTCACGAAGTTAGCACTCGGAGCGCTGACACCCACGGAGCGAATCGTTTCGTAGCCGCCATTGGCCATCACCATCTCGACAATTTTCTCGCAAAGCGCAGAAACAAACGCATTGGCATCCGCATAGTCCATCGTGCTAAAGTAATCCTCAGCAATCATATTACCGCGGATATCAACAATAGCGTAGGTCGTGCGTTCAATACTGATATCCACACCTACGACTCGTGACTTGATTGTACTTTCCATTGCAACAGTTTTTTTATTTAAACAATGAATACTCTTTCACTTCCCATGCCAAAGCACTGGCACCGAGGACGTCGCGCTCGTCATCATCGAGCATCGACACCATAATCTTCACCTTGCCCTCAATATTATGGAACACGTGCGACTCAAACGACTCTTCAAGAGGGTCTGTCAGCCAATGTCCCAAAGAGGTGAGCTCGCCTGTCAGGATGATGGCCTCAGGGTCGACGATGGAGGCATAGTTGGCCAACGCCATACCAAGCTTGTCGCCTGCCTCATGGAACACCTTCAGAGCCAGGGCGTCACCCTGTTCACAATAACTGGCGATGGCCTTCGGCGACAAGTCGCCACCACGCATCAGCGAGGGTTCCTGTGACGATGCAAGCAACTCCTCGGCCGTTTTCTTCATACCACGGGCCGAAGCATACTCCTCAAGACAGCCCCGACGGCCACAGCTGCAGAGACGGCCTCCAGGCACCACACACGCATGGCCAAACTCTCCGGCAAAACCACGGGTTCCTAAATGAGGTTTGCCGTTAGTAAACAGACAACTACCAATGCCGCCGTGTCCCAACGAGATGACAATGAAGTTACGCATACCATGAGCACCGCCGAAGGTGCGTTCACCCAAAGCCGTACCGTGGACATCGTTGGCCAAGGCCACTGCCAGTCCCAAGCGGTCGCGAAGCATGGCAGCCAAAGGGACTATGCCCTTCCACTGAAGGTTGGCTGCATGCTCAATACATCCCGTCACGAAGTTGGCACTCGGCGAGCTGATTCCCACCGAGCGGATAGTCTCATAGCCACCGTTCGCCTCAGCCATCATGATAATCTTCTCGCTGAGAGCAGCCACATACGCGCTCGGTTCATGATAGTCTGTTGTTTCCAGAAAATCGCGCGCAATAATATTGCCCCTGACATCGACAATAGCCAGTTTTGACTGGTTGACACCCATGTCGATGCCAACGACTCTTGACTTTATATTGACCGTTTCCATGTTTACATCCCAAAAAGTTTGCAGCAAATATAGACATTTTTTTTAAACGAACCAAACGTTTCACACTTTTTTTTCAATTTACGTGTGCTTATTCAGAAAAATTTAGTAATTTTGCACCATCAATTGATACTTTCAGACAGAAAAATGAACATTTTAGAACTTAGCGAACAAGAAATTCTGCGACGCCAGTCGCTTGAAGAACTGCGACGGTTAGGCATCGACCCGTACCCCGCAGCAGAGTACACGACAAACGCTTTCTCAACAGATATCCTCGCCGACTTCAGTGACGAGGCTCCCGCCCGTGAGGTCAGTATTGCCGGACGAATGATGAGCCGCCGCGTGATGGGCAAGGCCTCGTTCGTCGAGTTGCAGGACTCGAAGGGACGTATCCAAGTCTATGTCACCCGCGACGACATCTGCCCTGACGAGAACAAGGATTTGTACAACGTCGTCTTTAAGAAACTTCTTGACATCGGCGACTTTATCGGCATCCGCGGTACGGTGTTCCGTACACAGACAGGCGAGATCAGCGTCCACGCCCATGAGCTGACACTGCTGTCGAAGTCGCTGAAGCCCCTGCCCATCGTGAAGTACAAGGACGGCGTGGCCTACGACAAGTTCGACGACCCGGAGCTGCGCTACCGCCAGCGCTATGTCGACCTCGTGGTGAACGACGGCGTGAAGGACACGTTCCTCAAGCGTGCCACCGTTATCCGTACATTAAGAAAAGTGTTGGACGAGGCCGGCTATACCGAGGTGGAGACACCTACCCTGCAGATGATTGCCGGCGGTGCCTCTGCGCGTCCGTTCATGACGCACTTCAACGCCCTCGACCAGGATATGTATATGCGCATAGCCACCGAACTCTATCTGAAGCGCCTCATCGTGGGCGGCTTCGAGGGTGTCTACGAGATTGGCAAGAACTTCCGTAACGAGGGTATGGACCGCAACCACAACCCGGAGTTCACCTGTATGGAGCTCTATGTACAGTATAAGGACTACAACTGGATGATGTCGTTCACCGAGAAGCTCTTAGAAACCATCTGCATCGCCGTCAACGGCACGGCGGAGCGCGAGATTGACGGTCAGATAGTATCGTTCAAGGCGCCCTACCGCCGTCTGCCTATCCTTGACGCCATCAAGGAGAAGACGGGTTTCGACTGCGACGGCAAGACGGAGGAGGAGATTCGCCAGTTCTGCCTGAGCAAAGGCATGGAGGTTGACGAGACAATGGGCAAGGGCAAGCTGATTGACGAGCTCTTCGGCGAGTTCTGCGAGGGCACGTTCATCCAGCCTACCTTCATCACCGACTATCCCGTGGAGATGTCGCCGCTGACGAAGATGCACCGTTCGAAGCCCGGACTCACTGAGCGTTTCGAGCTGATGGTCAACGGCAAGGAGCTGGCCAATGCCTACTCTGAGCTGAACGACCCCATAGACCAGGAGGAGCGCTTCAAGGAGCAGATGCGACTGGCCGACAAGGGCGACGACGAGGCCATGATCATCGACCAGGACTTCCTCCGTGCTTTGCAGTATGGTATGCCGCCGACCTCTGGTATCGGTATCGGTATCGACCGTCTCGTCATGCTGATGACGGGCAAGACCTTTATTCAGGAGGTACTGTTCTTCCCGCAGATGAAGCCCGAGAAGAAGGCGCCGCAGAGCAGCATCCAAGAGTGGGCCGCCATCGGCGTCGCCGAGGATTGGGTCTACGTGCTGCGCAAGGCCGGCTTCAACCTCATCCAGAATATCCGCGACGAGAAGCCGCAGGGACTGCAGCAGAAGATTGGCGAGATTGTCAAGAAGTTCAAGCTCGACTTGCAGAAGCCCTCAGTCGACGAGGTACAGCAGTGGATTGAGAAAGCATAAATAGGCCCACCCAAGCTCTCCCGAAGGGAGGGATGTTCAGATACCAAAACAAAAGAACATGAACGATAACATCAATTATAGTTCAAGTAATCTACACCCCTCCCTTCGGGAGGGCTTGGGTGGGCTTTGCGGTCGTATAGCCATCATTGGCGGAGGGTCGTGGGCAACGGCCATTGCCAAGATTGTGGTGCAGCACACGCACCACATCGGTTGGTATATGCGCCGCGACGACCAGATAGACGAGTTCCGCCGCATGGGCCACAACCCCCGCTACCTGACCAGCGTACACTTCGACACCTCAGAGATACAGTTCGAGAGCGACATCAACCGCATTGCCCAGCAGTACGACACGCTGGTCTTCGTCACCCCGTCGCCCTACCTGAAGAACCACCTGAAGAAGCTCAAGACACGCATCAAGGACAAGTTCATCGTCACGGCCATCAAGGGTATCGTGCCCGACGAGAACCTCATCTGCTCGGAGTATTTCCACCATGTGTTCGACGTTCCCCACGAGAACCTGGCCTGTCTCGGCGGACCGTCGCACGCCGAGGAGGTGGCCCTCGAACGTCTCAGCTACCTCACCGTCGGCTGTTCCGACATTGAGAAGGCACAGGCGTTTGCCGACGTGCTCAACAGCGACTTCATCAAGACCAAGACCAGCGACGACGTCATCGGCATCGAGTACTCCTCGGTACTGAAAAACGTCTATGCTATTGCCGCCGGCATCTGCTCCGGCCTGAAATATGGCGACAACTTCCAGGCCGTCCTCATGTCCAATGCCGTACAGGAGATGGCACGTTTCCTGACCGCCGTCCACCCCATCGACCGTAATCCCTACGACTCCGTCTATCTCGGCGACCTGTTGGTGACAGGCTACTCCAACTTCTCGCGCAACCGCACCTTCGGCACGATGATTGGCAAGGGCTACTCCGTGAAGTCGGCACAGATAGAGATGGAGATGATTGCCGAGGGATTCTTCGGCACGAAGTGCATGAAGGAGATCAACCGCCACTGGCACGTCAACATGCCTATCCTCGATGCCGTATATAATATATTGTACGAGCGTATCAGCCCACAGATAGAAATCAAGCTCCTCACCGACTCTTTCCGCTGATTTCTGCCTTTTTCGGACAGTTTTTGTAGCTCTTTTCCTTTTTTGTCTCTTTTTGGATTCTTTGTCCGAACCTCTTTCAAAGGTTTCAGACAGAAAAGTTGTGGCGTCACGGAAATCGCAATACCTTTGCACCGTCAAACGACAAACAAGAGTGTAAATTAAATAAAAAATAGAATATGAAAAAGAATGTTTTTGTTTCAGTGTTATTCTGCTGCCTGTCACTCATGGCTCAGGCACAAGTTGCAAAGTATTGCATGACCTACGCCGACTTCGTTGCCGACAAATGGACACCGGTTGACTCGCTGACCGAGGGCCGTAGCCAACAGGCCGTCCAGATGAAATTTGCGGACAACGAGGTGAAGTTCAAGACAGGCGACAAGGAAGCCGACAAGATTCTCAAGAAGGATGTCTTCGCCGTCGACTACGGTGGCCACCTCTATGTCAACTGCCGCAACCTGCGCAACAATGACATCCCTCTCGACATCAGCGGCTACACTCAGGCGGTGCGCTACGACAAGAACAAGCTGTGCGTGATGACCTATAAAATCAATGACGCTGCTTTCCTGCTGGGATTCGGTGCCGACGTTGCCAGTTTCTTTGTCAGCACGCCCGTGAGACTCGGACTGAATGCCGGTTCTACAGCACTCTGGATTTGCAGAGACCACCTGAACAGCTACGTGTGCTACCTCATTGACAGCGATACCGACTCCAAAGGCAGGACCCCCGTCACCCGAATCAATGACAAGTTCATGGAGCAGTTACTGACCGACGATACGGCTATACTGGCAAAATACAACGCCATCAGCAGCAAGAAGCAACGCCAGTCGGCTTCCAACGTGCTACCTATTCTGATGGAAAAGGGACTCGTGGCCTCAAACGCCATCAACTGACGGCTTCATCACATTCAATGCAAAAATAAAGTCGAAATCCTTTGTGGTTTCGACTTTATTTCGTAAATTTGCAAACCAAAATCAAACTGATTCCTATCAATAACGAAAAACAACGACAATGAAGAACATTAGTCTTGACATCACGAAGGCCGCTTGTTTCCTCGAAGCAGGTGCCGTGAAGGCTTTTGAGCCACAGGTAAAGGCCGCTCAGCAGGCTTTGGAAGAGGGTACATGCCCTGGTAACGATTTCTTGGGTTGGCTCCATCTGCCCTCAAGCATCACCCCGCAGTTCCTCGACGAGGTGCAGGCCGTGGCTGACACACTGCGCTCGAAGTGCGAGGTAGTGGTAGTAGCCGGCATCGGCGGCAGCTATCTCGGTGCCCGCGCCGTCATCGAAGCATTAGGCAACACCTTCGCCTGGCTTATCCAGGACAAGAAGAACCCCACCATCCTGTTCGCCGGCAATAACATCGGCGAGGACTATCTCTTTGAGATGACCGAGTACCTGAAGGACAAGAAGTTCGGTGTCATCAATATCTCCAAGTCGGGCACGACAACGGAGACCGCCCTCACCTTCCGTCTGCTGAAGAAGCAGTGCGAGGCTCAGATGGGCAAGGACGTGGCAAAGGACGTCATCGTAGCCGTCACCGACGCCAAGCGTGGCGCTGCCCGCACCTGTGCCGACAAGGAGGGCTACAAGTCGTTCATCATCCCCGACAACGTCGGCGGCCGCTTCTCGGTGCTCACACCGGTAGGTCTGCTGCCCATCGCCTGTGCCGGCTTCGACATCAAGGCACTGGTGCAGGGTGCTCAGGATATGGAGAAGGCCTGCGGCAAGGACGTGCCCTTCGAGGAGAACCTCGCCGCCCAGTACGCCGCCGTCCGCAACGGTCTGTATCAGGCAGGCAAGAAGATTGAGATTATGGTGAACTACCAGCCGAAGCTCCACTTCGTCAGCGAGTGGTGGAAGCAGCTCTACGGCGAGTCTGAAGGTAAAGACAAGAAGGGTATCTTCCCCGCCAGCGTCGACTTCACCACCGACCTGCACTCGATGGGTCAGTGGATTCAGGACGGCGAGCGCACCATCTTCGAGACGGTCATCTCCATTGAGCAGCCCAACAGCAAGCTGCTGTTCCCCAGCGACGAGGAGAACCTTGACGGTCTGAACTTCCTGGCCGGCAAGCGCGTCGACGAGGTGAACAAGATGGCTGAACTGGGTACCCGTCTGGCTCATGTCGACGGTGGCGTGCCCAATATCCGCATCAGCGTCCCCGAACTGAACGCCTACTACATCGGCCAGCTCATCTACTTCTTCGAGATTGCCTGCGGCATCAGCGGCAACGTGCTCGGTGTGAACCCGTTCAACCAGCCCGGCGTCGAGGCTTATAAGAAGAATATGTTCGCCCTGCTCAACAAGCCCGGCTACGAGGCAGACTCGAAGGCTATTCAAGAGCGGCTGGCCAAAGAGGCTTAAGCCAGACCTATGAGTCCTATAAGACCTATGAGTCCTATGAGACCTATGAGTCCTATGAGACCTATGAGTCCTATAGCCCATTACTTAAAGAAGCACGGCTTTGAGCAGTTTGAGCCCAAAGCCGTGCTCTTTGACATGGACGGCGTACTCTACGACTCTATGTCTCGTCATGCCATAGCCTGGCAACGGTCGATGGCGTCGTTCGGCATACACATGACCGAAGCCGACGCCTATGCCACCGAGGGGGCACGCGGTATCGACACCATCCGCCAGATGGTGCTCTTGCAACGGGGCGAGGAAATCACGTTGGAACGGGCACAGGAGATGTACGACGAGAAAACACGGTTGTTTCACGAGATGGGTGTGGCTCCGCTGATGCCTGGCATCACCGGACTGATGGAGCATATCCACCGGCAAGGACTACAGATAGGCGTCGTCACCGGCAGCGGCCAGCGGCCGCTCATCAACCGGCTGACGAGCGACTTCCGTGGCTTCGTCGACGAAGAGCACATCGTGACTGCCTACGACGTCCGTCGCGGCAAGCCTAATCCTGATCCCTATCTGATGGGAATGAAGAAAGCGGGCGTTGAACCCTGGCAGACGGTGGTTGTCGAGAACGCACCCTTAGGTGTTGCTGCCGGCGTGGCAGCACAGGCTTTCACCATCGCCGTCAACACCGGTCCACTGCCCGACGAGGCCCTGACCTCCAAGGGTGCCGACCTGCTCTTTGCCAAGATGACCGACCTGCGCGACGCTTGGTCAAAATGTTCTAAAACCTTTAGTACGCCTAATACGTTCTTCTTTTAAATCTAATAGTATCATCACTGCCAGTACGTTTAAGATACAATTCCGAAAGGCTAAGCCATATTATTTGTCTTGACGAAGTATAGCCATGATGACAAAGGACAAGATAGCGTCCATAAGTATCCTTACCAACTCTTGAGAAATCGAACGTTGAAGGGATTACATCAGATAGATAATAATAATAATTCGTCGTGTCTGTATGACTAATTCTTGGGGATTGACAGATTGCCGTCATCATACTATCTTTATATATCTCCGTCCTTTTCTCCCTTCCAGTCAAATCCACAGCTTCCCATATAGTTCCTTTCAACATACCAATATGATAAGTTGAATCTACAGACTGTATTACTGAATTACCGGCATATTTACTGTTATGAGCACAGGAGCAAAAAAATAGCGCCAAAACACATATAACCTGTTTGAAAAACTTTCTATAACACATCTTATTTCTTCCCTTTAATTGCATATGCACTTGAGTTTTGGGGAATATCCCAATAACACAAAACTCGATATTTCCCATCAGAAGGGTCTGCATATATATAATAATCACTTTTACCCGACATATAGCCGACAATAAGATCCCAGATTAAGTATCTTCGATACATATTCCATAGCAGTTGTCACACAATTAAACGATTCATCGGTTAATCGGTTAACCGTTTAACCGTTTAATCGTTTAATCGAGTAACCTATTGATTAAACATCATCATTATCGGCGTCATGTTCACCAGTGCCGTTAGTGTCAAGCTCTGAGTCGCGTTCCACGCTGACGTTGCCGAAGTTGTCGATCTTTACTTCCAAAGGAATATACTCATCCGTCTGCGGCAGGCAGACACTGGCGGCAAACTGCAGGAAGTTGCCATCAACCTTGTCGAACACCAGTCCTTCAAGAATGCCCATCTCGCGGTAGTGGGTGTCGATATGACGTTCGAAATAGGCCTTTGTGAACGTCTTGCTGATGGCCACCGAACCGTCAGCCCGGCGTACGATCACCGCGATGCGGTTGTCGACAAAGGTCTGTCCCGTCTCGTCCTTCACCATCGGCAGACTGTCGTTGGCCGTTCGGACGACCTGCACCTTGTAGGCTTTGCCCAACCACTGCACATCGCTGGTGGTGTCATAAGGCTGCATACGTATAGGACCCGATGGCTTCGGTGCCTCAACCTTAGGTGCAATAATATCCTGTGTCTGTTTTTTCTCTTTGCAGGCTGCCAACAGCGTCAGGGCTGCCAACAGTGCCAGTGTCAGTCTCTTATTCATAGTTATTCTGTTAAAACAGCCGCAAAGGTAACAATAATTTACGAGAAAAGCGAATAATCGCCACAAAAAATGCCCGCAACTATTCATTGCGGGCATTTGCTATCCTTATCTTTTACCTGGATTAATACTCATCAAAGGAGGCACGCTTGCCTTTCAAAAACACTATGTTAACCTAAATCACTATGATACGAATATTCAATTATTAACTCTAATTTCTACGGGGACCACCGCGACGGCCACCTTCCTGACGGCGCTTGGCCTCGTCGGCTTTATATGCTTCATACTGCTCGGGAGTCATGATCTTCTGCAGCTCTTCGTCATACTGCTTCATTGCCTCCTCGCGCTCCTTGCGCGCTGCCTCCATCTGCTGCTTCTGTTCCTCAGTCAGTTCAGGACGCTGTCCACCGTTCTGACCTCCACCAAAGCCACCAGGTCTTGCTCCCGGGCGTCTGCCTCTCTGTCCGCCCATACGGCCACCCATCTTGTCGGCATATTTTGTATTTAATTCAAGTAGCTTGTCTGTCTGCTCCTGGGTCAGTCCGTATTTCTTGGCTACATTGTCAGTGCGCTGTTTTACCATTTCGGTTCTGTCAAACTGGCGGCGCTCGCCTCTTTGTCGGTTGCCATCCTGAGCCTGTGCGGCGGTCATTGTCATTACGGCTACGATAGCCAAAATCACTTTTCTCATTTTTCTCAGATTTTAATAGTTATTACTTTCAGTTTGTTTAGTCTGTCAGTCGCAGCTTGGCCCCGGGATGCCTTGCTTGCTAAAACTATTAATCTGATGCAAAATTAAGGAAAAAGTTTAATCAAATGAAATTTTTTTTTTGAATATTCGGCCAAATCGCTTTTTTTTCGTACCTTTGACGTCGCATTAAAGATTTTTAAGTACAGATGATGCGTACTATCGTCATAATTGCCACATTTACAGCCGCCGCTATATTGTCGGGCTGTTCTTGTTCCGGACAGGAAGAGTCTGAACCGGCCACCGTCTACACGTCAGTAGACACCGTGCCTTTGCTCGTCATGCAGATACAGCAGTGCTCGCGGCTCTACACCACCGAATACAAGGTTCATAAGATTGTGACACACGACGACGTGGTGAACCTCCGCGGCAGTCTGTTCAAGCAGAACATCAACGTCAAGCTGCCGTTAGGCGACCGCAAGGTGGCCATCCCCATGGACGCCACGCTGAAGGCATACATCGACTTCAGCGGTTTCTCGGCAGCCAACATCGAGCGCGACGGCCAGAAGATTACCATCGTGCTGCCCGACCCGAAGGTGGTGCTGACCAGCTCGAAGGTGAACCAGCACGAGATACGCTCCTACGTGGGACTGGTGCGCGCCGGTTTCAGCGACGCCGAGCTGAGCCGCTACGAGCAACAGGGGCGCGAAGCTATCATCCAGAGCATCCCCAGCTTAGGCATCACCGACAGGGCACGTGCCGACGCCGCCCGCGTGCTTGTGCCGTTGCTTAGTCAGCTGGGGTTCCGCGATACCGACATCACCATTGCCTACCGCAAGGATTTCAAGCCTTACGACATACGGAGGTATCTGGAAGTGAAGGGTGAGGGCGCTTCGCCGGTGAAGAGTGAAAAGTGAAGAAAGAAAAAGTGAAGAATGAAGAATGGCATTAACATACTGAAGTGGGTGGTACGGGCACTGTTGCTCGTGGTCGTCATCCTTGTGCTGTGGTGGTTGCTCTTTGCCGAGAAGGACAACCATATCGCCTTGGAGGTTGATGACGGCATCGACGTCACCCCCCAGCAGATAGAGAGCATCCGTGCCATCGGCCAGTGGGAGTTTCTCAGCATCACCACCGAGGAGCTGGTCGACACCGTACGCAAAGGGCTGTTCAGCGACGACCACCTGGCACGCATCTACTACGGCACGCTGCGCTTAGGCGTTGACATGAGCCGCGCACAGCTTGAGGCACGGGGCGACACCGTCGTGGCCACCCTGCCCCGTGTGACGCTGCTCGACAGCAACTTCATCGATGAAGCCCGTACCAAGGCCTTCTTTGAGTCGGGAAGCTGGAAGCCTGCCGCCCGCGAAGCCCTCTACCGCAAGGCTCGTCGCCAGATGCTGAAACACAGTCTGACGCGCGAGAATCTGGCGACAGCCCGTCAGAACGCCGACACCCAACTGCGCCAACTCCTCAAGTCGATGGGATATAACAACATCACAATCACATGGAACAACTAAACTCGATACTGACTGAAGTGAGCGGCTGGCTCTGGGGCTGGCCCATGATTATATTATTATTAGGTACGCACGTGTACCTTACTATTATCCTACGTTTCCCCCAGCGTAAGATCTTCACCGCCATCCGTCTGTCGGTAAAACGCGACCCTGACGCCTCGGGCGACGTGTCGCAGTTCGGCTCGTTAGCCACAGCCTTAGCCGCCACCATCGGCACGGGCAACATCATCGGCGTGGCTACGGCCATTGCCCTTGGCGGTCCGGGGGCTGTCCTGTGGTGCTGGCTGACGGGCGTCTTCGGCATCTCGACGAAATACGCCGAGGGACTATTGGCTATCAAGTATCGCGAAAAGACGGCCAACGGACGGATGCTCGGCGGTCCGATGTACGCCCTGGAGCGCGGCCTCGGCTGGAAATGGCTCGCCGTTCTCTTCGCCGCGTTCACGGCCTTGGCCTCCTTCGGCATCGGCAACACCGTACAGGCCAACGCCATAGCCACTGTCGCCCACGAGACTTACCAGATAGCCCCCGCACTGACGGGAGCCGTCGTCTGCCTGCTGACGGGTGCCGTCGTCATCGGCGGTGTCAAGAGCATCGCCCGCGTCTGCGGACTGTTAGTGCCGTTCATGGCTCTGCTCTACGTCTTGGGCTGCATCTACATCCTCTGCGTCAATGCCGCTTTCCTGTGGCCCGCCGTACAGCTCATCGTCACCTCCGCCTTCTCGCCACAGGCTGCCGGCGGCGGTTTCATCGGCACCACGGTGATGATGGCCGCCCGCTACGGCATTGCCCGCGGACTCTTCTCCAACGAGTCGGGCATGGGCTCGGCACCCATCGTGGCCGCTGCCGCCCAGACGCGCAACCCCGTGCGCCAGGCTTTGGTATCTTCGAGCGGCACGTTCTGGGACACCGTCGTCATCTGCGCCCTCACCGGTCTGGTCATCGTCAGCAGCGTACTGGCCTACCCCGACATCACGTTCGACAACGGTGCCACCCTGACCAAGGCCGCCTTCTCGAAGATTCCCGTCGTGGGCACACCTCTGCTCACCTTCGGCCTGCTCACCTTCGCCTTCTCCACCATCCTCGGCTGGTGCTACTATGGCGAACGAGCCGTCGAGTACCTACGCGGCCGTCGCTGGGTCATCGTCTACCGCCTGCTCTACATCGCCGCCCTCTTCGTGGGCAGCATCATGAACCTCACCGTCGTCTGGAACCTGGCCGACTGCATGAACGCGCTGATGGCCATCCCCAACCTGCTGTCGCTCCTCTTCCTCAGCGGCATCCTCGTCCACGAGACGCGCAAGTACCTCTGGCGCGACCGTCTCGACCGCCTGATGGACTGACATTTTGCCGTAGGCTATACCGACGCCGACGGACGACACGCCAAGGTGCGCTTCACGACGCCCGATACCGGCAACCAGACCATCACCATACGTCCCCTACGTCACCGACCGCGACAGCGTGGGGGTGTGGTAAGGTGCCGCTTATTCGTCCACGAAACACCTAAAATACCGTTTCGTGGACAAATAGACACCGCTTATTCGTCCACGAAACACCCAAAACACCGTTTCGTGGACAAATAAAGCGACAAAACATTTGGCTGATTCATGCTTTTTTTGATATTTTGCAGCCAGATACCAAAGTCAACATTCCGTATGAGGAAACGCTCAGAAGGCGTATCAACTGGATGACAGAACACGTCAGCAGTCGCCACAACGTCCAGATGACACTTGTCACCACCTACGGTCTGAAATATGGCCTGCATAGCGGCATCTTCCAGCGTGTCGTTACACTTGAAAGCCTGTTCGCCTATTAGTATGTTACACACAAAAAGTGGCGACGAGCATCACGACTCGTCGCCACCCAATTCACATTTAATACTAACTTAAAACTACGACGGCGGTGCAGCCCTCACGGTCTCCCCGCCCGCCCTTTTATTATGAATGAACAAGATTACTCCTCCCAGAGATCTTCGTCTTCACGGCTCTCAGCACCTGAAGCATCAGTAACATCGTCACCATAACCCAGCGTTGAACCGGCCAACATCTGCTGCTGAATGGCTACCTCAACAACTTCAGTTACAGGAATCATATATATTTTCTTTTTCATATTTTTGTCCTCCTTCTTTTACTTAACGATTACCTTCTTACCATTTTGAATGTACAGACCCTTCGTGGGCTGAGCTACGCGCTGCCCTTTCAGGTTGTAAACTTCTTTGTTCTCTATTTCTTTATTCTTTAGCGTAGCGCCAATGCCTGTAGCGTCGCCGAACGTGAGCGTCAGCTCGCGAGCCATTGAAAGGTCAGCATAGCGCAGATAAGCCTTTCCGGCGGGAATGGTGCTGGCGGCAGTCACCTTATGGAACTGGCCACCCTGCAGGATGTAAGTCTCATTTGCTTCGACAGCAGTAGCTGTTACGGCTGCCTGTAGCTTGTTCGTTGCGCTGATGTCAGCGCCTGTGGCAGCCACAGGAATGGCGTAAGTCTCGCTAGCCGTACCCTTCAGAATCAAGCCAGTACCAGCAGCCACTGCCTCTGTCACTTCCTCCAGCGTAACAGTCTCTTTTGTCAGTTCCGTCACCTGATACGCCTTCAAGCCAGCAGGCAGGTTAGCGCAGTCGAGAGCGTAAGCCGAAGCAATGGTGCCATAGCCAGAGGTGGGAATAGCAGCCTTCTGAGTAGAAGCCTTGACCAAAATATAATCAATATCAGCCGATTGATTGAACTTACCACTACCCTGGTCTTTACCTGAAATGCTGATAGGCGTTGCTGCTGCTATTGTGAAAGTTTCGTCCTTTACACCAGCGGCTGTAATTGTCACCAATGCGGTGGGGAATACTGATGTATCGGAGCAGTCACCAACCACTACGTTACGCTGGGCATTAGCCGTCACATTAGAAATCAAACGATAATCGCCTGCAGGCAATGTTCCTAAACGAATAACGGAATTATTGTCATATTTGACACCACCAGTAATATAGCCTGTACTACCATTAGAATAGGCAGTATTGGTTCCTGCGCTCTCATTAGGTTCACCAAAGTACACTACGCTATAATCAGGATTGGTGTAAGCAATAGTCTTGTTGAAAACCTGTCCGTCGGTAAAGGTCCCGCTTTCGCCAAATGTAGCAACATTGTCAGCCACATAGTACACTCCGTCTTTCTGTACATACATCGGATAGGTATAAGTCCATGCGCAAATTTTTGCGTCAGTTTCCGTCAATTTTGTCTCGATAGGCTCCTGTGCAACACCACCGACGTTTCTTGTAATTTTTAGTGTAGCGGTATAGGGAGCACGTACGGGAACATTTAGGACGTTATTTGCAGCATTTGCAACCAGCTTCATTGAAGGAGCCTCAGCAGCAGTAATTAGATAATGCTTACCTTCATACGTTTCCTCGCCGTCAACTGCAGTAAGTGCAGTAATTGTTGCGCCAACGGCACTTGTTCCAGCAACAGATTTTACAGTCGTACTATTAAGTTGGTAATTAATTGTATAACCTGCATTTGTAACTGCTTGTGCTTCTTGTTGTATTTTCATACTTGAAAGATAAGTATTCAAATCTCCCTTAGCACGATTAATATTAATAGATGCAGTGATACTCGTTGTTACGTCATGAAAAAGATTAACTGCTTCGGAAAGAGTAAAAGACGCCTTGTTTGTACCATCTCTACCAGATAGGGTCATTGCAGTCAATTGATCTTTGGAAGTGTCTATCTCCATGTGAACTGTCCATAGATCATTGTTACGATTACCGTTACTCTTACCACATGCATTACTGATGGTATTCTCGTTTCCGTTAATAATAACCTTACCCAGCTGATTTTGCTGGTTAAACCAAATCTGAATATCATCACCAATGCCATAAGTGGTATAATTGCTGGCATCACCAGTATTATTGCCTGTATTAAATACAAAATCAATAGTAAGCAGAGAGTATTCTGTAAATGAAAACGTTTTGGAAGTACTTCTACCTCCATTACCGCTCAACTTTATGCCTTCTCCTTCTTGATAATAGGCATTTCCTCCCCAATTACCAGATCCAATGTCAGATGAACTCCAATTCGTAACATAGCCGCGTTCATAAACTGTTGTAGCATCCGCCCACGCCACACTCGTCCCCACGAGCATACTGACCGCCACGAGGAACGTTTTCATTAGTAGTTGTTTTTTCATACTTTTTTTGTAGTTGTTATTAATAAGAGTCAAATTCTTTTCCCTGACCATAATTGCCTCACACCTTAAACGTGCTCGAGAGGAGCTGGTTTACACCAACGCCGCCGCAAAAATACGAACTTTTTTCATAACGGCCAAAGAAAAAGCCGCGAATTTCGCTGTCTGTCAAAAATCACGGCTTTTTAGCACAATTCTATTGGAAACGAATTAGCGTAATAACCATAATTTGTTCATAATTACATTCTTTTAGGGAAAACAATGAGAAAGAATGAGAAAGAATTATTTTCCAACAATGACAAGGAATAATTCCCCAAATCCCATATTCCTTAGGACAAAAAAAGGCCAAGAATTTCGCTGCCCGGAGTAGCATGAAAGGAATTTCAAGGCGTTTTTATTCTAAAAGAATTATTTTTTTTGAATAAAATATGTCCTCTTTGGAAATAATTTTGTACCTTTGCGCCATCATATCACAAAAGTGAACTATCATGGCAAAGATTCCAAATCCCTTCATCGTCACAGGTAAGATTCCCCCTGCCCTTTTTTGCGACCGCGAGTCTGAAACTGCCGACTTGGCAAAGTTTCTGAACAATGAGGAAAACGTGGTACTAATGTCACAACGTCGCATGGGCAAGACCAAATTGGTGGAGCACTGCTTTGAGAGGCAGACGGTGGCCAGCAACAGTCTGCTCATCAGCATCGACATACTCCACACTACGTCGTTCCAGGAGTTTATCCAGGTCTTCGGGGGCGCGGTATTCGATGCCGTGGCTAAGCGCAACACACGCCTGATGAAGCTTTTCACTTCCACTCTGCGCTCGCTCAGTGCCAGCTTCGGCTACGACCCGGTGCAGAACACCCCCACGTTCGACATCAGACTGGGCGACATCTCGATGCCAGAGTACACACTTAGAGAGATATTCCAATACATCGAACAAGCTGGAAAGCGGTGCATCATCGTGATTGACGAATTTCAACAGGTGACAAAATATGCTGAGAAGAACGTCGAGGCCCTTCTGCGCACCCATATACAAAACCTCAGCAACGCCAATTTCGTTTTTTCTGGATCACAGCGCCGTCTTATGGAGGAAATGTTTTTCTCCGAGAAACGACCTTTCTACATGAGTGCGCGGAGCATACAACTGACACCCATCCCCTTCGACATCTACTGTAATTTCGCCATGCGCAATTTCCGCAATGCCGGGAAGACAATTGCCGAGGATGCCGTCAGCCATGTGTACGACACCTTCATGGGTGTGACGCTCTATCTACAGCGCATCATGAAAGATGCTTTTAGCATGACAGCTACGGGCGACACCTGCGACAGAGCCACGGTGGAACGTCTCGTGGCCGACTATGTGCTGGAATGCGAGCCGAGGTTGCGCGAGCAGATGGCTTTCGTCACCGAAGCACAAAAAGAACTGCTCTATGCCGTAAGTGAAGAGCAGGAACCCGTGAAGAGCATCACCGCCTCAACCTTCATCAAGCGCCACAGGCTGAAGTCGCCCAGCGCCGTACAGGCAGCATCGAAAAGGCTTCTCGAATACGATCTCCTCACACGCCACGAAGGCCGTTACTCTATCGCCGATCCACTGCTGGCACTATGGCTGAAAACAAACAGATTGTAAATCACGCCGGGCGAATACATCAAGAACTAATATATCACTGCTGCGCAGGTATCGGCCGTGCCGAGGGAGATGCAGACGAGTCAGTGATTTGAATTCGGCTGCAAAGGTAATGGCTTTTCGCTGATCCTGCAAGCGTCTGGCGTGCCCTCGTGGAATCCTAAGATCGTATCTGTCTGATACGCAGCGGTATTTAGAAACGAATTCTTGCGTCCCGATGGTAGCAAGAGCGGCCAAGCCGAGCGGCCATCATCATCCGTAATTTCCATAATACTGGAGAAGAGTCCGTAAAAGTCCGTAAAGTCCGATGCAAACCAAAAGCGTCCCGCGTGCGCGTACGCACGTTTACATGCAGGACTGTCGTTTGGTGACACCTCTAACACCAACACTGATTATCAGTGGGTTAGCAAGAAGTCTACCCGCACCAGTGGTCGCACCAAGTGGCACACCAAGTGTCGCACCAATGTTTCACGGCAAAGGCCGGAAACGTACAAGCCGCTCGCAAAAATTTCACGGCCGCTCAGAAAAATTTCGCGGCCTCTCGTAAATGTTTCACGGCCTGCCAATATTCTTGCCTTTTTCTTGGCCGCTCGGCTTTGCCGCTTCGCTTGCGAAGAATGCGTCTCCTTGCGTCGCCGAGCGCCCTGGTGTCACCTTTGGTGCGACTATAGGTGCGACTAACCTCGAAAAAATAGACCTTGATTTTCAAGCAGTTAAGTGCCAGGTGTAAGAGGTGTCACCTAATGTTTCTATAACATAATAATCCGTAATATCCATAATAAGTTCTGGTTCTTTTTCGGAAAACAATGAGAAAGAATGAGAAAGAATTATTTTCAACAATTATAAAGAATAATATTACTCACAATTATAAAGAATATTATTTCAGATTGTTGAGATGAATTTTTTCTTATTGTTGCTGATTTCTTTCTAAAAAACAAAAAAAATAAGATTTTTGTTTTGTTCTTTGCTCACTTATTCGTATCTTTGCATCGTAAGATGAACGAGGATGTTAGAGAATCACTGTTTCGTAAGCTGAAAAACGAGAATTGCTTTTGGTCTTACGATGTGTTGAAAATGGAATCCATTTCCGACGAATCACTTATTGAGCACGTACTTCTCTATCTTGACATCGACGACATTAACAAGCTGTTTCCTCTTTTTGGATATAAGAAAGTGAAACGTGTGTGGTTAGATCGTGTGGCTCCCCAAGGTGCAATGTTCAGGCCATACAACATTCTCTATGCCTGGTATTATTTTGGAGCAAAACGTCCTGAGGCATATGTAAAGAGAATAGAAACCCGTCATATGAACCGAATAATGTCAGCATAACATGTACCATCCGGAATCCTTAGCTCCTCATACAGGAAAAGTGTTTGAGGCAATTACAAAACTGGAATCGCGGATTACTCAATATGCTAACGACGGGTAGCTATTTCATCAAAGAGAAGGGTTTTGAGGAATTAAATCCTGTATATCAAGTCTCTTCATACGACATTCAAGAATATATTAAAGAAAGACTACTTGAATCGAAGAGTGAGTCCGAGAAGGGTCTTTGACTCCATCACGCTAAAGGTAAAACGCTAAAGGTGAAATGAGTTTATTTCTGAAACGAATCTCCATAATAATCCGTAATATCCATAATAAGTTCTGGTTCTTTTTCGGAAAACAATGAGAAAGAATGAGAATAATCTGTCTCAATAATTAGAAATAAAGCTGTATCGGCAAATTAGAAATAATAAGCTCATTTGATGGCAGGATCAGAGATTCCGTCTGGTGGTGAGACAAATCAGAACCTCTCGCGCGACAACGCCGACGACCTCTGGGAAGATTAATCACCATATCAATATATATCAAATCTATTACAATGCCACCGCCTCGAGATGAAGCGGTGGCATTATTCTTACCAATTATTCATTTTGCATTATTTAATTTGCATAATTCAAAATAAATAATTACCTTTGCACCGTCAATTCAACAAACGGTGTTATGGAAAATCCCTTTATCGTAGTCGGCAAGATCAAGCCCGAATATTTCTGCGACCGTCAGGAAGAGAGCCTGCGGTTAGTGCGCCAGACAACAAACGGTGCCAATACTGTCATCGTGTCACCACGGCGTCTTGGTAAGACAGGACTCATCGAATACTGTTTCGATAAACCTGCGCTGAAACAGCACTACATTACGATGTTTGTCGACATTCTGCGCACGTCCAGCCTTAACGAACTAATCTATATGTTAGGTAAGACGGTGTTTGAGACCATTGGCACACGCAGCCAGCGGCTGATGAAGCTGATGGTGACGACGCTCAAGACGCTGAATGGACATTTCGGCTACGACCCCGTCAGCAACACCCCCACGTTCGACATCAGACTGGGCGACATCACCAATCCCGTCTATACCTTAGAGGAGATTTTTGCCTGTATTGAACAGGCCGACAAGCGGTGTATCATTGCCATTGACGAGTTTCAGCAGATTGTCAACTATGCAGAGAAGAACATCGAGGCTCTGTTACGCACGCACATCCAGCACTGCAGCAATGCCAACTTCATCTTCTCGGGCAGCGAACGACATATCATGAACGAGATGTTCCTCGACACGGCGCACCCCTTCTACAACAGTGCAGACATGATGATGCTGAAGCCCATAGCCGAGGATAAGTACCTGGATTTTGTGCAGCACCACTTCAACGCTGGTGGCAAGGCCATCGACGACGACGCCGTACACACAGCCTATCAGGTCTTTGAAGGAAACACCTACTACCTTCAGAAAACATTTCGGACGCTCTTCTCTGAAACAGAAGCAGGACAAGGCGTAGGAAAGCAGCAGGTGGAGGACGTCATTACGCAGATGATAGCCGACAACAACCATCGCTACGGAGAAGTACTGTCACGTCTGACTCTCGCGCAAAAGGAGCTGCTCAATGCCATTGCTGCCGAAGGCCGCGCCCGCCAGATTACGTCGGGGGCCTTTATCCGTCGGCATCATCTTCAGTCGGCAAGTAGCGTACAGGCAGCCTCCAAGAAGCTGCTGTCCTACGGACTGTTGTCGTCAGAGGATGGAGAGTATTACATTGACGACCAGCTGATGCGTCAGTGGCTACTGCGTTAGTCGGCTACCGCCTCAACCACCGTCACGACACCATCGACGACGCGGAAGCGGACGTCGCGACCAGCAAAGGGCATGCCGTAGAGGCGCTGCGGATCGTCATGATAACGGGGACGGGGGTCCTGGGCCAGCACCTCGCGCAGGGCAGCCTGCTCGTCGGCCGTAAAGAGGCGGGCGACGTCGGCAGGGATGATGACATCGAGGGGCTGCCACTCGTGGGTATCGACGAATCCGCTACGGGCGTCGGGATGAGCATCGGCGTATGCGACGTAGGGCTTGACGTCGTAGATGGGCGTGCCGTCCATCAGGTCGGCGCCGAGAACGTGGATGACGGGACCGAGGTCGGGCGTCAGCTCCACCTTATTTATATATACGCACGAGAGTCCTAAGCGGTTAGGACGGAAAGGCGAGCGCGAGGCAAACACCCCGACCCGCTCGTTGCCACCCAAGCGGGGCGGACGGACGGTGAGTCCACGGCCCTCGTCGTTGGCCGAGAACTCCCAGATGAGCCAGAGATAGTCGAACGCCTCCAGCCCCCGGACAGCCTCCTCCTGACGATAGGCGGGGGTGAAGACGATACGCCCGGGGAGCGACGCGGCCAAGCCGCTCTGACGGGGCAATCCGAACTTCGACGTCAGCGGCGAGTGGAAAAATGCAACAGGTTGGATATTCATCGTTGCAAAAGTAATAAAAAAATTTGGAGAAAACAAAAATAGTTTGTACTTTTGCATCATCGGACTAATACTATTAACCCAACCGACATGAAATTCATCATTCTGACACTGGCACTCCTCCTCAGCACCTTCACGGTGAAGGCGGATGACAGCTATAAAAACTCGAAAGAATACCTGGCACTGCGCGACTCGATGCGCAACGCCTTCAACAGCGGCGACAGCGCCCGCTTCTTCCCTGCACTGAACGCCCTGCAAGACTACCTGCTGAAGCAGGACGACCAGCACGCCTACTACACGCAGCGCTGTAACGAGATAGTATTCCTGATGAACCGACAGCGCATCTTCGAAGCCTACAAGCTGGCACGCCAGCTGGCAAACGAGCTGAGAGAGAAGAAGCTGGACAAGGAGATGTATATGGCCTACAACATGCTCGGCCACCTGAACCGCTACTGCGGCAACAGAGAGACGGCCAAGGAGAATTTCCGACAGGTCATCCGGCTGATGGAGGAGGCCGGCTACTACGAGAGTATGCCGCCCATCTATATGAACCTTGTGAACGTCTCGCTGAGCGACGACCCCGACGAGGCTCAGCGGATGCTGGAAAAGGCCAAGGAGATAGCTGAGAAATATTCGCCCGAACGCGTGTTCGACATCGAAACGCGCCAGACGTTGAGCTACTTCAACCGCGGCAACATTCCCGCCTTCCTTGAAGGCTACAAGAAGTACCGCGAGGGCGTGGCCGAGGGAAAGACCAGCGTTCACGGCCGCTCGATGGACATCTACTACGAAGCCACTCAGGGCAACATCGACAAGGCGGTGGCTATGGCTCAGGAGAGTCTCGGCGAAGAGGCGCATGAGGTCATCACGCTCATCTACGAACGGGCCGGCCGCTGGCATGAAGCCTACGAGTCGATGAAGAAACAGACGACGGCCAACGACTCCGTGAACAACGTCATCCTGAGCAACTCGATGCAGGAGTTCCGCGACGAGATGACGGTGTATGACATAGAGCGCCAGGTAGCCAAGACGCGTATCATCACGTTAGGCATCATCATCATCCTGCTGCTGATGCTGATCATGGCCTTCATCTACATCACCTTCAGCCGCCGACGCCACATGCGCCAGCTGAAACGCGCCTACGAGCACGCCTTAGAGTCAGACAAGCTGAAGGCAGCCTTCATTCGCAATATGAGCCACGAAGTGCGCACACCGCTGAACGTCATTGCCGGCTTCGCCCAGGTGCTGGCCGACCCCGACCTGAGTCCCGATGCCGCGAAGCGCAAGGAGATGGCACACATCATCGAGAAGAACAACTACCTGATAACGAGTCAGATTGACGAGATGATAGAGCTGGCCCTCAACGAGTCGGCAGGCGACGTCACCAAGGACGAACACGTCGGCGTAAACGACATCCTGCAGCAGTTGGCTAAGGAGAAGGGCAAGTTTGTCAATGACAACGTCACCATCAACGTCAGTTCTAACATCGACGACGGATTCTTTATCACCACCAATCGCGATATGCTCAAGCGCGCCATCGTACCGCTGATAGACAACGCTATGAAATACACAGCGAAGGGCACTATCACCCTTGGCGCTTCAGTCACAGACGATGAGCTGAAGCTGACCGTCGAGGACACGGGCTGCGGCATTCCCGAGGCGGAAGCGGAGCATATCTTTGAGCGCTTCGTGAAGCTCGACACCTTCAAGGAGGGCATCGGCTTAGGACTTCCCCTCTGCCGTGTCATCATTGCCCGTCTGGGAGGCACCATCAGCTTAGATACGAGCTACAAAGAGGGAGCACGGTTCGTCATCAGACTGAACATAGGTTAACTGAACTTTCCCACCCCTTTTTCTTCTTAACCACTAATTTCACTAATTACACTAATTTAATAATGAACAAAGATTTGAAGATTTAAAAGATTCTGAGCCGGCGCACGCCCTTATAGCTAACTGTCTTCTGCTTCTCTAAATAGCGGATGATGACGTCGTGGGTCAGGTCGTCGTATGCGTGCGACACGACACCCTTAGACATATTGGTCGAGGCGACGTAGCTGTTAGTCACCACACGGTATTTCTGCTTCATCTTCAGCGGTTTACCGTCGGCCAGCGTCACCTTGGCCGTCTTCACCAGCGTGGCATCTTCGTCGTCGGGTGTCAGTTCACACTGCGCACCGCTGACATAGGGGAAACTGCGCAGGCGGCGCTGGCTACAGCTCATCATCAGGTCGAGCAACTGCTTGCCCGTCAGCGTCATCACCACAATCTTATTGTCGAAGGGGTCGAACCTCAGCACGTCGAGCACAGTGATGTCGCCTGCCGGCAGCTGACCGAGGCGCACACCACCGGGATTGGTCAAGGCCACGTCGGCACCGTAGGCATCTTTCAGAGCGTCACAGATCATGCTGCCCAGCTCCTCCTTCACACCAAAAGGCGTCTCGGCACGGGCGATGACGCGGCTGAACTTCGGACTGTTGCCGAAGGACTCTACCAGCGAGGCTATCACCTTATTCTTCTTAGGGTACTTCTTCACGTCGATATACTCCACCCGCTTGTCGGTGACGCGGCCGCTATCGACGGTCAGCGTCACATAGGCAGCACGCTGCAGATAGCCGCCACTCTGGGTGACGAGCACGCCGTTATGCAACGGCTCGTCGGCCTTCAGCTGCTTGTGGGTATGACCGCCGAGGATGACGTCGAACCAGGGAAACTTGTCGGCCGTCTCGACATCGGTGAAATAGCCTAAGTGTGACAGCAGAACGACGACATCGCACTGGCGGCGCATCCACTCATACTGTCCCAAGACGGTGGAAGCCTGGACGAAGTGTATGCCGTGCAGGTTGTCGGGATGGCTGGCGGGGATGCCTTTGGAACCCACCTCGATGGCACCGACGACTCCCACCTTGACACCGCCGACGTCAAACGTCTGACAGGGCACTGTCGCGATACCGACGGTATCGTCAATCTGGATATTGGCACAGAGATAGCGGAAGGCACTCAGCCCCACCAGACGCGGCAGCGAACCGCTGTCGAACTCGTGGTTGCCAATGGCCGAGGCGTTGAAGCCCACCAGGTTCATCAGCGCCACTATCGGGTACGACGGAATCTCGTATTGGTCGTTCATCGGGTTGCCCGTGCGATTGTCGCCAGCCGAGAACACCAACAGTCCGGGGTCTATGCCGCGCAGACTGTCGACAATAGCCGCCAACTGCGGGAAATATTCAATGGAGGCGTGCATGTCGTTCGTCGCCAAGATGTGAATCTCGCGTTTCTCGCCAAAGGTAGCGACGGCCAGCAGCAAGGCGACCGTCAGAATCCATAGTTTCCTGTGCATATCTATCTTTTTTTACAAGTGTTTCTTAAAGAACTGCAAGACACGTTCCTGTGCTTTCAGCGGACAGCTGTGGGGGATGTCCCACAGTTCGGTCTCGAGTTTGTCGTCGGCACCCTGCGAGCGCCAGACGTCGTGCATGATAGCAAAAGCCTTCTCGACACCCGGCACGGGGAACAGCTTGTCTTGCGACCCGTTGATGAAGAGCATCGGCTTGGGACAGGCCAGCGAGGCCACATGCGGGTAGTCGAGCCAGCGGCGCAACCCCGGGAAGCAGTTGGCGAAACCGCCGTTCTCGGTGCGCTTGTATTTGAATGACATCTGGTCGTCGGTGGTTGTGAGCCAGCAGATGGCAGCGCCGACCTTGATGCGGTCGCTCAAGGCTGAGAGCATCCACGCACGGTAGGCACCCATCGAACAGCCCGTACAGCCTATGCGCTTCGGATCAACCTCGGGCATCTGGGCCAGGAATTCCGTACCGCTGATGTCGTCGTAGGTCATATAGGCACTGAGGTCGATGCCGTACATCATCATGTTGCCGGCAATCATATCATAACGGTCGCGACGCGGCCCTTCCTCCTGACCGCGCTCACCCCACATCGGGGCATCGGCCGAGAATACCACGTAGCCGTGACGGGCCAGGTAATCGCCAAAGAACTGGCCTTCATAGAGCTGAGCGGCCCACTCGTCGGCATCCTTGATGACCGTGGAGTCCTCGCAGGCCAGCGGTCGTATCATCTTCTCCTTACCAATGAAGAGGTGGGCACCGTGGTCGTGCAGCACGTTGACAGCCGGGAACGGTCCCTTGCCGTCAGGAATAAGCACGTAGGCAGGTACGGTGTAGTAGCGCGACAGGCGGATTTCAATCTTCCGTGCCGTATAGCCGTCGCGCTGCTCCTCAAATAAAAGTGAAGAGTGAAGAGTGAAGAGTGAAAAATTTGCTGCCGCGTTCTGCTCCTTCGGAGGGGCAGGGGGAGGCATGAGCATGCAGTCGAAGACCTTCTGACGGGCTGCTTGACGCCACGCGTCGAAGTCCTTGATGGGACTGTTGCCCCACGCCATCGGGAAAGTCAAGTCCTTGATGAGCGAGTCGGCATAGACAGGCAGGTTGCGTTTGAACTCGAACTTTGTGCGCTTTTGCGCGTTGACCTCGAGGTACGAGGTACGAGGTACGAGGTACGAAGTGAAAGATTCGAGATACGAGGTACGAGGTACGAGGTACGAGAATAGTAAGAGGACTGTCATCAATCCCCGGAGTACGAGCTGCAAATCACTTCTCGTACCTCGCACCTCGTACCTCGCACCTCGAGCCCCAATCCTCGCACCTCGAAATATCATTGCACGTAGTCTAACTGTCGCTTCAGTGCCATTAGCTCGTCGCGCACGCCGATGAGACGTGTCAGCACGTCGGCCGTCTTGTCGGCACCGTCGCGGTTGCTGTTGATAATCTTCTTGGCAGCAGCCAACTTGAAACCGCGAACCTTCACCAGGTTATGGATGAGCTTGATTTGCTCAATATCCTTCTCCTGATACTGGCGCACCTTAGCCGGCCCTGAAGTCTTCGGCTTCAGGAAGGGGAACTCCGTCTCCCAGTAGCGCAGCGTACTCTCGTTCAGGCCGAACATCTCGGCCACTTCCTTGATGCTGTAGTACAGCTTCTGTGGTTTGTATGCATTCAACGCCATATCTTCAATTCTTCAATTTTTCAATTCTTCAATTTTTCAAGATTTCTTGTACATGATAGAGCGGACGACACTTCACCTCAGTGAAGATCTTACCGACGTAAGTGCCTATGATACCCATTGAGATGAGGATGAATCCGCCGACCAGCCAGATAGACAGGATGAGCGACGCCCAGCCCGGGACAGCCGTGCCGACAACCAATGAGTAGACCACGTAGACACCGATGCAGAAGGCAATGACCAGGAACAACAGGCCAATATTAAATATAAGGTATAACGGACGCACCGAGAAGGCCGTGATGCCATTCAGTGCCAGTCCGAGCATCTTTCCTAATGTGTATTTCGACTTGCCGGCGAAACGCTCGCTGATAACGTCGTCGACGGTGGTATGCGGCAGACCAATCATCGGGATGAGTCCGCGCAGGTAGAGGTTATGCTCGCCATACTCCGACAACATGTCAAGTGCGCGACGACTCATCAAGCGGAAGTCAGCGTGGTTGTAGACACTCTCCACACCCATCGAGTTCTGTAGCTTATAAAAAGCCTGAGCCGTCATTTTCTTCATAAAGGGGTCGGCCTCGCGCGACACCTTCACGCCGTAGACAATGTCGTTGCCGGCCTCCATCTTCTGCACCATCTGGGGGATGCACTCGATGTCGTCTTGCAGGTCGGCATCGAGGGTGATGATGGCGTCAGCCCACGTGCGGACGGTCATCATACCAGCCATGATAGCGTTCTGGTGACCCACGTTATGAGCCAGATTGATGCCACAGACGAACTTGTTCTCACGGTGCTGTTCGCTGATAATCTCCCACGTGCGGTCGCGGCTGCCGTCGTTGACGAACACCATCATCGAGTCTTCACTGATGAGTCCGTCCTTTATCATACGCTCGAAGAGGGCCGTCAGCCGCTCCACACTGTGGCGCAGCACCTCCTCTTCGTTATAACATGGCGATACGGTTGCTAACTTAATCATAATGTCTTTTACTTTACTTTGCACCCATCTTGTCAACAAACTCGTTGAAAGTCATGAACTCGTGACCATGTCCCTTTAGCATCTTCACCAGACGGTCCAGCCGGTCGCACATCTGCTGCCCGCTATGGTTCTTAATGATAAAAGGCATCTTGAACTCAGGATGCTCCTTCAGTTCATAGAACTCCCACGGATGGAAATAGGTGACGAAGTAGCCGTCGTGCTTCAAAACGCGGTGCGTCATCCAGTGGTAGAGACCTTCGGGCAGGTTGTGCAGCGCCAGCCAGAAAAGCGGGAAACGTATCAGCGGCGTCACTGAGGCCGGTATTTGCATCACGCCGTCTTTCATAAACCATGTGCGGGGAGCCGTCAGGTGCATATAACGGCCAGGGATGAAGGCCGGGTTCAGCGACGAGTTATAGCGGTAGCCCACACGCTTGATTTCGGACTCCACCACGGGAAACATCCGTGGCTGACGATAGCCTGTGACGCTGCGGCCCGTCACCCGCTCTACGATCTCCTTCGAGCGGGCGAAGTCGGTCTCCTTCGGCTGCCAGTGGTCGACGCCGTGACAGGCCACTTCGTGTCCCTCGTCCATGATGCGCTGCATCACCTCGGGAGCGTTCTCCGCAAAATTTCCCGTGCAGAAGAATGTTGCGCGCACGCCATTCTGCTTCAGCACGTCCAGGATACGGTTCGTGCCGACCTTCGAGACGGCCATTCCCTGCTCCAACGAGAAGTCTACGCCGTGCTCGCGGGGCACGTCGAACTCTTCCGTATCAAAACTCAATAGTATCATGCTCATTGACGATTGACGATTTGTCGATTAAACGATTTACCGATTAAACGATTTTCGTTTTATAATTCCGACTGCAAAATTATATAAAATTTTCAAGAATCAGCAGGATTTAAGAAATATTTCGTACCTTTGCACCCAAATTTTCAAATCGCAAATCGCTTAATCGATAAATCGACAACTCGTAAATAAAACAATAATGATGACAGCAAAAGAGATTCGCGACTCGTTCAAACAGTTCTTCGAGTCGAAACAGCACGCTATTGTGCCGTCAGCACCGATGGTCATCAAAGACGACCCCACGCTGATGTTCACCAATGCAGGTATGAACCAATGGAAGGATATCATTCTCGGCACCCGCGACCCGGAGCCGCGCCGACGTGCCGACACGCAGAAGTGTCTGCGCGTCAGCGGTAAGCACAACGACTTGGAGGAGGTGGGCCACGACACGTACCACCACACGATGTTCGAGATGCTGGGCAACTGGTCGTTCGGCGACTACTTCAAGGAAGGTGCTATCGACATGGCCTGGGAATACCTGGTCGACGTGCTGAAGCTGAACCCCGAGGACCTTTACGTCACCGTCTTCGAGGGCGACGCAGCCGAGGGACTGGAGCGCGACGACGAGGCTGCCGGCTACTGGCTGAAGCACGTTCCCGCCGACCACATCATCAACGGCAACAAGCACGATAATTTCTGGGAGATGGGGGACACGGGCCCCTGCGGTCCCTGTTCGGAAATCCACGTCGACTCGCGTCCCGCTGAAGAGAAGAAGAACGGCAAGCCCGGCCGTGAGCTGGTGAACCAGGACGACCCGCAGGTCATCGAAATCTGGAACCTCGTCTTCATGCAGTACAACCGCAAGGCCGACGGTTCGCTGGAAAAGCTGTCGATGAACGTCATCGACACGGGTATGGGCTTCGAGCGTCTGGTGCGTATGCTGCAGGGTAAGCACTCTAACTACGATACCGACATCTTCCAGCCCATCATCAGGATGGAAGAGCAGATTACAGGGTTGAAATACGAAGCCCCCCTGTCGTCCCCCGAGGGGGACACAAGTGTCCTGCCGCAAGGTAATGAAGCCCCCTCGGGGGCCGTAGGGGGGGCTGACGACATGGTGTCCATTGCCATGCGCGTCTGCGCCGACCACCTGCGTGCCGTTGCCTTCTCGATTGCCGACGGTCAGCTGCCGTCGAACGCCAAGGCCGGCTACGTCATCCGCCGCATCCTGCGCCGTGCCGTCCGCTACGCCTACACGTTCCTCGGACAGAAGGAGGCTTTCCT
Source organism: uncultured Prevotellaceae bacterium (assembly GCA_902800495.1). Taxonomy (GTDB): domain Bacteria; phylum Bacteroidota; class Bacteroidia; order Bacteroidales; family Bacteroidaceae; genus Prevotella. The sequence continues at coordinate 36,003 of CADCET010000016.1, forward strand.
CTACAAACTGCTGCCCACACTCGTCGAGGAGATGGGCGACGCCTTCCCCGAACTGAAGTCCCAGCAGACGCTCATCGCCAAGGTGATGAAGGAGGAGGAGGACTCGTTCCTACGTACCCTCGACAAGGGTATCTCACTGCTCGACAAGGCTATGGAGCAACTGAAGGCTGAGAACAAGACAGAGCTGAGCGGCGAACAGGCTTTCCGCCTCTTCGATACCTACGGTTTCCCCCTCGACCTGACAGAGCTTATCTGCCGCGAGAACGGCTTCACGGTCAACGAGGAGCAGTTCGACGTGGAGATGCAGAAGCAGAAGGAGCGCGCCCGCAATGCCGCCGCCGTCGAGAATAGCGACTGGGTCACAGTGCCCGGCGGTTCTCCCGCCGGGGAACAGGTCTTCGTCGGCTACGACTACACCGAATACACCTGCCACATCCTGCGCTACCGCAAGGTTACCCAGAAGAAGAACGAGTTCTATGAGCTCGTCCTCGACTACACCCCGTTCTACGGCGAGATGGGCGGTCAGGTGGGCGACCAGGGCGTACTCGTCTCTGAGAATGAGACCATACAGGTCATCGACTCCAAGCGCGAGAACGGCCAGACCGTCCATATCGTGAAGCAGCTGCCGAAAGACACGACAGCTGAGTTCATGGCCTGCGTCGACACCGACAAGCGCGACGCATCGGCTGCCAACCACACGGCAACCCACCTGCTGGACTACGCCCTGAAACAGGTGCTCGGCGACCACGTCGAACAGAAGGGCTCGTTTGTCTCGCCTGACACGCTGCGCTTCGACTTCTCGCACTTCGAGAAGGTCAGCGACGAGCAGCTGCGCCAGGTGGAGCGTATGGTCAACGATATGATCCGTCAGGACCTGCCCCGCGACGAGCATCGCGACATGCCGATGGAGGAGGCCAAGAAGTTAGGTGCCATAGCACTCTTCGGCGAGAAGTACGGCGACAAGGTGCGCGTCATGCGCTTCGGTCCGTCGTGCGAACTCTGCGGTGGTATCCACGCCACGTCGACCGGCCGTATCGGTTTCTTCAAGATTGTCTCCGAAAGCTCGGTGGCTGCCGGCATCCGTCGTATCGAGGCCAAGACAGGCCGCGAGTGCGAGGAGCTGCTCTATCACATCGAAGACACGCTGAAGGCCATCAAGTCGTTCTTCGTGGGCGCCAAGGATCTGGAAGCCGTCATCCGCAAGTACATTGAGGAGCACGACACGATGAAGAAGGAGATAGAGTCGTTCCAGGCTCAGGCCGTGGAGCGCTACGCCAAGAACCTGGTGGAGAAGGCCCGCGACGTCAACGGCGTGAAGGTTGTCACGGCCGTCATGCCGTTGGAGCCTGCCGCCGCCAAGGACTTAGCCTTCAAGGTTCGTGCCGCCGTCGAGGGTTCGCTGCTCTGCGTCCTCGGCACGAAGCATCAGGACAAGCCCCAGCTCACCATCATGATGAGCGACGACATGGTCAGCGACCACGGTCTGAACGCCGGACAGATGGTGCGCGAGGCTGCCAAGCTCATCCAGGGCGGCGGCGGCGGACAGCCCCACTTCGCCCAGGCTGGCGGTAAGAACGCCGACGGCCTTAGCGCTGCTGTCGACAAAGTCATCGAACTGGCAAAACTGTAAGTAGAACATATGACGAAAAGACAACCTGTGTTTAGGTTGTCTTTTCTAATCATATATGGTATATATCGACGATCATATTGACGACTTCGACCTGCAGGCGGCACTTGCCGAACTGTCGGAACAGCGGCGCCAGCAGGCGTTGCGTTTCAGGTTTGAGCACGGCCAGCGGACGTGTGCCTTAGCCTATCTCCTGCTGAGGAGGGCACTGCACGAAGAGTTCGGCATCGACGAACAGCCGTTGTTCGACTATGGTGAGCACGGCAAGCCGGTACTGGTGGGCCATCCAGACATCCACTTCAACCTGAGCCACTGCCGTGAGGCGGTGGCCTGTGTGGTCAGCCGCCGTCCCGTAGGCATCGACGTGGAGTCGGTGAGCCACTATAAGGAGTCGGTAGCGCGTTATACGATGAACGACGAGGAACTCGCGATGATTGAGGCGGCCGAGCTGCCCGAGGCGGCATTCATCCGACTGTGGACCATGAAGGAGGCACGGCTGAAACTGACGGGTGAGGGCATCACCGACGACCTGAAGACGGCATTGGCAGACAGTTCCCGCTACCGTTTCACGACAACGGAAAGACTGACACACAACTACATCTACACGGTATGCGAGGAAAAAGAATCATACGATTTGTAAAAGACTGGACCTTACCGGTGGCGATGGGAGCGGGAGCGGTGCTGTATCTGCTCTTTGCCTTCACGCCGCAGTTAGACGACATGGCGACGGCAATGGGGCCGTTCTTCGCCACGATTCTCCCGCTGTTTATGTTCCTCATCCTGTTTGTGACGTTCTGCAAGGTGGACTTCCGCCAGCTGCGTCCCGTGGCGTGGCACGGGTGGGTAGCACTGTTTCAGGTGCTGTTCATCGGTGTGCTGATGGCTCTGATGCTCATGCCGTCGGGCGAACCGTCGGCACAGGCGAAGGTCTTGATGGAGGCACTGCTGATGTGCTGCATATCGCCCTGCGCGACGGCAGCAGCGGTGGTGACACAGAAACTTGGCGGCTCATTGGAGCAGATGACGACGTACACCTTCCTATCGAACTTCATGACGGTACTGCTGGCGCCGGTCTGCTTTCCGCTGATAGAGAAGGGAGCCGACATCACGTTCTTAGCGGCGTTTACTAAGATTCTGCACGAGGTATTCCTGGTGCTGGTCGTACCGATGCTGCTGGCCTATATCGTGAAGCACCATCTGAAAGGTCTGCACCGCCGTATCGTGGCCGTGCGCGACCTGTCATACTACCTCTGGGCCTGTTCGCTGATGATTGTGACGGGTACGACGGTAAAGAACATCGTACACGCCGAGGTCTCTGTCTGGCTGCTGGCAGCCATCGCCCTGCTGGGTCTGCTCATCTGCGTCGTACAGTTTGCCGTAGGCCGTTTCATCGGTCATTATTTCGACCATACGCAAGAGGCCGGCCAGGCCTTGGGACAGAAGAACACGGCTTTTGCCATCTGGCTCTCCTCCGCCTATCTGAACCCGCTCAGTTCGGTAGGCCCCGGCTGCTATATCCTCTGGCAGAACATCGTGAACTCTGTGGAGATTTGGCAGTACAGGAAGAAGGCAACTCCTTAGTTATTCTCAACAATGACTGTAAAGTTTCGCACTTTCAGATGATTTTCTATGAAAAAAATTGGATGATTGGAAAATAATCCTTATCTTTGCAGTCAAACAATGAAGAAATCCTGAGTTATTAACTAAAAACCAATTAAGCATTATGGATTACAAGATTATCGACATCGAGGGCGTAGGCGAAGTGTACGCCGAGAAGCTCATCGCAGCAGGTATCAACAAGGTCAGCGAACTGTTAGAGAAGTGCGCCGCCCCCAAGGGACGTAAGGAACTGGCAGAGGCTACGGGCATCTCTGAGAAGCTCATCCTGAGATGGACAAACCACGCCGACCTGTTCCGTATCAACGGCGTAGGCCCGCAGTTTGCCGAACTCTTAGAGGCTGCCGGCGTTGACACCGTCAAGGAGTTCCGCCACCGCGTGGCTGAGAACCTGCAGCCGAAGCTGGCCGAGGTGAACGAGCAGAAGAACATCTGCAACCGCGTGCCTGCCGTCAGCGAGATTCAGAAGATGATCGACCAGGCCAAGGAGCTTGAGCCGAAAGTCACTTACTAATCCTCTTCCACCTGTGTTCCTGGCCAATTGACCAGGAACAATTTTTCTGTAGCGCGCGTAAAGGCAGTGTAGAGCCAGTGCAGATAGTCGCTGTTCAGCATGTCGTCGGTCATATAGCCCTGGTCGATATAGACGTGCTGCCACTGTCCGCCTTGCGCCTTATGGCAGGTGACGGCGTAGGCAAACTTCACCTGCAGGGCATTATAGTAGCGGTCTTCCTTGACCTTCTTCATGCGGTCGGCCTTCAGTGGAATGTCGGCATAGTCGGCCATGACGCTGGCAAAGAGCTTGTCTTGCTGTTCGCGGGTCAGGGCGGGAGCCTCCGACGTCAACGTGTCGAGCAGAGTCGTGGCCGTCAGTTCGTAGTCGTCGTAGTCGGGGAAGGTCATCGTCACCTCGGCAAAGCGGAACCCATACTGTTCATGAATGTTACGCACCCGCTGCACAACAGCCACGTCGCCATTGGCAATGAACTCAATCCCGCTGCTGTTCTCCTTACTCTTTACTCCTTCCTCCTTACTCCAATAATAATTATTCTTCACAATCATCAGCCGGTCGCCGCGACACAACTCGTCCTCGCGGTCGAGAACGGTATTGCGGATGCCCTGATTATAGATATTGGCACGCTTGTTGCTGCGGGTGATGACGATGGTGTCGTCAGCACCCGCACGACTGTAGCTGGTGGCCAACGACTCTATCAACTCGTCGCCGGGAACAATCTGTATGTCAGAAAACCCCATCAAGCGAACCTGCGGCATCAGTATCCTCTCTCCTCTCTCCTCTCTCCTCTCTCCTCTCTCCTCTCTCCTCTCTCCTCTAAATTCTCTCCTCTCTCCTCTAATCCTCGTCGCATTAAACAGGATGCCCGACTCCTGCGACTGTCGCAGCACCTCGTTCAGGTCGGCCTCAAAAACGGTCATGCCATAGCAACGCAGCACGGAGGTCTGCAGCGCCGGACTCTCCTGCTCGCCAACAGGCGGCAGCTGGGCACGGTCACCAATGAGCAACAGACGGCAGTTGCGGTCGTTATAGACGAAACGCATCAGATCGTCGAGCAACGGGGTTTCGCCATTGGCTATCATCGATGCCTCGTCGACAATGAACAGCGTATCGTGGGCACCGTTGAAGTTCAAGTCGAAACCACCCTCCAAGGACTTCTGACGGTAGATACGGCGATGGATGGTGTAGGCCGGACAGCCAGCATAGAGCGAGAACACTTTGGCAGCTCGACCTGTAGGCGCCATCAACACCAGGTTCTGCTTCAGCGCCATCATACCACGGACGATGGCAGCTGCCAACGTGGTCTTGCCCGTACCTGCTGACCCGCGCAGCACCATCAGGGCCTGACTGTCGCGACTGCTCATAAAGTCGGCAAACACGCGTAAGGCAGCCGTCTGCTCTGCTGTCGGCGTCAGGTGAAATGACTGTAAAATACGATATTTTAGCTCGTCGCCTATCATTATTCAGAATAATTTATTAACTTTGCAGCGGCAAAGATAACAAAAAATAAATGATAAACCAAGGAAAAGGGCGGATTATCATCCGCATCGGACAAAACCACCTGTCGTTCTCGACGATTGACCCCATGCAGGCTGAAGCTCCTGTCACCTACGCGCCGTATGTGATGAAGAGCGGTATCTCCGTACCTGCTAATCTGCGTGAGGCGCTCAGCGATGCCGACCTGCGAGAGATGGGTTATAGAAAGGTATTGGCAATGATAGACACACCTGTACTGCTCGTCCCCATCGAGCAGTTCGAGGAGAACAGCATCAGTGTGATGTACAATCAGGCCTTCCCCCGCAAAGGGATGGACATGGTGCTCTACAACGTTCTGTCAGACCTGAACGCCGTCTCTGTCTTTGCCATTAGCAAAGACCTGAACACCGTTCTACACGACAATTTTGCCGACGTCAAGATGATGCCCGTCATGTCGCCCGTCTGGCGCCATCTGCACCAGCGGTCGTTCACGGGCAACCGCAACAAGGTGTACGGCTATCTCCATGACCGCAAGCTCGACATCTTCTCGTTCCAACAGAATCGGTTCAAGTTCTGCAACCAGTTCGAGGCCATACGGCAACAAGACGCCCTTTACTTCCTGCTCTATGTCTGGAAACAGCTGATGCTTGACAACGAGACCGACGAGATGCACTTGGTAGGCTCCTTTGCCGAAATGCCAGAGCTAGTCAACGAATTGCGCCGATATATCCAGAAGGTGTACGTCATCAACCCATCGGCAGAGTTCAACCGAGCACCGGCAACCAATATAAAGGATATGCCTTTCGATCTGATGGCACTGATATCAAAGGGGAGATGAGGATTATCACAGGAAAATACAAGGGGCGGCATTTCGACATTCCCCGCTCGTTCAAGGCCCGTCCGACGACGGACTTTGCCAAGGAGAACATCTTCAACGTGCTGGCAGGCTATATCGATTTCGACGGAGCCAAGGCACTCGACCTGTTCTCGGGCACGGGCAGCATTACGCTCGAGCTGTTGTCGCGTGGCTGTAGCCGAGTGGTCAGCATCGAACAAGACCGTGACCACCACCGCTTCATCTGTGACTGTCTGAAAAAGTTAAATGACAAGCAGGCACTTCCCCTTCGTGCTGACGTATTCCGTTTTCTGAAGTCCTGCCATGAACAATATGACTTCATCTTTGCCGACCCGCCTTACGCTCTGAAGGAACTGCCACAGATTCCCGACCTTGTTATTGAGAAAAAGCTCCTAAAACCTGACGGCATCTTCGTTTTCGAACATGGCAAGGATTACGACTTCTCGCAGCACCCGTATTTCCGCGAACACCGTGCTTACGGTAGCGTCAATTTCAGCATTTTTACATCAGCGGCGCCAGCATCCGAAGCAGACTCTCCGTCAGTCGAGCCATAAATCGCGGACGGTTGTAGGTGCGCAGATCCTTCATCGGCACTGACTGTGCCACGTCGTCCATAAAGATTTTTTTCATCGCCAACGCCGTCTCACTATCGTAGAAGAATATGTTAGCCTCAAAATTATTCTCAAACGAACGGAAATCGACGTTTGTCGAGCCACAGGTGCTAATGGTGTCGTCGCACACCATCAGTTTGGAGTGCAAGAAGCCCGCCGTATAGAATGCCACATGGATGCCAGCCTTCTGCACCTCACGCAGGTAACTGCGCCCCGCCCACTCCACGACCCACGAGTCGTTCTCCTTGGGCACCAAGACACGGACGTCGACGCCCGCTGCCGCTGCCGTCTTCAACGCAAAGAGTATTGGTTCTGTAGGCAAGAAATAAGGCGTCTCGATATACACATACTGCTTAGCACCTATAATGGTGCGGACATAGCTCCGCATAATCTCTGGCTGCGGCGAGTCGGGACCGCTGGTGACCATTTGCATGGAGCTGAGGGATAAAGAATGAGGGGTGAGAGTCGAAGGATAATACTTACGGTCGTTAATCAGGGTACGGTCAACGAAATACCAGTCAATGAGGAAGGCACGCTGCAGGGCATGAACCTCCGTGCCCGTCACCTTAACCATTGTGTCGCGCCAGGGTTGCGTCTTTGTTCCCTTGACATAGCGCAGGGCGATATTCATACCACCGACAAAGCCAACCCTGCCGTCGATGACCACCAACTTACGGTGGTTGCGGTAGTTCACCTTACTGGTGAACGACGGAAAGCGCACGGGCAGGAACGGCACCACCTCAATACCCTCCTCACGCATCCGCTCGAAGAAGCGGTGAGGCACGCGCCAACAGCCTACGTCATCGTAGATGATACGCACCTTTACCCCTTGGCGTACCTTGTCTATCAGAGCGTCAGCCACGAGATTACCCAAAGGATCGTTCTCGAAGATATACATATTGATATGAATATGGTCTGTGGCCGAGGCTATAGAATGTAACAGAGCGGGAAAGAACTGATAGCCGTCGGTATAGCTCTCGACATGCGATGCCTCGTACGGCACGGCATCGAACATTGAGCGTTTCGACAGTTCGCTGAGTGACCGTTGGCTGACGAGCCGCTTCTTACGGGTATTGACGCCAAAGAACAGATAGAGGACGAAACCAACGACAGGAACGAACCAGATGACCAGCGCCCATGCCATCGTCTTGGCTGGCTGGCGGTTGTCCATCACCACATGGATGATGGTCAGCGCAGCGACGACGTAATAGACGGCGGCCAGTATGAGGTTCAGTTCGTGCATACTATTTGAAACCGACGAGTTTATGTGTCTGCAACGAGAGCCGCCAGTGGGGATGCTCCTTGATATACTCCACACACCTATTTATTATACGCGCGTTACGCTCGGCATCGCCCGTGTCGCAGGGTTGGAGATAGAGATGTCGAGGTGCGAGGTGCGAGATGCGAGGTGCGAGATATGCTTCAGGATCAGTATTTTCATCAAACACCACTTTCAGTTCATCAGGTACTCTCTCTCCTCTCTCCTCTCTCCTCTCTCCTCTAAGTTTCGGCGACACCGTCAGCCAGTCGAGGTTCTGTGGCGCCGGACGGGTGCCGTTGCTCTCCATAGCCACCTCAAAGCCGTGACGATGGAGCAGGTCGACGAACGCCTCGTCCACCTGCAGCGTCGGCTCGCCACCGGTCAGCACGACTAACGGTTTTCGAGATGCGAGGTACGAGGTACGAGGTGCGAGATTACTACCTATCGAAGAATCAGCCTCCATGCTATTCTCGTACCTCGCATCTCGCACCTCGTACCTCGAAATTTCAGCAACAATCTCGTCGTCCGTCATTTCGCGGTGCGTGTCGAACTCCGTATCGCAGAACGGACAACGGAGGTTACAACCAGCAAAACGGACGAACACTGCTGCCCGTCCTGTGTTATAGCCCTCACCCTGCAGCGAATAGAAGATGTCGTTAATCCTTCTCATACGTAGCAATGTTTCCCTCGCTCTCCTGCACGGTGGCCTTATAGCAGTGGGGCACGCGCTCCACGCACCAGCGGGCCAAGTTTTCGGCCGTCGGATTGAAGGGCAGCACCTCGTTCAGGATGCGGTGGTCCAGCGGTTCCTTGATAAGCCGCTTGATCTCGCTGAAATCAATCACCATACCGTTACGGTCAAGCTTCTCCGAACGGCAGTAAATCATAATCATCCAGTTATGACCGTGTACGCGGGTACACTTGCTCTCATAGTCCAACTCCAGGCTATGACAAGCCGAGATTTCTATTTTCTTTTGTACGTAATACATATCCCTATTATTTCATCACATCACTTCCCAACTTCTTAGCTAACGCATCGCGTAGTTCCTGCGTATCCTTATATTCTTGCATCAGTTTCATGACGTGGTCCATGTCGTTCGACGCCTGACGCATAGCCAACTGTATCTGTTTCAGTCGCTGGCTGACCAAATCCATCCTTAAGTCCATCACCAAATGGACGACCCGCTGACGAAGTGCTCCCTCACGCGGCTCCACGGCAAAGCGTCCTCCCAACTGGTGACGATCGACGGCCAACTGCATAGCCACTTTACTCACCTCAATGTCGGGGTGGTTCATAAAGTAAGACTCAGCCTTGAAGCCCTCATCCCCGCTGTGCGCCACAGCCTCGGCCAACATCTGGTTATAGAGCGGGTTCGAGAACTGAATATTGTCCTCCCCTAAGTCGTAGGCCACATACTGCGCCACGTTGAAATCGATGAACTGACCATCGTCTGTCTCCACGTTTTCGTAGATAATCTCTTCACCGTGACGGACGACCTCGCGGATGAGTAGGGCCTCGACCGTGTTTTCTCGAGATGCGAGGTGCGAGATACGAGGTGCGAGATTACTCTCTGCTGTAGAATCAGCCTCCAAGCTATTTTCGGGCCTCGGTCCTCGGACCTCAGAGCTCGAATGCTCCTCCTCGTTACTCGTTCCTCCTTTCTCCTTACTCTTATCTTCAATATCCTTCTTGATGAAGTTATTCATCGACGTCAGCAGCGTCTGTTCCTTCAAGCCAAGACGCGAAGATAGGTCGCTGAGATAGGTTGAGCGCAGGATGGCATCGGGGATGACGGAGATGCTCTTGACAATGCCACTAATAGCTTCAGAGCGCTTCACTGGGTCGCTGACGCCCTCCACAGTCAGATGCGTCTTGAATGAGATGAAGTCTTCCTGATGTTCCTCAATATACCGCTTCAGTTCCTCGGTAGAGTGTTTCCGGGCAAAGGAGTCCGGGTCGTCACCATCGGGCAGCAGCAAGACCTTCACGTTCATACCTTCGGCCAGCAGCATATCCGTACCGCGCATAGCTGCATGGATACCCGCTTCGTCACCGTCGTAGAGCAGGGTGATGTTCTGCGTAAAGCGACGCAGCATCTTGATTTGGTAGATGCTGAGTGCCGTACCAGAGTTGGCCACCACATTCTCAACACCTGCCTGATGCATGGCGATGACGTCGGTATAGCCTTCGACCATAAACACACGGTCTTCCTTGACGATGGCTTTCTTTGCCTGGTAGATGCCATAGAGCTCGCGTTCCTTATGGTAGATATCGGAGTCGGGCGAGTTGACGTATTTCTGCGCCACCCCCTTCGTCCGTGAGTCGAGCACACGTCCACCGAAAGCCACCACCTTACCACTGACGTTCAGCCAGGGGAAGATGGCGCGGCCGGAGTAGCGGTCTACAAGTCGCGAATCATCTTTCTCGTTTCTCTCGAAGCACAGTCCCGTCTTCACCAAGAACTCGGCCTTATAACCAGCCTTCTTGGCTGCCAAAGCCAGCGCATCACGTTTCTGCGGCGAGTAGCCTAACTGGAACTTCTCGATGATGTCGTCGCGGATGCCACGACTACGGAAATACTGCTTGCCTATCGCGATGCCGTCAGGATCGTTCTTCAGCGTCTGATGGAACCAGTCCTTCGCCCACTCGTTGACAATGAACATCGACTCGCGCTCGTTCTGCTCCTGACGCTCCTCGTCAGTCAGTTCCTTCTCGACAATCTCGATATTGTACTTCTTCGCCAACCACCGCAATGCCTCGGGATAGGTAATCTGCTCGTGCTCCATCAGGAAGCCGGCAGGCGTACCGCCCTTGCCGCAGACGAAACAGTGACAGATATTCTTGGCGGGCGACACCATAAACGACGGATTACGGTCGTCGTGGAAAGGACACAGGCCCTTGTAGTTCACGCCACTCTTACGGAGTGTCACGAACTCACTGACCACGTCGACAATCTGCGCCGCATCGATAATCCTGTCTACTGTCGCCCTGTCAATCATATCATTTGATCATGTTAAACAGCTGGTTGTCGCCCCACAGTTGCTGCTCTGGCGAAAACAGGTCTTCATCGTCACGGCTGCCAATCGTCGGATCACTCTGGTCACCGGCGGTTGGTCCTGAGCCTGCCAATATCACAACCTTATCTGTCATCACCCACTCTGTGGCGGGCGTCATATACTGCTTTTTCATATCGTATTCCTCCTTAATTTTATTTTACGACCACTTTCTTACCACCAATAATATACAAGCCCTTCGTAGGAGTAGCCACCTGACGGCCCTGCAGATCATAATAATTGTCAATTGTCAATTGTTCATTATCCATTGTCTGAATGCCCGTCGTCTCTCCGTCGTCAGAGCCGATAGCTAACGAGCCTAAGCTACCAGAGCCCACAGACTTGAAGTAGGCTCGGAAAGGATCGACCGTGGCGGTTGTATTCTTAAACTGGGAACCTGCAGCGTTCAGCACGTAGCCGGTCACCGACTTGCCTGCCAGCATACCGATGAACTCGTAATTGGTTTTGCTAACAGTCGTGTTGGCCGTAGCCTTGACTGTGCCACTGCCCTCGAAGGTGATATTCTTGTTCGTCAAATCCCATCCAGCACCATAGCTATTGCCAGGTACGGCAATGATATACGGTGTGTTGGCAGTAAATGCCGTGGCGTATGTGAAGTTCACAGTACCGACACCGTCGCTGTTGAACTGCTTCAGCCAGAAGTGCTTGCCGGTATCACTACCATTGCGGAACCAGTCAATCACCTTGCTACCCTGCTTCACGGTCGACACATTGAAGGGCACGACGATAGTGCTCCAACCAGCAGTACCTGTTGCTGCCTGTGTAAACTGGCGGGTATAGGTAGCCTTGGTAGCCGTAAAGTCAACAGGCGAATAGAAGTCGTTACCATCTGTCAGCGTCAACGTAGCACAGGTGCCGTTCTGAATAACGTTCTTGCCCGTCAGTCCTGACGGAACACTGCTACCCACGAAGTAGAGCGTATTCGGATTGCTGTTCGGCGTCACCGAGGTCACGCCACTAACATGAGAGACGTCAAGTACAAGTGCTTCTTCAGGTGTTGTGACATTGGAAGCGTTATGTACAATTGTTTCTGTTCCGTCAGCAGCATAGGTTTTGATGGCTCCAATATTTTCTAATGTCATCACATCTCCGTTTGAACTAACGGTGACCTTCACATAAGTCTCATCGGCGCCTATGCACTTCCGCCACTTATCGGTGCCGTTCTTACGACAGACACCAACTAACCTATATTCTCCATCAGACAGTTTCTCGCCAAATGTACAACTAAATTTGCCATAACGCCTTATTCCATTAGGATAGTTTATCGTGGCTGGATCTTTAACCAGCTTCACAAAAGCCCCATTCTGATAAAGGGCTATTCCCCAGTCGAAGTCAAGACTCCATCCTGTATTGTTATTAAAAGAGTAATCTAAGCGCTGGGCATACACTGTATTTCCTTCCCGATAAAAATAATCGTTGAGATTATAAGGTATCCATTCACACGAAGGGAAGTAACACGAACATTGACTTACCGTCAAACAGGCCTCGTCAGTCAAGCTGACGCCATCATCCACAGGACTGACGTTCACCAAAGCCACCTGATCAAGACTATAGCCACCGGCAGAGCCACCAGTTCCTTGAGAAGGGGGATTCATTACAGAGAGTTTGAAGCTACCATCGCTCTGGCTACCCCAGCCCCAGTTGACCCAGAATAAATCGTCGTAGTCATAGCCGTCGATGATAAAGGCATGACCGCCTGATGGAGAGTCGCCACCGAAGAGAACGGGGCCGTTCGTGCTCAGTTCCGCATAGATGGCATCCACCCAACCGTCGTATGTATAGTCTTCCGCATAGATATTTTTTGCATCGGGATCATAACCAAAATAGTTAATCAGCGCCGTAGTGGCCGATTCGTTGCTGGCAGAAGAGCCACCTGCAGCAGCATGCCTATACTGCATCTGGACACCCGCACCGATATACTCCATCAGATGGGCCACCTGTTCTTTAGCATCGTCAGTGCTTGGGTAAGCTTCAGCGGCAATCTTTGTCCAGTCGATGGTAATAGCCGGTTTGTCAGGCATACCATTATACCCCGTATTGCCAAAGTACCAAGGGCCGTAACCATCTTTTGCAAGGTACGAGGGTATTGCCGTCGTCGTCGTTGACTCAATGCCATGCTTCGTAGCCTGATAGTACATCAGCTGAGCCGTGGCGGTAGCAACACAACCTGTAACAGATTTCGACAAGCCATTATTGGTAATAACATCTGGGCAATACTTATTATATGGTGTCAACTGGTTCCACTTAGTCGTCAGCAATGGACTAATGGAAGCCTTACTCTTACGCAGACCGCCGCGTGCCTCAGCTACCGGACGGTTCTTGACACCATGCTCTTTCATCCACTGAATCTGGTCGGCATAGCCCTGGAGCCACGACTTGAGGTTCGCGGGCATATTCTCGGCAGTTATCTCGCCCTTCTCGGCATAGCCTAAAATGAGGTCGCCGGTGCAGTCGTCGCCACTGACGATGACAAAACCGTCCTTTTGACCGACGTTAAACACATACAGCTGGTCGGCGGCGGGGCCGTCCTTCAACTGCAACTTGACGGGGTTCATACCACGGGCAGCGGCCACACCGCTACCACGCTCATTGAGGAACTGCAGGGCCTTCTGGCGCGCTGCGTCCTGACCGACGGGGGCTGCTGTCATCACCATACTGACCAGCAGACCAACCAACGTTGAAAGATTTCTTTTCATAATCATTGTGTATTAAATTATTTCTTTAGATATTTTGCTAACTCACTCTTATTCTGACGCAGTCCCTTGGCAAACGACTGGGCGTTCATCTGGGCACCAGCCTTCGACGTGTGGGTATGATCTTTCTTGAAGTACTTCGCGCCGGCCTTCGCCTTGATACGCTCTTCGGCAGTCTTGCGCTGTTCCTTACTGCTCATCTCCTTACTACTCAAAGGCTTGCTAAACTTCTTGTCAAGGAAGTCGGCGCTGATGTTGTGAAGATCAATGAACTCCACGCCCGTCTGCTCAACCACCTCGCGATACCACTTGCCATACGAGCCGTCGCGGCGCTCTATCTTACCGCCAGGCCACTCGTTGCGAGGCGTCAGGCTCACCAGAATTGGCGTGGCTCCCTTCTCACGGACGTCGTCGATGAACTTGCGGAGATACCAGCCGAAGCTGTAGACCACCTCGTAGGTGCCGTTGTCCATCTTATAGACGTGCAAGGTGTCCTTCGTGCCGGGGATGACGCCACGGGCCTTCGCATCGGTAATGGGGCAGATGTCGTTATGGCCAAACTGAATCGTAACGAAGTCGCCGGGCTGCAACGAGTTGTAGACCTCATCCCACAAGCCCTCACGCAGGAACGAGCGCGTGGAGCGACCGGCACGGGCAGCATTGAACAGCGTTATCTTCGACTCGTCGAAGACCGTGGCAGCCTGCGAGGCCCAGCCCCACATACCGTCGTCATCGTTGTCGGCGTTCTTCACCGTGGAGTCGCCAGTGAAGAAGACGACGGGCTTGCCGGCCTCGCGCTTCACAGGCTTCACCTTCAGCGGCACGTTCTGCATCATAGCCTGCAGGGGGCGCAGTTGCGGGTTCTGACTCTCCCACAGCCCCTCAGCAGCCGAACGGGCGTTCATCTCGGCGCCGAACTTCGACGTATGAATCTTGTCGCCCAAGAAATGGTATTGCTGTTTCCAGCGGCTATAGCTGTCGAGCTTCGCACCAGACCTTTCGTTCAGGTCGACGAAGGGCACGCCCTCTACGGCAGCGATGTAGGCAGCCCATTCCGTCTGGGGCTTGCGCATGATTCTGCCTTTATCGTCGAAGGCGTCGCGCGGTGTCAGCGACATCAGGACGGGATTCGCCCCCTTGGCCCTGGTCTCGCTGATATAGCGGCGCAAATAGTTACCGTAGGAGTAGACCGTGTCCTGACGCTGTGTACGCTGGTTGAAACCTACATAGCACGTGTCAGGGTCGACACCGGGGATGACGGCACGGGCCCGCTTCGCATCGAAGAACTCGCCGTTGTCGTTATGGCCGATGGAGACGATGACCCAGTCGCCAGGCTTCAGGGCGTCGCGCACTGCCGGCCACAGGTCGGTGTAGAACGTGCGGGTAGACATACCGCCAAGGGCCTGGTTCTCTACCGTTATCCGTTTGGCATCGAAATACTGGTTGGCATAGTAGCCCCAGCCCCACTGTCCGTTGGAGCCGTCGCCACGGGTGCCATTGCGCATCGTCGAGTTGCCCACGAGGAACAAAACGGGGTTCGTGCCTACACGCGTGGAACCGGGTTTAGGCCGCGACATCAGTGCCTTAGCTATCGAGTCAGGGGTGTTGTCCACCACCTTGTTCACATCTTCTATCGGGTCTGGGAGATTATCAAATCCTTGTGCCCCTACGGCTGTCGTCATCGCAGCCACAATTGCTATTGTCAGTAGTCGTTTCATCATTTTGAAGGTTTCTGTGGTGCAAAGATACAATTTATTTTTGAAAAGGCTGCGGTATTCTAAAAAAAATATTAACTTTGCACACGAAAATTGATTTAGCCAACGTATGCTGAAACTTTTATTAAAACTTTGGGCAGACCAGAAACGGCGCGACTTCAAGTGGGGCCGTTTCTTGGGCGAGGCTTATTTCTTCCTGCTCTTCCTCTTCCTCAGCTCGGTCATCACCTATGTCATCTACGAAGAGACTGATAGTACAGAAGGAGCAGAGATGGCCTTACCCTTCATCGCCGTAAGCCTCATCATTCCCGATTTCATCAACAAGCTGCTGGTGAAGCACGACGAGACGGTCATGGACCACTATCTGAAGAGCCGTCCCGTGGACGAACGGTCGTGGAACCGCTTCCTATTGGTGAACAACGTGTTCTCCTTCTGGAACTGGTCTATCCCGCTCTTGTTCCTGCCTTTCTGCGTCCTTTTCCTGCCGTGGATGCTTGCGCTGCCAGCCATGCTGCTGCTATTCGCCGTGTCGATGGTGGGCGGAGTGGCTATCACGGCCTTCCGTAGGGCTAAGGGCTGGCCGAACAAATGGCCGGTACCGGTGGCGATGGGCATCTGGTTTGTCATCGCCTGCTTCTACGCGATGTTGCTCACCATCCTGCCGTGGGGGGTACACCTCGTCGGGTTCCTGTTGCTCTGCGCGGGCGGCATAGCCGTTTTCTACGACTACCTCTGCACCCTGCGCCGCTACGAGGAGTCGCAGGCCAAGGCCAGCCGGTTGTTCCTCGGCGCCTCGTCGCTGTTCTCGATGGAATACGTCAGCCTGCTGCGCTCCAAGCGCCTGCGTGTAGCGTCGCTCGTCCTGCCGCTGGTCTTTGTATTCAACTCTTATACGCAGGTTGTCAACGGGCTGAACTTCATGTTCTACCTGATGCTGATGTTTGCCATCTTCGCACCGTCGATGATGCTGGGACAGTGGGTATTCGGCGTCGAGGGCAATTATTTCGACGGGCTGTGGACGAAGCCCGTCAGCATCCTCGAAATCCTGCAGAACAAGTTCTGGTTCTTCGCCCTGCTCAACATCCTACCGTTAGTGCTTCTGATACCGCTCATCTGGATTGCCGGCCTGTCGCCGTGGATGCTGGTGGCAACATGGCTGTTCACGGCCGGCGCTGCCAACCTGACGTTGATGCCTACGGCACTCATTTCGTCGCGATTGGAGCTGTTCCAGTCGGCTTTCTTCAACTATCAGGGCGCATCGCTCTCCATCAACCTCTACGGCCTCATCGTACTGATTCCGCTGGTGGGCTACAGCCTGTGTGCATGGTTGTTAGAGCCGCTCACCGCCACGATAGTGCTCTCGGTGATAGGCGTTGTCGGCATAGCGCTCCACAAGGTGGTCATCGGATGGATAGCACGCCGCTATGAACGGAAGCGCTACGTATGCTTCGAACGTTACAGACAATAAAAAGCAAAGAATATGGAAATCAATATACAAAACCTCGTCAAACAGTACGGCAAAAACACCGTACTGAACATCCCGGAACTGACCATCGGCTCGGGCGAACTTATAGGACTGGTAGGCAACAACGGAGCCGGCAAGACCACACTGATGCGACTTATCCTCGACCTCATAGAAGCCACCGAGGGCACCATTGAGGTGGGCGGAATGAGGGTCACTGAGGATGCGAGTTGGAAACAGACTACCGGCTCGTTCATCGACGGCCGCTTCCTCATCGACTTCTACACCCCCGAAGAATACTTCGGATTCATCGCACGCGTCTACGGACTGTCGAAGGACGAACTTGAAGGCCGGCTCGAAACGTATCAGCCACTGATGCACGGCGAGATACTCGGCACACGGAAGTACCTGCGCCAGTTCTCAGAGGGCAATCGTCAGAAGATTGGCATCATCGGCGCCATGCTCATCAACCCCAAGGTGCTCATCCTCGACGAGCCGTTCAACTACCTCGACCCGTCGTCACAGATGACGGTAGCCAAACTTATCCGCCAGATAAACTTCCAGTTAGGCACGACGGTCATCATCTCCAGCCACAACCTGAACTTCGTCTCAGAGATTTCTTCCCGCATCCTTCTGCTTGAGAAAGGCGTGGTTATCAAAGACCTGGACAACATCGACGGCAGCGCCACACAGGAGTTGGAAGACTATTTCAAGACGGCAGAATAAGAATCTGCCTTTCCTTTATTGCACAAAACGACCGAAATGTGCACGTTTCGGTCGTTTTTGTGCATTTTATTTGGCTGTGTGCGCAAAAAACAGTACCTTTGCACCCGCTTTTGAACAGGAGTACATTGTTTTAGACATGAGAACAAGAGTACGATGTTTTAGACAGTAACACATATTTTATATATTATTTTTTTTATGGCTTTAAAGATTGTTGTGCTGGCCAAGCAAGTGCCAGACACCCGTAATGTGGGTAAGGATGCCATGACGGCAGAAGGTACGGTGAACCGTGCTGCCCTACCCGCCATCTTCAATCCAGAAGATTTGAACGCCTTGGAGCAGGCCCTTCGCCTGAAGGAGCAGAATCCGGGCTCAACA
>CADCET010000017.1 GCA_902800495.1 uncultured Prevotellaceae bacterium
CTCATAACTTCTTTTAATTTTTAATGTTTAATGTTTATTGTTTAATCGTTGTTTTATTCTTTGTTCTTGTCAGCGGAAACGTCGTTGTTTCGTTTTGACGGTGCAAAGGTAATACGTTTTTTTGCCTCATTCCAAACTTTCGGCCTACTTTCGGTTAAAGTGTATCGGACACACTCTCAATAATCGGACAAATACAAAAAATGGCCCCGATTTCTGTCCGAAACCAGGGCCAAAACGTGAAATTTGGATGTTTTTAAGGCTATTAATCCATGTCGTCGTCCTCAATGCGTGCCTGTTAGTCTGTCTTATCGGAACTGCCACCAGTCAAGACGGACGTCGCCCTGACAGCGGTCGAAGCAGATGTAGAGGTCGTGGACACCGGCGGCACCCTTGACCTTGGCGCTAAACGAGCGATACTTCTCCAGCGAACCGGTAGCGTTGATGACTGCCGTACCGACGACGGGGCCGTCCTGTGCGTCGAGACGCAGGGTGACGGTAGCCTTGCCCGTAGCGGCAGCGGTGATAGCGAACGACTTGGCACCCTTGGCGCCAAAGTCAACGCCGCGCAGGCGGATGTACTCACCGTCGTTCAGGTCGAAGACATACATATTCCGCTTACCCGTAGACGCCGGCATATCTTTCACGACACCCGTATTCTCTATGCCCATCTTAGCCGTCTTCAGACCGAAGCCCCAGTTCATGGTCTCAGCCTCTACACGGCGGTAGGGATTGAGCCAGTGCAGCTGCTTCAGCGGCTTCTGGTCGAGCCAGTAGGGAATCTCCTTAATGGTGCCGTCGGCCTGGTACTCTATCTCCGAAGCCGACACCGAACGGCGCTCGTGGTGGACGAAGGTCTCCAGATGCATCACGTCGTAGTCCTGTCCGAAGACATAGCTGTGACCCTTGAAGTCGCAGATGCCGGGATGGTTGCCGCGGTCGCGGGGCGTAGGACTCATGATGTAGTTCTTCCACTCCCAGGGACCTGTTGGCGAGTCGCTCATGGCATAGCCCAAAGCCTCGGGACAGCAGGTGGTGGCGTAGGCAAGGTAGTAGTGGCCGTTGCGCTTGTAGATCCACGGTCCCTCCTGATAGTTCTTCACAGTCCAGTTAGCCTTCTCGCTCCAAGGGGCACGGAGGTTGATTTTGGCGCGTTCCTCCTTGACGGGACGCATCACGCCGTCCTTGGGGTTCAGCACGTAGATGTCGCCCTGAGTCGAAATCATGTCCTTATTCAACTTTGTATAGTAGACGTGGGGGTTGCCCCAGTACATATACGCCTGTCCGTCGTCGTCGACGAATACCGACGGGTCGATGTCGTCCCAGTGTTCCTTCTGCCACACCAATGGCTTGCCGAGCGGATCCTTGAAGGGACCGTAGGGCGAGTCGGCCACGAGGACACCGATGCCATGGCCGTGGAGCGGGGCGTAGAGATAGTACTTGCCATCGCGCTCTACGGTCTGGATGGCCCATGCGCCGTTGTCGCGGCTGCGCCATTCAAACTCCTTCAGCGAGGCCACGGCACCGTGCTCCGTCCAGTTCACCATGTCGGTCGTCGACCACAGCAGCCAGTCGTACATAAAGAAACCGGCAGAGTTCTTCTCGTTCAGGTCGGGGATATCCTCGGGCGAAGCGTCGTGCGACGTATATAAGAATAAGGTGTCGCCGACAACCATCGGCGAGGGGTCGGCGGTGTACTTCGTCTGGAAGAGCGGCATGTTCACCTGCTCCAGGCCCTGCATCTCCCACCAGTCGAAGTTGAAGAGTTTCGGACCCTTGCGTCCCTTGAACACGAAGTAGAGGTCGGCTGTTGCCGGCAGGTTCAGGCCAGCCAGCGTGCGTGTGGGTGCATCGATGTCGGTCAGCGTAGAGTAGTCCAGGTCGAGATTCACCGTCTGCCAGTTCAGCCAGCCTCCTGTCGCCGGCACGTTCACCGTACCGAGGAGCCGTCCCTTCAGACTGTCGAGACGTATCTCTATCTGTCCGCCACGCAGACCGCTGGCCACGCGGGCCTTGAACGTCCGTGGTGTCTTCTTGCCAAAGGCCACGTTCTGCAGTTTGATATAGTCGCCGTTATGAATGTCGCTGACATAGACGCCGACACCGTCGCCCTGCTCCGTCTTCACACCCTTTGAGAATGCCATCGTCTCGGCCTCCACACGGCGGTAGGGGTCGAACGTGGCAATGGGCTTCACACCCTCGTCGGTAGGCAGGATGGTGGGGAAGGAACCGTCGGCATTGTACTTGAACTCCTCGACGGCCACACTGCGACCGAAGCCGCCGCCACCGGGCAGTTTGCCGGTGTGGTAGAAGAAGTAGCTGTGTCCATTGAAGTCGGCCACGCCACAGTGGTTCGTAAACGACTTCGTGTCGCTCAGCGGCATAATCTCGCCCGCGTAGGTCCACGGTCCCGTAGGATGAGGTGCCGTACTGTAGGAGATATGCTCAGGCACGCCGCCAGCAGCGTAGAGGAGGTAGTAAGCCCCCTTGGGGGCAGAATGGGGGGCTTTCATCAGCCACGGGCCTTCCACGTAGCTGTCCTTGTATTTCTTTCCCTTCTCGCGCTTGCTCATGATGGGACCACCAAAGGCTTCTTCCGTCATATCGAGCTTACCCAACTCGCCGCTATAGGAAATCATATCCTCGTTCAGCTTCAGGTAGTAGCACTGCGGATTGCCCCACATCAGCCACGCCTGACCGTCGTCGTCAATCATCACCGTCGGGTCGATGTGGTCCCACGAGCCGTTCTCGAACAGCGGTTTGCCAATGGCGTCGCGGAACGGACCAGTGGGCGAGTCGCTGACGGCGACACCGATAGCCATGCCGTTAGACAGCTTCGAGTGGGCACAGATGTACCAGTAGAACTTGCCGTTGCGCTCGATGGTCTGCGAGGCCCACGCACGGTCGTCGGCCCAGCGGAACGACTCCAAGGCTAAGGGTGAACCGTGGTCCTGCCAGTTGACCATGTCTTTTGTAGAATAGACTCGCCACTCCTGCATCCAGAAGAAGTCGGCGTTGTCCTCGTCGTGGCCGGTGTAGACGTACATCGTGCCGTTGTGTACCATCGGTGCAGGGTCGCTGGTGAACCATGTCTGCACAAACGGGTTCTGTGCCGTTGCCGCGCAGGCAGCAACCATAGCACCTGATAAGACTATTTTCCTTAATTTCATATCTACTTACTACTTACTCCTTACTACTTTCTACTTACTCCTCAGTTTTTAATAACGACGCCGCCATTCTTCGGAATGGTGATGGTCAGCTGCTGTTTCTTGGTCAGAATCTCCTGCCTGACAGAGCCCTGCAGCAGGGCGTTGTCACTGTAGACGGTCAGCAAGCTGTTCTTGGCAAACATCGGCAGATACAGGTTCCGCTTCAGAGGCTGGTCCTGAGCATTGATGCCCACGACATACCATGTATCACCCGAACGGCGTGCCAGCACGACATACTTGCCGGGGAAGCCGTCGATAAAGTGTACCTCATCCCACGTCGTCGGCACCTCTTTCATGAAGTCGACAGCCCATGACGGGGCGTCGGTCAGGTTGTTGGGAGCCATGGCGAAGTGCTGCACGCTCGACTGGAAGAGCACGGCCGTAGCCATAGCATAGACGTCGCTGGTGCGGCGCACGGTGCCGTGGGCGTTATCGGCATTATAATACTTGTTGAGCGTCGAACCGCCAAAGTCCATCGAACCGACGGTATTGCGGACGAAGGGGTGGATACAGGCGTTGCGGGCCTCGGCGTCGCAGGCTCCCTGGCCGAAGTGGAGGTTCTCCGAGGCCAGCACAGCCTCCGAGGCTACGTAGTTGGGGTACATCCTCTCCCACCCTCTTGGCAGGGTGCAACCATGGAAGATGACCTGCAGGCCGAAGTCGTTGGCATCGGTGAGGATGTCTTCATAGAGTTGCATCATCGGCTGCTTGTCGCCACCGAAGAAGTCGACCTTGATGCCGAGGATGCCCGTGTCGTGCATCCATTTCATCTCCTGGCGGCGCACAGCCGGACGGTCCATCTTGCCGATAGGTGTCTGGGGCGCGTCGTTCCACGAACCGTTGGAGTTGTACCAGAGGAAGATACCCACACCCTTGCTCTTGCCATAGCGTGCCAGTTCGGCCATACGCTCATAGCCTATCTGGCGGTCCCAGAAGGCATCGATGAGCACCGAGCGGTAGCCCATGGCTGCCGAGAAGTCGATATAGCGTTTCTGCTCGTCGAAGTTGCAGCTGCTGTCCATGCCGATAATCCACGACCAGGAGCCGGCTCCGTATGTATAGTTCTTCGATGCCTTATACTTAGGCTTGACGACATCCCACGCCACGGTGGTCTCCACGATGTTCTGCAGCGTGGAGCCGAGGGTGATGGTGCGCCACGGCGTCTCACAGGGCAGCGAGACGGCAGCCGTCACGGTGCCTTGTCCGTTCATCTCGCCCTGCTGCGGGAAACCGATGCGGTAGTTTGTGCCACCGGCATTCAGCAGTCGGCAGCCTACATAGTTGCCATCGGTGCCTGTCTCGCTGAGCAGCACCCACAGGTTGCGTGTAGGCTGTGCCTTCGTCGGGGCTATCCTGAACAAGCAGGGGAAGGTGTAGCCCTCGCCCCAGCCGTTCTTGCCTGCCGGCTCGTCGAGGGTGTAGCTGGTCTCATAGCTGGGCGATGTACGTGCAAAGCCACCCATCGGTTTCGACTGCGGACAGAGATAGGTCAGCGTACCGTCGGGGAGCACGAAGCCTGTAGCCTCGCTCTGTACGACGGCCACACGGGTCTCGTCATTGCGCACCTTCTTGGGATAGAGCTTATAACGGATGGCGATGTCGCGGTTACTGACGCGGATAATCACGTCCATAGCGTGCCAACCGTCCTTGGCAAACTGGCAAACACCTTCGTTGGCCTCGTAGGTGACATGGCTCTGCTTGATGGTCTTCAGGTCGTACGTGTCGCTGATGCGCTCCACGTTGTAGTCCTGCATCTTAACACCTTCGGTGAGGTCGGCGAAGTTCAGCTTCACACCTAAGGGCGACCACATCAGTATTGTCTGGCCAGCGCGTTCCACCTGATACATGGGACGTCCGCCTTCGTCGGTGATAGCAACGGCAATCTGACCGTTAGGACTGACAATCTTCGTGTCTAAAGCATAGGCACTGGCCACCGCTAAGGTGGTCAGTGCCGTCATAATCATTGTTCTTTTGGTTATCATTTCTTTATAATCTTAATGGTTCTTCCGTCTGCGGTGCGGATGATGTTCAGGCCACGACGCAGTTCCTGACTCTTCACACCCGAGAGGTTGTAGATGCCTTCGGCAGCCGACTGGCTGGCGGAGCCTACGGTCTCTATGCCGGTAGTGGTCGCCTTTCTGATGCGGCAGTCGAGAAGGAGATACTCTATCATACCGCTGCCTACCTCCTTGAACTGGATGATGTAGTTGCCCTTCGTCGTGACGGTGAAGTCGAGGGTGTTACGCGTAGCCGACGAGACATCGCCAGCGTAGTTCTTATTGATATTGGGCTTCGCGGTCTGGTTGGCCGACGACTTGAGGACAGAGCCACTGGAAGTGAGGATCTTAGCCTGATAGGTCGGCGTAGCCGTCCAGCCAGCCATAGCATACTGCAACTGATAGTTACCCGGTTCCAGGGTGAGCAGATAAGCCGACTGACGACCGTATTCAGCATTGTTACCGCGCCAGTAGAGCGCCTTACCCTGGTAGCCCGTCAGTCCTGCGAAGGTACGGGGACCGCTACCGTTCGAAGTAGGATAGTTGCGCACGTTGCCTGCATCGTCGGTGGTACGCCAGCCCTCAGGCAGTTCGCCACCGTTCACGTTGGTGAAGTCGAGTTCATAGATGGCCTGCGTGTCGTAGAACACGGGCTGGATGGTCATGTTCTCATCCATCATCGTGAACGACACCTGACGCTGACCCTTAGCCACAGGGATGGTCAGTCCCTGGGTGAAGAAGACGCTGTTCACCACGCGCAGCTCCTTGATGTCGTAGCCCTCGTCGGGGGTGATGGTCAGCTTCACGGTCTGGCCGGCAACGGCCTCGCTGACGTCGGCGGTCACCTTACCGAAGTCGGCGTCCTTCACCGTCACCAAATATTTCTCTGCCTCGGTGCCTACAGGCTCGTAAATCACCTGGTCGATAATCATGTCACTAAACGAACTGGTGTTCTGGATAACCATGTTGTTGGGGGTCGAACCGTCCTTCAGGTCGGCTGTCACCACCGTCTCGCGCCAGTCGTTCTTAGCCGTCTTGACGATGTCGGCCTTGAGGACGGTTCCATTGACGGTGAACGTCATCTGTCCGGCCTTCGTCGCGTTGCAGTAGCGCATACGGATGTTATAGCGTCCGGCAGCACCAGTCTGCAGCTTCAGCTGGTGGCGAAGGGCGCAGTTGGTATTACCCTGAGTGGTGATATAACCCATGCCGGCAAAGTCCTTCATATCCTGAGCCCACCAGCCGGAGTGTGTCAGATTACAGTTAGCCGACTTGCGGTCCATGTTCTCGGCCTCGATGATGATGGGGCCGACGTAGGGTTCGGGCTGCTGGGGAGTAGGCAGTGCCTCGGAAGGCAGCACGTCGGTCAGACGGTCGGTGGCAGCACCGGAGCACTTGATGGAGAGATTGACAGGGCCAATGTGCTTCACCACAATCTTATAGGTCTGGGCTGCCTCGTTGTAGGCAGTAGTTCCGGCTACAACCGTCACATTATGGCCTGTAGCTCCTGTCGTAGGTTTCTTCTGGGTAAGGGTGGGACGTGCTGTCACACCTGTCAGCAGGATGGTGTCATTGGTCACTGTCGTAATAGTGGTAGAGTCGCTGCGGTAGTTGTTCAGATAGAAGTCGATGTGGTCGGCATACTCACGGATGACGCCGCTCGAGAGCTTGCCTAAGTCCAGCTTCAGCATCTCGCAGGTGTTATACTGCAGGGGAATCTCTGCCGAAGCGCGCTTCTTGCTATTCAGATATGTGTACGGCGTATAGGCTACGAGCTGGTTCCTATAGCGGTTGACATAGAGGTCGCCCTTTGACACTTCGGGGTAGAGCTGATTAAACTCATTCTGTTTCTTCGACAGCGTGCCCCAGCGCGAGGCGTACTGCGACTTCTTCACCTGCACGGGGATAGCCCTGGCAATATCGTCGTAGAGTCCCGTCACCATAGGAACGGCACCATAGCGACCTGTCGACTTGAGATACCACAGATTGTTCTCGAAACGGCCATTGCCCATATTGGCGGGGTCATCCACCTTGTAAAGCCCATCGTAAAGGGCATCGGGCACTTTGAAGTCATCATTGGCGTCGTGGAGGATGACGGCCTTCGTCTTGGCCACCACCTCCTCGCGGGTGGGGATATACATAGTACCATTGATAATCTGGCGCCACATGTCAATCCAGATACCCTTGAAATTGTCGAAGGTGGTCCAGTTGCGGCGGGTGTAGCCGTCAACGTTGGTATCGTTCATATTCCTGAAGTCCTCTGTCCAGATAAGCTCCGGGCCGTCCCAGACGGCACCGCCGTTGACGCAGGTCTGCTCAATCACCGTACCGATGCCGGCAGAACCGGGGTACTTATAGGGCTTCAGCCTGCCAGCCTCGTCGAAAGCCTTCTCACCGGTAATCTCCGGGTGCTTCGACAGGTAGAACTTCGTCGTCATGTCGTTCCAGCCGCAGTTGTCGTAGCGCACACCGTAGTTCTTGGTCAGACCTGAGATGAAGGGACCCCAGCAGACGCTCTCGTTGTTGTAGAACGAGCTGCAGTGGGTGTACTTATAGAGGAAGAGCATGGCCTCGGGATACTTCTTACAAGCCTCCAGGAACTTCGGCTCACTTTTCAGCTCGGCAATGGGGTCGGTATCGAAGTGATAGATGCCACCACACCAGCTGACGGTGAGGAAACCGCCGTACTTGTGCGACATCTCTACGAGATTGGCAAAGAGGTTCCAACGGCTCGACTTCGTCATCGAACTGAGGTCGCCGGCATCGCCGAAGGCCCAGAACTGCTCGGCGTAGTTCCAGCCAAGGAAGTTGGGGAAGTGCTTAAAGAAGTACTCAAACGTCTCCAGGTCGTTGTCCTGGATGTGGGTATGTCCGCCGGAGGCCGGCTGGCAGGTGAAGAACATGTTGTTCTGCTGGCAGACAGTGCCCCACGACTTATAGGTGCGCACGGCATTACGCGGCATACGATACATATTGGTCTTCGTATCATAGCCGCACGACAGCGAGAGATTCATCACCACGTAGGGCTTGATGTCGTTGGGGATGAGGTCGATAATCTTCTGCGGGTCGGCAGAGTTCCACACGTCGACATGGATGAGCCACATCGGGTGCTGCGAGTCGATGGGACGACGCACCTGCGCTTCGCTAACGAAAAGTGAAGCGTGAAAAACAAACAATAAAAGCGTAAACAGTTTTTTCATACTTTAAAATAGTGTTATTGGTTTTCTGGCTGCAAAGGTACTGAAAAAAAGCGGGACTGATGCCCGCCGTTCGTTTCATAATCATTTGCTCATGTTTCATTCACCTTATTCTATTATATATACGCAATAGTACGGGGCTTTGCTAATTCGTCAAAAGAACGTCATTGGCAACGAGAGTCTGCGTTTCTGGGCCAACTCGGCCTTCATCTGCTCAATAGCTTTTGCAAAGAAGAACGCCACCAAATGCTCGTCGGTACCCTCAGTGCTGATTTGCTTGAGGGCAGAGATATAGGCAGCCCGGTCCTCTAACTTGATAATCAGCAGCGGATGGTCGGCACGTAGAAGGATGAAGTTCGATAACAGGCGCCCCGTTCGGCCGTTACCGTCGCGGAACGGATGCAGATACTCGTAGTACCCGTGCCAGCGGGCGGCCACGACCATGGGGTGCTGACCACCATCAAGGGCACGTTGCGTCGATGCCATCAAGGCCGGTACGCGGGCTATCAGCACTTCATGATTGCCAAAGACGGTATCGCCGGCAGCCATGTCCTCGGTTGTATAGTCACCAGCAACAGCACCCGGCGCCCGGTAGCTCAGTGTATGCTCGGTGACCAAACGGTTGACCTCTTTTAACAGATGCTCGTCGAAGGGCAAGTCCAGATGGCTCGCCATGAAGTCGAAAGCACGGAAGTGGTCGGCCATTTCCGTACACTCCAACAGTGTACGCCCGACGGGCACCATCGCAAGTCCCTGTTCGCGAAGGATGCGCGTATCATCGACCGTAAAGGAATTGCCCTCTATGGCACAGGAATGGGTAGAGAACAGAATCTCATTGTACTCCATCCACTGCGCCCGACCCATCTTGTCGGCCACGTTCTGTTGATACTCCCGGCGGACTTTTTCGTACTCGCTGATTTCCTTTTCGAACATTTCGTCGCAAAGATAAGAAAAAAGGCCGGAAGTACAAAACTTCCGGCCTCTTTTTTAAGCTATGTTAGGGATTACTTAATCACCTTCTCCATCTTCACCGTGCCGTCGCTCATCTGCTTCTTCACGATGACGACACCCTTCTTGGCAACGGGGATGCGCTGGCCGTTCAGGTCGTAGAGCTCGATGGCGCGAACCTTAGCGGCGGTAGCAGCCTTCTCAACGCCAGTAGCGACTTCATCGTAGAGAGCGCTGTAGTCAACATCAGCTTTACCAGTGAGGTAGATGTGAACGTCGTCAAGGAATGCCTGCGACAGGTTGCTCCATGTGCAGCCAAGAGTCAGCATACCGTCTTCAACGATGATATTCGGAATCTCAATATCAGCCATACCATCTTGATGTGTAACCTGAGCCCAACCGGCGGTATTGATATCCTTGTCCATGTCGGCACCCTCTTCAACATCAGGAGTAGAAGAAATCTTCACATAGACATAAGAGAAGACGTCTTCAGTGATGTCACCTGAGTGGTCACGGCACTTGAACACAATGTTGTAGATACCTGCGGGCAGGTCGGTAATGGTCTGCTCAGTGGTAGCCTCAGCGTGCCAGCCAGGATGGAAGGCGACGTCCTCAGGATAAGCAGTATTAGCGTTGTGAGTGGGATTCGGTCCCCAGCTGCTCCAAGCCTCAGCATTACCCTTCAGATTAGTCCAACCAGGAATAGCCATTGTGAAGGCAGGTGCATAGACGTTCGGGTTCTTCACGAATACGCTCAGGTCGTGGGTCTGGGCCAGACCCGTCTGCTCGTCCTCGGGGAACAGGTTCTCGCCGGCATTGATCTTCTTGTAGAGAGCAGCCTTCAAGTTGTTCTTTACCTTCTCAGCCAGTTCATCGTCATCGTCGAAGGCATTCAGAGCCTCCTCGATAATCGGGTTCTCAGGCTCAAGTACCTTGATGGCCTCGGCACCACGGCGCAGACGCTCTACGAGCGGAGCCACACCATACATATACATCTTAGACTCACCAGAGGTAAACATCTTCTGAGCCTTCTCAACAACCTCTGCCAGCTCGTTGATAGCAGTTGTCAGCTGTGCATCGTCAGTCAGCTTGTCAAATGTGTAGTGCTTCTGCCAGTTGGGTTCTTCCTCAGTACCCTCGTTCACCATTTCAGAGACGCCATGGTACTTGTCGACAGCAGCCTTCATCTCAGTGAACAGAGGCAGATTCACAAACTTCGTGGGAACACCCGAGTTGCTGGGATTCTCGTTCTGACGGACAACGTCAGCACCGTCCTTGATCTTCTGGTCGTAGTTCTTGCAGAGGGTAGCGTGGTTAATCAGGTCATCACCACACTGGGCAAGTGCCTCAACAGCAGCGGTACACTCCGAAGGAGAGGTGTAGGTAGCCTTACCAGCCTCAACCTCAGCAATCTTATTGTTCAGAGCCGTCTGAGCCTCACCGGCGAAGCGCTCGTCAGCGTTGTCAGCCTGTGTCTTCTTAGCCTTCTCCAGAGCCAGGTCAACCTCGTACATCTCCTTTGCACCATAAGTATCGGGGATATAGGTCATCTTGACATTGGCCAGGATAACACCGTTCTGCCAGTCATTGTTGGTAGGTTCACCCTCAGCATTCTTAGCAACAATCCAGTTCAGGATATAAGTACCTGAGGTCTCAGGCTTAAAGTCGATGCTGGTAAAGGTTGAACCCTTCACGGCATCCCTTTTCTCATTCAATCCAGGACCATTCTCAACAACCTGCGAGAACACCTCATTGCCTTCAACGTCCGTAATCTGGAACTTCATGTACTTAGCAGCACTGCCAGTCCACATAGCAGAGTTGAACGAGATGTTATAGGTCTTGCCTGCTTCGAGGCTCAGAGTATGATCGGCATCATTATTACCATAAGAGGTATAGTATGTACGCAGGTACAAGCCATGTGTGAAGTCACCGCCTGCAGCGAAATCTGAGAACATACGGTTACCGCCACCATAGTTGTTACCAGGAGTACGCTCTTCACCACCGTCGGCAACGAGCAAGAAGCCCTCAGGAACGGAACCATTAGCACAATCGTTGAAGTAGCTCAGCGGAATAAGATCATAAGGCAGGTCGGTAACGTCAACGGGACCAACGCTGAACGTGTAGGTTGTATCAACAAAGACTTCCTCATCGAGCATCACCTCAGCATAGACCTTCTTGATGTTCACAGTGTGACGGCCGTTAGCCAGGTCGGCACCAGCGTATGTCATCTTAATCTCAGAAGCGAAGCCTTCTGCATCGGGATTAACAGGAGTAATCGTCAGAGCCTGACCATCGAGCGTAGCAACAGCATTAGAGACGTCAGCTCTCTTGTCGAACTTAGCCGTCAACTCCTTCAGACCAGGAGCAACGTTGAACGAGCCCTGCTCGGGAGAAGCGCTTACAACCGTAGGAAGCACAGCAACGAAGGGATAAGCATCCTCAACAGCGATAGACTCATTGTAGAGGGCCTTCTCGTCGACAGCACCAACAACCTCACCGGCACTTGGACCGGAAGTGTACTTCAGCTGGAGGTCGCCAGCAGGATTCTTGAAGGTAATCTGGACATCGTCAGTAGGATTGATCTCATCACCGAAGAAGATATAGAAGCGACCGTCAGAATAGCCTTCAATAGAGATGATATCAATGGGCTGGCCATTCACCTTGACAGTAGCACAATCAGCGGGATAGACAACACGGCTTGAGCCGGCAGCCTTGGTCAGTTCAGCCAGATTGGTATCGAAACCGAAGTCAATCTGAGCCACGTAAGAAGCGACAAAGGCAGAAGTACCTACCTTGTAAACCTCGAAGCGAACGTTGTCGAAGTAGTATTTGTTGACAACATCCTTGTCGCGGTTCAGGTCGAAAGCAATGCTCATAATACCATTGCTCTCGAAGTCGGCACTGATGGTACCCTCAGCGGTCAGCGTCTGCCAGTCGGTACTGGTGGTAAACTCTGGCATGATAGATCCCATCTTCCATGCACGCGGTTCTTGGTGACAGCCGCCACCGAATGTAGCCACATAGTCAGACTTGACATCCATAGCGAAACGCCACTTCGTACCTTCAGTGAGCTGTTCGGGGAATTTGATGAAGAGCTGCGTACACCAGTCTTCCTTAACACCCGTCTTGGTGGTCAGTGTCAAACCGCGAGAGCCATCCTTACCGGCACCTTCTTCAATGGTAGTAGGCTCATGCGCTTTCTTATCGTCGTCGGCCTCGCCGCCACTGAGAACCACATCGAACGAGCTGTAATCATCGTTCTCGAAGTCGCTATTGGTAAGGATGTTCACCCAGCCAACCTGCTTTGCGCCCTCATTCTTCTCAACCTCGATGCTGTTAAGAATAACACGTGTATTCCAGGCAGAACCCTTGATAGCCGTGATATAGACAAAGCCATACTCCTTCTTGATCTTCTCCAAGTCGACAACGTAGGTTCCATCCTCTTCCTGTGTCGTGTAACCTGCAGTGGCAGGAACGATAAGATGATCGTTTTTACCATCGCTCTTATCACTGTTAAGGAAGATACGCGGCGTAGAACCGTCCACGTCGCCAGCTTCATTACAGCCAACCATGTTGACATAGAGCTTAGAATAAGCACCAAGGTCAAGATAAGCGCTGCAATCGGAGTCGCCGAATGCACAACCACTGACCTCGCCGATGTGATATTCGGCTTGGAAGTCGCCAGTCTTTACGGCATTAAGACCCCAACCATCATGAGTGAAGAAGCCATCCGCCGTCAGCGGAATACGCTCTGCACTTACATTCGTTGCACCCAGCAGCATGGCTGCCAGCACAACAAGAAATTGGTAAGTTTTTTTCATGTTTTAATGTTTTTAGTGAATAATATAAATTAATAGGTTGAAAATTCTGGGTGCAAAGATAAAGCCCTGCGGTGAAAAGGGCTTTATTACTTGTTTCATTGACTTTTCTTTTTGTTCTGCCGCCTAAAAAACACGGTTTACAAGCCATAATCCGACAATTATGAATAGTGCGACGACCCTCGCTGAATAAAAAAGGGACTCGCCGTATGTGTGGCGAGTCCCATTGGACTTCGTTCGAAGTCGTTCACGTTCGGAAGAATCTGAGCAAGCTCAGTTCTTCTCTTACTTAATCACGACCTTCTTGCCATTGATGATGTTCAGACCCTTCTTGGGCTGAGCCACACGCTGACCATTCAGGTTGTAGATCTCGGCATTGTCGCTATTCAGCTTCACCTCGCTCACACCTGTGGCAGTGCGACCAGTCTGAGCTTCTGCTGACAGCAGCAGATACCAAACTGTACCCTTATTAGAGTTGTCCCAAGGCATACGGATATTATTCAGCTTAGCCGATCCATACTGTGTCAAGTCAAGCTCATAAATACCATTCTCGCCCACAGTAGCGTCAATCCATACATATTTGCCACTATCATCAGCAGAGTAGTCACCCAGATTCTCCTTGATATCAATCTCGTGATTCAGATTCAATACCAACTTCAGACCCGGAGTTGCCACGATAGTCAGCTTAGCGTAGTTAGACAGGTCGGCGAAAGCGTCCTTGCTCTTCAAACCATAGACCATCTCACCATTACCAATCTTCTTACAGAGGTTCATAGCAGCATTGCCACCAGTGAACATACTTGCAGTCAGATCAACAAACGAACCCTCGGGCTTGCCAGGATCCTGCTCTTCTACGATTGCAGGAATGTCAACAACCTCAGTGGCAGGATAGGTCTCCAGATAAACACTGTTGATAACAGCTTCACCAGGAGCGGTAGCATTGTCACCAGACAGGCAAATCTCGTCACACTGCAGCAGATACTCATTATAGTCATTGGGAGCCAGTTTCTCAAGTTCATCCTTAATGAGGAACTCATTGATACCGTCATGAGCATAGAGTGTCAGGTTTGAACCACCCTTATAGAAGAGGATACGGAAACGGTCGCCCTGGTTCATTGTGCAGTTCACCACTAACTTCTTGTACTTCGAGATATCGCCATTGGGCAAACCGATGTTACGCAGCTGGTTGTACCAAGTGGTCGACCAAGTGAAGGTCTTCGTTTCAGCATTCCAAGTCGTATTGGTGTTCGACGGATTCTCAAAGGTAGCAAAGACTTTCTCAGTGGCAGTCGAGTAGGTCTCCAGATATACGCTATTGATGACAGCTTCACCAGGAGCAGAGCCATTGTCACCAGACAGGCAAATCTCGTCACACTGCAGCAGATACTCATTATAGTCATTGGGAGCCAGCTTCTCAAGCTCATCCTTAATAATAAACTCATTGACACCGTCATGAGCATAGAGCGTCAGGTTTGAACCACCCTTGTAGAAGAGGATACGGATACGATCACCCTGGTTCATTGTGCAGTTCACCACTAACTTCCTGTACTTCGAGATATTGCCATTGGGCAAACCAATGTTACGCAACTGGTTGTACCAAGTGGTCGACCAGGTAAAGGTCTTCGTTGCAGCATTCCAAGTCGTATTGGTGTTCGACGGATTCTCAAAGGTAGCATAAACACGTTCAACATCAGAAGCCTCCTCTTTCTGGAATGCCTCAACTGCAGCCTTCAGATCACGACGGGCAGCATCCATCGCAGCAATGATTGCATCGGGATTAGCCGGATCACAGCGTGTATAAGCAACCTTTCTGGCTATAGCAATAGCCCTTCTCAAATTATAGATAAGTTCCTCATCTGTTTCCTGGCTCAAATCAATCTTCTCAGCATTTGCGATAGCGTCCCTCACCCATTTACGGTTCAGGCCGATCCAATCACGGGGTGTACCGTCCGGGCCCTTGATGAGAGGATCGTTGAAGACACGCTCCTGAAGTACAATGCCTGTAATGGTTACATTACCACCATTCTTACCCTTAATGGCATTCAGATGAGCAAATTCGTAGGCCTTCAGGTCTACCACAACAGCACCGTCTACGGGATCATCCGTCAGTTGGATATAGCTACCGCCATTGGCGTCACCGCCACCATTGCCGGGATCCTTACGGTTCAGCATGATACGCGGAGTACCTTCAGACACATATAAGATAAGCTTGTCATAGCAAGACAGGTCAGCAAAATACAAGTAGCGAACGCTATTGTCGCCAAAAGCCTGACCGGTAGAAGTATTCAAATTAAAGGCGCAAGAAGCAGGAGTACCAACAACAGGATTAAGATTGTCATCCCAATGCTTGAACATATCAGCAGTCAGAGGGGTATAGCCCTCTGCTAACTCCAGAGCAGCAATAGCTCCATCAACAGCAGCCTTGGCTGCAGCCAAAGACTCTTCCGTAGCATTTGCGTCGGCCAGAGCATCTTTTGCATTAGAAATAGCAGTGGTCAGATCTGCAAAACTTGCAGCAGTTCTACCAATGGCACTCTGCTTTTCACCAGCAGCTATCGAAGCCTCCAGATTATTCTTGCTCAATGCCAAGGGATCGTCACCCTTTTCCAGATAGACATAATCGACAACCACCTCACCTGGAGCTGCTTGATTACTACCAGACAAACAGATTTCGGTAGCAGCGGCAAGGAAGTCTGTCGGAATTGTTGTGAGATCAAACGTCGTTTCGCCCGATTGTTCAACCCAAAGCGTCTGATTATCACCACCTTTATAGACAAGGATACGGAACTTGTCACCAGCGTTAATAGTACACTTAATCACCAACTTCGTATAAGCGCCAAGACCCGACGTCGGAAGACCGATGTTACGGAGCTGATTGTAATAAGTTGTAGACCAAGTGAAGGTCTTTGTAGCAGAATCCCACGTCGTGTTGGTGTTCGACGGGTTTCCAAAGGTTGCATAAACCTTCTCTCCTGCGTTTGCCACACCTACAGCACCAAGCAAGAGTGCCAGCGTAAGCATTGATTTAGTAAAAAATTTCATAATCTAAATTGTTTTAAATTAATAAATTAGGTTAATATCTACTTTTGGGTGCAAAGTTAAGCGAAAACGAAGAAATAGGTTTTTCTGCGTGTATCGTCTTTTTTCACTTTTGTTTCATCTCTTAAATCCCGTATAACAGTCCGAATCAATTCAACCGCAAAGATAACACTTTTCCCTAAACGACGCAAACGTTTTCGTACTTTTTTTTGCGTCACCTGTTTTTTTAACACTTCCGTCCCAGACCTTTGCTTACGGTAAAGTCCAGGTTTACCGTAAGCAAACCTGGACTTTACCGTAAGCAAACCCTGGGGGCTCAAGAAGCCTTACAAATGTTCCCCAAAAATCCCTCGGAGCGACAATCGTCGTCCCAACATAAATCATTATATAATTATCCCTCGCGCTCAGCATACTCCGAGGGCGATACGCCGAAGTGCTTGCGGAAGACGGTAGAGAAGTGGGCAAGGTTGGAGAATCCGACGGCGTAGGCCACCTGCGTGATGTTCACCTTCTGCTCCTTGAGGAGGCGGGCAGCCTGCTCTAAGCGGATGTTACGGATGAACTCGCTGGTGGATATACCAGTGAGATCCTTCATCTTACGATGGAGCTGTGCACGGCTGATGCCGACCTCCTGCGTGAGCATGTCGACATTGAAGTCGCTGTTCGACAGGTTCTTGTTGAGAACCTTCATGATGCGCTCCATCAACAGCTCGTCGTTGCCTTTCAACTCTGGCTGCTCTAAGAGTTCTGCCTGCTGCTGGGCACCGCTGAACTTTCCCTTGAGGTGGAGTCGCGAGTGGATAAGGTTCTCGATGTTCATGTGCAGCTCCTCCATGTTGAAGGGCTTGGCCAGGAAGGCGTCGGCACCGCGCTCCAGACCTTCGAGGCGGTTGCCGACATCGGCTTTGGAGGTGAGCATGATGACGGGCAGGTGCGAGATGTTGAGATTGGTCTTGATCATGCGGAGCATGGTGAAGCCATCCATCTCGGGCATCATCACGTCGCTGATGACGAGGTCGTAGGGGTTGGTGAGCAACTCCTTCAAGCCCTCGCGGCCGTTGGAGCAGATACTAAACTTATAGTAATGTCCCAGCTCAGAACTGATATAATTGCCTATCTCCCGGTCGTCGTCGACGATGAGCACGCGGTAACGGGCACTGCTGTTGGCCGCTGGTTGCTGACTGGCGTGTGCCGGCTGCTGCGATGTGTTCTCTATCTCCTCGGGCTTGAGGTGGGCATTGCCTAACGGCAGTTTGACGGTGAAGACGGAGCCTTGCTGCCCGTCGGAGCGGTTCTCGGCAGTGATGGTGCCATGGTGCATGTCGACAATCATCTTACAGAGGTTCAGGCCGATGCCCGTACCGTCGATATGCATCCGCCGTGAGTTGCCGCCCTGATAGAAGCGCTCAAAGATATGGCGGAGGCTGTCGTTGTCGAGGCCAACGCCGTTGTCGGTGACTCTGACGGTGGCATAATCGCCATCCTCAGTAAGGCTGATGGTGATGGCACCACCGTCCTGACTGTATTTGAAGGCATTCGACAGGAGGTTGGTGACCACCTTGTCGAACTGTCCGCGGTCGACCCACACGTCGAGGCTTTCGAGACCGTCGTGTACGAATCGGAAGTCGATGTTGCGCTCCTGGGCGTTGTACTCGAACATCTTGCTCAGGCTGGCCACGAAGGGGACGAGGTCGGTCTGCTCGCAGTGGAGGTGCATCTGCTGCTTGTCAATCTTGCGGACGTCGAGAATCTGGTTGACGAGGTTGAGTATGCGCTGGGCGTTATGCTCGATGGTGTCAACGTCGCGCCGAGCATCTTTCTGGTCGTCGTTCAGACGACGGCGCAGATTGGCAAGGGGCGACATGATGAGCGTCAGCGGCGAGCGTATGTCGTGCGTAGCGTTGATGAGGAACTTCATCTTCTCCTCGTTGAGCTGCTCGTTGGCACGGCGACGGTAAGTCAGGAAGATATAGGTGGCTAACGAAGCCAAGATGGCGAAATAGATGAAATAGGCGAGCAGCGAACGGTACCAGGGAGCACGGACGGTGATGACAATCACCTTCACGGGTGTATAGTCGCCCTGTCCCACAGCTGCCCTGACGGCAATGCGGTATGTGCCGGGCTGCAGGTGGTTCAGCGTTATCTCGTTGTTGCCCGGCATATTGCTGATCCACTCTCCGTTGTTGATGCTGTACTCATAGACGCTGTTCATCGGGTTGTCGAAGTTGAACTGCGAGAAACCGAGGGTGACGGTGTGGTCGAGATAGCTCAGGGTAAAGTAATTGCTCTCGACGACAGCCTGGTCGGTAATCTGCACGCCGTTAAGCACGGTGCGCGTGTTGACAGCCTGATTGCCGACGTAGAAGGCCGAAAGATGCAGCGGTGCAGGTTTCACGTGCTCGGCCTTGATGTCTTTAGGCGAGAAGACGGTCAGTCCGTCGTTAGTACCGAAGTAGATGACATCGTTGTCGGCGTGCATACCCACGCCGTAAAGATACTCCTTGGTGATGAGTCCGTTGCCGCCGATATGCCCTATGAATTGGCGCTTGGAATCGTCATACTGCCAGATGCCCATCGACGTAGAACACCAGACATCGCCGTCGTTGGACTGGACGATATAGTTGACGGTCTTGTTCTTGAGCTGTTCGCTGCCAGGGAACAGTATCGTTTGGCGCTTCTTATGGTCGTAGAGATAAAGTCCACGGTCGGTGCCAATGGCAATATTGCCGTCTTGCAGTTCGCAGACAGAGAAGCAGATGATGCCGTCGAGCTGCTGGTTCCAGCCATGAGAGAGGAAGGAACCCGTGCGGGGGTCGAAGCAGGAAACGCCCGAAGCGGTGCCCATCCAGATGACGCCGTCGCGGTCGGACGACATACACATAATCCAGTCGTTGCAGAGGTGTCCCACCTTGACAGTGTCGCCATTGTTGTTACGATAGTTCTTCAGCGCGCCCGTCGCGGGGTTATAGACACAGAATCCGCGCGAGAAAGTGCTGATATAGATATTCCCCTGCTCGTCGCTGGTCATATCGTTGAAGCGGTCGCAGTCGAAAGTCACCTTCTGTTGCGAAGCCCCCGTCAGAGGATTGTAGGTATAAAGTGCATCGGCGGTGCCAACCCAGTAACTGCCACGCTTGTCGCGGAAGATGAACTCGACGGCATCGGGCGCTGAGGGGTGGGCCACGATGCTGCCCTTCTGGTTGAAGCCATAGACGCCCACGCCTTGCACCGTACACCAGGTAATGCCACCATCGCCCTCGCAGACCGAACTGATGGGGGCGCTGACATTGACATCCTGAGCCTCGAAGCTCCAGTTTCGGAACTGCATGGGCCGCTGGGGCACAAGCACGAGTCCCTTACGCTGCAAGCCTATCCAGAGGTTGCCGCTGCGGTCGGTGAGAATACCGCGCACCTTGGTCGTGTTCAGGTCTGCCCCATAAAGGGTGGTCTCATAACGTTCCAACCGGCGGCTACCGACAGGAAGATAGAACAAGCCATGTCCGCGCGTACCTATATATATAATACCGTTCTTATCCTTATCGACACTGTTAAAGAGGATTTCCTTACCAGCCAGTACACTCAGGTCAAACCCGGTGTCGACTATCTGTCCGTTACGGAAGGAGGTGATGCCGCGCGTACCGACGATAAACACCTCGCCATCGCGCTCAACGAAACCCTGGGGTTCGCCTTTCGCCTCAAAATGATGGAAGCGGCTGCCCGACTTCATGACCACCGTATTGCCAAAAGAGGACTTCCAGAAGCGTCCTCGGGAATCTTCTAAGACACGGCTGAAATAATGGTCGTTACCGGCGTCGGCAAAGCCGTCAGCCTGCTGCACCACGTCGTTGTCGTCGACAATGAAACTGCCGTAGCCGGAGGTTCCGACGAAGATTTTCCCGTTTGACAGCTGTAACAGACTGCTGACACGAGGCTGCTGGCTGCTGGGGAACTTGTAGTGCACAAAGCCTTCGGCTGCCTCGTCGTAACGGTCGAGGCCGTGGACAGTGCCTACCCATACCCTACCCTTCCGGTCGCAGAGCATCGTGACGGCACCATTGTCGCAGATGCTCCACTCGTCATCGTCGTCGTGGAGGAATGTCTGGAACTTGTAACCGTCGTAGCGGTTCAGTCCGTAGTCGGTAGCAATCCAGATGCTTCCGTACTTGTCTTGACAAAGGCTGTTGATCAGTCCGCTGGAGAAGAGCTCCGACGGAATAAAGTGACCGGTTTGTGCCGAAAGACGGCCAAGCGACAGTAGCAAGGCCAATATGAATAGTGTAGTTCGTTGCATAGTAGTTATGGTAAAATTGCTTTTCCGCATGCAAAGATACGCTTTTTTTTATTTCCTGCAAAAAAAACGAGACGTTTCTTTAATTTTTCTTTTTGTCTCAATGACATAAATACAAAAAAAACGGTCGCCGGTATTCTCATACGGGCGACCGTTTTTGATTAGTTTACCATAACTAATTCTTTCTACAAAAACTAACTACTAACTATAACTACTTACTAATAACCTTATGCGTATGAATAATCACTTTCTTTGTCAAGCATCGAAGAAACGCTGTTCTTCTGTTCACGATGCAAAGTTAGACATTTTCCTGCAATCAAGCTATCACGTATGTTTCGCTTCGTTTTGTTTTTGTAAGAACCGTTATTTTTCTCACTGCGGCAGGGGCAGGAACCAGTTTTTCTTCTCTAACAGCAGACTGCGGAGCGCAGGATCGGACTCGCCATTGCGGCGCGACACGGGGTCGGCCAGGTAGGCAGGATCGTCACGGCGCAGGGCCACACGCATCAGGTCATAGAAGCGGTATCCCTCGAAGAAACCCTCCAAAGCCATCTCGTTGATAATCATATCCTCGACCAGCGGTATCTGGTAGGCGATGGTGTCCTGACGGGTAGCCAGTGGTGTAGCCGGCAGGGGCACGTCGTAGAGTGTGTCGCACTCAGCGTCGCCGGAGCCACGGGTGTGGATGCCGCGGACGTTCTCGCGCTTGAAGATGGTCTCGTCAAAAGTGATGTACTGCTTAGAGGCAGCATACTCAAGGGTGTCGACATACTTCTTGGCGTTCTCGTTGCACAGGCCGTGCTTGAGAATCAGCATGGCCGACTGCGGATAGCCGGCACGGTTGAGGGCCTCGGCAAAGCGCAGGTACACCATCGGGCTGCGGTAGGTAACGACCTGGCCGCCACGGATCTTGTCGATAGTCTGCTGCGTCGACGAATACTCGCTGTAGGGATCCTGTGAACCACTCGTGTACTGGCTGTAGACCGAGCAGAGACGCAGGTCGCCGACATACAACTCGTCACTCATGCCAGTGTGTGGTACGGCGATGGTATCAACACTGGTCGTCGTCTGGTAAGCCAAGGTGTAGTTCTGGCTGGCCGACAGGCGTTTGAGACCTGTCGAGGGCACCATCTGGAAGAAATAGCGATTGTCAGTGGTAGAGTTATAGATATTCGGCAGGTCGCTGATAATGCCGTCGAAGACACGCGTCTCCATCGGGATGTAGCTGAGTGTCTCGGCAGATGAGAGCGAATAGCGACGCGTAGGCGTAGTGAACGACGTCGGACTGGTCCATGTCGAGCGGTTGGACTGGTTCAGGATGATGGGATCGTTCCTGTCGTTCAGGTAGTCGGAATACCACTTCGCAGCCTCTTCATAGCGGCCGGCCCAGAGGCAGAGGTCGCCAAGGAGGGCACGGGTGGGAATGAAGAACTCGTCCATGACAAGTCCGCGATAGTTGGGTATGTCGACATAGGCATACGGCGTCAGGTCGTTGATGAAGAAGTTGCAGACGGTCTTGATGTCGGAACGGGGACCAGCCACGGCAGCAGCGGCCTCGCGCTCGGTCATCATCGGCGTGGTGACGAGGGGTACCTCGCCGTAAGCCTTGACCAGCTCAAGGTAAGTCCATGCGCGGAAAGTCTTCACGGCAGCATACTCATTGGCGAAGACTTTCTTGCCGCGACGCTGCAGGGCAGTGTCGACGTGAGCCAGGTAGTAGTTGCAGTTGTTGATGACGGCATAGTAGGCACTGACCTCATTGTACTTGTTACTCTGCGAGAAGTCGAAGGCGGCCAGACGCTTCAGGTCAGCCGATGCAGCTTCAGTGACGTTGACCAGGTCGGAACGCACCTCGCCCAACAGCACGATGCGGTCGGCAATGTACTGCATCTTGTTGACAATGCCCATGACGCTATAGACCGAGTCGGTAGGCTGGTTGAGGGTGTTGTCCTTCTCATACTCCACTAACTCAGACTCTGTCTCGAGTATGTCGGAGCAGCTGGTGAGTGCTGCGGTAGTACCGCAGCCTACGACCAACATGAGGGCTATTTTCTTGATATTCATAATCCTATATTCTATATTATAAGTTCTACGTGATTAGAGGTTGATGTTAACACCAAATGAGAAGGAGCGTCCGCTGCCTAAGAGTCCGCGGTCGATACCCTGTGCGAGCACATTGCTGCTCATTGCGCAAGAGGGGTCGCTACCCAGGTAACGGGTTATCGTGAAGAGGTTGGAGGCGTTACCCCAGATGGTGAGACCCTGCAGGTAAGTGCTCTGGATGGGCAGGTAGTAGCTCAGCGTGACGGAAGCCAAGCGCAGGTATGAGCCGTCCTCAATCCAGCGGTCGCTGAAGCGTGAGTTGCCCATCGGGTCGCGGAAGCTGGCACGGGGGATGTCGGTCTGCTGCCCCTCGGTAGTCCAACGGTTCTGCATGGCCGTGGTCTGGTTGAGGAAGTAGGTACCGCCCTCCAACAGCGAGCGCTGATAGTTGTAGACATCATTGCCGAGCGAGTAGTTCATAATGGCATTGAGCGTGATGTTCTTATACTTGAACGTGCTGCTGATGTTACCATAGATGTCGGGGTTGGGATCGCCGATGACTATGCGGTCGGCTTCGTTGATCTCGCCGTTGCCGTCAAGGTCGGCAAAGTCTACGTCGCCAGCCTCGAAATACTGACGGTCGCCATTCTTCTTGACAACGTACTTGTTGGCTGCCTGGGCTGCCTGCGTCGTGGTGAAGACGCCGTTGGCCTTATAGCCATAGAACAGTCCCACAGGCTGGCCCACCTTGGTCTGGATGGTAGCACCGTAGATGTCGGTCTCAATGGTACGGTCGTTATCGGGCAGTGCAGTCACCTTATTCTTATAGTGGCCTGCCGAAGCGCCCAGCTCCCAGCTGAAGTCCTTCAGGGCGAGCACCTTGACGCCAAGGTTGACGTCGAAGCCTTCGTTCTCGAGCTTACCGTTGTTACACCAGTTCTGGCTCAGACCACTGGTCCACGACAGCTGGCTGAACGACAGCAGATTGGACGTCCAGCTCTTGAAGTAGTTGAAGCGGACGCGGACGCGGTTGTCGATGAAGTTACCATCGAAGCCTGCAGTCAGTCGCTTGGTGGTCTCCCACTGCAGGTCGGTATTACCGATGTTACCGATGGACAGGCCTACCACGCCGTCCTTCTCGTCGTCGGAGCGCAGCATACGCTTGGCAACGAAATAGGAACGCGAAGCCGTGTAGTTGATGTCGTCGTTACCGGTCACGTCGAAGCCGACGTTCAGGCGCAGGTAGTCAATACCGGGTATGCCGGCCAGCCAGCGCTCGTTGGTCATCACCCAGGCAGCGCCGACACTGGGGAAGAGGCCCCAGACGGTGTTGAAGAGTTTCAGGCCAGAGGCATCCTCACCGAAGCGTGACGAAGCCTGTGCCGAGAGGCCTGCGCTGACATAGTAGCGGTCGCCGAAGTTGTAGTCGGCCAGTCCGTACCACGTAATCTCACGTGTCTGGTCGTCGGCGCCGTCGGTGGTCTTGAACTTCAGCGAGGTGCTCATGTTCGGGGTCTTGTCGTTACCAGAGTTGTAACCCGACTGCGAGGTGCTGCTCAGGTCGTTGCTCAGGTAACGCATACCACCCTTGAAGCTGATGTTGTGGAGATTGTACTTGTTCTGCCACGTCACACGGGTATCGCTCTGAATAGAAGTCTCACGCATAGCCAAACTCTGGGCGATGTTCTGAAGACGGGTGTCCTCGTCGAGACCTTCAACAATGAAGTTAGGCACGCCCTGGATAGGCAGGTAGTAGTTCTCGTTGGTATTGACGAGAGCCAGTGTGAAGTGCTCACTCAACGACAGGTGCCTGTTGAACTGGAACTTCGGCATGACGGAGAACATCACCAGACGGTTACCGAAGGAGTTACGGTTTCTGCCATCGCCGTATTCGAGGATGCTCGAGGGGTTAGCCAGACTGCAACGTCCCTGGAACTTGCCTTCGAGATAGTCGTCGGCAGCAGCCAGGAAGTGGCTGATCTTACCGTGGTTGTCGAAGGCGTAAGGCGACAGGAAAGGAGCCTTGGCCAGTCCGAGGAAGCCCGGCGAGGTGATGACCGTACCGAGGGGATTTTCAGGAGCGCCATCGTCGCGGAGGTCGCGGTCGACGTCACTGTAGCTGGCGTCGAAGCGGACATCGAGCTTGTTGGTGATAGAGATGTCGGAGTTCAGTCGCATGTTGAAGCGCGAGTAGTCATTGCTCTTCAGCGTGCTGTTACCCAGCGAGTAACCCACCGACAGGTTGTAGGAAGCGACATTGTCACCACCCTGGACGTTGATGCCGTAGTTCTGCGAGAAAGCGTTCTCATAGACCTCGTCTGCCCAGTCGGTGTCGTTGTGGAACTCGTTGTAGTAGAGATAGCCCTTGCTGGTAGCGGTCGGCGCCTCGTTGTTCAGGTAGCGCATACTGCTCATGGAAGCGGGGTCGATGTTGCCACTCAACAGCTCGGTGGTGTAGAGGCGGAAGTCCTCGGCACCCAGCATCTTGGGCAGACGGGGTCTCAGCTGGTAGCGGCCGTTGATGTTCACGTCAATCTTGGTAGCCATCGACTTGTTACGCTTCGTCTTGATGAAGACGACGCCGTTGGCACCCTTGGCACCGTAGAGGGCCGTACCGTTCTTGAGCACCTTGACGCTCTCGATGTCGTTGACATTGAGGTTGGCCAGGATGTTGTTGAAATAGCCGTCGTGGAGCATCGTACGGTTGTACTGCATGTCCATGATGACGTCATCCACCACCACCAAAGGCTGGGCGTTGGCGTTGAGCGAGTTGATACCTTCGATGAGCATCGTGTTGCCCAAGCCTGGGGTACCGCTGCGGTTCACCATACGCATATCGGCACCGAGTTGCTGTGCAATCAGCGGGTCGATACTCAGTTCGGCATTGTTATCAAAATGGATGGCCTCGGCAGCAATGTTGGCCGACGTGGTGCGGCTGTAGGTCTCGCTAAAAGCGTTGCTGTAGAGACGGACGTCGGCCTTCTGGCCTCTGATGGCGCGCTGCTGCAGGTTGTAGCCGTCGACACGCAGCAGGATAGAGCGTGTTTCCTCGGGCACCTTCAGTTCGTACTTACCATCCTCGTCGGTCATAGTTGTCAGGCGCTGGTTGTCGTAGGCCGACACGATGACACCGGCCAGCGGCTTGCCCGTGGCAGCATCGACGACCTGTCCTGTCACCGTTTTCGTATTTTCCTGAGCTGCCAGCGAAGCAGAAGCCAGCAGCATGGCGAAAGAAATGATATACTTCTTCATAGGTTATTCATCTTTAGAGGTTCGTGGACGCAGGTAGATGCAGTCGAGCAGCATCTCGCGGGAGAATTTCGAAGTCTCAAGCGGACCAATATTACACTTCAAGGTCAGGTTGAACTTGTTTGTGCTCTGTCCATAGTTGGAAGCGGGGAAGTGGAAAGCCTCGGCCAGCACGACGGTGTCAACCTTCGTCGGGTCGGTCTGGAACACTTTGTTGTCGCAGTTGAAAGTCTTGTCTTTACCGTCTATGTCGACATAGTTGACGTCGGCCTTGAACTTACAGGGACGAAGACGGGCGTCGGGATTGATGACGGTCTGCGGCAGCACGATGATGCAGACATCATAGTCGCCTGACAGTACGTTCTCAAGACGGAAGGTCAGTTCCCAGTTGGCCGTACCACTGGAGGCAACAATCTGCAGGAAAGCATTCTCCGAGATACTGTCGGCCACCTGGCGGATAGGCGTATAGCGGCAGCTCTTCTCCGGCGGGATGATGAGCCACGTAGCCTCACCCTCAGTCCACAGCTCCTTGAAGTAGGTCTTCACGGGATCGAAGGGCCACTCGTCGGTCTTATACAGAACGCCATTGCTGCACTGCAGCTTACGGGCACCGTAGAGAATACCGCCCGGCTCGAAAGGTTTCTGGAAGACGTGATAGACAGGCTTGCCGGCCACATAGCCTTTGCGCCAGTTGCGATAGGGCACCGACACCAGTGAGTCGGTCGTGGTCTGCTGGTCGGTCAAGTTGAAGATGGCATCGTCGAACAGGGCGCGGGTCGTCCAATAGCGCTGCAGTGAGTCGCGTTTCTGGTAGGACTCGTCATAGACGAAGTGCTTGGAGACCTTGTTCCATGCACGCTCCCAGCCGGCAGCCGTAGGAGCCACCACCCAGTAGGCAGAGTCCTCAGCGTTAATCAGGCCGATAGATTCCAGCATACGGTTGCGCTCGTAGACGACAGAGTCTTCATACACGGGGACGCCCTCTTCGTAGCCGCTGATGACAGAAGCATTGGGGTCGAACTCGTCCCATTCGTACTGACGAAG
The DNA here is from genome assembly GCA_902800495.1 of uncultured Prevotellaceae bacterium. Taxonomy (GTDB): domain Bacteria; phylum Bacteroidota; class Bacteroidia; order Bacteroidales; family Bacteroidaceae; genus Prevotella. The sequence goes on from CADCET010000017.1 coordinate 26,830, forward strand.
GCTGGCGCCGACAGGCGTCATCTCGTGGTCGTCACAGAGTGCCTCGTAGAGGTTGTAGCCGTAAGGCAGTGCCCGCGACATCACATGGATGACACCATTCTTAGCATGCTGGTTGCCCTTGATGACGGGAATGCCCTGAACGGTGCTCTCCGTCAGCTTGAGGCTCTTGCCGTTCATCATGCGGAGGTCCTGCGGAACAGTCTTCAGCGAGGTGGTCATACGCGACATGTGGTTGAAGACAAAGGCTTTCTCTACCATCGAGTCGCCGGGAGCCGTCTTAACGAGGTTCAGCAGCGAGTCCTTGTTAAAAGTGCCGTTGACCGGAGCCATGACGGTGAAAGCCTGTCCGCCACGAAGAAGGTCGGCATAGCTTACACCTCTCTTCTTATGCATACGGAAGACCTCGGTCTTCTCGAGCACCTCACAGAAGTCCGTCAACTGAGGATCAGCCGAGAGTTGCTCCCACAGGGTGCCGCCAACGCCACTGTCGACGGACGGCTCGTAGTGATCGTCCCAATCGGTGCAGGCAGCGAGGGCTGCGGCAAAGCCGCAACCTACTGCCACCGAAAGGGCTATATTCTTGAAACTCTTATTATTCATAATTTTCAATTATCAGTTATCAATTTTCAATTATCAATTATCAATGCTGATCCTCGCCCTCGGGACTGCCATAGACACTCTTCGGGCAGATTTCCAGATAGTTGAAGTTACAATAATTCTCAGGATTATCGAGCACCTGGCGCAGACGCAGGTAGTAAACCTTATCCGGGTCTAAGCTCTCAGTAGCCAGCACACGACGGGTGGAGATATTGTTGTTACGCAGACAACCACCAGTATTGCCGGTGCCGCCCTGGTACCACACGTCCATTGCCTTCATGAAGCCACGGTTGTGGAGAGCCTTGTCCTGCATCTTGATTTCCTCAGCCGTCTGGGCACCTTCAGAACCATCGGAGATAAAGCCAATCTCAGGATCGGTCGGGTAGATACGCATATCGACAGGAATACCGCAGGGGACGTTGTTCAGATAAGCCTGGATAACACCACGCTCCTCGTTCGGCGTATAGCCAATACGAATCTCGTAAGTACCCTTCTTCGGGACACACGGCAGACGGAGCGTCACGTCGAAACGGCCGCTGATAACGACCACGCCGCCCATGAAGGAAGCCCACCAGATGTCGTTGCCGGTGACACCGACGAAGCTCTCGTCGCTCATCTGCCAGCCGTCGGTGAAGCCCTTCTTGAAACCACGCAGCGAGTTTCCGATGTCGTCCTTGTGGTTACGGCCGTCGCAGTTCATGAAGTCACGGCTCAGCGTCGACGGGTGGAAACGCATACGGCAGTTGAAGATGACGTCACGCGTGTGGGTATTAAAGGTCAGGATATCATCAATGTAATGATAGAAACCGTTCAAGGCCTGCTGGTCGGTCTTACCAGACTCTGAGGGAGCCAGCACCTTCACGCCACGGCTCTGGTCGTCATAGAGACGGGCCATCAGTCCGCGACGGTTGATGAACACGCCCTGATCGCTGCCCGACGGCATAGCCAGACGTACCAGCGTACCGGGACACATCGTCTCGTAGAACTCCTCGGGGTCGGCGACGCTGCTCTTCCAGCACTGCGAGGTGAGCTCGTTGCCGACAAGGTCATTATACATAATGATACGGTTCAGCAGGTGGTAGCTGACGAAGCGGTTCAGCGGGTTCTTACGGTGCGTAAAGTCGTGGTCATACAGTCCGGCATCCTCGGGATAGGTAGCGTCATAGATACGCTTGGCGTAAGCCTTCAGGTCCTCGATGTTGTTGATGCCATTGCGGTGGTAGACGGAGTCGGGCTCTACGAAGGCCGTGAACTTGAAATAGCGGTTGCTGACCCAAAGACAGGTCATGTAGGGGTTACCGTTGTTCAAGCAGCGCTCCTGCGTGCCAAGTGTGACAGAGTCGACACCGATGCTGTAATGCTCGTCCATATACTCATGCAGCGAGTCGTCGAGGTGCGTCAGGCGCAGGGCTTCGCAGAAGAGCGTGATGGTAGTGTCCTCGCGCATCTTCTCAGGCAGGAAGTCCGTGCTCGACGAGAGCACACGGTCAACGATATGAACCACGCCGTTGGTCACAGAGTCGTTAAACTCCGTCATGCGCGAGTTCTTGTTGACATAGTAGATGAGGCGGTTGCCGTTGGTCACGTCCGAGTCACTCGACCAGGTGATATACTGGTCCAGCATGTTCAGGCCAACGTTACCCTCGGGCACGTCGGAGGTGAAGAAAGCACCCTTGCGGATGATATGGGTACGGGCAAGAGAGTCACAGATGTTCTGCGGAATACCTGCCACCGAGCCATAGCCGTTGTTCTGAATGTACTGCGTCATGGCATCATTCGTAGGTGCAAAGAGCGTATAGCGGCCGTAGGTGGTCATCAGCGAGAAGTAGGGTGTACGCTTCAGCAGGGCAGTAAACTCGCTGAAACGGTCCTGGTTGGTCTCAAGGAAGGCACCGGCCGTCATCTTCTGGGCAGTGTACATATTCTCGGGCACGTCGTCATCGTTATCCACGCAGGAGAAGAACAGCGGCATGGACATCAGGGCGATGACCGACAGCACCTGTACCTGGCCACTTATCTGACGAAATATTGTTGTTATCTTTTTCATTTCTTATAGGTCGTTAAATAGGTTACAATGACTTTAGCTTAACGCTGATACTGAGAGTCCTCACCATTGGTGAATGCCGGGTTCTGCTGGAGCAGCGGGTTCACCTTGATCTCATTCTTAGCGTATGGGAAGTAGATGATGTTCAGGTCGGCCATCTTGATGGCAATGGCGTTGGCATCCTTACTCTCATACTTACTCTTCACGCAGGAGACGAGGTAGCTCGTATTGCCGTCACGACGTGAGCGGCGTACGAGGTCGTACCAGCGCTTGCCCTCAAACATGAGTTCGCGGCGACGCTCGTCGAGCACCAGGTTCTCCATGGCGGTCTTCGAGTTGGTGTAGTCGACGCTCTTCAGGTTCGACGTCAGGTTGTTGGCGCGCTTGTAGACGGTGTTCACGAGATTGAAAGCCGCTTCGTAGTCGCCTTCGCCACCACGCTCCACAAGAGCCTCAGCCTTGATGAGCAGCATCTCGCTCAAGCGGTAGAAGATCCAGGAGGCGTTGTCAGAGTTACGCAGATGCTGTTCGAGACGCAGGCTGGCCTCATTGGTCAGGTTCTTGGTCTGGAAATTCACCGAGCTACGTACATACTTACCGATATACATCGTGTTACCTGAGGCTCTGAAGTTCTCATAGAAACGGCAGTCGGAAGATTTGAACAGCGGGTTCTTGTTCGTAATGACATTATCCATGCTGGGGAACGACAGCTCGTTGGCTCTCAGTCGGCCGTTAGGCGTGTTGTCGTTACCATAGAACGAACCTACCCAGCCGTTGGAGGCGTGCGTAAACTTCAGCTCAAAGATACTCTCGAAGGAGTTGCCGTCGCCGAAGATCTCGTTGTAGGTACGTCCGCAGTTGTTGGTACCCTCAGGCATCTCGAGAATCATGGGCACGCCGTCGACATACTGGATATAGGTAATATCGCCGACACGCGTTTTCAGTTCCTCATACTGCTGGCGCTTGTAGTCGATGACCATGTCAGCATACTTGATGGCGTTGTCCCAGTCCTGCTTCCACAGATAGAGGTCGGCCAGGAGTGCCCAGATGGCGACGCGGGTGATACGGCTGGTGTTCTCGTCAGGCAGTGTGAAATAGCTGCCGCTGACGGTCTCCAGCTTATAGCGGCGCACGGCGTAGTCCTTGACACTCTCCAGGTTGGTAATCAGGGAGTCGAGCACAGCGTTGAACGGTGTGGCAGCCTTGACGTAGTTCTGCGTATCATCGATACTGGCCTCCGTGGTGTAAGGAACGTCACGGAACGTACGGATGAGGTAGAAGTAGCAGAGGGCACGCAGGGCAGACACCTCAGCGATGTCGCTCTTCATCTCAGCCTCGCTGTAGTTAGGGTCGGTAGCCTGCACTTCGGGGGCATAGTGACAGAGGATATTACAACGGTTGATGCACTCATAGAGTTTCGACCAGTTGCAATAGGGATTGGTAGGCAGAAGGTTCTCCTTCAGGATTTCGGAAACCTCGTTAGGCACGTTGGCTCCGGCAAAGAGGTTGTCGGAACGAAGCTCGCTCCACAGTCCGATACGGTTCATGGCATCGGAACTCTGCAGGGACACGTAGCAGCTGGCCCTGACGCTTTCCACGTCGCTCTTCTGCGTCCAGTAGTTCTCGAGCACCACGTCGTTCAGTGGCAGGATGTCGAGGAAGTCAGAGCAGGAGGCGAGACCCAGGACGGCAGTGGCACAGCCACAGCCAACTGCGAACTTCACGCTATATTTCTTTATTATATTAGTAATCATAATTTTTAATATCTAATTTCTAATTCCTCATTTAGAACTGGATGGTCACGCCACCGGTGAATGACTTCGAGCGCGGTGTCTGGGCATTATCGGTCACGATACCCATTGAACCGTAGCCCACCTCGGGGTCAGCACCTGAGTACTTGGTCAGACAGAACAGGTTGTTGGCCGAGACGTAGAAGCTGAGCTGGGTCAGTCCGATTTTCTTGATGAGTTTCGGATCGAACGAGTAGCTGAGCTGTGCGTAGTTCAGACGGATGAACGAGCCGTCCTCGACGAAGCGGTCGGAACCTAAGTAGTTGTAACCGGCCTGACGGAGAGCGCGGGGAATCTCGGTGATGTCACCCTCGACACGCCAGCGCCAGTTGACGGCGGCACTCTGGTTGTTGTTGTCGTACATCTTCTCTGCGTTCATACGTGCAGCGTTGATGATCTTGTTGCCATAGCGGAAGTTGAACTGGCTGTTCAGCGACCAGCGTCCGTAGTGGAGCTTGAAGCCGAAACCACCGGTGAACTTAGGCAGTGACGAACCGAGGTAGACGATGTCGAGCTCGTCAATCTGGCCGTCGTGGTTGATATCCTCGTAGATGGCATCGCCACCACGGAACACCTTCGTCTCGTCCTTCGAACCGCCGTAGCAGAACATCATCGGCGTGGTCATGCCGTTCTCGTCGACGATGACGTTGCCGTCAGCATCGCGGGCTACAGGGGCATTGGGGCCGCTGACGCCGGGCACCTCGACCGGAGAGTAGTCGCTGTACTGATAGACACCCTTGTAGCGGAAGCCGTAGATACTACCCATAGCCGTGTTCAGTTCGACACGTGTGAGGTAAGAACCGTTCTGGCGGTTGAACTCGCCGTTCAGGGTTGCCAGATAGGTCTCGTCCATAGCAGTGATGGTGTTCTTGTTGTTAGCAAAGGTGATGTTGAAGTCAGCCGAGAACTTGCCGAGCTTGACAATGCGATTACCGTTCAGGTTGAACTCCCAACCGACGTTCTTCATGTCGCCGACATTCTGGTAGGCCAGCGTGGGGAAGCCCGACGATGTGGGGATACCACGACCGGAGATAAGCAGGTCGGTGGTGTACTGCCAGTAGAGTTCGACATTACCGGTGATGCGCTCGTTGAAGAAGCCGAAGTCGGTACCGACGTTGTAGGTCTCCTTCTGCTCCCACTTCAGGCTCTTCATCTGAATGTTGGCAGGAGCGACACTCGTACCGACGCTCAGATAGCCGGCGCCGTTGGTGTAACGGCTGTAGAACAGACCCTCGCTGCCTGGCTGGCGACCGACGATACCCCAACCTGGACGGATAGAGAGCATCGAGACGAAGGGCAGTGCCTTCTGGAACCACGGCTCCTTGCTGATGTTATAACGCAGCGAGACAGCGGGGAAGTTACCCCAGCGCTGGTCGTCGCCGAACTTGGTAGAACCGTCTCGACGGACGGAGAAGTCAACCATGTAACGGCCCTTGTAGGCATAGTGTGCCGAGTAGGTGAAGTAGAGGCTGCGCCACTGGCCGCTACCTGTAGCGATGTTGCTGATGATACCCTCGGCAGCCGTACTCTGGATCGTACCGCTGGGCAGGCCCCATTGGCCGGTAGCCTGCGATGACGACGTACCGCTGGTGAGCTGGCCACGGAGCATCATCGTCAGCGAGTGGTCGGTATTGCGGAAGTGCGGCGTGAAGGTCAGCGTGTGAGTCGTGGTGACACCGAGGCTCTTGTCGGAGTTCGACGACACCTTGTTACTCTCGCCGTCGGCCCAGCCCTTCGTGCTCAGCGACAGGGGCATGTACTGGTCGTTATATTTATTAAAGATGTTAAACACGACCTTGCCCTCATAGTCCAGACGGGTGTGCTCTTCGTCAAGACCCAGCAGACGGTAGTTCAGCTTGAACTCAGGCGTAATGTTATAGCTGGTATCCTCGTTCTTGGCCAGGAATGCCAGTGCCACAGGGTTCTTCATGTCGCGCTGGTCCTTCAGTTCCTCTGAGGCATTGGGCAGCATGGCATAGTAGTCGGCCAGGTCGTTGCCGTAGCGGTCCTGCTCGTAGACAGAGAGGTTAGGCATACGCTTATAGGCGATACCAAGAAGGTCGCCGTTGTTCATGTGGTTCTTGGTGTAGGTCAGAGCGATGTTGGTCTCAATCTTGATACGGTCGCTGACGAAATAGTCAAGGTTCACGCGCGAGGTGAAGCGGTCAAGCTTCTGCTCGATGATAGAACCCGTCTCATGGTCGTAACCGGCACCGACACGGAAGTTGGCCTTCTCACCACCACCGCTGAGGGCGAGGTAGTAGTTCTGGCGCCAACCGGTCTTCTTGACCTCGTCAAGCCAGTCGGTGTTGTTGTTGTACATCTCATACTCCGAGAAGGCGGGATTGTAGTTGATTTCCTTGATGTCGCTGGCGGCATCGCTCATCTGCGGGTTGAAGTACTCTTCCTTCAGCAGCATGGTGTACTCGTCGCCCGTCAGCATGTTGTAGCCCTTGGGCTGGTAGGTACCGGTGAGTCGAGCACTGAAGTTGACGCGGGTCTTACCACGGGCACCACGCTTCGTCTTGATCTCGATGACACCGTTAGAACCCTGCGAACCCCAGATGGCGGTAGCGGCAGCGTCCTTCAGTACGGAGATGCTCTCGATATCCTCGGGGTTGACGTTGAGCAGCTCGGCAAACTTCTCGTCGTTGGCATTGGCGAAGTCGAAGTTGTTGACGTTGCTCTCCCAGACGTTGCCGTCGACCACAATCAGCGGCTCGCTCGAACCGTTGATGGACGACACACCACGCAGGCGCATCGACGTGCCCTTACCGAGGTCACCGCCTGCCACGATGTCCAGACCGGCGATACGTCCCTGAAGGGCCTCGTCGACGGTGGTGATGGCCAGACCCTCGAACTCTTTCATGTCAATGCTCTGGCGAGCGGTAGAAATCTCATCCACGGGGATGGCCAGACCCGAACCCTGCGCCTTGCGCTTGGCGGTGACGGTCACCTCCTTGATCTGAGTGGCATCCGACATGCGGATGGCGAACTTGGTCTTGTTGATAGCCAGGGTCTGCGTCTTGTAACCGACGTACGACACGCGGAGCTTGTCCTTCGGGTTCTTCAACTTGAACGAGAAGTTACCGCTCATATCGGTCTGGGCCGAGGCCACGATACGGTTAGCCGCATCAATCTCGACGACATTGGCCATCATGACAGGGCCGAAGGCATCGGTCACCGTACCGCTGATGATGTCGCCAGCTTTCTGGGCGAAGGAATTGAGCGTTGACAGTTGGCAGCCAATCGCAATCAATCCTAATATTCTGAATAGTCTTTTATTCATAGCTTATCACTTATACATTAACGGTTTGTCAATCAGGTGGATGACAGCCGAAGAGGTTGTCTGAAGCATTCTTGCATTGATAGCTGATGTTCCCATGTACTGATACTCACGGGCCATCAGGTTGTAGAGACCGGAGTCGGTCATCACGTGAGCCTCGCTGCCGGTATTGTCGCGGACGGTCAGGCCGGTAGCGGTAAGCTTAGAATGGAGCTGATGGAAACGATGGGTCTCCGAGTCGATCAGGGCCGTCTCGTGGTCATCGTCGTCGGTACCGCCGCCAATAACCAGGGAGTTGTCCTGGATATGGTATCTCAGGAAGTTCAGGATGAGCTGGGCGTCGGCCTCTGACTTTTCGGTCTCGCCGGCCTTTTCCTCAGCCTCCACCTGTTCCCAGGTAGGCAGCTTGCCTGAGTTGATGAGGGCCTCGATGCTCTCATTAGTAGGCACGTACACGGTATAGTGATAGGTATTGAAAGCAGAGATGTTATCGTAAGGCGTAGCAAACTGGTCGTCGTGCAGACGCTCCAGCAGGCCGCTGCTCTCCAGCATCTCGCGGAACACGCGGAAGTCGTCGTACTGCAACAGCACCTCGAAGACGCTCTTGCGGGTAGTCATGATGGGCTGCTCGTCAAGGATGTAAGCCTTACCGTTACCCTCGACGGTCTGGTCATAGACCTTCGATACCGTCAGCGGCGTGTCGTTATCCGACTGGTAACTGCCCTCTACGGAGATGTTGCCACCCTCACGGCTGATATGCAGGAAGGTGCCGCCCTTCGTCTGGTAGTACTCCTTGCCGTCCTCCACGTCGCCGATGACGATGTGGGTGTCGAGGATGTCCTTCAGACGGTTCTTAATCTCGTCGAAGCTGGCCTTACGGACAGAGTCGCCAACCTCACCCGTAGCGGGGTCATAGTTCCACACGCTGGCCCACACGCGGTCGTCAGGCGTACGGTCGGGCTGTGCAACCTTCGACGGATCCCAGTGGAAGCGGAAGAGCTGGGTAGTACCCATACCGTAGGAGACGGGGTCGACATACTCCAGCAGGGCTTTGTTCGTGGGGATGAAGAGGCTGTAGCGGGCGTTCAGTGAGTTCAGGTACACATTGTAACGACACTTCTGAGCGGCCCAGTAGAGAATCTTCATGGCCTCGTTGGTCAGGGCAGGATAGAGCACGCTGACGAACGAGGTGGGAGAATAGACCTTGTTGGTAAGATAGACGGCACCGTTACAACCGAGCCATACGGAGTCGATGTCGGCACGGTCGACGCCCATCGGGTCGTTGGCATCGTTGAGGATGCTGGCAAACTTCGAGGGCACGGAGATGAGGAACGAGCTCAGCATGTTGTTGTTGATAAGCTCGGCAATCACGTCGTCGGGCACCTTGTCCCACGTATGGTACTGCTCGCGGAGGATGCTGCCGGCGCCGTTCTGCCAGTAGGCGTCCATAGCGGCGTTGCTGGGCACCATCATCACGCCCATGTCGCGCTGCACACCCGTGTTGCCCACTCCGGCGTCACCCGCATAATAGGAGTTCCACTCGGGGTCGTACTTCAGCATGGACACAGGACCGTTGTCTGGCGACTTGTTCAGCGCAGCGCCGTTCTGGGTCTTCATCGAGAAGAAGCGCTTCTGGTAGACGGTGTCTGTCTGGTTGTCAGTGTACAGGTAGTTGTACTGCATGGTCATCGAACCGTTGCTGTTGGGGGTCATGTCGGGATAGGGAGCACAGAAGCGCTCGAGCAGCGAGTTGTAGCTGCTGGCAACGCTCTTAGCCCTGATGACCTCGGCCATGTTGGGCAGCGGCGTGACGACCTCGGCCATACGGTGTATGAAACCGTTAGAGCACTTGATGTTCGGCTCGGCCACCTGCACGCCGTTGATGCTGGCATCACCGGCCTGGCGGTTGGTACGGTTGTTGAACAGGAAGTTATAGTCGTCATTCGTGATGCGGTTGTTGGTGAGCCACTTCTCAATAAACTGCAGGAGCGTCACCTTAGTGTAGTCCGTCATACAGACAATGGGGCGGCCGGCATTACGCAGGCGGTCCCAGTAACGGTTGGCAGGCATCTGCTCGGGACGGATAATAGCCACGGAGTCGAACTCCGACGTCTCGGCGAAGCGACGCATACTCTTGCCCTCCTGGGGCGGGTTACCCTGCACACTGGGCAGGGAGTTGAGCTGCATCGAGTTGCCCATCATACTGCCGAAGAGCAGCAGCTTCTTCTGCGAAGTGGTAAGCTGGCTGTAGTTGCGTACGCCCCAGCTGTTGTTAGAGTAGAACCTGTCGTAAGCGGCGTCATCGGCCACAAACAGCGTCTTAGAACCCGTCTTGGCCAACACTTCACGGTAGCCAAGGTCATTGATCATGCGCACCGTGTTGGTGTAGTTGCCCTGCTCGTCGAGCCAACTGTAGATGCTCGACCCCCAGCCATCGGGAGTACGCTCATCCAAGTCGTATTCTTCACACGACGAGAAAGCACCACAACCTGCCAACAGCACTCCCGCAGCCAGCATCCAATGCCGGCCACGTTTCCAGAATCGTCTTTCGGTTTTCATACTTAATGTGAGTTTTAGTTATTTGAAAAAAATTATAAATTTCATTTTCGGTTGCAAAATTATATATAATTTAACCAACGCGCATTTCCACACGTCCGTAAGGGTTTTCTTTTTGTTCTTACCTATTATATAAATGTTTCATGGGTTTTTCTTTTTGTATCATGAGAAAATATATTATCTTTGCAAGCCGTTAGAATAAGGTATTATATGGCAAGAAATAGCGAACAGCTACTGGCATACATCCGTGAAGGCCGCACCATGACGCAGGCCGAGAAACTCAGGCTCATCGTCAGCTTGAGCGTGCCCAGCATTCTGGCCCAGATTTCGGCGACGGTGATGTTCTTCATCGACGCCGCGATGGTGGGACATCTCGGCGAGCGGGCCACGGCGGCCATCGGACTCGTCGAGAGCACCACCTGGCTCATGGGCGGACTGGCCTCGGCGGCCAACATGGGCTTCTCGGTACAGGTGGCCCACTTCATCGGCGCCAACGACTTCGAGGCTGCCCGCCGCGTGTTGCGGCAGGCACTCGTCTGCTGTCTGTTGTGGAGTCTGATGCTGATGACGGCCGCCATCGCCGTACACACCCACCTACCCTACTGGCTCGGCGGCTCGGCTGACATTGCCCGTGACGCATCGATATACTTCATGCTCATCGGCGTCTTCGGCATCTTCTTCCAGATGGAAGGCTTAGCCGGCTCGATGCTGAAGTGCTCGGGCAACATGAAGGTGCCGTCGATGCTCAACATCGGGATGTGCGTCATGGACGTCGTCTTTAACTACCTATTTATATATATAATGGACCTCGGTGTCATCGGCGCCGCCCTCGGCACGGGTCTGGCCGAACTCATCACAGCCGCCCTCATGCTCTGGTTCCTGCTGGCCCGCTCGCCAATGCTGGCGCTTATTTCGAGGTACGAGGAGGAGATTTCGAGGTACGAGGTACGAGGTACGAGGTACGAGAATACTTCTGCGGCGGCATCTTCGGGTGAAGGTAATCTCGTACCTCGCACCTCGCACCTCGTACCTCGAAAAAACGTACCTCGTACCTCGTACCTCGTACCTCGAAAAAACGTACCTCGAATAAAATTACCTCGAATTGACTACACCGTCGTCAAAACCGCCTTCAAGATTGGCGCCCCCATGGGCCTACAGCACCTGCTGATGGGCGGCGCACAGGTGGTCAGTACCATCATCGTTGCCCCTCTCGGCACAGTCGCCATCGCCGCCCACTCCTTAGCCATCACCGTCGAGAGTCTCTGCTTCATGCCCGGCTACGGCATCGCCGAGGCGGCCACGACGCTCGTCGGACAGGGCATCGGCGCTGGACAGCGCCTGCTGACGCGGTCGTTCGCCAACCTGTCTGTCGCCCTCGGCATCGGCGTCATGACGGCTATGGGTGTGTTGATGTGGATCTTTGCTCCGGAACTGATGGCGCTGATGTCGCCCGTCGACGACATCATAGCCCAGGGTACCGACGCCTTGCGCATCGAGGCGTGGGCCGAACCAATGTTCGCCGCCTCCATCGTCTGCAACGGCATCTTCATCGGCGCCGCCGACACTCTCCGCCCAGCCATCATGAGCCTCACCTCGATGTGGGGCGTCCGTCTGACGCTCGCCGCCTTCCTCGCTCCGCGCTACGGTCTGCGCGGCGTCTGGACGGCCATGGCCATCGAACTGACCTTCCGTGGCGCCATCTTCCTTGCCCGCCTCTTCCGTGGTCGATGGCTGAAGGCATAAAAAAATGCGGCTCCCAGACCTCTGTCTGCGAACCGCATTCACAATATTAAATAACTAAAAACCTTACTTATGAAAAAGTGATGGCCGTCTCACGACGTGGATCACATTATCCTTACTAACAACTTTTTTACTTTACCTTATTAATAACTAAAACCTATGAAGTCAATCTTTAACCTTATTACTAATACTTATTTCTATTGAAGATGTGTCTTATTTCCTTTTGACGATGCAAAGGTACGGCGATTTTCCGGACTGACAATGAATTCTTCGCAAAATCCTCGAAAAAAGCACATTCTTTTGACGTAAATCAAGGCGTTGTGTGCGAACACATCCGTTTTGTGTGCGAAAACACCCCATTTTTTCACCTTTATTGGCAATGGTCTGAACGCAGCCTGCTGATACATATCAAACGTATTACACTACAAATTTTGCATTTTAGGGTGTCAGGGTGACAGAACGCCGATGCACAGGGCGTCTGCACCCTTTTTGGAGGGTGACAAGGGTGACAGGAGGGTGACAGGTTTTTAAATGCGCAAGTTCTGCAAAGACGGCCTGCGCTCGACCTTTGGTCGCTTGCTACCGAAGGGACGCAAGAAAGGCCAATGAGCCCATAGCCCAGGGCATCGCCCTGGGTATGAGGAATGTGTGACAACCGCCCTGCAAGGGCAAAAGCGTTATCACGTATAAAAGCTTTTGCCCTTGCAGGGCGAAGAAACTTCACGCCCCCCACCCAGGGCTATGCCCTGGGCTACGTGCTTGCTGGCCTTTCAGGCCGTTTCTGCGAAGGGGGCTCATCACTTGCGCATTTTATTTAACGGCAACAAGCTTACGGTTTCCTCGTCACCTTACGACCGATGGTCTTCTGCTGGAAGTCCCTTGAATTCTCGAGAGAATTTGAAGGTTTATCGGTAGCAAACGTTGGCTTTACTGTAAGCAAAGCCTCAAATTCTCTCGAGAATTCAACAGCCGTAAACGCAACATCCTCATCTCGCGCTGTTATCACCATCGGATGAGGCGGTACTAAAACCACCTATTATCACCCATTTTTGCACTGTGCACGCCAACACCTGTCACCCTCCTGTCACCCTTGTCACCCTCCAAAAAGGGTGCAGACGCCCTGTACATCGGCGTTCTGTCACCCTGACACCCTTTTTTCCAAAAAACTCTATCTTATTATCGTACTCATCATCCGGATTTCTACCTACACCGCCCCCATCACCTTCGACCGCTACGAAGAAGGGTATGAGGTGATTATTGGGAATCACCGCTGCGACAACAGCCACAGGGCAAAGAACTTGTCATAGACTTCGTAGACGCCGAGGGTTGAGGTGACGAAATTCTTCTCTAACAAGCCCTTGATGGCTGACTGTACGCTGCTCGAGGAAGGCAGATGGTATTTGCGGACAAAGGCAGAAGAGGTCACATTACGGGCTTTGCCCTCCTTGCAGATGGCCAACAACAGCTCCTTCTGTTTGGGCGGCAACTGAAATAGGAGCGACTGATATGTAAACTCATTGGAACGTAAGATGTTGGCGATGGCCGTCTCCATCATCTGGTCGGTACACTCTGCACCCTGAGGTGTCAGCGAAAAAAACTCGTTCATGACCCGCTGAACATACCACGTCACGCCTTCAAAACGCTCATAGACACTGGCAACGACTGCCTCAGAGACATACTTACCAGACTCTTCGAAAAGATTCTTCGCAAAGGGCACGTATTTGTCTAAGGGAATACTGCCGATGCTCATCATCGACGTACTTTGATAAAACGGACGCGAGGGACTGAGAAACATCTCACTCATCATGGTCCGCTGGGAACCTGAGAAGATGAACTGGGCATTCCGGCAATGCTGTACGTAAGTACGCAAGATAGCTTCCATATTCCCGCCGGCATAGCTACTTACGGTCTGGAACTCGTCGATAGCCACAATGCAAGGCTTATCGGCCTCGCTGATGTAATGGAAGATCTCATCAAGGGTTGTTCGCGGCTGGCGAACGTCACCAATCTCAACATTCCACGAAGGATTGCCGACAGCATCGAAACTGATGCCTGTACGTAGTGACGTCAGAAAATTGACAAAGCGCTGTGCAACCTTGACACCACGGGGACGCAAAGATGCGAGCATAGAAGCTCCCATCGCTGCCACCAACTCCTCAATGTTCTTGGTTGCATAGATGTCAATCAGAAACGTGTAGTACTTTCGCTCTATGTCGCGCTGGTGGAAGAGGTTCTCTATCAGTCCGGTTTTGCCAATACGACGAGGCGCCACCAACGCCACATTATTCCCATTAACGAGCAAGCGCTTCAACTCCGAGGTCTCCCCCACCCGGTCGCAGAAATACTTCGGCGACTCATAGCCATACAGTATAAACGGATTGTTTATCATACCTAAATTTATATACTCTCACAATTGCCACAGCAAAGATAATTATTATACTTCAATTATCATACTATAATAATCATCTTATAATAATAATTAACTAAACTGTCTTCTGACCTAGCTCTGCTGCCACAAGATTCGTGAGTTCGACGAACTGGGGAATGGTGAGCTGCTCGGGACGGAGCGTGAGAAGTGAAGCGTGAAGCGTGAAGAGTGAAGAATCTTTGTCTAACAGTTGACGCAGCGAGACGCGGAGCATCTTGCGGCGCTGGTTGAAGACGGTCTTGACGACCCGACGGAAAAGGGGCCAGTCGCAGCCAAGGTCGGTCACCTGGTTGCGCGTCATGCGGATGACGGCACTCTGCACCTTGGGCGGCGGATTGAAGACGCCGGGCTCGACGGTAAAGAGATACTCCACATCGTACCACGCCTGGATGAGGACAGAGAGGATGCCGTACTGCTTGTTGCCGGGCTGGGCAGCCATGCGGACGGCCACCTCGTGCTGTATCATACCCGTACAGCAGGGTATCAGTTCCTTGTTGTCGAGCATCTTGAAGAAAATCTGCGACGAGATGTCATAAGGATAATTGCCCGTCAGCACAAACGGCTGACCGCCGAAGACCTCGGTAAGGTCCATACGGAGGAAGTCGCCGGAGATAATCGCCCGGTCTTTTCGAGGTTCGTTTTTTAGAGGTTCGTTTTTTCGAGGTACGAGGTTCGAGGTACGAGGTACGAGATTACCTTCACCCGAAGAGGCCGCCGTAGAAGTATTCTCGTACCTCGTACCTCGTACCTCGCACCTCGATTCCTCCTCCTCGTACCTCGAAATACCCTCCTCGCCCCTCGAGAACTCAGGAAATTTCTCTTTCAGATACGCTACACTCTCGCGGTCGATCTCGACCACCTTCAGGGGGCGGGGCTTCTCGACGAGGTACTGTGTCATGACACCCATACCCGGGCCTACCTCCAAGACGGGCAGGTCGGCAAACGGTTCATCAACGGTGTCAGCTATTCGCTTGGCAATGTTCAGGTCAACGAGAAAGTGCTGACCGAGGTTCTTTTTAGGGCGAACTTGTTTCATAAGTGCAAAAATACAGAAAAAAACGAATAATTCATACCTAAAAATGAATAAATATAGTTAAATGAATTGAATTTCAATTAATTTTTATGAAATTTTAGCAAAAAAAGATACAATCTAACTTCTTTTTCCCTACTTTTGTAAATAAAAATAAAAATGGTCAAATAATTGAACTATAGTATATGCGAAAATTAATCATTTTAGTAACACTTTTCACAAGTGTCGCTTTTGTTGCAAAGGCCCAGCAAACTGTGCAACAAGAAGTTCAAACGGAGCGCCGACTGGTTAGTATGCCACTTTCTTTCTTTGTGCCTCATTGGTACATCAAAGCACAGGGTGGTGCTGCCTATGATGTTGGCGAGGCCAAGTTCTCACAATTACTTTCCCCCGGTCTGCAGATTGCGATGGGCTATAAGTTCAACGAGTACTTCGGACTAAGAGGCAGCGTAAGCGGTCTGTGGGCAAGAAACCGTTACTCCTACCCTGAGACCAAGTACGAATGGAACTTCATTCAGCCGGCCATTGAGGCAGAATTCGACCTGACACAGCTGTTCCTGGGGCGCAACCCGGAGCGTCTGCACAGTGTTTATGCTTTCGCCGGCGTTGGTGCAGCCTTCGCTTTCAACAACGACGATGCTGTAGATGCCAACAAAGCATACTATGAGAAGAAGTATTACACCATACAGAACTACTCGCTCACCAGAGCACCATTCGAAAAGCTGTGGAACGACAGCCGTTGGAATCCGGTGGTTCGTGCCGGTATTGGCTACGACTACCGCGTGGCCGACGAGATTTCTATCGGTGCCGAGGTGAACGCCAACATGCTGCCCGACCACTTCAACTCGAAGTTGGGCAAGCGCGACAACAAAGACTGGCACTTCAATGCCCTGATAGGCATCAAGTTCAACTTCGGCCACAGCCACGGACGGACGGAGCCTATCTACGAGAATGTGCCCGTCACACCGCCAGCAGAGACGTTTGTTGACGTGCCTGTGGAGCAAATCTCGTTCAACGTGAACATCTACTTCGTTATCAACCAGAGCATCATCCGCGCCAACCAGATGGCCAAGCTGAGCCGTCTGCTGCAGTACTTGGACGAGCATCCGAAGGCATTCGTCCGCTTGTCGGGCTATGCTGACAAGGAGACGGGTAACCCGACCATCAACATGCGTCTGTCTATCGAGCGTTCGCAGGCCGTATCGAAGTACTTGCAGGATGCCGGCATAGCCGAGTGGCGTATACGCCGCTTCGCCAAGGGCGACCAGGTACAGCCGTTCGACATTCCTGAGGAGAACCGCGTCTGCATCTGCTACGTCTATGACCCAGACAACCCCACACCCCAAAGATTTGATTATTAATAATAAAAACATATAAGGATATGAAAAAATTAAAATCATTGCTTTTGCTGGCCATCATTCCCTTCATGGCAGGCACAGTCAGTTCATGTACTGATTATCAGGACGAGATTGACGCACTGGACAACCGTGTGACACGACTTGAGGATTTGGTAAAGAATGTGAACCGCCAGTTAGAGGCTCTGCAAATCATTGCCGATGCACTGGAGAACGCAGACTACATTACCAACGTCACCGAGAACAGCGAAGGTTGCATCATTACATTCAAGAAGGCTGGTGCAGTCTTCATCGCCAATGGTATAGACGGTATTGACGGTGTGGACGGTTTGGACGCCGAGGCTCCCGACATCTCGATGAAGCAGGGTCCCGACGGTTACTTCTACTGGACGTTGAACGGAGAGTTCATCGTGACGCCTGACGGCGGTCTGATACGTGCCAACGGTAAGGATGGCGTTGACGGCAAGGACGGCAAGGACGGCGTTGACGGCAAGGACGGTAAGGACGGTGTTGCCATCGCTCCAATGATCCGCATCAACGAGAACACTTACTGTTGGGAGGTATCCTATGACGGCGGCATCACTTGGGTTCTCACCAATATGTACGCAAAGGGCCAGGACGGCAAGGACGGTAATGATGCTCCTACCCCGGAGATCTCTGTGAAGGAAGGCCCCGACGGCAATCTCTACTGGACCATCAATGGTACGTTCATCATTACGTCTGACGGCAAGATGATCCGCGCCAACGGTAAGGACGGCAAGGACGGCCAGGACGGTAAGGCAATCGCCCCACAGGTACGTATCAACCCGACCACCCTTATGTGGGAGATCTCTTATGACGGCGGCAACAACTGGATGAGCACAGGTGTCTATGCCAAAGGAAAGGACGGCACCAACGGTACCGACGGTAAGGACGGTACTCCGGGCAACGTAGTGATTAAGTCCGTGCAATTCCTTTGGGTTAACGGCGTTTACGTAGCCCGTTTCGAACTCGCTACCGGCTACTTCGACGTACCCATTTCTAATAGTTAAAAACCAATAAGCCATACAATATGAAACAACGAGCATTCCACATATTATTAATAGGAGCCTTGATGGTCTTGGGCATGAGCTCGTGCGACGACAAGTACGGCGATGACCTGCGTGCCTTAGGCCAGCGTGTAGAGGCTTTGGAGGACAGTGTGCTTGAGATTAACCAAACGATACTGTATATCAAAACCATACTCGAGACGGTCCAGACAAATGGTTTTGTCACAGACGTCAAACCTAATGCCGACGGAACTTTCACCATCAAGTTCAACAGTGGCAAAACGGTCACGCTGCACCCGGGCAAGGACGGTAAGGACGGCAAGGACGGCAAGGACGGAACTGCCGAAGACTTTAACATCAGTGTTGCAAAGGGTGAAGACGGCGTCTGGTATTGGACGCTGAACGGCATCTGGATTCTTGATGACGAGGGTAACCGTATGCGTGCCAGCGCTGTCGACGGTAAAGACGGCAAGAACGGTAAGAATGGCGTTGACGGCAAGGACGGTAAGGACGGCAAGGACGACATCAACCTGACGTTGCCTATACCTATGACCCGCATCAATCCGATTACCCGCATGTGGGAAATCTCCACCGACGGTGGTATCACCTACAAGAGTACGGGTATCCTTGCCGACGGCGAAGATGGCAAGGATGGAACAGCAGGCCAATTTGACTTAGGCATTGCCATGGATTCTGACGGCATCTATTATTGGACGCTGAACGGCGAATGGATTCTTGACGAGAGTGGCAACCGTATGCCCGCCCAACCCAAAGACGGAAAAAACGGTGCAAACGGCAAGGACGACGTCGACCTCAATCTCCCCGTACCCAAAGTCCGCATCAACCCGGATACCAACATGTGGGAAATTTCCACTGACAATGGTGCCACGTACAAGAGTACGGGCATTCCGGCCAACGGTAAAAACGGAAATAATGGTCAAAATGGTAAAAAAGGTCAAGATGACAACATCCTCACTGTGACCTTGTCAACAGACGGTCAGCATGTTATCATCACGCTCTTAGATGGCACCCAATTCGTCATTCCCATTACAGGACAAAACTTCAGTAATTAACACACGAAGTGTCTTCTAAGTAAAAATAGTTCAAAAAATCAAGGTTTCTTTGGTTTTTTGAACTATTTGCTTTATCTTTGCATCGTGGAACAGAAAAGCATTAAAGGCACATTTTTGAAAATAGCCCTGCCGCTCATCCTCGGCGGGGCTATTCTTTATTGGATGTACCGCGACTTCGACTTCCAGACCGTGGGACACGTCATGCTCCACGAGATGGACTGGACGTGGATGCTACTGTCGTTCCCCTTCGGCATACTCGCACAGATGATACGCGGCTGGAGGTGGAAGCAGACGCTGGAACCGATGTTCCGGGGGGCCGAGGAGGAATCGAGGTGCGAGGTACGAGGTACGAGGTACGAGGAAGATATTTCGAGGTGCGAGGTTCGAGGTACGAGGTACGAGAATACTTCTGCGGCGGCATCTTCGGGTGAAGGTAATCTCGTACCTCGTACCTCGAACCTCGTACCTCGAAAAAACCCCGTACCTCGTATCTCGCACCTCGTACCTCGAAAAAATACACCTCGAACGTCGACTTGCGTCAACGCTGTTTTCCTGAGCTATGCCGTCTCGCTGATTATTCCCCGTATCGGCGAGTTTACTCGTTGCGGCGTGCTGAAACGGTGGGAGGACATCTCGTTCTCGAAGGCACTGGGCACCGTCGTCACCGAGCGCGCCGTCGACACCATTGTCGTCATGCTCTACTCCGGACTTATCCTGCTCTTCGAGATGAGCGTCTTCGGCTCTTTCTTCCGCAAGACGGGGACATCGATAGACCGCATCCTAAGCAGTTTCTCGCTGACGGGCTACTTGGTAACGGCCGTCTGCGGCGTGGCGGCGCTTATCCTGCTCCACCTGCTGCTGAAGAATCTGTCTATATATAATAAGGTGAAGACAACGCTCAGCGGCATCTGGGAGGGCGTACTCTCCCTACGCGGCATCAAGAACCTGCCGCTCTACTTGCTGTTCTCCATAGGCATCTGGGTATGTTACTTCCTGCATTACTACCTGACCTTCTTCTGCTTCGACTTCACGGCCAACCTCGGCCTCGGCTGTGCCCTCGTGTCGTTCGTCGTGGCCAACTTCGCCGTCATCGTGCCGACGCCCAACGGCGCCGGTCCCTGGCATTTCGCTATCAAGACGATGCTCATCCTCTACGGCGTACAGGACGAGCAGGCCCTCTTCTTCGTACTCATCGTCCACACCGTGCAGACGTTATTGGTCGTCGTATTGGGAATCTATGCCTGGATGGCGCTTAGTTTTTCGAGGAGGGTTTTAGAGGAGAGAGGAGAGAGGAGAGAGGAGAGAGATTAGTTTTTCCCGTATTATATTCTATCAAACAACGTATTATGGCTAACGATTTCTTTTACAAAAAAGTAGAGGCATACAAGAAGGCAAAAACTTTTATCATCTACGTATATTCTTTGGTCCGGAAATTTCCTGCATACGAGCAATATGCCATCTGCGACCAAATTAGGAGATCAGCTGTTTCTATACCTTCAAATATTGCCGAGGGACTGGGGCGAATGTCCATCAAGGAAAGAATCCACTTTCTCGAAATAGCATACGGTTCCCTCACGGAAGTAACATGCCAGCTGGATATCGCCCAGTCATTAGGATATATAACAGACGAAGAACTAAAAACAGCAGAAGACATGTCTATAGAAGTAGGCAGAATAATGTCTGGACTCAGAAAGTCACTGATTGACAAACAAAATAACTGTTACTAACTGCAGGACAGTGAAGACGAGCCGCAGCAGGAGTATTCTCTCTCCTCTCTCCTCTCTCCTCTCTCCTCTAAAACAAATTAAACTATGAACAACGACATTCAAAACCTACAACCGCAGTGCATCTGGAAAAACTTCTATGCACTGACACAGGTACCCCGCCCGTCGGGACATTTAGAGAAGATTCAGCAGTTCCTGCTGGAGTTTGGCAAGCAGGCTGGCGTCGAGGCCTTCAAGGACCCCGCCGGCAACATCGTGTTCCGCAAGCCGGCAACGCCGGGCATGGAAAACCGCAAGGGTATCATCCTGCAGGCTCACATGGACATGGTGCCGCAGAAGACGCCGGAGTCTACCCACAACTTCGAGACCGACCCCATCGAACCGTGGATTGACGGCGAATGGGTGAAGGCTAAGGGTACGACACTCGGTGCCGACAACGGACTGGGCGTGGCCTCGATCATGGCCATCATGGAGGCTAAGGACCTGCAGCACGGTCCCATCGACGCCCTCATCACCGCCGACGAAGAGACGGGCATGTACGGTGCCAACGACCTGCCAGAGGGCGAACTGCAGGGCGACATCCTGCTGAACCTCGACTCCGAGCACTGGGGGAAGTTCGTCATCGGCTCGGCTGGCGGCATCGACGTCACCGCCTCATTAGATTATCAAGAGGTGGAGACCGACGCTGAGGACGTTGCCGTTCGCGTCACCGTCAAGGGACTGCGCGGCGGACACTCCGGTCTGGAGATCCACGAAGGACGCGGCAACGCTAACAAGCTGATGGCCAGAATCGTATTCAATGCCATCGACGAGCTGGACGGACGTCTCTGCACCTGGCATGGCGGCAATATGCGCAACGCCATTCCCTTCAAGGCCGAAACCGTGCTGACCCTGCCGAAGGAGAACGTCGAAGCCTTCAAGGAGATGGCCGAAGACTGGAAGGATGCCTTCAACGACGAGTACAAGATTATCGAGCCGCAGGGCATCGAGGTCATCGTCGAGGACGTTGACGCACCTGCCACACAGGTTCCCATCGAGATTCAGGACAACCTCGTCTGCGCCATCCACGGCTGTCATGACGGCGTCATCCGCATGATTCCCTCCTACCCCGACGTCGTCGAGACCTCTTCGAATCTCGCCATCATCGACATTGCCGAGGGGCATGCTGCCATTAAGATTCTGGCACGCTCCAGCCGCGAGGATATGAAGGACTACGTGGTTGACACGCTGACCTGCTGCTTCCTCATGGCCGGCATGAAGGTGGAGACCGCCGGCAGCTACGGCGGTTGGGACCCGAACCCCGACAGCGAGATCCTGCACCTGCTGCTGAAGGAATACAAGGAGCTGTTTGGCCAGGACGGCATCATCCAGGTTGACCACGCCGGACTGGAGTGCTCGGTCATCCTCGGCAAGTACCCGCACTTAGACGTCGTCAGCCTCGGCCCCACGATGAAGTCGCCGCACACCACCACCGAGCGCGCCCTCATCGCCACCGTCGACCCCTTCTGGCAGCTGCTGAAGAAGACGCTGGCTGACGTGCCGGAGAAGTAACTTTTTCTTGCTGGGACGGAGTGGGACTGGTTGGGACAAAGTGGGACGTGGTGGGATTGCCGCCCGTCCCACCCAGTCCCACCCAATCCCACAAACTCCCACCCCGTCCCACAAGAAACTCCCACCCGTCCCACCCCGTCCCACTCAGTCCCACTCAGTCCCACAAAAAACCTCCCACCCTAAACTCCCACACCATGCCCACCCCTCAATCCCCCAACGGCTTCCTCCCCAACGAAACCAACCCCGAGAAACTGCTCTTCTACCCCAAGCTGGTAGCACTCTACGACATCACCTACCGCTTCATCACCACCTATCTGGAGCCTAAAGACCGTACACGCGACCAGATGCTGCAAGCCGCCCGCTCAGGGAAGCAAAACGTGATTGAGGGGGCTGCCGACGGACTGACATCAAGCAAGATGGAAATATCACTCACCAACTGCGCCAAGGGCAGTCTGCGTGAGCTGCAAGCTGATTATGAAGACTATCTCCGGACGCGCGAGCTTTCCCGCTGGGACCAAAACCATCCCAGAACGCCAGCCCTATCACAGTTCTGTAAGGATCTCGCGCATCCAGAGCGTCTCACTGGCACATGGAAGAAAATGAATGACGAAGAACTGTGCAACCTTGCTTTGACCCTGATTCACCAGTCAGTCTTCCTCATCAAAAGCTACCTCAAGATGTTAGAAAACCGATTTGTAGAACAAGGCGGCATCAGTGAGGCTATGACACAGGCCCGCCGCAACCACCGTCACTTTTGACGACACGAATGACGGGAGAGAAAGACAGAAAAGAATGCATGCAGGGCTTTCATATATCTTTTTCATAATCGTACAATAGTTTTTTGAAGTTCTACATTGTTGCTTATTTTACCATCACCTTGAATGCACAAGAACCCTTGGTAACCATTAAAGCCGATAGAGTATTGCTATTAGTCACCTCACTGCATAGACATCATTATTCTTTTTTTCTGTAACAACCTGCGTAATTCGTGCTCAAAAAATTTGGTGTTTTGCCCGCTTATTCGTACCTTTGCACCCGATAAACCAAAATATTAACAAAATTATGGACGACTACCCGGCGGATAATTACAAACGTTAGGCCGGAGGATGGCGAGCAAGGCTGCTAATCCTCTTGCCGCTAAACAATTCTCGTACCTCGTACCACGTACCTCGCACCTCGCACCTCGCACCTCGTACCTCGTACCTCGAAAAAGAAAGGATTAGCAAAGATGAAGACCTACTGGAACACCCAAGACGGACTGACCCAGCTCACGGAGTGGCAGCCCAATTGTTGGATACAGGTGACGTGTCCGACAGAAGAAGACCAGCGCCAGCTGGAAGAGCAGTTCAACATACCCGACTACTTCCTCTCGGACATCAGCGATACTGACGAGAGGGCCCGTTACGAATACGACGACGGTTGGATGCTCATCATCCTGCGTATTCCCTACGTCAAGGAAATACGCAGCCGCACGCCCTACACCACCGTACCTCTCGGTATCATCCACAAGCGCGACGTCACCATCACCGTCTGCTACTACGAGACGAACATGATGATCGACTTTGTCAGCTTCCAGCAGAAGCGCGGCACGGGCTTCACCGACTATGTCGACATGATCTTCCGCCTGTTCCTTTCCTCAGCCGTCTGGTATCTGAAGCGGTTGAAACAGATTAACATGCTCATCGACAAGGCCAAACGCAACCTCGACCGCGAGGTGAACAACGAGAGCCTCATCGGCCTCAGCCGCCTGCAGGACTCGCTCACCTACTTCCAGACCTCTATCCGCGGCAACGAGACCCTGCTGTCGAAGCTGAAGTTCAAGCTGCAGATCGACGAGCTGGATGCCGACCTTATCGAGGACGTCAACATTGAGATGACCCAGGCCCGCGAGACCACTGCCATCTACTCGAACATCTTGGAATCGACGATGGACACCTACCAGAGTATTATCAACAACAACATGAACCAGGTGATGCGTACGCTGACGTCGGTCACCATCATCATGATGTTCCCCACGCTGATTGCCTCGCTCTTCGGCATGAACCTGGTCAACGGCATGGAGGAAAAACCCTGGGGTTTCATCTTCGCACTCATCATCTCCGTCCTCGTTTCCATAGGCTGCTGGCTCTTCTTCCGCACGAAACGATTGGTGTAAACTGTTAAAAAACAATAATAAGTACGGAAAACTTCGGTGTTGTTAGGCTCAACTCCGAAGTTTTTTGTAATTTTACCGCCCTAAAACGTCGATGTGTGCAAACACACGACGCTGAAAATTATGTGTGTACTCACCATAACAGTAACTTAAAACAGTTAATTATGGACTCTCAAGAAAACATCCTCGAAACGGGGATTAGTGAAGAAACCGTCAACCAGGAGGCTACTGCTCCTGAAGTAGAAAACGTAGAAGAGCGCAAGGTCTATGAGACCAAGAAGGAGGTGCTGGACCGTGTCAAGGAGATTGCCCACGGCGAGGAAGCTCCGCAGAAGGACGAAGTGGACTATCTGAAAACCGCCTTCTACAAGTTACACATTGCCGAGCGCGAAGCCAAGTTGAAAGAATATATCGACGGCGGCGGCGACCCGGAACAGTATCAGATCACTCCCGACGAGGACGAGGAGGTGTTCAAGGCCGAGATGGGCATCATCAAGGAGCGCCGTCAGCAACTGTTCCGTGAGCAGGAGGCTGAGAAAGAAGAGAACCTCAAGAAGAAACTCGAGATTATCGAAAAGATAAAGGCCATGGTCACCTCGCCTGAGGAGGCCAACAAGACCTTCCAGGAGTTCAAGGCCCTGCAGCAGGAGTGGCGCGAGATCAAGGCTGTGCCCGCAGAGAAGGCCAACGAGCTGTGGCGTAACTACCAGCTCTACGTGGAGCAGTTCTACGACCTGCTGAAGCTGAACTCGGAAGCCCGTGAGTACGATTTCAAGAAGAACTTAGAGTTGAAGACGAAGCTCTGCGAGGCCGCAGAGAAGTTAGCAGAAGAGACAGACGTCATCAGCGCCTTCCACCAGTTGCAGAAGCTGCATCAGGAGTACCGTGAGATCGGTCCTGTGAACAAAGACCTGCGTGAGGAGATCTGGACGCGTTTCAAGAACGCATCGACCGTCATCAACAAGCGCCACCAGCAGCACTTCGAGGCTATCCGTGCCCGTGAGGAGGAGAACCTGCAGAAGAAGACTGAGCTCTGCGAGAAGGTGGAGGCCATCGCTGCCGAAGAGAACAAGGGCAGTGGCGACTGGGAGCGCCGTACCAAGGAGATTATCGAGTTACAATCAGAATGGAAGACCATCGGCTTCGCCCCGCAGAAGATGAACGTGAAGATCTTCGAGCGTTTCCGTGCTGCCTGCGACGACTTCTTCGGCCGTAAAGCCGAATATTTCAAGAGTCTGAAGGACACCTTCAAGGAGAACGCCGAGAAGAAGCGCGCCCTCATCGAGAAGGCCAAGGCCCTGCAGGACTCTACCGACTGGAAGTCGACGGGCGACAAGCTCATCAACCTGCAGAAGGAGTGGAAGACCATCGGCATGGTTCCCAAGAAGTTGGGCGACCAGCTGTGGGAGGAGTTCCTCGGTGCCTGCAACAAGTTCTTCGAAGCCCGTAATGCCGCTACTGCCGGCACCCGTGGTGAGGAGCAGGCCAACTTAGAGAAGAAGCGCGACGTCATTGCCCACTTGAAGGTTATCGCCGAGGAGGCTGGCGACAACATCCAGGAGAAGGTGCAGGAGCTGGTTGCCGAATACCAGGCTATCGGCCACGTGCCCTTCCGTGAGAAGGACAAGCTCTATGCAGAGTACCACGCCGTGCTCGACAAGCTCTATAAGGAGCTGAACATCAGCGTAGCCAAGCGCCGCCTGAACAACTTCAAGCAGAACCTGAAGCAGGTGGCTGAGCGCGGTGAGAACGCCCTCGACAACGAGCGCGCCCGTCTGTTCCGCCAGTATGAGGCTATGAAGCAGGAGATTCAGACCTATGAGAACAACCTCGGCTTCCTCAGCGTCAGCTCGAAGAAGGGCAACTCGCTCATCGACGAGATGAACCGCAAGGTGCAGAAGCTGAAGGACGACATGAACCTCGTCCGCGAGAAGATCAAGGCTATCGACGCTGAGAACCGCGACAAAGAATAATACGACAACAATACAGAAGAAAAATCCCGCAACCTTCGTGGCTGCGGGATTTTTCTTTGTGATCAAGGGGTCGGTTCTACTGATCATTCGGATACGCCAAACACAATATTAAAGAAACGAATTTGAATAATTATTATAATTTTGCCCATAAATTTGAATAATTATAATTTGGGGGATTTGAAGATTTGGTATGCGCTTTGTTTGCGAATAATTATTATAAAAATTTGTGGATTAAATTATTTCAATTATTCAAATTCGTTTCAAAAAACAATTCTGTTATAATGCGT
>CADCET010000018.1 GCA_902800495.1 uncultured Prevotellaceae bacterium
AATCCTTTTATCCTATTAGTCGCAGAAAAGGCGAAATAATTACATCCAAACGGAACTATTTTACATTCTTGCCTTCTGCTTCGCGCCGGCACCAGAGCCGCGATACTTCGAGCGGGCCTCGTTGAACTTCCAGGTAAGGTCGAGCGTGAAGGTGCGACGGGCGGGATTGTGCGTTGTCAACTCCCGATATCCGTAGACGATAGCATCCGTCTTGTTTGTATGGAAGGGATCGCTGCAACGGAGGTCGAAGGTCAGCGTGCCCATACGCTTCAGGTTGAAGTCGCGCTGCAGTCCGACGTTGGTGAAGAGACGAGTCTTGGTCATGCGGAAATTGTTGTAGTCACCTTTAGAATACCACTGGGCAGAGACATTGAGGCGGAAACCATGAGGCAATTCGATGTCATTCTGCCAGCCGATAATGAACCAAGGGCGGTTGAGCGTGATGGTGGAGCCGACAGCCGTGGGCGACTTGAAGTCCTGTATCTGGGTGATGACGCTCCATGCCGGATGCCAGCAGCCGATGACGGGGCGTGCAGACAATTGGATGCTGAATTGGTTGTAATCCTCCCAGCTGTTGATGGGACGCACAAGGCTGACTAGGGGATCTTCTGAACCTGGGAAAGGTTCTGTCGACATAGTGAGGGCATCCTTCACACGGCCATAGTTCAGCATCAGGTTCGCCCATTTGTAGGCAGCATTGAGCACCAGACTATGGGTATAAGTCGGCAATAAATATGGATTACCGCTCTGGTAAGTATAGCGGTTGACATAAACCGTCGAACTGGTCAGATTAGCATAGTTAGGACGCTGGATGTCACGACGGTAAGAGAGCGAGAGTTGTGCCTTGCCTACAGGGGCAGAGATGACTGCCGTAGGGAACCAGTCGCCATAGTCGCGGCAGACCTCATCCTCCTTTTTACCAAAATTGAAGTAGTCGTTTGTCAGGTGTTCATAGCGCAGTCCTACCTGGGCATAGACTTTGCCAAAAGAACGACCATACTCCAGGAAGGCGGCCGATGATTTCTCATTGATCTCTGTGTCGGTGGTTTTCACAGGCACATAGTCGGTGGCTGTAAACGAGTAGGCATCTGTTCGATGGTTATAGCTATATTCGCCACCCAGAGAGAGATTACCTTTCAATACAGGATAGGAGAGGATGAGTTTCGTGGCCCAGAAGTTGTTGCCGCTGTTGGTGCTGCTCTCAAAGCTACGCTCCGTAGAGCCGCCTGCGGCATCCTTTGTTGTCTCTGTGGTACTGCCTGGCGTCTTGGTGTCGTCGAAGAGACCATCCACGTTGAGGTCAATACCCAGTTGTCCTATCTTGCCGTTATAGTAGGCATTGAATATGTGCTTGCTGATAGTCTCGTCCTGCCAGACACGGCTCTCTGAATGTTCCGTGAACTGGCCATTCTCGTAATTGTCTGTAAAGATCATACCATTGTAGTCACTACTCGGATGACGGTCGTATTTGTAGAATGCACCAAAACTATGGTTTTCATTCACCATGTAGTTCACCTGCAATTGAGGCGACCAGCCCTTCCAGATGCCCTTCGACTCCTGCGAGCTGTTGCTCTCGATGTAATCTGGACCGACAAAATATGTCAGTTCATGCTCCTGCAACGACTTATAGTGACCGTAGCGCCCAGCCCACAGCGAAGCGGTGATGTCGAGACCGCCAGTTCGGTAGTTCACATCCAGATTGTTCGTCAGTGTGTGCCCATACTGATAAACGCCACCGAGGTTATCCTCAAAACTCAGGCCCTCGCCCTGTGCCTTTTTCAGCGTGATGCGCACGACGGCCTTCACCGAGGCGGCATAGCGAGCACCTGGGTTCTGCACCACATCGACGTGCTGAATCTGGTCGGAGCGCAGACGCGAGAGTTCCTTCATGTCCTGCACCCGTCGACCATTGATGTACACCTCGGCATCGCCTCGTCCCAGCACCTTCACGCCGCCGTCGCGCTCTGCTTCAAGCGAAGGAATCTTCGAGAGCGCATCGCTTATGGTTCCGGCCTTTTCCAGTATCGTTCCGGCTACGGTGGTGCGCATGGCGTCGCCCTTCACATGAGTCTTAGGCATCTGACCTTTTACCACTACTTCCTTTAGCAGTTGGGTGTCCTCTTTCATCTGGATGGTCAGGTCGTTGCCAGCATTGATATATAAGGTCTGGTAGCCCACGCTGGTCACCTTGAACAGACCATCGCTTATATCTGTCACAATCTTAAACACGCCCTGCTCGTCAGTCATCGCACCCTGCACAAAGGCCGAGTCAGGCAGCGACAGTAGCACCACGTTCACATAGGGCATCGGCTCGCCCTTCTCATCCAATACTCGTCCGCCAAAGTCTTGTGTCTTTGCGAAACTCATCATTGTCATCATCATTGCAGCCATCAGCACTGCGAATCTTAAACTTACTCTTTTCATATCATTTATCATTTTAATTGATTCTTTGACTTATTTGTTGTATATGACGCTACAAAATTACAGATAGTTGCAGAAACCCCTGCATAAGTGGGATATTATGCAGGGGTTTGTGACGAATGGTGTGATAAACGGTAGATCTGTGACGAATGACATGATTAAGCGAGAGTAAAAACCGAATTTATTCGAGTTTTGCCGAGCGTGAATGTTATCGAGCGAAGCTTTGGTGGCACTTACCACACTAATGCTCGCTTCTCCTTGGGGATAAACATCTTGTCGGTGGGCAGGATGCCGAAAGCCTCGTACCAGGTATCGATCATCGGCAGGGCTGCCATCACACGCAGACGAGCTGGTGAGTGAACGTCGCTGTTCACCAACATGGCGGTGTACTCAGGCGTTGAGTTGCAAGCCCAGACGCGGGCATAAGCCAAGTAGAAACGCTGGTCAGGGGTGAAGCCTTCGACATCGCTGAGGGGTTCGGAGGCCATGCGATTCTTGTAGGCACGATAGGCAATCTTCAGACCGCCATTGTCGCTGACGTTCTCGCCGAGGGTTTTCTGACCGTTCACTTTCAGACCAGGCACGGCTTCCTGCTCACTGAACCAGTCGGCAATAACCTTGGTACGCTCATCATAGCGGGCCTTATCGCCAGCCGTCCACCAATTGGCGAGATTACCGTCTTTGTCGAACTGACAGCCCTGGTCGTCAAAGCCGTGGGTCATCTCATGGCCTATGACAGCTCCTATAGCACCATAGTTGCATACATAATCGGCCTCGGGGTCGAAAAACGGGGGCTGTAGGATGGCAGCAGGGAAATTGATGCTGTTGAAGAGCGGGTGATAGAAGGCATTGACCGTCTGCGGCGAGCAGGGCATCATAGTCTTGTCAACGGGCTGATGCCAGTACTTGCGCAACCCAGCCTGACGCGACTCCTGCGCTTGCACCGTCATTGCCCAAAACATTGCAATCACCAGTGCTGTCATCCAAAAAACAACTCTTTTCATCTTAAATACTTAACTCTTAATTCTTGATATCCACGCCTCCGAAGAAATTACTGGCGATGATGTGGAGGGTTGGGGCCTTCGGGTCAACAGTATGTGTGGCATGATTGCCTACACCACCGATAAAGCTTTGGCTTTTTACCTCTACGTTGACCGTCGTGGGCACGAAGAGTTCGATGCCGCCAAAAAAAGTGTGGATGTCGATCTCCTCATCCTCAGTAATCACGGCCTCACGCAGATCCAGTCGGATGCCGCCGCAGAAAGCGTCGAGCCGGGCACCGTGGAAGGTCTCGCCGCGATAGACGTACTCGTCGCCACCATAGTGAACCGAACAGCGGATACGCTTGCCGTCCTCACCGATAGGCAGCGGTCGCTGTAGCCACTGGTCCGGGTCTTGACGATAGCTGTCGATAATCAGATGTATGCCCACGCAAAATAATATGAAGATGCAGAAATACATGACCCACGGGCCTTCCGACATCGTTTCAAACCAACTCCAATGGAGAATGCCCCACAACGTACCGATCTTCAGCAGACTGGCTACAACAAAAAGAACGCCGATAATCGTTCTTGGTTTCATAATCATATTTCTTTTAAATGGTTCTTGCAAAATTGCACTACAAAGGTACATTGCACTTCTTGACCCTCCAAATTTCTGGGATAAACAGCACGGAAATGTGACGGATGGTGTGACAAATTGCAAAAATTTGAGGAATGATTTGGTTATTCGCTCGTTTCTCAGTACCTTTGCTGCTTGTATGAAACAGGGACGTATAGAAACGATAACAACGAGAATTATCAGCACTACGTTTATGGTGGTGGCGCTGGCTGTATTCAAACCTTTCGGATTAGATACATGGCTGTGGCAGGGCTATGTGCATCTGATAGCTTTGGGGGGGATTGGTTTCTCGATCTGCATGATGACAGACATCATTCTGAAGTATATCGTCAAGATGCCGAGGTCGTTCAAGAAAGGCGTCGAATACATCATCCGCCGCAATCTCTGGTTTCAGCTTATCAATACGCCGCTTGTGGCTCTGAGCATCTGTCTCTACCGCCATTTCGTACTGAATGACCGCGTAGAGGGTAATCAGTTTTCTATTGTCAATTTCCTTGAAACCCTTATCATCATCGCCTTCTGCTCCTTCGCCATCGGACTATACTGGCGTTTCAAGTTCCGAAGCAAGTATCTGGCGATGGAACTGGAAGAAACGAGACTGCTGAACGATGAGTTGAAAGAGATGCAGGAGAAATCCTTGCTAAGTATGAAGTATGTCTTCGGACAATCCAATAGTTGATACAAATGTCAATTCCGAGGTTCACAAGCAGGATATTTCTGCGGTGAACGAAGTGAAAGAAATGAGCGAGAAACCACGCCCGCAGGAGCTAACCCTCACTGGTACGACCAACGAATCGGTGACGCTCCAGATTTCTCACCTATTATATATTGAGGCCGTGGGCAACTATATGAAGGTCTGTCATCTGCGCAACGAGCAAGTGCGTACTGACATGCTTCGCGCCACGATGAAACAGATGGAAGAAACGTTGCAGGACTATCCGATGATTGTCCGCTGCCATCGCGCCTTCCTGGTCAACCTTGGTCATGTCGAGCAGATCGTCTCACATTCCGGCTCCATCCAGTTGCTCATCAAGCACTGCCACGAATCACTCCCCGTTTCTCGCAGTAACATGGCGCAAAGGTTAAATACGTTAAATCTGCTTCCTTATTTTCTGCATTCCCCAACTCTCAATCCACTTTTCTACCATTTAACGTATAAGTTGTTGATTATCAATATTCAATATATTCGAAGGATGTAGCGGTCTAACGAGCATCACCATCCCCAACTCTGTGACCAGCATCGGGGGGGGTGCGTTCTCTGGCTGTAGCGGTCTGACGAGTGTAATATCCGAGATTACAGAACCATTTAATTGCGGAACGGATGCCTTCCCGACGAATGCCTGCCGAAATGGTACGCTGTACGTTCCCGCAGGCACGAAGGACCTGCGTCGTCAACAACAAGGAATTGTCAACCAAGAATGTAGAAGTAGGTGCTACCATCGCGCCTCCAACAACAGACGGCGAGGGCATGGTCAGCACCGTCATCGAGAGCGACAGCCAGAAAATCCGCCTGCAAAAAGGTCAGGTGTACATCCTGACCATCAACGGACGGACGCTGAAGTTCGCGCTGTAAGGCCTCTTCAGAGGATTTCTCCGCCGTTCTCCCCTCCCCTCAAGGGGAGGGGCTGGGGGTGGGGTCTGTAACTTTTTCACTCTGCCGCTTGCCGGCTGAATGGTATTTCTCGCGTACGCGCGCGTAGGTTAGTGAAAATGGAAAACATCCCACCCATGTCGCCCATCCCACCCCTAAGCTTCTTGCCCCCAAACCAGCAAAGCGGCGGCCCGCTCCTCATGGGATTTCTCCCCCAGCCGCAGTTAGGAGCGACATGGGCGACATGGGTGAGGTGTTTTCCGGTTAAGCTATCCATAGGGAGAAGTGAGATAGAAGTGAGAGGTGTGAAGTGAGAAGTGATAAGTGAGAGGTAAAACGTCACGGCCTCTCGTAAAAACGTCACAGCCTCTCGTAAAAACGTCACGGCCTCTCGCGAAAACGTCGCGGCCTCTCGTGAAAACGTCGCGGCCTCTCGTGAAAACGTCATGGCCTTACACTTCTCACCTCTCACTTCTCACCTCTCACTTCTCCTTGCACTGGTGCGGGATGTTTTCTGCTTTTCTTTCCTATTACGCGCGTATGCCAGAGACAAATACTAATTAATGACTTTAATGGATTTTGCGAAGAAAGGCTCTATACGAAAAAAGAGGGCGCACACTTGGTACGCCCTCTTTGTTTATATACGTGTAGTTTACTCGGTCTTACCGTTGATAGAGTAGACGTAAGCCTTCTTTGAAGAAGTCTCGTAGGTCGTCTTGTCATTCTTGGTGTACTTCGTCAGCTTACCGCAAAGGACGACCTCGTCGCCGACAGCTACCTGACCCATGCCTTCGGCCCAGGGCTTATTGCCAAGCCAATAGACGCCGTAAGCCTCAAAGTCCTTGGTGAGGTCGTTGTTGAACACACCATCTTCTGAAATCCAGAACGTGCCCGTCTGGTGCTCAGCATCGAAGGCATAGACAACCTTTGAGACCTTGCCCTTGACATAGACGTCGTCAGAAGCTGCGCCGCCGTCAAGGTAAGCGAAGGCCTGAGCCACCGTGAACGGATTCTCCTTGGTTCCTGCGGCAGCAGGAGCACTACCTTTCTTGAGGCTGTAGATATAGACATTGCCCGAGAACTCCGGCGTCGTGCCATTGTAGTTCACCAGCTTACCGCAGACAACGACCTCGTCGCCGACAGCAATCTCGTTCTCGGAGACAAACTTCTTGTTGTCGAGGCTATAGGAACGGTAGCAAGTCAGAACGTTGTTCTCCGAACCATCTTCAGAGATGTTGAACGTGGCGTTGCCATAGCTTGTAGACAGCTCCTTGATAGAAGAAATCTTACCCTTGGCATAGTAAATCTTGCCGTCGGTCGTAGAGCCGATAGCCTGACACTTGGCGATAGCCTCAGCCACGGTGAACACATCGGCAGGATTCTCGCCGTGAGGCAGCACGTAAGCAGCCTGCTTCACGTTGTACTTGATTTCAGAAGCATTGCTGCCACTGCTGGACTTGAAGGTGATAGCACCGCTACGGCTTGCACCCGTGTTGGGAGCGGCAGTGAACTTGAAGACAGCAGTGTCGGCAGGATTTTGCTCGAAGATGGTCTTCGTGCCAGCCTTATAGCTGACATTGTCATAGCTTATCCACGACTTGGCAGCGTCATCAAGCGTGAAGTAAGCGCCACTTCCCTTGTAGGCCACCTTGACCTCAAAGGCGCCACCCTCGACGCCGAACGTCGTCTCCGGCGTCAGCACCTGCAACAGCGACTTCACAATCTTCACCACGGTCACGTTGACCAGCTCGTACTGACCATTGTAGATAGACAGGGGACCCTCAACCGTAACCTGGTCGCCAACCTCGAAGCCCCAGCCATCGGCGCCATCGATAGGATTGACCTTACCCGCCTTGCCTTTCTTGTCGAGCGTACCATAGATATAAAGACCGTCCTGGTTCTTGGCCGTAGAGGCGAAGTCGTACGAGCCATCGTCGAGGAACCAGTTACCATACTCCATACCAGCAATCTTGGTAACACGGCCAGTGACACGGTAGTTCTTTCCTGCTGTGCCATTCATAATCTCAGAGCACTTGGCGGCAGAAGCCGTCAACTCGCCCTGACGCACCTTGATGAACTGCTTCATGCCGTCCATGTTGATGCAAATCTCAGTCTCACGACCGGCCTCGGTCTTGCCAGCCTTCAGTGTGATGACGGTCTCACCAGCAGCACCGCTGGTCTTATCGACGGTGAGCCATGTGGGGACGCCCTCGGTCTTCTCCTTGTTCAGGGTGACGGGCACAGGATAGTAGAGCTTCTTCTTCTGTCCGTCGATGGTAGCCTCAACGGAGTAGAGATTCTCGAGCTTCCAGTCGCTGGCAGCCGTCACCGTCACCGTTGCACTGTTCTCTGTCATAGGCATGGTCACAAAGTTCTTGTCGACCGTCAGGCTGCCCAGATTACCGATGGGATCGTCCTCGGCACAGGCCGTAAAGAGCAGTGCCGTCAGAGCTATTCCAAAAATATTCTTTAGTTTCATACGTCTATTCCTCCTTTAATTAGTTGAAAATGTATTTGATACCAACAGAAGCATACCAGCACTGGCCAATGGCGTGGTTGTACACCCATGTATCGGTGCTGCTGTTGACAGCCTTCGGCGTAGAGAATACGGGATAGCCGTCAGCATCGGTACGCTCGTACTTCAGGATACGGCCCTCGTTCAGGTCGGGATTCATGTACTTAGCCACGCCCCAAGTAGAGTTGAACAAGTTGAGGATATTCTTCACGTCGAGGCTGAGCTGCAGGTTGTGCTTGGTCTTGCCAAACTCCACCTTGAAGTCGTGCTTGTAGCCGAAGTCCAGACGGTGAACCCACGGAGAATAGACGCTGTAGCCCTCGGCATAATCACCCTGATGGTCGCTGAGGTAGTCGTCGTTGTGGACGAACTCCATGAAGCGCTGCTTGTCGTTCTCGGAAGCGAAGCGGAACTGGTTGTTAGCCACCTGGTCGTCAGTAGGAATGTAGAGCGCGTCGTATGAGTAGCCGTCGCCGTTCATATCGTTGCTGAGCATATACGAATACTTGTAACCGCCACGATAGGTCTCATAGATGAGTGAGTAGTGGTTGCCGCTCTTGTCGTTCAGCGTAGCACTGGCCACGAAGCGGTCAGGCGTCAGGTTGGTAGCGTTGTGCAGCATAATGTTGTTCGGACCCTGATAGGTGGGGATGTAGGTGAATGCCGACTCAGCAGCAGAACCAGGCAGTGAGGTCACCTCCTTGGCAGCGCTGTGGGTATAGGCAGCCATGAGGCTCATCCATTCAAACGGCTGTGCATTCAGTTGGAGGCTGGCCTGCCAGTTGTAGCCGCGGCTGGTGTTCTCGAGGATAAATGCCTTCGTGCCCTGACGGAACGTCGTGGGATAGATGGGGCGGTTGTCGGCACCGTTCCAGCGGGCAAAGCCCTCAGCGGGCATCATGCTCCAGTCGGAGATGCAGACGTCGTTGATCATCTTATTGTAGATGAACTCTGCCGTAGCCGTGAAGGGGAACGAGACAGGAATCTGGTAGTCGACAGCAATTGACGACTTCCACACCTGCGGAAGTTTGAAGTCGGGATCGACAGCCGAGATAGAAGAGGGAACGGTACCATCCTCAGGCGTTACCGTCGTGGGGAAGATGTTCTTACCATTAGCATCCTTCATCGAGGTCAGCTTGTTGTACAGAGCGTCAATCGTAGCGTGACCGCTGCCGTCGGTCACCAGACCGCCCTTGAACTCCTCCATCGAGTAGCCCAGCTTCTCGCCGTTCTTGGCGTTCAACTGTGCCTGATACTGCACCATACCCGAGTTGGTAGGCATGTTGGTGAAGAACACGAGGGGCAGACGGCCCATGAACAGACCGGTACCGCCGCGCACCTTCAGCGACTTGTCGCCAAAGACGTCCCAGGTAAAGCCTACACGGGGCGAAGCCATAAGCGCATTGCTGGGCCATACGCCGGTATCGATATGACGGCCATTGTAGTCGATGTCGTAGATGGCTTTGTTGGTCATCAGGTCGTTGTTGTTGAAGAGCAGGGCATCGAGACGCAGACCATAGGTCAGCTTCAGGTTGTCGAGAACGTTCCAGTCGTCCTGCAGATAGAAGCCCAGCTTGTTGTACTGCACGCGGGCAGCAGGCTCTTTCTCGCCATCGTAACCATAGGTCAGACAGACGACCTCAGGCGTTGCACCGTTGAGGAAGTCCTGCATAGAGAGGTAGCGATAGTAGCCCGTACCGTTACGCATATACTGGTTGTCGGCCATCTGGTGCTCATAGCTCAGACCGCCCATAATCTTGTGGGCACCCATATAGTAGGTGATGTCGTCCTTCACGTTCCAGACAGTGTTGTGAACGGCGTTGTTCCAGGTGAAGAGCTCGTAACCCAAGGCCATGTAGTTAGCCGTGTTGCCCGTACCGTCAAGAATGTCGATGAAGGGGAACTCGTCAGAGTTAGTACCACGGATATCATCCTTCTTAGAATAGGTAGCGAGGAACTGGTTCGAGAGACTCTCTGTCAGACGGCTATTCAGGTCGATAGAGAACGAGTGAACGATGTTCTCCATAGAGTACATGGCGTTAGCGAAAGCCATCGAATACTGCGACAGACGGTTATAAGCCGAGCGCGTACCACCGTCCATTGACGAACCGTTGGTGTTGTTCCAGATGTTGTTCTTCGTATAGTTGTAACGCAGGGCGAGGTGGTGCTTGTCGGTGATGTTCCAGTCCAAGCGTGCCAGCAGCTTGTAGTTGTCCTCGTCGGCGGGGAAGTCCGTCCACGAACCGGTGTCGTAGCCGTACTTGTCCTTGACGTGCTGCGAAACGGCAGCCATATCGGCCAGCGTCGTACGCGACAGATAGTCGTTGGCATCGTAGGAACCGTCCTCAGAGGCGCGCCAGCGGTTGACAACCGTCGGTGTCTTCACCATTTCGCCGTTGACGAAGAGGAAGAGTTTGTCCTTCAGAATCGGACCGCCGAGGGTGAAGCCGTAGGTGGTCTTCGAGTCCTTGGCACGTGCGCCGGTGATGGTCTCACGGTCGACAGCGTCGCCACGCAGGTTCTCGTTCTGGTGATAGATGTAGGCACTGCCCTTGAAGGTGTTGGTACCCGACTTCGTGATAGCGTTGACGCCACCGCCGATGAAGTCTGTCTGACGAACGTCGAAGGGCGAGATGACCACCTGCACCTCCTCGATGGCTTCAAGCGAGATGGGGTTACCACCGCCGGGGAGCTTCTCGCTCAGACCGAAGTCGTTGTTGAAGTTTGCACCATCGACAGTGAAGTTAGCCGTACGTCCGTCACGACCGGCGAAGGTCATGCCGTTACCGCCATAAGGCGACAGACGGGTAACGTCGGTGATAGCACGACTGACGGTCGGCATGGCAGTAATCTGGGCTGACGTGATGTTTGTAGAGGCACCGGTCTTCTCAGCCGTAAACTTCGAAGCCTTACCGCTAATGACAATCTCGCCCAGTTCGGTAGCGTTCTCAGAAATCCACACCGACAGGTTGTAGGTCTCACCGAGCTGGAGCACAACCCCCTTGATGGTCTTCGGCTGATAGCCGACGTAGGACGTGGTCACCTCGTAGGGACCACCCGTACGCATACCCTGGATAGAGAATCGACCACTGGCATTGGTGACTGCCGTGTAGCGTGTACCCGAGGGGGTATGAACAGCTACGACCGTTGCACCGATGACCTCCTCGCCTGTCTGCGAGTCGAAAGTCACCTTACCTGCCATGCTTGACGTCGTGATTTGCGCCATGACCGTTAACGAAAGCGTCAACAGCACGGACACCAGAAAGAGCAATCTTTTCTGCATAAATTTTTAATTATTTGTTGATTAATATTATAAGACGCTGGCTCGCGCCATTGTCTGTCACTTAATTTCGGTTGCAAAATTAACCATTTTTTTTTAGATAGTATAACTTTTCCTCATATATTTTTAAGAAAGATACTATGCGTCCTCGTATTCAAAATCTTCAAGGTCGTCGACGTCCTCAATATCGTCGGCATCAACGAACTCAATATCCTCATCCTCACCCTCTTCCGCCATTTCGGCAGCGAAACGGCTCATATCCTTGTCGCGGTGGGCAATGGACTCCGTCGTGGTGATGGCAGCCAGTTTGTTGCTGTCGGCATTCATCTCCGTCCACAGCACATCTTTCAGCTCGTCGAGGCCGAAACCGGTGACGGCAGAGATAAAGACGACAGTAGCCCCCCCCACGGCCCCCGAGGGGGCTTCATTACCGTGTAAGACATTTGTGTCCCCCTCGGGGGACGAAGGGGGGGCTGTGTGGGTCAACTCCTCGCGTAACATCTCCATCAGTTCGTCGTCCAGCAGGTCGCACTTCGTCACGGCCAGCACGCGGGGTTTGTCGAGCAGTTCGGGATTGAAGCGTCGCAGTTCGTCGAGCAGGATTTCGTATTCGCGCTTGATGTCGTCGGTATCGCCAGGCACCATGAACAGCAGCAGCGAGTTGCGCTCAATATGTCGCAGGAAGCGCAGGCCAAGACCCTTGCCCTCTGCCGCACCTTCGATGATGCCGGGAATGTCGGCCATGACAAACGACTTGCCGTCGCGGTAGCCGACGATGCCCAATGAAGGCTCCATCGTGGTGAAGGGGTAGTTGGCAATCTTCGGCTTGGCGTTGCTCAGTGCCGACACCAGCGTCGACTT
Organism: uncultured Prevotellaceae bacterium; assembly: GCA_902800495.1. Lineage (GTDB taxonomy): Bacteria > Bacteroidota > Bacteroidia > Bacteroidales > Bacteroidaceae > Prevotella. The sequence goes on from CADCET010000018.1 coordinate 12,289, forward strand.
GCCGGCGTTGGGGAAACCCACCAGACCGACGTCGGCCAGCAATTTCAACTCTAAGATGACGGTCATCTCCTGCATCGGCTCGCCGGGCTGGGCATAGCGCGGTGCCTGATTTGTGGCCGTACGGAACTGGAAGTTACCCAGTCCGCCGCGACCGCCCTTCAGCAGCAGCACCTCCTGTCCGTCGTAGGTGACGTCGCAGACGTATTTGCCCGTCTCAGCGTTGTAGACCACCGTTCCGCAGGGCACGTCGATATAGATGTCCTTGCCGTCGGTGCCGTGACACTTGTCGCGACCGCCGTTACCGCCGTGCTCTGCAAAGATGTGGCGCTCGTATTTCAAATGCAACAGTGTCCAGTAGTTGTGGTTGCCACGCAGGTAGATGCTACCACCCTTACCGCCGTCGCCACCGTCGGGACCGCCGTTAGGGTTGTACTTCACGTGCTTGAGGTGCATCGACCCCTTGCCGCCCTTGCCCGAGCGGCACAATATCTTTACGTAGTCTACGAAATTACTCTCCATAAGGCCCACCCAAGCCCTCCCTAAGGGAGGGATGTTTAATTACAATTTCTCGACAACCTCGCAGATATCACTGAAGATGCGGTCAAGCTCACCCAGTCCGTTGATGTGATAGTGGACGCCTTCCTGCTTGTACCACTCGATAAGCGGCTGAGTCTGTGAATGATAGACGACAAGGCGCTTCTTGATAGTCTCCTCGTTATCGTCGGCACGACCACTCTGCTGACCACGCAGCAACAGGCGCTTCATCAGCTCGTCCTCGGGGACGTCCAACTCCAACATGGCAGCCACCTTATCGCCTCGCTCGCTGAGCATCTGCTTCAGAGCCTCAGCCTGCGGGATGGTACGGGGGAAGCCGTCGAAGATGACACCTTTGTGCTCACGGCCGAAAGCATCGTACACCGAAGCCAAGATAGACACCATCAGGTCGTCGGGAATCAGCTGTCCGTTATCAATAAACTTCTGAGCAGTCTTGCCCAGTTCTGTTCCTTTCTTAATCTCGGCGCGCAGAACGTCGCCAGTTGAAATGTGGTTAAGGCCATACTTCTCAATGAGCTTGTCGCTCTGGGTGCCCTTTCCTGAACCAGGAGCACCGAAAATCACAATATTCTTCATCACTTTACTAATGTGTATAAGTCTTTTAGTCCACGTCCTTGCTGGTCGTAGTCCAGTCCATAACCCAAGATGAAATCATTGGGGATAGGGAAGGCCACATAGTCCAAAGTCAGGTCTTCCTTCAGTCTCTCAGGCTTGAAGAAGAGCGTACACACCTTGACGGAAGCAGGATTTCGCGTACCAATCTGCTCTATCATCCGTTTCATCGTCAGACCGCTCTCCACGATGTCCTCGACGATGACGACGGTGCGGCCGGCCAGGTCTTCGTTGATGCCGATAATCTCTTTAATCGTGCCCGTCGATGTGGTACCCTGATAGGAGGCCAGTTTCACGAACGAGATTTCGCAGGGAATGGTCATCTCGCGCATCAAGTCGGCAGCGAAGATAAACGCGCCGTTCAGCACGGCGAGGAATAGCGGGTTCTTCCCTTCCAAGTCACGGCTCATCTGCTGGGCCAATTCACGCACCCGAGCCTTGATGTCGGCCTCGGTCATTGACGTCTCAAACGTCTTGTCCTTGATAGTCACTCTGCTCATAGATTCCTGAATTTGCGTGCAAAGATACTGCTTTTTTTCGAGCAATGCTAAGAATTCGACAAAAAAACAACAAAAGTTTTTGTCTTCTGCTGAATTTATAGTAACTTTGCGCGCAGTATGAAGATTTTTACGAGTGCACAGATACACGAGCTGGATAATTACACCATCGAGCACGAGCCTATCAAGTCGATAGACCTGATGGAGCGTGCAGCGAAGGCTCTGACACGGGCCATCACCCTAAGATGGCCGCAGAGGGTGCCTGTCGTCACGTTTGCCGGACCGGGAAACAACGGCGGCGACGCACTGGCCGTCAGCCGTATGCTGACAGAACAGGGCTATCAAGTGCATACCTTTCTATTTAACATCAGCGGTCACCTGTCGGCAGACTGTGCCGAGAACAAGCGGCGGCTTCTTGAAAACAAAAAGACCAAGAACTCGTTCGTAGAAGTGACGCAGGAGTTCGACCCGCCACAGTTAGGAAAGGGCATGCTGGTTATCGACGGTCTGTTTGGCTCAGGACTGAACAAACCGCTAAACGGAGGTTTTGCCTCTTTAGTGAAATATATCAACGCCTCGTCGGCCGAGGTTGTGAGTATCGATATGCCCTCGGGCCTGATGACCGAAGACAACACCTACAATGTCCGTGCAAACATCATCCATGCCGACCTGACATTGACGCTCGGCCACAAGAAACTGGCCATGTTGTTTGCAGAGAACCAGCCGTTCATCGGCGAGTTGGACGTGCTTGACATCAATCTGAGCCGTGAGGGCATTGACAAGATAGAAGCCCATTACACCCTGACAGAGGAGGAGGACGTCAGGCGGCTGATGCTATCGCGTTCGCCTTTTGCCCACAAAGGGAGCATGGGACATGCGCTGATCATTGCCGGCAGCTACGGTATGGCCGGTGCCGCCATATTGGCCACAGAAGCCTGCCTGCGTTCGGGTGCCGGCAAGGTGATTTGCCATGCGCCCCGCAAGAATGTTCCCATTTTACAAGCAAGCGTGCCAGAGGCCGTATTACAGATTGACCACGAGGAGACCACCTTCTCGGAGGCTGTCGATACAGAGGATTTCCAGGCTGTCGGCATTGGTCCCGGCTTAGGAACCGGCGAGCAGACAGCCGTTGCCATTATCGCTCAGATACGCCGCACGCAATGTCCGTTAGTGTGCGACGCCGATGCCATCAACATCATTGCCAATCACCGGGCGTGGATGCAACAGCTGCCCAAGGACATCATACTGACCCCCCACCCCAAGGAGTTCGACCGGCTTGAAGGCCGTTCGGCTGACAGTTTTGAACAGCTGTCGAAGGCACGCGACCTATCGCAACGCATCAGTGCCTATATCATCCTGAAAGGACATCACTCAGCATTATGCTGCCCCGACGGGCACATCGTCTTCAACACCACAGGCAATGCTGGTATGGCTACCGCCGGCAGTGGCGACGTGCTGACGGGCATCCTGACGGGATTATTAGCAAGGGGCTACAGTCATCGCGACGCCTGTATTGTGGGTATGTACCTGCACGGACTGGCAGGCGACATTGCCGCCAGGGAATTAGGCGAAGAGAGCCTGATAGCACGCGATATTATTCGCTGTCTGCCGAAAGCATTCCTCATGCTGAAAAATGGAAAATGAAAATGAAGATTATGAGAAATATGACAAAGTTTTTAGATAACAACTGGATGTTGAAAGTGAGTGTTGTAGCAGCCTGCCTGCAATTGTCAATCTTCAATCAGTCTTCAACATGCCACGCCCAGACACAGACGGGCATCTATATGCCAGGCGTCAGCCAAGAAGGGGCTATCTACTTCCTGCCGAAGACAGCCATCCGCATTACTGTGCTTACAGAGAAGACCGTCTACACACCAGGTGATTTTGCACCTTACGCCGAACGATACCTGCGACTGAAAGGCGTCAACGCCGAGCCTTCGACAACCAACCGCATCTTGTCGATCACACAGACGGCCGTTGGCATCCGCGACACCACCAAGGCCTACAATGTGAAGTTCAACAACAAGACGTCGGCCATCAATGTGGCTTTGGCGGAAGACGGTGTCCTGCTGGCCCTCAACGCAAAGCCCACACCGCAGGACATCCCCGCCCCCTTCAAACCGGCTCCCAAACCTGCTGTCGTCAATCCGCGACAGTTTCTGAACGAGGAAATCTTAGCTGCCGGCAGTACGGCCAAGATGGCGCAGCTCACAGCGCAGGAAATCTACGACATCCGCGACAGCCGCAGCCAGCTCATCAAGGGTCAGGCCGACTTCATGCCGAAGGACGGTGAACAGATGAAAATGATGCTGAACCAGATGGATCGTCAGGATCAGGCACTGACCAGTCTCTTTGCCGGCACGACTGTACGCGACACAACAGAACGGGTCTTCATCATCGTCCCCGACGGTAACCTGAACAGAACTTTGTTCCGTTTCTCAAAGCGCTTCGGACTGGTTGACGCTGACGACCTGAGTGGCGCCCCCTATACGATCAACGTGAAAAACCAGACCCAACTGCCGGCCACCGACGCAGAACAGGCTGCCAAGAAGAAAAAGGCTGAGAATGGTCTCTACTACAACGTGCCGGGGAAGATGCAGATCACCATCTTTAAAGGCAACGACCTCGTCAGCCAGGAAGATTTCCCCGCTGCGCAGTTCGGCAACGTCGAACTGCTGAACGGTGATCTCTTCAACAAGCACTACGGCACACGTCTTTGGCTCAACCCCGTTACAGGCGGCATTGACAGACTGGAGGCCGAACAGCCCAAATAGCCTCTTCAGAACGACAACTCACGCCCTTGATAGAAGTTGATGAGTGCATGCTGGTAGAGCAGTTCGTACTGAGCCTGCACGCGGTCTGACTCTGCTTTCAGATAGACATTCTTCGCCTCGTTGAACTCCGTGATGTTTGCCTTGCCGTTTTCGTACTTGGCCAGCATCAGGGTGAAGGCGTCGTTGCTGCTCCGTACCGTTTCTCTGGAACTGCGTTCCTTCTGTTGGGCATTCAGGGTGTTGTAGTACACCTGCTGAATCTCCTTGTAGAGCGTCTTCTTCGTATTGTCGAGAGCCAGCTGCTGGTTCTCCTGTTCGATGCGCGCATTGCGCACGTTGTTACGAGTCTGGAAGCGGTTAAAGATAGGTATATTGAGGTTCAGGCCAATATATTGCGAGAAATTATTCTTCAACTGAGTGCCAAAGGGGTCGGAGTCGAATTTGCTGGTCGTATAGAAATTACTGCCAAGACCACCACTGAGGCTGAGGGTGGGCATATAGCCAGCCTGCGCAATCTTGATGCTGTGGTCGGTAGCGCGAAGACGCAGTTGCTGGGCAACGACTTCGGGTTTCACACCGAGAGCATCAGCATAGATGGCATCCGGAGAAGGGATTTCCGACAGACCGGAAATGGCAGACAGTCCCGGCTGCGCGACAGCAAAGCCATCTGGCGTGGGCAACTCCAAGAGTTGTGTCAGCGTTAGCACGGCGAGGCGCTGGTTGTTGTCAGCCTGAATGGCGGTGAAGCGGCTGTTGGCTAACGTGGCCTGCTGCTGGGAAAGTTCAGCACCGCTCGCTTTGCCATTGTCTACCAAAGCCTGCAAACGGGCTACCTGCATCGAGTCGATGGCAACCTGACGGTGGGCCACATCAGCAATCTCTATGTTGTAGAGAATCTGGACGTAGGCCTGAGCCACCTGCATACGGATGTCGTCCTTGGCTTTTTCCAGGTCGGCCGTAGCCGCCTCCAGGTTCAGCTGGTTCAACTTAATCTGGTTAGGAATCTGGAAGCCCGTGAACAAGGGGACGCTGGTTCCCAAGGAGAACGACGTCGACGAGGTATTCGTGTTCGAATAGGTATTGTCAGCCGTAAGACCTCGACCAAAAGAGAAGTTCTGGCCTACGGAACCGCTAAGATCGGGCAGCCGCTGGTTCTTGGCTGTCGAGAGCTGCAGCTCCTGCTGACGGCACTGGTTCTGCCGCTGCTTGATGGTAATATTATGGGTCACAGCATAGTCGCAGCACTCGCGGAGCGTCCACTGCTTCGACTGGGCCATCGTGGGCTGTGTGAGCTGCGATAATATCGCAGCTAACAGGACAATCATAGAAACTTTCTTCATGGCTTACTCGTCTTTAGAGTCGTCGGTAATGATTTCCGGACCGCGCACCTTGTCCTTAGCGGTCAGGCCCTTCTTGATTTCAATATTCACGCCGTCGGAGAGACCGGTGGTGACAGCTGTGCGCTCGTAGGTTTTCTCCTTGCCTTCGCCTTTGACGATATAGACGAAGGTGGAGTCGCCGCTGAACTCAATGGCACTCTCGGGAATGGTGAGCACATTGTCGGCCTTCTGCAATACAATCTCGGCATTGGCACTATAGCCGGAGCGGATCTTACCACCCTCGGAGAGCTTCACGGCAGCCTTGATTTCGAACTGGTTGGCACCGTTGCTCTCGACGGCTTTCGGAGAGATATACTCCAGGGCGGCGTCGAACATCAAGTCCTGCAGGGCGCCGATGGTAATCTTCATGGGCATCGAGTTCACCAACTGTCCTACCTCGGTCTCATCGATATTCCCACGGAAGATGAGGTCGTTCATATTGGCAACGGTGGCAATCGTCGTACCATCATTGAAGGTGTTGGCAAGAATAACGGAGTTACCCACCTTCACAGGAATGTCGAGAATGACACCGCTGATGGTCGAGCGAATCAGCGTCGAGCTGGCCTTAGCATTCGACTTCGACACGCCATCGCGGACAACCTGCAGCGCGTCCTCGGCAGCGAGTTTCTCGTGCTTGGCCTGCTGAAGCGCCATCTTGCTCTTGTCGTACTCGTCGGCAGAGACGAGCTGCTGGCCGAAGAGGTTCTCCACACGCTGGAAGTCGGTCTGCGCCTGCTTCAGGTTGATGTCTGCCAGGCGCACACGCATCTCAGCAGAACTCAGCTGCCCCATGTCGGGAATCACTTTGACCTTGGCTATCACGTCGCCAGCGTTAACATAATCGCCAGGTTGCTTGTAGAGTTCGGAGATGATACCAGAGATTTGCGGCTTGACGTTGACCTCGTTGCGAGGCTCAATCTTACCGGTGATGATGGTCGTCTTCTGGATGCTGTCGAGTTTCGGGGTGAACTCGTTGTAGACGACCTCCTTGGGTTGGCTCTTCTGCCACAGGAACACGAAGGTTCCGATGAAAATCAGCGCGATAATCGCTGCGATAATCAGTTTTGAATACTTTTTCATATTGTTGTTGTTTTGTTGTTGTTGTTTTATGGGACTAATGGGACTTATAGGTCTTATAGGACTCATAGGTCTCATAGGTCCTATTAATCCCATTACCCTTATTCGTCACGCATCGCGTCAACGGGTTTGATTGACATGGCTCGGGCGGCAGGAGCGAGTCCTGCGAGGACACCCATCACCGATACCACAAGGGCCGCAAAAAGAGCCGTCCAGAAACCGATCTGGAAGTGGGCGGCGAGGATGCCGTCCTCTGTGTTAGCCAGCTCCAGCATCTGCAGGATCAGCACGCCGAAGAGGATGCCACTCATACCCGCCACTAATGTCAGCACGATACTCTCACTGATAATCTGCGACAGTATCACCTTGGGCGTAGCACCGATGGCGCGACGGATGCCTATCTCGGTGGTGCGCTCGCGGACGGTGACCATCATGATGTTCGACACACCGATGGAGCCTGCCAGCAACGTTCCGAGACCCACCAACCAGATGAGGAAGTTGACGCCCTTGAACAGGTTGTCGAGCAACTGGAAGAGCACCTCGGTGTTGAACACCATAGCGCCCTGTTCGTCTGTCGGGTCGATGGTATGGGCACGGGCAACGGTCTCGCGGATGCGGTCGGTGACTTTCGACATCACCACGCCCTTTCGGCCGGTGACGGCTATCAGGTCGACAGCGTTGCCTCGGTTGTAGGCCTGCTGCATGAAGGTCAGAGGCAAGGTGACACCCGTGCCGTTTTCACCACTGATGTTGACACCCTCGCTCATGTTGTAGTCAACGCCTATTATCTGATAATATATATTGTCAATGCGGATGCTCTTGCCGCAGGGGTCGCCACCACCTGGGAACAGTTCCTTATAGGTCTTCTTCTGGATGACGCACACCTTGCGGTGGTCACGGATATCGGCCTCGTCGATGTATCGGCCGTAGAACATCTTCGGCTCGTTCACGCGCTGATAGTCGGGCATAGCGCCGCTGACGCCGACAGTGGACTTGCGGTCGCCGTAGTAGGCGGTACCGCCGTTCGAGAAGAGCAGGGGCGTGACGACGTCGAGCTCAGGGACGCTGCGACGTATGCGCTCTATGTCCTTGTAGTCCATCGACCACATACGGTCTTTGCGGAAGCCCTTGTATGCTTTGCTCGTGGGTTGCGCCCACACCAAGGCGCTATTGGTGGCGAAGCCAGCGAAATTCTGCTGGAGCAGCTCTTTCAGTCCGTTGCCGCCACCCATCAGTGCCACGAGCATGAACACGCCCCAGAAGACGCCAAAGCCCGTCAGGAACGAACGCGCCTTGTTGCGTGTCAGGGTGTCGAGCACCTCGCGGTAGGAGTCTAGGTCAAGGCCCACCCCAACCCCTCCCCAAGGGAGGGACTTTCGGTTACTCTTGCTGATAATATCTTGTATTCTTTTCATCGCTTAATCATTTTAAACATCCCCTCCTTCGGAGGGGCTTGGGGAGGCCTCCTACTCTGCTCTTAATGCTTCAATAGGCCTAATCCTACTGGCCTTGAAGGCGGGAATCAGTCCGGCTATCGTTCCTGCAATAATCATCACCATCGTGGCTTCGATGCAGACATCCAGTCCGACGGTAGGATCGAGGAACATCGTGGCCTTGAACAGACCCGTATCTATGGTCTCGTGGCCTATCGTAGCATCCATATACTCGTTGGCGAAGATGCCCAACAGCATACCGATGTAGCCGAAGATGGTGGTGATGATGACACTCTCGACAATAATCAGCCGCAGGATGCTCCAGGGTTTGGCGCCGATAGCCTTGCGGATGCCAAACTCATGGGTACGCTCCTTGACGGTGATGAGCATGATGTTCGACACGCCCACAATACCAGACAACAGCGTGAAGAGACCCACAATCCAAAGGGCCGTGCGGATGATGCCAATGCCCTGCTCCATCTGCAGGTTCTGCGTAAAGCGGTTCCACAGCCAGACGGCGTCCTCGTCGTCCGGATGAGCCTGATGCTCGGCGTTCAGCCGGCGGCGGTAGTCCTTCTCGAACTCTTCGTTAGCCGGCACCGTGGTCAGACCGTGGAAGGTAAACTCGATGCGGCCGGCGTCGTCGGTCTTGGCACCGAAGATGCGCTTGATGGCCGAGTAGCTGGAAAAAACGTCGGCACGTCCGTTCTCCTGTTCCTTGTAGATACCCACCACCTTGAAAGCAAAGTTCCCAACATTGACGAAGCGGCCCACCAAAGCCCCCCCTACGGCCCCCGAGGGGGCTTCGTTAGTTTTGCGAGCCAATGCTATTGTAGCCCCCTCGGGGGCAGAAGGGGGGGCTAATTCCTTCGCCTGCTTATTACTCAACACGAGCACCTTGCGGCTCTCCTTCACGTCAATCTCATTGATGAAGCGGCCATGCAGCAGCTCCACCTTGTTGATCTTCGTGTGGTTGGGATAGACGCCGCTGATGTTCGTGCTGATATACTGCTGACCGAGGCTGATGGTGGCCGATGTGTTGTATTGCGCACCCACCTCGTCAACGTTTTCAGCAAATTCCGTTTCGGTAATCTCCATGTCGCGCTCATGCAGACGGATGTCGCGGCCTTCCTTCAGTCCCTGGTAGGGCTTCGACGTCCAACCGCCAAAGACCACCATCGACGACGAGAGGAAACGGTCGCTCTGCTTCAGGTTGGCATTAATCAGGCCATTGCCCGCACCAAGCAGCACGATGAGCATGAAGATGCCCCACGCCACGGCAAATCCCGTCAGCGTCGTGCGCAGCTTGTTACGTCTGGCCGTCGACCATATTTCTGTAAATATATCACGCATAATTCTTTTTTTTCTAGATTTTCTATATTATCTAGACCATCTAGATTTTCTAGTTATTTCATTATTCCTCCGCTGCCGAAAGGCGAGGCATTGTGGTTAAGGTTTTCCTCGATCTTTCCGATGATGCCGTCCTTGATGTGTACTATCTTGTTCGTCTCGTTTGCCACACCGCTCTCGTGCGTCACCACAACAATGGTCATGCCGTCGTCCTGGTTCAGCTGCTTGAGCAACTGCATCACCTCCACAGAGGTCTTCGAGTCGAGTGCGCCTGTAGGCTCGTCGGCCAGGATAATCTGTGGGCGGGTGATGAGTGCTCGGGCTATTGCCACGCGCTGACGCTGTCCTCCCGACAGTTCGTTGGGGTAATGTTCGGCCCAGTCGAGGAGGCCCAGACGCTCCAGATACTCCAGAGCCATCTGATGGCGCTTCCTCCTGGACACCCCTTGATAAAATAATGGCAACTCAACGTTTTCCACGGCAGTCTTAAACGAGATGAGATTAAATGACTGGAAGATAAAGCCTATCATACGGTTGCGGTAGTCGGCCGCCTTCGTCTCCGACAGGTTCTTGATGGGCACACCGGCCAGCTCGTATAGTCCGGAGTCGTAGTTGTCGAGGATGCCGAGGATGTTCAGCAGGGTCGACTTTCCCGAACCTGAGGCTCCCATGATACTCACGAACTCGCCCTTGGCAATGTCGAGGTTGATACCCTTCAATACGTGCAGCGGCTGTGCACCGTAATAGGTCTTGTTAACGTCTTGTAAATGGATCATTTTGGTTGATGGTTTGAATGTTAGACGCAAATACCGCGCTTATTGTTGCGCATCATACGCATCTTTAACATCTTCTAACGTAATACCCAACAGTTGCATCTGGCGGAACAGCTCTGGCAGACGCTCCTTCATGAACTCACGTTTGCGCTCCTTCAGTATCTGCTTCTTGGCACCCGGCGTCACGAAGTAGCCCAGTCCGCGCTTATTATAGATAATGTTCGCGCGTGACAGCTCGTCGTATGCCTTCACCGCCGTATTCGTATTCACCTCAAGGAGCACGGCATACTCCCGGACGGACGGTATGCGGTCATCGTCCTTATACGCTCCTGACAGGATCTCGTCGCACAGACGGTCAGCCATCTGGAGGTATATCGCTTTATCATTTGTAAATATCATACGTTCAACCATTTATTGTTAATAACCTGAATGCGGGTAAACAGCTTGTAAGAAGCCCAGTAGTGGAAGACAATGAGCAGGTCGAGCACCGTGAACAACACATAGAAGGCGGGGTGGAATATATGGTTGTATGTTTCCGTCTTCTCGTCCCAATGACCTGTTATAAAATCAAATTGAGGAAAGTCGATATGCTTCATAAGCATCAGCAACAGGATACCCGCAACAACAATCGTACCGCTGGTAAACAGGAACTGCTGGCGACGGAACAGCGTACCGCCAACGATATAGAGTGAGTGGAAATAGAACGCCCAAGTAAAGAACATCCAAACTATCTGCCAATCCCCGGCAACACTATTCGGGTTATTTGTGCTTTCAAATGGTATCGTGAAAGCCCAGATGATGACACGTCCTGTCAACCAGTCGATGAACACGCGGAGAGCATCTGCCACCACTATTGAAGCAATCGTCAAGAAGAACATCAGCACAAAACTGTGCAGGAAACTGACGATGTATTTCTCTAAATTGGAGACAGGCCACAACAGATAGGCTGAGCGCTTGCGCGTATCTTTCATCTGACGGAACATCAGGCTGGCGCCGATGAGCATGGCAAAGCAGAAGAAGATGGCAGCAAAGACGGAGGTCTGTTCCACAATGTGGCGATAAGTGTGATACAGTTCTTCGCCCTTCCAGTTCTCTGCCAACGACTGATAGCTATTGTTTGCCACGCGGGTGAAGAACAAATTGGCCATAAACAGCACCAGCGTAAAGATGCCAAAGAGGCGAATCCAAGTGTGACGCTCTACCAGGAAGTGGCACTTCAGTGCCTGACCAAATCTATTGATATAAAATGTACTCATAATTGTCTATTCGTTTAATTCGAGGAAATCTGTGATTCAATAATTCGTGAAATTTGTGAAATTCGTGGTCCTTTTACAATACTGATCCTGTCTTTGAGGTTGTCTTGTAGTTGAACAGCAGTTCGAGGTTCACCTGGGTCTCAGCGTCACCCTCCTGTCGACGACGGATGACAGCATTGCCTTGCAGCGTCGGCTCGGCGTAGAGCACGGTGTCGTCCATCTGCTGCGGCGAACGGTATTCGAAGGTGTACTGGTCCTGAATCTCCTGCATCGTCGCATTCAGCAACACCGAGCGCTGGTCGAGCATCAGGATATGGTCGAGCATCTGCTCCACATCGTGTACCTGATGGGTAGAGACCACCACGGTGCGCTCTTCCGTCATGTGCCGGGCAATGACCTTGCGGAACTGCGACTTCGAGGGGATGTCCAGTCCGTTCGTCGGCTCGTCCATGAAGAGATACTTCGTGTTGGTAGCCATCGCAAAAGCGATATAGGCCTTCTTGCGCTGACCCATCGACAGCTCATTCAGATGTACGTCGGAAGGCAGTTCGAAGTCAGCCAGACACTCCTGCAACACCTCGTCAGAGAAGTTCGGGTAGAAAGGCTTGTAGAGCTTCACATATTCCGAGAGACGGATGGCGGGCATCTCAAACTCCTCTGTCACGAAGAAGATGTTGCGCAGGGTTTCGGGCTCGCGCTTTTTTGTTGCGATACCATCACAACACACAGAACCGCAAGAGGGGCGCAACAGTCCTGAGATCAGGTAGAGCAGCGTCGACTTGCCCGTTCCGTTCTTTCCTAACAGACCGTAGATACGGTTCTCCTCCAGCGTGAGGCTGAAATCGTCGAATACCAGATGCTTCGATCCGGCATACTTGAAACTGATGTGGTTTACTTGAATCATATTGTTTTATTCTTAATGGTTTTTGTTACTGTTTTAGTGTACTACTTAAATAGAACACTGCAAAAGTAACACAATTATCAATACGCTCCAAACTTTTTGGCAAAAAAATGAAGGTGGAAATGCATTTTTAACATTTCCACCTTATTATATTAAGAGAATCTCCTAAAAATTCACGCCTACGTTGGCAAAGAAGCAGCCAGTATGGGCGGTATTGAAGTCGTCGTGGCTGACGTTCGCCAGACCGATGTCGTAGCCCAGCTCAGCGTAGAGGTGGTCGAACTGTAGTCCGCAGCCAAGGCGCAGACCTCCGTCGAGGCGCTTGAAGGCATCGTCGGAGAATGTGCTTTGCGTCTGGCGACGATCCTTCTCCTTGATTTTGCCGCTAATACCCGTTGCGCAGTAGACGCCAGCGAAAGGCTGGATGCTGGTCAGGCGGTCGAAGTTGTGCTGATACTTGATGAGAAACGGCACCTCCAAGTAGTTCATGCTGTAAGTATAGGAACCGCCAGTGCCACCCTTACCGCCTTTCTCTACATACGACAGTCCTGTCTCCAAGTAGACGGGAGTCGCCGGAGCCACCTGCAGCCCCGCCGCAAAGCCAATGCCGAGTCCCGCTTTGGGCGAATCGCCGTCCAAAAAGCGGTCGTCAGCATTGACTGTAGCCACGCCGAGTCCTATACGCAATCCGAAATACCCACCAACGGCAGAACGAGTCCGTGGGGCGTCAGCATAATAACTCCTATGGCGGAGCGGAACGGGGCGACCGTAAGGGCGCCTCACATATTGTGCCACTGAAGGCACGGCCGTCAACGCGGCCAACATCAAAATCATCATCATTCTTTTCATCGTCGTACAGTTTTATTAGTTTGACGATGCAAAATTAGCAAAACGTCCGTCACCGTCCAAGGACTTTTCCCTAACATCAGCAACCGCTTTCCCTAAACTTCAGGGGAGAATCCCTATGCCGACGTAGTTAAGACAATAAACTTATATAGAAACAATAGGTGACACCTCTTACACCTGGCACTTAACTGGCTGTTTTTCAGCATAGTTTCCCAATGGGTTGGTAGCACCAAGTGTCGCACCTAAGGTCGCACCAACAACCGTGAAACATTTCTCTTACGGCCTCTCGTTTTTCTGAGAGGCCGTGAAATTTTTCTGAGAGGCCGCGACGTTTCCGCCCCCTTCCGTGAAACATTCGATATCAGCTTGGTGCGACACATGGTGCGACCACTGGTGCGACTATGCCACCAGAAAATGGCTACTGATAATCAAGCAGTTAAGTGCCAGGTGTAAGAGGTGTGGGTATATAATCCTCAGAGTGGCTACACATTAGCAGATAGGCAGGTTTTCAGACTTTTTTGACTCTTTGAGATAAAAATATACAAAAACTATAGATATATCAAATAAAAGTTGTATATTTGCGGCAGAAATATTAGATATATCTATTTATGACGGACATTTATGCACTTTCAGACCCGGCTATACTGGCCCAAATTGGCCAGAAACTCAAGGAGGCCCGTATTGAACAGAACATCTCGCAGAAGTCGCTGGCGGACAGCAGCGGTCTCTCCACATTCTCCATCAGTCAGATGGAGAATGGGCACAACACCTCTCTGCTCAGCCTTATTATGGTGTTACGGGCCTTGAACCGTTTGGATATTTTCGAGGGACTTTTTAGGGAAAAGCCTGTTAGCCCTGTAGCTCTCTCTGAATATATGAAAAAGAATCCGCAAAGGCAGCGTGCCTACAATACGAATGCTACTGCGGAGAAAGGTGGTATGACAACTAACGATTTCAACTGGGACGAAGACAAACAATAATATATGATAACGTTAGCAGATATTTACCTGTGGGGACAACATGCCGGAACGGTGGCATGGGACGAGAATTATCAAGCAGCCAGTTTTGAATTCACTCTAGCTTCGGAGGCTGTTTTCCTGGAATCCTGAAATAAAATGCAATCCTCAGAGTAGCTGCACTTGCTACTCTGAGGATTGACTTGATGATTGACCGTTATGATGCTTTACGGCACGAACACCTTCTTACCGTCAACGATGTTGATACCCTTCCGCGGTTTCTCAAGGCGCTGGCCGCCGAGGTTGTAAATAATCGGCTTGGCTGTCAGACCGTCACTCAGCTGGTCAATGCCCAGCGGCGTCATGTCGGGATTACCTTTAACGAGTGCCAGTCTCTTGACTGTGCCACTTGGAGTGCTCCAGTCAGTCTTAATGGCATTGAGGTGGGCAAAATCATTGTCCGTCAAGGGAACAACCACCAGACCGTCGTCACCAATAACGGGCTTTACTTCTGTCAATGAGCCACCATTTTCATCACCGCCGCCATTGCCCACTTCCTTACGGTTCATCAGCACACGCAGTTTTATGCCTGGCGTTCCTATGATAACCAGTTTGTCATAATCCGTAAGGTCGGCATAACGCAAATAGTAGACAGATGACACTCCATAGATAAGTGAACCCTCTCCGACAGCTTCGCCTACATGGGACTCACCTTCTCCGTTTTGTTGTGCCACCTTGGCTGTAGCAGTACAGTCGTCCCATAGGTGGAACATCTCAACTGTCAGCTCATAAATGCCTTCTGCTATGGGTTGCTTTTCCTTCTCCTTAATGGTCAGCGTTCCCTGTGTGTATGTCAGCGCATAGTTCTGGGCTGCGCCACCACTCACGGTGATGGGGTACGTGCCAGGCTTTGAGGTCGACGTGGCTGTTGTCGTGGCCGTCGGCTTCGTGGTGAATGCCGTGGCCTCCTTGTCGTTGTTACGCCAGCCGCTGTACGTCAGCGTGAATGTGGGGATGGCGTCGCCCTCGGTGATGGTCACGTTCTGTACGCCGACTGTCAGCGGAGCCTTCCCGATGGTCAGTGTGCCGTCCACGTAGGTCACCTGTTCGTTCGTCACCGTGCCCTTCTCCACCTTGATGGGATAGGTTCCTACGGGCGAGGTCTTTGTGGCCGTCGTTGACAGTTTCGGCGTACCGTTGAGCGTGGCGCCGCTGCTCTTGTAGGTCAGCGTGGGTACATTGTCGCCGTAGGTCATCGTCTTATTGTCGGCCGTGATGGTCACGGGCTGCACAGCTTTGGCGGTAATAGTCAGCGTTCCCTGAGTGTACGTCAGCGCATAGTTCTGCGCTGCGCCACCGCTCACGGTGATGGGGTACGTGCCGGGCTTTGAGGTCGACGTGGCTGTTGTCGTAGCCTTGGGTTTCGTGGTGAAGGCGTTGGTCTCCCAATCGTTGTTGCGGAAGCCGTTATACGTCAGCGTGAATGTCGGGATGGCGTCGCCCTCGGTAATGGTCACGTTCTGTACGCCTACCGTCAGCGGAGCCTTCCCGATGGTCAGTGTGCCGTCCACGTAGGTCACCTGCTCGTTCGTCACCGTGCCCTTCTCCACCTTGATGGGATAGGTGCCTACGGATGATGTCTTCGTGGCCGTCGTTGACAGCTTCGGCGTACCGTTGAGCGTGGCGCCACTGCTCTTGTAGGTCAGCGTGGGTACGTCGTCGCCGTAAGTCATCGTCTTATTGTCGGCCGTGATGGTCACGGGCTGCACGGCTGCCTTCACCGTAATGTTGAAGCTTGCCGGTAAACACTCATGGCTCTCAGCCTCGGTATTCGCTGTGCGTATTTTATAGAGACTGCCACTGAAGCTGCCTGCCTGCTGTCCCACAGTGATGGGCAGGCGCATCAGCGTACCGTTGAAGATCAGTCCCAAGTCCGTTTGGTAGAGCACGATGAGGCGGTCGCCATTGGCCATCGTCTGCACACTCAGCGTATGGATGCTGCTGACGTCCGTGATGGCACTCTCGTTGAGCGTGAAGCCCTGTGGCAGCGCGAGGTTGAACTGAATGGCAGTCACGCCAGCCATGTCGTTTGCGCTCACCACCAGCTCAGCCTGGCCGCCCGTCGTCGCCTCAACAGAAGCAACACTAAGCGTCTGGCTGACAGCATGGCATGCCACTGCGGCCAATACCATCGTTGTAAAGAATCTTGTATTTCTGTTCATAAGTTTCTCTATTTGAACGTTAATGTTAATTCACCTTTCAAAAGAATTCAATCTCCTACTTTACGGAGATTCAAATACCAATGTCTGTTTTGCCATTATCTTGTTTTAAGCGTTACAGTTGACGAGGTATATAATGCTACTTTTTCCAAACTATATCTGTAATTTGTGAGTTACCACTAAAGTCTGCATGATATCCAACGTAACCTTCTGGTAAAGTTGGATTCCATGGAATTGGCGTTTGCCATGGATTACGTGTTTCACCATCAACTTTCATAGATACTAATGTACCCCACGCAGCAGGAACGATCCAAATAGTAAATTCGCCATTAGATGCAACAGCAGTAAATGATGTTATAGGTTTAGTTGAAGTTTGATTAAAGTCTGATTCACTCCAACTTGTTTTAGCGGGAGTTGTAATACCTATATGCCAATGATAGATTCTTTCAGCAATGGCATAGTTAAGTTTACCACTATACTTTGTCTTAGTCTTGTAGATATGATATCCATAGGCATCAGTACAGTCATAGTCTACAGCGGTGTTGTTAGCGTTCGTGAGAGAAGAAATGATTCGTGTCTCGGGCATAACAAAATATACATACTGGTCAGCAGCTGTCACAAAGCCAGTCTGGGGGATTTGGCTCATAGCGATTTTACTTGCTATATCCGTGAAATTAGTCTCTGTCACGGCATTGCCCCCATTAACACCGGCATACCAGTAGTACATTTTCTCACCGACCGCGCCACCCGCGTCCTTCATAATTTTCATAATGGACACGAGGTCAGCGACATCTACAGTACCATCTTCGTTTACATCACCCTTCAACGGGGTGCTGTTCTGTGCAAACGTGCACACACTCATCAGCAGCATGGCTGCCATCAGGAATAATTTCTTTGTTTTCATAATTATTGCTTGTTATTTGGTTAATTTATTGACAGCACACTTTAATGATATACTCTATCAAATTCCCAATCGCATTATAGGATAGTAAAATGGTAGTAATAATACCAATAACACCGACTCTGAATGACATTCTCACGGCAGCATTGGGATTGCTCCAATAGTATTTCCACCAACACCCCCTCCCAAGAGTAACGTCCGTCTGCAACGGGATACTTTCACCTTGACTTAATTCGTATATAGAATTCGGAGTTAACGCAACATGATTTTTTCCAAATCCTTTTGCTGGCGTAGATAGATATGCACGGTGTATGGTTTTTCCGTTATAGCATATTTTTACGATTGACAGTCTTTTCATGGATCTTTTTGCAGAAACCTTTCTCTCTCCAAAAATCTCTTTGTACATATGACTCTCCAATACAACATATTCGTCAAGTTCTCTTGGTGAAGAAATTCCAGTTAGACGCAATATATCATCGTCAAACGTGTTAGAACCCGAGTTTCCAGCAGGAAGAATCTTTACCAGTTTTCCTCTGTTACATTTACACAAATTACAGAACATAATAATTGTTTTAGAAGTTAATAGAATTATAATACTCACTAAAATAGACAGAAAAAGAAAACGTGGACTTTTTACTTCGTCTACGTTCTTCGAGGTATCGCCAAACACCTAACAATCCTAAACAAGTAAAAGCCCACGCCATCGGCGTGAGCATCCTTGCTTTTACTCTTGGATTGTTTCTAATTTTGGCGAAATTTCGAAGAACAAGATTCAAGCGGACGCTTCTTATCTTAATATGTCTTTATGTCTTGTCGTTTATATCATACGCAGTACGGTTTGGTTAGACAATAATATTGTTATCTCACTCCTTTTATCAGCAGTTTAGAGGGCTGCGATCTTTCTTAGTGTTTTACCAAGAGAGGACGCATGCCAGCCCATACGGCTGATGAGGGTGGAGAAGGTTATGCGGTCGTGAGCAGGAATCTCAAGCTGATAGGTATCCGTCTGTGCTTCGGCGTCATCGGCTAAGTCGGAAGCATCGAAGAAGTAGCCAGCCTCTGGTAACATGGCTTCTGTCAGTTCTGACGGCTGAAGCATGGTTGTGGCAGCCAGAGTATCCTTCTCTGCCTTTACGATATATAATGCATTATCTACTTCAGGATGTAGATAAGCATCGCGTAGGTCGAGTTGGCCCCCAACGAAAGCCATCAGTCGTGGCTCGGAAATCTGTACGCCGAGATATTGATAGCCATTGGCTTCGTGACTATAAAGTGTACAGAGATACCGGGTTCCAGTAGCATCTGTGGCAGTGAGGATCTGCGGCACGTCGTAGTACTCGAGTGTGGCAGTATGGGTGAGCTGTCTCATAGGGCAAGCATATTTAGGTTCGACATTTGGAAAGAGGTTGTTCGCCACCAAGTATAGTGTGAACGGTGAACACCCGTCTGTTTGACAACGCCGTCTGTCGGGTTAAGTGTGAGGCTGATGATTCCCTGATACTGGCGGAACATCGGGAGTTTGAGACTACGACGGGCCTTCGCCTCGCTCTCAATGAGTGAAAGACCAACGGCCAGTGGCAGCATCTGCCCCCAGTTGCGCTGAGGGTCTGCTTCAGCATAACTCATAAAGTCATCTGCAGAATAACTGTCAACTTGTTTTGCCAGCCGGAAAAAGGGATGCTCTTCTGCCACCAGCACATCCTCTGGTGGACATCTGTCAGGCATAACACAAGTCCACTGAGGCTTGTATTCGTTGAGATAGTCTGCAATCTTATATGGTTTAAGCATCAGCGTTTCTTCATTATATGTATTATATCGGAGGCAAAGATAATGATTTCTTTTGAAACATCCAAGAAAAAAGCACAAAAAAACTCCGAAGCGGTGGGCTTCGGAGGATTTAGCTGAGTCTCGTTACTTGTTGATGCGCAGAACTGGCGCAATCTTGTTCTTGCTCTGGCAAGCGGCCATTTGGGCCGAGCTACTTGCCGGTGGCAGTTGCACCTCGAGACCTTCGGCGGTCTGGCGCGCAGGGAGTTTACCGTAGCCGAGCAGGTAAACGGAGGAGATGCTCTTCTTGAAGTGGGGGTTCTTCTTGGCTAATGACTTCACCACGAGGCGACCGTCCTCGGGCCAGCCCATGGCGGTAACGTAGAGATATCGCTTGGTCTGGTTGAAGCGGATGTCGTGATAATCCATGCCGTTGTACTGACCTTCGTTGAAGCCCTGGGCATTGATGGCGATGTCTTTCTCAGCCACAGGACCCTCACCGAACTTCACCCACGGACGGGTGCCAAAGATGCTCTCACCATTCTGCGTCATCCAGGCCTCTAACTCGTCGAGGAAGGCGGCGGCCTTCTCGTCGTAGGTGCCGTCAGCACGCAGGGGGATGTTGAGCAGCAGGTTGCCGTTCTTCGAGACGATGTCGACGAGTTGCTTCACCATATTGGTGGCCGTGCGGTAGCCGCGCTTATAAGTGCCGGTGTTATAGTGCCAGTCGCCGATGCAGTTACACGTCTGCCAGGGGTCAGCCATGATGGCGTTAGGCGCACCGCGCTCCACGTCCCACGTCAACGCCTTCTTCTGCTCGTCGCTCAGAATCTTGCCGAAGACGACACCGCGCGGATTCTTATTATATAGGTGTGTGGCAATCTTCATACCGCAGTCGCTCAGCGGATAGAACGGCAGGACGGTGACGTCGAAGTAGATGAGGTCGGGCTGGTAGCGGTTGATGGCATCGATGGTGCGGTCGAAGAAGTTGGTGACAAACTCCTGTGACGGCGGACAGGCACCGTTCTCCCAGCCCCACTGCGCGTGGATGCGACCGTTGTCCCACGAGCCCTGGCTCATCGGGTGGTTCTGCTGGTAGAGCATCTGCGGGTCGAGTCCTTCCCACCATTTGCCCTTGCCGTCATCCTTCGTCAGGTTGCCGTCGTAGTAGACACCCGCCTTGTCGCCCTTCAGGTCGTAGCGCTGCGAAGGCTCAAACCACGTCCAGGCGTGGTCGGCGTGGAACGAGATGCCCAGCGGCAGACCTGCCCTCTTGGCAGCCCGCGCCCAACCCTCGAGGATGTCCTTCTTAGGACCGATGTTCACAGAGTTCCAAGGCTGGTACTTCGAGTCCCAGAGGTCGTAGTTGTCGTGGTGGTTGCCTAAGACGAAGAAATATTGCGCGCCACAGCGCTTATAACGCTCAACAAGTGCCTCGGGGTCCCACTTCTCGGCTTTGAACAGGGGCAGGATGTCCTTATAGCCGAACTCCGACGGATGACCGTAGTGCTCGCGGTGGTAGTTGTACTGTCCGCCGCCCTCAAGATAGAGGCCACGGGCCATCCAGTCGCCAGAGCCCTCCACGCACTGTGCTCCCCAGTGGGCCCAGATACCGAACTTGGCATCGCGGAACCATTCGGGCGTCTGGTGCGTCTCCAACGACTCCCATGTGGGTTCAAACTGTCCCGTCTGCATCTGTTCGTGCTCCTCGGAGACGGGAATACGATAATTCTGTGCTGTTGCCGTCAGCGCGACGGCAGCAATAGTGGTTAGTAGCAGTTTCTTCATCATTGTTTCAGGAAAAGAAGAAGCGTGCCCACTTCGAGCACGCCTCTCTTATTTACGATTTAGCTATTTACAATTTACGATTTAGGCCGCAGCCCGTTTTAGCACTGAGCGAGCTTGCCGTCAGAACCGAGGACGTCCACAATCTTGTGGATGTACATCTTCTTCATATTCTCACGGGCGGGCTTCAGATACTGGCGCGGGTCGAAGTGAGCCGGATTCTCAGCCAGATACTTGCGAACGGCAGCGGTCATGGCCAGACGCGAGTCTGAGTCGATGTTAATCTTGCAGACGGCGCTCTTAGAAGCCTCACGCAGCTGCTCCTCGGGGATACCGACGGCGTCGGGCAGGTTGCCACCGTACTTGTTGATGGTGTCGACCTCGTCCTGGGGAACAGAAGAAGAGCCGTGGAGCACGATGGGGAATCCGGGGAGCTTCTGCTCAATCTCGTGCAGCACGTCGAATGCCAATGGCGGCGGAACGAGCTTGCCGGTCTTCGGGTCGCGGGTACACTGCTCGGGCTTGAACTTGTAAGCACCGTGGCTCGTACCGATAGAGATGGCCAGTGAGTCGCAGCCTGTACGGGTAGCGAAGTCGATAACCTCCTCGGGCTTGGTGTAGTGGCTAACCTCAGAAGCCACCTCGTCCTCAACACCGGCGAGCACACCGAGCTCGCACTCAACGGTCACGTCGTGCTGGTGAGCATACTCCACAACCTGACGCGAAATCTTGATATTCTCCTCGTAAGGCAGCGAGCTGCCGTCGTACATCACTGAAGAGAAGCCCATGTCGATGCAGTCCTTGCAAAGCTCGAAGCTGTCACCGTGGTCGAGGTGAAGCACGATTTCAGGATGCTCACAGCCCAGTTCCTTGGCGTATGCCACGGCACCCTCGGCCATATAGCGGAGGATGGTAGCGTTGGCATAGTTACGGGCACCCTTAGACACCTGCATGATGACGGGTGACTTTGTCTCGACGGCAGCCTGTACGATAGCCTGCATCTGCTCCATCGTGTTGAAGTTGAAAGCGGGGATAGCATAGCCACCGGCTACTGCTCTCTTGAACATCTCGCGGGTATTCACGAGACCTAAATCCTTGTAGTTTACCATAATTAATTGTATTTTGAATATTGGGTTTTAATTTTTCGAGCGCAAAGTTACACAATTCTTTTGAAACGGAGAAAAGAAAAGCGTGCGGATTACGCAGATTTCACGGTTTTTAATTCTTTTCGGCAGTATGAGCGGAGCCCACGACGAGAAACTGCAACGCGCAGTTTGCAATTACAGTTGCTATCGGCGCTTTGCCGTGGTCGTAAAATCGGCTATGCGTATGTCGTCGGTATCGGTCTTGCGCCCTAACAGGAACTTGTCTACGAAAGCCTCCACTTCAGGATACTGGCACGCCGGCAGCTGACAATGGCCGTGACCGCCGACGATGCTCCACCCCATGCGGTCGGCAACGCCGAAGCGGCGCCACACCTCACGGGCAGCCTTGGCAGAGACGAGCATTGACGCGTCGGCGAGCCACTCATAGTCGGGATTACCCAACAGCAGCAGGGCACGCGGGAAGACCATCGCACAGAGTGCGTGCTGGTCGTAAGGCAGGCGGTAGACGCTGTCGCCGTGGAAGTTCTCCTTCTGGCTCTCCAAGAACCAGTGGTAGTCGGTCTTGTCCAAGTTCTCAACGTTCTTCGCCGACTCATGGGAGGCACGCCAGGCCGCAGCACCGCCGCCACCGGGTTCCTGAGCGACGGTCAGCGCCACACGCTCGTCGAAGGCGCCACAGTAAAGCGCCATCTTGCCGGCATACGAACAGCCCGTAACACCGATATGGCGCGTGTCAATCTTCGTCACCTCCGGCCCCAACAGCTGCAGACCGTCAATCAGGCGGCTCAGGCCCCAAGCCCACTCGCTGTAGGCTCCGTTGTCCTTCAGGTGGGGATAGAGGCGGTCGAAGGGGTGCTCGCCGCGCTCATGGTGCTTTCCCCACTGGCCGTAGTCGTTGACCTGCTTCTCGTGGAAGGTCATCGTGGCGATGGGGCGGTTGTCGAACAACTGTCGGGGCAGCGAGATGCGACTGGTGCCTATCATGACGGCGTATGGCGGCTGTCCCTGCTTGGGGTAACGGATTTCAGAGCGCAGGGTGAGCGTCTGCCCGTTGACCGTCACGTCGACAATCAGGGCACTATCGCCATCCATACGGGCCTTGACGCTCTCCTTGCCGACGGCAGGTTTCTCGCCGATACCGTAGTGTTGTATCTGGGCGGCTATCTCGCTGCGTCGCTTCGACCAGTCGGCAAACGTTTCCACGCCTTTCAGTGCATCGGGCAGTCCGTGCTGCACGGGCAGGTCGCCGACGGCAGGCATAGCGGGTTTGGCAAAGGAAGAGCCGGTATTTTCGACCTCATAGACTAAAGGCAGCGTGCCTGACGGCTGACGCACCACCAGCACGAAACCGCCGCGAGGCTTACAGGTGACGGTCTGCGGCAGCACCGTGGGACGAGAGAACGCCCAAGGCTCGCCGTCGGCAAAGAGCATGGCCTCGCCCTGGGGTATGAAGTCGAGCGGTGTCTTCAGCGTCTTTTCAGCATCGGTGCCGTTGATGCCTGCCACATACCAGGTGGTGCCATAGCGACGCGCCATGACAACACTCTCGCCGGGATAGCCCGACACGAGGCGCGTCTCGTCCCACGTCGCAGGCAGGTCGGTCAGGAACTGCTGCACCTCCTTGGGCTGCGACAGATAGCTCTCAGGACGGTCGGCCAGATGCTGGAGGGCACTCTCGTAAAGCACCGTCAAAGCCAGTTCGTGGGCGTTGGTGGTGATGTGCGGATGCTGCGAGTCGCTGAACGTGCAGGGCGTGTAGTCCATCGGACCGATGACATTGCGGGTAAAGGGCAAGGTGGCGTTATGGCAGGCAGCCTTGGCGGTAAACGTCGGCACATTGTTATACCACTCGGCACCGTAGACACCTTCGGTCGACATCAGGTTAGGATAGGTGCGCTGCCAACCACGTGGCACGGTGGCGCCGTGGAAGTTGACCAGCAGGTGGTGACGGGCGGCACTCTCCAACAGGTCGATACAGTAGTCCATGTTACGCTGGGTGTCACCGCTGAAGAAATCGATCTTCACACCGGCCACACCAATCTTCTCGCACCATGCAAACTCGCGTTCGCGGTCCTCGGGTTTGTTCAGGCGGAACTTCGGGGTCGGCGCGCCGTCCACCCATCCCACCGACGAGTTATACCAGATGAGCGGTTTGACACCCTTCGACTGAGCGTAGGCCACGGCGTCCTCGATGGTCTTGCCGTCCTTCATGCCGTCCCACTCCGCATCTATCAGCATATAGGGCAGCTTCAGGGTGTCGGCCATGTCCACATACTTCCGGATGATGTTGTAGTCGTTGGAACCGTGGTTGTAGGCCCAGTAAATCCACGACACGACACCGGGCTTGATCCAACTGGTGTCCTCTAACTTACAAGGCTCGCTGACGTCGGTGACCAGTGTCGATGCTACCACGTCGGCCAGCGTGCCGACGATGACCACACGCCACGGTGAGTGACTGAGGTTCTCGCCCTCGTCGGGCACCACGCGGAACACCTCGCCGTCGTTATACAGCGACGATGCGCTCTGGCCGTGCTCGATGTTGGCCTCCGTCAGCAGGGCGAACACGCCGTCGCGTGGCTCTAACAGGGCCGGATAGCCCCAGCGCACGCAGTTGCCCTCAGCATCCTTATACTGGCGCCCGTACGACGGCACAGCCTTCTGCTTGCAGGTCGTCGACAGCGGGAAGAAGCCTTCGTAACTGTCAGCCCACTGCATCATCCAGCGCTTCATGCCCTCGGGGATGATGTAGGCGGCCTGTGGGTTAACAGGCGTCTCGTAGCGGAAGGCCAGACCGTCGTTATAGAGGCGCAGCGTCATCTGCCCCACCCTATACTCGTTGGCCTCATTGGTACAGTGGCTACGCTTGCCGGCCAGCATCTGGTAGTCGGCCTTCACCTTCTTGGCCTTCTGGCCTTTCAGCGACGTGGCCGCCTCAGCCGCCTTGATCTGCAACACCTGTTGTCCTTGATAACTGATGGCGAACTGGCCATTCTTGGCTGTCACCGATAACTTCCCATTAGGCGACACCAACTTCTGGGCGTTCGCCGTCAGAGTCAAGCCCGCCACAACGAGCCAAAGAAAGAATCTTTTCATATCTGTGCGTTATTGTTTAGCGTTTGTCTTGTCGGATACTACCGACCCAGAGAAATAAAGATTGCGGATGGGCTTGCTGACAGCGTGCCCTGTAAGCGTAACCTGCTGCTGCAGACGGAAGTCGACAGACTCAGGATTGAACGAACAAGCCTGGCCTATCTGCTGGGGATAAATGGTAGAGCCCAGGGTGTTGATGCCCGAGAGCACCTCCTCATGCAGCAAGGCGGGAATGCCGTTAGGCGTGTTCTTTATCAGCCAATCCTGAACGGCGGCAGCACGGTCGCGCAGCTCGTTGGGATCGCGGGGCTGCTGCATACAGAACTGGGAGAAGTGACCGATGCCGTTCGGTATCAGCTCGCGGCACTTCGCCGTGTCTAAACGGCCCTCGTCGTCGAAGAGGTCATCCATATACATACTGCGCAGCTGGGCGGGGGCACTCTTCTTCTGTGCCGTGGCTGCTACAACCACAAACATTGCGCACAGGGCAATAGCGAATACCTTCTTCATAAATTTCACCATATTTATTTTTTTACCTTTTCAAAACTTTCTCTACCGCCTCCTTAAAGGGGTCGAGGCCCGGGAAGCCAGTCTTCTTGAAGGCCTGCTGGCCCTGAGTATCGTAGATGGCGTAAGTGGGGATGCCCTCCGACTCGTATTTGTCGAGGAGATAATTATATTGATCTTTTGTCAGATAGTAGTGGTCACCGTCGATGTCCTTGATCATCTCCTGCCAGGTACCGAGGGGCGAAGTGGGTGAAGTGATGTAGACAAACTGGATATTCTTGTCTTTTAATTCCTTTTTCCATGGAGCCATCATCCTATGACCAGCCTTGCAGGGACCACACCATGTAGCCCAGATGTCGATAAGCACGACCTTGCCCTTGTATCTGTCGAGGATGGTCTGTAGGATATTTTCAGGGGCTACGTCGTCGAACTTCTGGAAGAAGACGCTCTGCTGACTGGCTAACTGCTGGGCAATGCGCTTCTGCTCGGCCCGATATTCAAGGAGGACGTTCTTGCAGTCCTCATGTTTCATCATGTCGAGTAACATATCCATCAGGTTCGCTTGCCCTGGGTCCATGACGGATTGTATACATCTTAGCTCGTTGTTATAGGTATTGTTCTCTAAGGCTTTCTTGTCGTACATACTCAGTGGCGCATCCCAGAACTCCTGGCTGCATGGCGATGTAGGCTCATTCAAATATTTCCAGGAGTAGGCCATTTCCTCTTCCGACATTGGAAGCAGGTCCTTGTTCTTCTCCATCTTCTCAAAGATATTCTCCTGAGACATGATCACCCTTCCGTCCTCGTCCACATAATAATTGCTATACTTCCATGCAAACTGGCGCGACCATTTCACGAAGTTCGACTCTGCCATCATGCACAGCAGGTCCTGAGCCGCTGTGGTATATTTCGATTTCCTGATAGTGGCCACGCGCTGGTCGAAGATGTTCTGCAGGCACTGCAGGCGCTCCTCCTTCGTCTTGCACTCCTTGACCTTCAAGAATACCTTGTCATCATTACCGACGAGATCGACGGCTTCGTTAGCTTTTTTCGCATTCACCAGGTCCATGTTAGTCTTGGCCATGTAGCCCTTGAAGGCGAGGAACGGCTCGTTGTCGTTACAGACCTTCATCAGTATCTCCGTCTCCTGTCCTGGGCCGATGACGATGTTGCCGAAAGCCAGTCCACGCACGCCGACAGTCACCTCGCGCGTCAGCCGCAGGGGAACCTCTATCTTCACAGTACCATCATCGGCAAAACGGAAGGTCTTGTCGAAACGTTCCTTCGAGCCCAACGGGACAAAGGTGCCCACAAAGAACTCCAAATCCATGCCCTTCTTGTAGCCTAACATCTTCACCTTGATGGTGGCCACACCTTTATTAATCTTGGCGGCGGGCAGCGTCTCGTCCTTGGCGTACTGCACGTTCTTCCAGTCGGCAGGCATCTCCAGCTTTTTCTTCGTCTTTGCGTCGCTGATATTCCAGAACTTGAAGTCGCGCTCGTTGTAGCTCTCCAGGAAGTCCATCTCCTTGGTGTCGAGGGGTACGGGCTTGAAATGCAGGGCCAGCTGGGCAATGCCGCTTTCAGGCATCCAGAAGAGCGAGTCAGGCTGTAAGTCGCTCTCCTTCTCGTTGGTCTTAGCGCCGCTTGTGATGCCGTACTTCTTGCCGTCGGGTGTCTGCAAGAACGACTCTTTGGCAAAGCGAATCCAACTGCCGGGTCTGTAGATAGCCGTGACGTGCAACACGGTCTCCGTTGGCTTCAACTCTACCTTAGTGATGTAAAACTCGGAGTTGTAGTCTCCCATAAAGGCTGATGGGTTCTCCCATACAATGTCTTTAGCCTGTCCCGTCATAGAAACAAGGGCGAGCAATAGGGTAATAATGGTTTTTAGTTTCATGTTTGAATAATATGTACTATTTACTGTTATCGTTAAATCTGATGAAGTAAAAGGTCGCCACAGGCAGACTCTACTTCTTCGAAAATCTCGCGGCAACGCTCTTCTTTCATTTTTATTTTGGTGCCAACTGCAATCATATCTGTCAATGTGGGATTGCCTGTTCCGTTGACTGATGTGGCGTGTTCGCCATTATAGCCTTCAGTGCAGAGCGTCAGGTCGTAGGCTGGAGCAAGATGCCAAACATAACGACCTGTAGGTTCCTGACAGACGAAAAAACTAAAGTTTTTGCAATGGTCATCTTTGTTGTCCGTCAGGTAGTTGAACACCATACGGCGGAACATTTCTTCTACTTCCAGTGCACTTTGGGTAAGATAACCCGTCAAAGCCAAAAGGTTGCTGTAGTCAAGAACAGGATTTGCAAGCGACAGACAGAGCAGGCCTCCAGCAGTAGCCGTATGAATGCGCTGTCCGTTTGCATCAAGATCAAAACGTTTTGAAGCGAAATATCGTCCGTTCATCAGTTTAAAGTCTGGCACGTTGATGCCACAACGTCTTGCTACTTCATTGTAATGGTATTCTTGCTGTCCGATATCCTTTGGTTCATAAGTATGACGAAATTTCACCAGCCAATGCCCTTCTTCGTCATGAAAGATAGCCTTGGGACGTGCCCCACCACTATTACCGCTATTATAGAGTAGCAATCCAGCATCCGTGTCTTGCTGTTCTTTCAAGACTTCAAGAGCCTTTTTCTGGAGGATATCTAAATCAACCGCATCATTATTTAGTTGAATATGTGTTTCTGGGTGATAGGTAAGTGCCCCCATACCACCACTCCCTACGAGGCTTAGTCTGTCAAGAGATGATAGGTTCGAGTCGTTGATACCCTCATGCATGAGGGCTTTATGGAGTAGATAGCGCCCATAACCATCAGGCATACTGTCCTCGAAAATGCCGAAGTTACCATAGAAGGGCTGTGGCTTGGCGATGAATAGCCCTTGTCGTAGAGGAAGCTCAAGGGGCGAGATGCTGAAACCATCAACCAGCCAACTCTTGTCGTATTCAAAAGCACAGAACTTGTCATCGGGTGTCAGCGATAACATACCAACAACCCGATTGTGATATTTTACAGTCAGGCGGTCTATACTTTTCATTGCTTTTTATATACTTTCTTCTTGTTGGCGTTCTTGCGGATTTGTGTCAGTTCCTCCATTGTGGCATATTTAGGAGTTGCAAACAGATTCTTGATTTCAGAGGCATAGCCTAAGGCCATTGCCAATGCTATTAGGTTCTTTAGCGAAATCAGTCCTTTCTGCTCAAACCTAACGAGATTGCTAAGGGCTACATCGGCAGATTGAGCAACTTCCTCACGAGTCAAATTCTTTTCTATACGTCTACGTCGGAAGTCCTCAGCCAGCTTGAGAGCTATATCATCTATAGTCTCCAGCGTATAGTTATCAAGAACTGACAACATATTATTAGCATCCAGGCTGTTCATCTAGCAAACTAATTAAATATTATCAGTTGCAAAGATACGAACTTTTATCCAAACCACCAAATATTATGCTGCTTATTTTTCAGTTTTGATGTATGGGACGCATCACTGCGCCCCATACAACTCCCGGGTATATAAATATTAACCAATTCTATCTCACAACCTCTCGAGGATGGTATTCAAAAAGTTTCTGGTTGTCGCGTAGTTCTTTGATGTTGAAGGGTTGCACCTTTCCACTCCAGTTGGCACCCCACATGGCGAAGGGCTCGCCCTCAGGGACGATATAGGTGACGGTCTCCGTTTCCATCGGTATCGGTTCGAAGACCATCACGATAGCAAAATAGTCGCCAGAGCAGCCTTCCACCCAGAATATATCGTCGTTAGGATAGCCCAACACATCTTTGCACTTATACTGATGGCCTCGCTGGTCAACGAGGATATTATTGCCGCCACGGCCAAAGTACTCACGCATCCAGTTCATCTCGCAGGCCTCAGCCAGATAGGTCGCCTCTGGCGTGCACCACATGGCATAAGTATTTTCCTTTACTGGCTTGATGAGGTGAGCATCATCGTAGACAGCCCATGTCTGATGGTTATCCTTATTGTAGTCCTTAGCCTCGCTGACGAGGTGGGCCTGATGGAACGTAGGCGTTTCATCGTATTTCTCTATGCCTCTGTAGTCCTGCCAGAAATGACCTGACTGTCCGACAAGGTCTACATCCATGCCACGCATATACCAGTTGGGCACGCCATAAATACAGATTTCCTTAGCAGTCTCAGGCAGTTTGGGGAAGAATATCTGGAAATCCAGAACGGTTCCCTCCTTTGCCTTCACGCTAAACACCTTGCCATAGCAGTCGGGCTTAGTGCGGCGCGACTGATAGATGGTGCCCGTTTCCTTGTCGAGGATGACGCACTCGTTGCTACAAAGCCACATATTGGTCACCACGTCGGCAGGCATACGGAAGTAACAATGTAGCACGGTCTCATCATTCTGTTCCGTCAGTTGCCATACAACGGGAAGATAAGACTTACCTTCGGGCACACGCAAATTGGGGAAAATGCTCTCAAGATTATCGACGGTGGGAACATCCTTGACGAAGCCCATGTTCTCGTGCCAGGAGTTATTCTCCGTGTCGGGCCAAACAATGGTCTTCTTGTTTTTCTTGTCAACAGTAGCTTCTGGACATGCCATCATATAGTAGGCATCACTCTTGGCCAGGAATCTTTCCTCTGCTGCTTGTGACTTCACAGGCTTCGCCTGATACCAGGTTGTTTGCGCCTGCATAGAAAGACAGGCGATTGCCAACAGGCTAAAAATTTGGATACGTTTCATATCTGTCTTGGTTTTTTGTTAATACTCTTGATATGCATGAGCTCATCGCGATATTCTTGATAGCATGTGGACGACTCCTTGGTACCTAAGGGGGCACAGGTACTATAGAGCAGTATCTTGCCGTTGACGCGCTCGGCTATCCAGCGATACTGCAGCCGCTTCCGCATATCCTTCAGTTCGAAGAAAAACTGCTGGTGCGAGAAGTTTAGCAGATAGCCCGGCGTCTCGTCGCTATACCAGCAGGCTGCCTGAAGCAATCGACTAAAGACATCTATCTCTTTCGTGTCGGGGAATACATAGACAGCGCTGACAACACTACTGTCGTTGGTGGCTGAGCATGTCAGTTCACCCTGCTTCACATTGTAATATCCGGCAAACTTCTCAATAAACTCATCCACACGGGCGGGATCTTGATAAGGCACGGTGTCCTTCGTCACCTGATATGCGGCGTAGTGAATGTTTGCATCGTCGGCTTCATACGTTTCCTTTCTCTTTGGCTCTACAACAACTGTCTGGTGCTTTCTCGCCTGTCGTCTCGGCTCAGCCGTCGACATCACTGGCTCGACTTTCTCCACCTTCTGCTTGGCTCTGCTAAGAACTTTCAACTGCTGCCGGGACTCTACTTTCGCTACCACATCAGGTTCCACCTGCGTCTCCTTTCTGTTCATCAGCGTCACGCCTATACCTATTAACAATAGTAGGCTGGCAGCGGCGGCCACCCAGCGCCATCGTCTGACGGTGGGTACTTCCTTGGTCATCTGCTGCTCCATCTTCGCCATGAAGTCGGCAGGCAACTGCGGCGTATCAGCGTATTTACGTCTCAGCGCTTCACGCAGGTCGGTGTCTTTATATGTCGTTTCTTTCATCTTTCAGCTTTTTACAGAGTTTCTTCCTTGTCCGGTAGAGGCGGTTAGCCAGAGCCTTTGCATCAATGCCTGTGATATAGGCAATCTCAGTCAGCGGACGGTCTTCAAAGTAATAGAGTGTCAGCAACATCCGTTCGTCATCGGGCAATTCATCCATCAGTTTCTCTAAGCGCCGGATGCGTTCCTCACGCCCCGTATTGAGTGCTGCATCTATCTCCTCATCGCTCACATCCGTGTTGTCTTCCAACGAGACTATCTGAGGGGCGGTGGCGTTTCAAGAAGTCAAGTGTCAGACGGTAGGCAATGCGACAGAGCCATGTGGATAGCGAAGCGCGCTGTGGATCGTAGCTGTCAATACGGCTGAAGGCCCGCATGAAGGTGTCCTGTGTCAGTTCTTGAGCGTCCATGACGTCCGTCACCTGCCTCACTATCATTGCGAAGACGCGGTCTGCATAGCGGCCGACCATTTTCGTCTGCCCCTCGCGCCGTCCCTTACGGACGGCCTCCACGATCGCTGTCTCTGTCAGAGAAGTTGCTTCTTGTCTCACTTCTAATAGTTATACGACAAGTTCAGGGAAATATCTCGCATTTCCCTGAACTTTTTTATAAAAAAAGAAAAAAAAGACGTTGGAGCCACGAATAGTGCTATTCGTGGCGGATGGCCTCGATAGGATCCATATTGGCGGCCTTCTGGGCGGGGATATAGCCGAAGAGGACGCCGATGAAAACGCAGACGAGGAACGACACGTAGACCGACCAGGCAGGAACGCTCGACGGCATTCCCATCAGGGGCAGCAGACTGCTGACGCCGCCACCGACGAGGATGCCTATCAGTCCGCCCGTGACCGATATGAGTACCGACTCTATCAGGAACTGCAACGAGATGACGGGGCCGGTGGCGCCGACGGCCATGCGCAAACCAATCTCCTTGGTGCGCTCGGTGACGGAGACGAGCATGATGTTCATAATGCCGATACCGGCGACGAGCAGCGAGAAGGCGGCGGCCACGACGAGAATCAGCGTCACGGTGTCCATCGTCGACGACATCGTCTCCATCATCTCTGCCTGCGAGCGGATGGTGAAGTCGTCGACGGCATCTTCCTTCAGTTTGTGGTTGTCGCGCAGTATTTGGGTGAGTTCTTCGATAGCGGCATCGGAGAGTTCCTCAGTGACGGCGGAGCAGACGATGCTCGAGAACCACGTCTGGGCGGCAATGCGCTTCATGACCGTCGTATAGGGGGCTATCATGACGTTGTCCTGGTCCATGCCCCACGAGTTGTAGCCCTTAGACTTCAGCACGCCGACGATGCGCATGGGAATAGACTTGAAACGGATGGTCTTGCCGATAGGATCGACATTGCCAAACAGCTCCTTGACGATGGTGGTGCCGACGACAACGACCTTGGCGGCTTTCTTGATGTCCTCGTCGGTGAAGCACTCGCCCTCCTCGACGTTCCACTGCTTGATGTCGAGATAGTCTGTTGATTCGCCATAGAGCGAGGTCGTGGTGTTATTGTTGCCATAGATGACCTGTCCCGAGGCTGTCACCTCTGGCGACACCTTCGTCACAAACCGCTTTTCGCGCAGGATTCGCTCGTAGTCGGCCATCTTCAGCGTCTGCATGGCCGACGGGTCCTGACGCACACCGCCACGCATGTCGGCACCGGGGCGGATGGTCAGCAGGTTGGTACCCATCGTCGACAGTTCCTGCCGGATGCTCTCTTTAGAGCCTTGTCCGATAGACATCATGATGATGACAGCGGCCACACCGATGATGATACCCAGCATCGAGAGGAATGACCGCATCTTGTTGTTGGCCACGGCCCGGAGGCTCACTTTAAATAGATTTAGTATATTCATAAGCCCACCCCCAACCCCTCCCCAAGGGAGGGGCGCTTGGTTACATTTGTGGGGGATTATTCCATATTTTGTTTATACTCTTTTATTAAATAGCGAGACGTTTTCCACACCCCAGTCACTTTAAGCCCCCCTCCCTTGGGGAGGGGTTGGGGGTGGGCTTTAATCGTCTTGTGGTATCGGCAGTGCGGCCAGGGCCTCGGCAGCCGACTTGATGTTCGTATTGATGGTGTCCTCACGAATCTTGCCGTCGCGCAGGTTGATGTTACGCGAGGAATACTCGGCAATCTCCGGGTTGTGGGTCACGAAGATAATCGTGTGACCCTGACGGTGCAACTCCTGGAAGAGCACGAGCATCTCGAACGACGTACGGGTGTCGAGGTTACCGGTAGCCTCGTCGGCCAGCAGCACGGCAGGATTGTTGACCAGCGCACGGGCGATGGCCACACGCTGCATCTGTCCGCCCGACATCTGGTTCGACTTATGTTCCAAACGGTCGCCCAAGCCTACGGCCTGCAACGCCTTGACGGCAGCCTCGCGACGCTGCTGAGCGTTATATTTCGAATTGTACATCAGCGGCAGTTCGACGTTCTCCACGGCGGTAGTCTTCGCCAGCAGGTTATAGTTCTGGAAGACGAAGCCTATCTTCTGATTCCTCAGATGGGCGCGCTGCGACTTCGACATCGTGCGGACGGAGATACCGTCGAGGTAGTACTCGCCCGAGGTGGGGGTGTCGAGACAGCCAAGCTGGTTCAGCAGCGTTGACTTGCCCGAGCCCGACGTGCCCTGTATGGTGACGAACTCGCCCTCGTAAATCTTGAACGACACACCGCGCAGCGCCTTCACCGTCTCGGAGCCGACCTGGAAGTAGCGCTTCACGTTCTGCAGTTCGATGACTACTTTCTTGTCCATATTCTATTCTATCTTTTCACTACTAATTCCACGAATTATACGAATTATCCTGCCGGACAGGCAATTCGTTTAATTCGTATAATTCGTAGTATTACTTCTTCTGCTGTTGCTGGTTGCCGCTCTGCTGGCGGTTGTTCCTTGGACGCGGCATGAAGGGATTCTGGGCCTGCTGTCCCTGCACCTCCTCGCCACCGGAGATGGAGAAGTCTACCAACACCTCGGTGCCGGCGCTGATTCCGCTGACGATTTCGGTCAGCATACCGTTCGTCGTCCCCGTCTCCACCTTGTGAGCCTTGAACACATTGCCCTCCTTCGTCCACAACTTCTGGGGAGCCTCAACGTCTTCGATGGTTTCATCCTTCTGCAGCAGGGCCTCGTTGGGCATGAAGCGCAGCGCCTTGGCGGGAGCGACGAGCACGCCGTTCTTCTCAAGCGTGAAGATGGTGACGTTGGCCGTCAGACCGGGCTTCAGCTTCAGGTCGTTGTTCGGGGCAGAGATTACCACCTCGTAGGTGACGACGTTGCTCTCCGTCGTTGCCTGCTGGCGCACCTGTGTTACCTGTCCTTCAAACTTGTCGTCGGGGAAGGCATCGACGGTGAACGACACACGCTGCCCTTCCTTCACGCCACCGATGTCGGCCTCGTCGATGTCGGCAATGACGCGCATGTCGGTCAGGTCCCGGGCAATGGTGAACAGCTCGGGCGTGTTGAACGAGGCGGCCACGGTCTGTCCCTCCTCCACCGACTTCGACAGCACGACGCCGTCGATAGGACTGGTGATGGTGGCATAGCCTAAGTTCGTCTGTGCCTTCTGCACGCTCTGCGTAGCCGTCACCACCTGCTCCTTGGCCTTGCGGTACGACAGCAGGGCACTCTCATATTCGTCGGCCGAGACAAGTCCCTTGTCGTAGAGCGTCTTGTACCTATTATAATTAGACAGCTCGTAGGTCGCCGTACTCTGTGCCGACGAGAGGTTGGCCTTGGCCGTGTTCAGCTCGCTGATGAGGTTGGTCTTGTCGAGTTCGGCAATGACCTGCCCCTTCTTGACGACAGAGTTGTAGTCTACATAGAGCTTAGAGACGATGCCCGACACCTGCGTACCCACCGTGACCGACGTCACCGGCTCGATGGTGCCCGTGGCAGTAATCGAGGTTTGGATATTGCCCTGTTCTACCTTGGCGGTCTCAAACTCTACCTTCTCTTCCTTCTTGCCGCCCGACAGCAGGAGATAAGCGACGACTGCCACGGCGACAACGCCCACGGCAATCCACAGTTTCTTGTTCTTCATCATAAATAAGACTCTCCCCCTGACCCCTCCCTGCGAGGGAGGGGAGTGATTAGCTTGGGGGGTATTTTAGTTTGACATTATTTTTTTATCTGTACATTGGTAACTACTCCCCTCCCTCACAGGGAGGGGCCGGGGGTGGGTCTCGTCCCTCACAGGGAGGGGCCGGGGGTGGGTCTGCTATAGAACTTCAGCATCTGCAGGTTCAAGATGGTCATATACTTCGACTGCAGCTGGTTCTGCTTGGCCACCAGCAGCTTGTCCTTACCTGCCATCAGCTCGACGATGTTCGTCAGTCCTACATTAAACTTCTCTTGCAACAGGTCATAGCTCTGCTGCTCGCTCTCGACGGTAGCCATGGCAGCACGAAACTTCTGCTGATTCGTCGTGGCATCGAGCCAGTAGTTCTCTATCGTCTGATAGAGCTGCTTCTGCTGGTCTTGCAGAGCCAGCAGGTTGCTCTCACGCTGGATGCGCGCCTTGTTGACATTCGTCTTCGTCTGGCGCTGGTCGAAGATGGGCACGCTGACAGAGACGCCCGCCCCTGTGTTGAAGTTCGACTTCATCTGGTCGCTCCAGTCGTTGTTGGCCAGCGAGTTGGTACTGGCACTGGCACTGGCCTGCAGGCTCACCGTCGGCATGCGTCCGGCCTTGGCAATGTCAATGCTCACGTCGCTGCTCTTGACGGCCATCTCGGCACTCTGTATCTCCGGGCGGGTTGCCAGTGCCTGCTCATAGACGCTCATCAGCGCAGGCACGTCGGCCAGGGCCATCTCGTTGGTCGTCATGGCGGCATCGGGAGTTGCCACGTCAAACGCCTCGTCGCCGAGAATCTCCAAGAGCTGTTTCAGCTGTAGTTTGTAGTTCTCTACCTGTGCCTGTGCCGACACGATGTTGTACTCGTCGTTGGAGCGCTGGGCCGACAGCTGGGCCAGGTCGGCCTTCGACATCTTGCCTACCTCGACCATCTCGCGACCGCGCTCCTCATTCTTCCGCGAAGTCTCCAGACTCGCCTCGTTGACCTTCACAGCCTCCTTCAAGTAGAGTATCTGCACGTAGAGCTGCGCTATCTTCTCCTGAATGGAGTTGGCCGTCTCCTGGATTTCAAGCTCTGCCTGCTCCTCCGTCAGACGGTTCAGCTTCACCTGATTGCGGTTACGGTTGCCGTTCCACACCGTCCATGAGGCGTTCAGACCGTAGGAGCCGTTGTAGGACGCCTTGTCAACCTTGGTGTTCACGGTGCCGTTGGTGACGGTGGTGATGCCGGAGTCCTGCCACGGACGGTAGCCGAGGTTGTGGCTCGTCGACGCATTGAGCGAGGGCAGCAGCGCCGCCTTCGACTGGCTGACGTCCTCCTTGGCCGACAGCTGTTGCAGCTTGGCCCGCTGCAGCGTGATGTTATGCTGCATGGCATAGTCAATACACTCCTGCAGCGTCCATAGTTTAGTTTGGGCCGACACAGATGCCGTCAGCATCAGCGTCAACGCCCCCGTCAAAAGTTTCTTCATCTTCTATTCTACGATTTTCACCTTGCAAAAATACGAAGAATCGGCGATTTACCGAAATCTGCTAACAAAAATAAACATTTATTTTACGTCATTCTTTGGTTTTTCGGAAAACAAACGTTAAATTTGCGGCCAAATTATTAAGACGGAAAATACAAAAGAGCAGAAAACCACCTAAGATATGAATACAGAACGGAATCCAGAACTGCGCACGGCGTGGGAGTTTGTCGAAAACACAGGACGTAGCATCTTCCTGACAGGCAAGGCCGGAACGGGCAAGACCACGTTCCTGAAGACCATCGTCGAACGGTCGCGCAAGCGGCCTATCGTAGTGGCCCCCACTGGTGTGGCCGCCATCAATGCCGGCGGCGTCACCATCCATTCGTTCTTCCAGTTGCCGCTGTCGCCCTACGTGCCGGGAGCGAAGACCGAGCAGCGCTTCGACTTCAGCAAGCAGAAGCGGCAGATTATCGCCTCCATCGACCTGCTGATTATCGACGAGATATCAATGGTGCGCGCCGACCTGCTGGACGCTATCGACAACGTGCTGCGCCAGTATCGCGACCACTACAGTCCCTTTGGCGGCGTGCAGCTGCTGATGATTGGCGACCTGGCACAGCTGACGCCCGTCGTCACTCCCGAAGACGAGCGGCTGCTGAAGCCTTATTACGACACGCCCTATTTCTTCGGCTCGAAGGCTCTCAGCCAGACAGACTACGTCACCATCCAGCTCGAAAAGGTCTACCGTCAGCAGGACGATACGTTCCTGGCCATCCTCAACGACATCCGTCAGGGACATCCCTCGGCAGAGACACTGGCCAAGCTCAACAGCAGGGTCATCACGCCACTCAACCTCAAGGCGCAGGGGGACGGGTCTTCTTACATCCGCCTGACCACCCACAACCAGATGGCCAACAACTACAACGACTCGGAGCTGCAACGGCTTACGGGCAAGGTCTTCTGGTATAAGGCCGTCGTCGACGGGACTTTCCCGGAATACAGCTATCCCACGGCAGAGACGCTGGTGCTGAAGGTCGGTGCCCAGGTGATGTTTATCAAGAACGACCCCACAGGCCGTCACCGCTATTATAATGGGCGCATTGGACGTGTCACCTACCTCGACGAGAAGAAGGTCCTGGTACTCTGCGAAGGCGACGAACAGGCCATAGAGGTAGAGCCGCTGGAATGGGAGAATGCGCGCTATTCGCTGAACCCTGAGACCCGCGAGATTGTTGCCGACGTGCAGGGCACCTTCCATCAGCTGCCTCTGCGCTTAGCCTGGGCTATCACTATCCACAAGAGTCAGGGACTGACCTTCGACCACGCTATGATTGATGCCAACATGTCGTTTGCACCGGGCCAGGTGTACGTCGCACTGAGTCGCTGCCGTACGCTCGAAGGACTGATGCTGGCCGCCCCCATAGAAGCGCGAGCCGTCATCAACGACGAGCGCGTCGACGGCTACATTGCCCACCAGGAGGAGGCGGCCCGCCAGAGTATTGCCCAACTGCCGACGCTGCGGCAGGAGTACGAACGGCAGCTGCTCCTGCAGCTGTTCAACTTCCGTTCGCTGTTCAATGCCGAAGACGCGATGTTGCGCCTGATGGCCGAGTACTTCCTGCGCAGTCATGCCGACTTGATGCAGCTCCACAACCAGACTTACGCGGGACTGAACCTGCAGGTGCTGAACGTAGCGGGCAAATGGACGGAGCGTATCAACCAGATGCCTATCGACGCATTGCACGATGCGGCTTTCCTCGACCGCGTGAAGCGCAGTGCCGGCTATTTTGCACAGACCATCGACGCACTATTGGTCAAGCCCATACAGCTGTCTGCCGACATCAAGTCGAACAACAAGCGGGCGCAGAACAGGTTGAGCGACCTTCTGCCCGAACTGCGCCAGCAGTGGTATCTGCACACCACGCTGCTACGGCATATAGCCGACGAGGGCTTTACGGTGGAGGGTTATCTCAAGCACCGCCAGATGGCCATGCTCGAAGCCGCCGACGACCAGAAGCTGCGCCGCGCCCTGAAGCCGCAGAAACCGCCAAAGGAGAAGACCACCGAGGTGACGCTGCGCCTGTTCAACCAGGGCATGACGCCCGTTCAGATAGCTGTCGAGCGCAGCCTCAGCCCCAACACCATCTTCAGCCATCTCGCTGAACTGGTCGGCGAGGGCAAGGTCGATGTCACCCGCGTCGTATCGCCCGAACACCGCGAGGCCATCGCGCAGGCCGTTGCCAAAGTTGGCGCCGATGGCGGTCTCTCCGCCATCAAGGAACTCTGTCCGCCCGACGTTCAGTGGGAAGAGTTACGCCTCGTGCTGGCCTCACTGTAGCAGGCTCTGATGCGAGTAATAACCATTCATGCCCTACGACTTCAGATACTCCTCAACCGTGATGACGGTACTGTAGCCGCCCACCTGTTGCTCGCCTGCGTGTTTGTCAACTCCCGCGTATGAAAGGCTGGAGTCCTCATAGCGCTTGAACTTATAGACGGCATCGTTCATCAGCGCCTCGTTGAAGACGTTCAGACTGACCAGCAGGGAAAAGTCCTGCTTGGTAAGTCCTGTTACGCGCTCAAACAATTTGGGTTCTAATTGCAGGATGACATCTTTCAGGGAGTACTCCCGATAGTCTGTCAGATACATGAATATAGGAATACGCGTGGCAAACTTCATCAGTTTCTCCTGTATCTGTCGGCGCTTGCTCTTGATTTCCTTCTCGGCGTCAGAGAGTTCCTTTTTCTCCTTCTTGGTAAGACCCTCTTCGCGTTCCTTCCGCTTTTTCTTGATGGCATCGGTCTTGTTGATGATGGTCTCAATGTCCTGGTTCAGCGAGCGGAAACCCTCAATCTTCATCAGGGCATCCATAGCATCCTGATTGTTCATCAATCGCTGAAGCGTGAAGTTGTCAACATTCACCAGCAGCGCACTCTCCCAGCGGCGCGCCAGAAGCGTGGCCGACGTGTTGTTCATGGCCATGTCCAGCACGTCGCTGGCTGACAGAGCCTTCATCACGCCGTTCTCATAACAGAGCACAGGCAGGAACTTGATGAAGTCGTCCACGCACTTCTCCGGGTTCCCCTCCTCCACGTTCAGCTGGCAGGAGTAGTCGGCCACCTTCCGCAGGGCACGGTTAGGCGAGAAGTCGAACACGTAGCACACCTTCTTCAGTATCTCCACTTGGTTGGGATGCAAGCCGTCGCAGTTAGTAATCGTCCACGGCGACTGCACCCGGAAAGCCGACTGGAAATAGGTTTCTGGCGACGACGTGTCGCGTAGCATGAAGATGCCCGTCCAGGGGCGGACGGTGACACCCGTCGTCAGTTTGCCGCAGGTCAGCGTGATGGTCTTGCAATGCAGCGGGTCAGGGTGCGACATAGCTTTCTCTACTGGAGGCAATGCCTGCTGGCCGATGCCGGCCTTTGTTCCGGCACAGACAATGACCCGATAGTCGTGATAGAAGGTGTTCTGCAGTTCCGTCAGCAGGTTGCGCATGGCGAAGCATGAGGCCACGTTTGGCAGGAACCAAAGCGTATGGTTCATGTTCGAATAGAGGTCGCCGTTGAGGAAAGGCAAAGGGGGCTTTCGGTTTCCTGCCTTTAGGTCGTTCACAGAGGTGGGCAGATATTGCCCGCGTAGCATGTCGAGCCACTTCTGTACCTCGTCATGATGCTTGAACACGGCTTCTTCGGCCTTGCCCTCAGCTTCGAAGAACGAATTCAGGTCGAACTCATCGAACTCTCCCGCTTCGGCAACTCTTGATATTTCCGCCGGCAGCTGATAGGTCAGCAGCACCATCTTCGGCAGCGAGGCGTAGGGATTGCCTGGCTTGTCGCCCCAGTCCTCCTTTGCCCGCTGCTCGTCAGAGTAAGTCCAGTTGTAAATCTGTTCCTCAATGAACTCTCCTGACGCAATGGCGCGGAAGGGCGTCCCCGACAAATAGAGATAATGATTAGCGGTAATAGGAATCAGGTCTTCATCGAAGTAGTCGGGATTCTCAATCTCGCTGCCCAGGTCCTCGCTCACGCCAATCAACTCCTTTGCGTTCTCACGCCAGGCGCCGTAGTGGTATTCGTCGAGCACGATGCAGTCCCAGTTGAACGCCCGCGCCCATTCGTGCTTCAGTTTCATGCCGCCATTAGCCGTATTCTTGCCGAGAAAGTCCTGGAACGAGCCAAACACCACCATCGGTTTCGACTGGTCGGCATGCTCAAACTGATAGTCAATCGACACCTCCTGACTGCGGGCAATGAACTGCCATCCGTCAAAATCCAGATGCGTCATCAGGTCCTCTTCCCACGCATGAGCCACGGCCGGCTTGAACGTCAGCACCAACATGCGCCGCCAACCCATCCTCAGCGCCAATTGATAAGTAGTAAATGTCTTACCGAAGCGCATCTTGCAGTTCCACAGGAAGTGAGGGACGCGGCCGGCTTCCGACTTGTAGCTGTCGAAGTAGGCGGCCGTCTTGTCAACCGCCCGTTTTTGCTCTGGGCGCATGCCGAAGGTCTTGTCACGGTTCCATGCCACATCCATCCGTTCCCTGACGGCTACGATGGCAGCCCTGACCTGCTGGGGCGTGCAGCGATACCACTCGCCTTCAATGTTCTGGCACCCCATCTTGACCAACATCCGATGAACGTCGTGGTCCATAAATGCCGTACCGTCCTGACGCATGGCACTCTCTTCCACCAATATGCGGTAAGGAGGTTCGCCAGGCCGCACGATGTTATACTGCTGGCGCACACGTTCCTGCACGCCAATAGTAGTGTAGCCCACCTTCAGCAGTCCTTTCAGGTTGGGGTCATATTTATCCTCGTAAGCATAAATTATCGGAGCCGACTCCGACTTCCGTGGAAAATAATTCTGTGTTGTTGCCATAACCTTGTCGTTTTGTTATGGCGCTCAATGTTCAAGTCTGACTGGAGCTCGAATGCCTAGGAGATAAACTACAATAGGTTTCGTAACCACCGGTATTGGATGGATAAATGATGGTATCAATGAAGTATACATGTCCATCATCTCCTATGAGGACATTACCATCCACGGCATCAAAGATGTCATGCTGACCGTTGGTGTAGTATTCTCCATTGTCCTCAGGGTGGAAGCCTATGCGAATGAACTCATCGTGAATCTCCTGCGTAGTAGCAA
>CADCET010000019.1 GCA_902800495.1 uncultured Prevotellaceae bacterium
CTGCCAGGGACAGCCTGTGAAGCTGGACGGTCTGGGCACGTTCTACCCGACGATCGAGAACAAGCTGCTGGGCTCGTACACCGTAGAGGGCTACTCGCCCCAGGAGCACATCAAGGGTGTCCACCTGCGCTTCCGTCCTGAGAACGCCCGCGGTGAGGAGCTGACGTCGCGCGAACTGAAGGACAAGTGCGTCTTCGAGATGAACGACCTGATTGTGACGAAGCACAAGACGGTCGGCGGCAAGGACAGAATCTACCAGGAACGCACGCCGCTGAAGACCTACGGCATCAGCCAGGCAGAGCCGGATCCCGATGACCCAGACGATGGCGATTAAGGGTTGACAACTGAAAAAGTCCCTGAAAGTATTGATGCTTTCGGGGATTTTTTGTACCTTTGCAGCAACTTTTTAAGGCGGCACGTTTCTGGATGAAAACGTTAAAAAGGCACAAGAAAAGGGCATTTCTGTGTAAAGTGTTGGTGATTACAAGAATTCTTTGTAATTTTGTGCGCTCAAAAAGCAGAATACGACTGTAAACACCATGTATTATAAGAGAATGATAGGCTGCCTGCTGATGGCAGCAACCATAAGCGGGGCCTTTGCGCAGGGTGGCACGAAGTCGCCCTATAGCCAGTTTGGGCTGGGTGCGCTTGGCGACTACTCTCAGAGCATGAGCCGCGGCATGAACGGCGTGGGCTACGGCCTTCGTCAAGGAAATCAGGTGAACACGCTCAATCCGGCATCGTATGCCGGTGTGGACTCGCTGACGATGCTTTTCGATATGGGACTGTCGGGTCAGACGACGAACTTCAAGGAGGGCGGCGTCAGTCGCAATGCGTCGATGGCCGCGTTCGAGTATGTGGCCGCTTCGTTCCGTGCGTGGAAGAACGTGGGCGTGTCGTTTGGCGTGCTGCCGTTTACGAACGTGGGTTACGACTACCAGACGAAGAGCCGCAGCAGCGAGACGGGTACCGTCAGCGAGACCTATACGGGTTCAGGCGGTCTGCACCAGGTGTTTCTCGGTGTTGGCGGACGTGTGGTCAAGGGCCTGTCGGTAGGTGTCAACGCGGCTTACCTGTGGGGCAGTATCGACCGCTCGGTGACGCCCAGTGCGTCGACGGCTTCAAACTCGCTGACGAAGAAGTACTCGACGAACATCACCAACTACAAGCTCGACTTCGGCGTGCAATGGGAGCAATCCCTGAGCAAGCGCGACCAGCTGACGATAGGTGCCGTTGTTGGCGTGGGTCATAACCTGAAGAACACGGCCTCGATGAGCATCATGAAGTATAACAGCGCCTCGTCGAAGACAGACACCACGACGTTCAGCGTCGGCGACGCTATGGCTCTGCCGATGAGCTACGGCGTGGGCGTGGCCTACAAGCACGACGGACGGCTGACGCTGGCTGCCGACTACTCGTTGGAGCAATGGGGCAAGGTCGACATTCCCGGCTATCAGGGCGGCACGTATCAGAAGCTGAGCGGACAGATGAAGGACCGCCATCGCGTGGTGGCCGGTCTCGACTGGACGCCCAACCCCATGGGTCGCAAGTATATGGACTTCGTACACTACCGTGTTGGCGTGGGCTATGCTACACCTTATTATAATATAAACGGACAGGATGGTCCTAAGGAGCTGAGTGCCAGCATCGGCGTGGCGCTGCCCATCATCAACAGCTACAACAACCGCTCGGTGCTGAACATCAGCGGCCAGTGGGTGCGCAGCAAGGCCGACGGCTTCATTACCGAGAACACGTTCCGAATCAACGTCGGCATTACGTTCAACGAACGCTGGTTCATGAAGTGGAAGATTGACTGATGCTGATTCCGACACCTTATATCAGACGCATCTGCGGGGCGGGCCTATGGCTCGTCCTGGCGTTGCTGACGGCCTGCGGCGAAGAGGCGAAGGAGCACGTGGCCCCCGCCATCCGCGAGCGCGACTCAGTGTCGATGATGACCACCTACGGCGTGAACACGCTCATCAGCGACTCGGGCGTTATCAAGTACCGCATCGTGACGGAGCGGTGGGACGTCAACGTCATTCGCCAGCCCAACCGCTGGGAGTTTATGAAGGGCGTCTTCTTTGAGCAGTTCGACGAGCAGTTCCACGTTCAGGCCTACATACAGGCAGACACGGCCTGGTACTACGACCAGCTGAAACTGTGGAAACTGCGTGGCCGCGTGCGCATCAGGAATGTCAACGGGCTTCTTTACCAGAGTGAGGAGCTCTACTGGGATGGTCTGCGCCACGAGCTTTACTCGAACGTCTTCTCGAAGGTCGTCACCCCCGAGCGCACGCTGCAGGGCACATACTTCAAGAGCGACGAGCGCATGACGTACTACACGGTGTCGAACTCTGTGGGATCGTTTA
Source organism: uncultured Prevotellaceae bacterium (assembly GCA_902800495.1). GTDB lineage: Bacteria > Bacteroidota > Bacteroidia > Bacteroidales > Bacteroidaceae > Prevotella. The sequence goes on from CADCET010000019.1 coordinate 2,373, forward strand.
TTCCCGGCAGCGAGAGCGACGACGACGCGTCGGGTCAGGCACCCTCAACGCCCGGCGACACGACGGAGCAGATGGTGATACCCCAGCGTCCCGCAGCCCAGAAGCACGCCAAGACGATGGGAATGGATAATTGAGAATGGACAATTGATAATGGATAATTGATAACGGAGTGATGACAGGACTGATTGTTGGACTTATCGTCTCGATGGTGTTCTCGGCCTTTTTCTCGGGCATGGAGATAGCCTTCGTCAGCAGCAACCGCCTGCTGGCCGAGATGGATAAGGAGAAAAACGGACTGTCGCAGCGGGCCATCACCGTGTTCTACCATCATCCCAACAATTTCGTGTCGACGATGCTGGTGGGCAACAACATCGCCCTGGTCATCTACGGCATACTCTTCGCCGCCATCTTCGACGAACTGCTGTTCAGCGGTTTGAGCGACGGCGCCCGCGTCACGGCCGACACGCTGCTGTCGACGTTGGTGGTGCTCTTCACGGGCGAGTTCCTGCCGAAGACCATTTTCAAGTCGAGTCCCAACGCTCTGCTGACGTTCTTTGCCGTGCCGGCCTTCGTCTGCTACGTCCTGCTCTATCCCATCTCGCGTTTCGCGACGCTCCTCTCGCGCGGCATCCTGCGACTGGTGGGTGTCAAGATGGAGAAGGAACGCGACGGGCACGAATTTACGCGCGTCGACCTTGACTATTTGGTACAGTCGAGCATCGACAACGCGAAGAGCGAGGAAGAGATTGAGGAAGAGGTCAAGATATTCCAGAACGCCCTGGACTTCACAGAGACCCGCGTTCGCGACTGTATGGTGCCGCGCACGGAGATTGACGCCGTCGAGGACACCTCGGACGTGGAGCAGCTGAAGCAGGTGTTCATAGAGAGCGGACACTCGAAGGTGGTGGTCTACCATGAGGACATCGACCACGTTGTCGGCTATATACACTCGTCGGAGCTGTTCCAGCACCCCAAGGACTGGCGCGGTAGCATCCGCCAGCTGCCTTTCGTGCCCGAGACGATGCAGGCCTCGCGCCTGATGAAGACCCTGATGCAGCAGCACAAGTCGATGGCCATCGTCGTCGACGAGTTCGGTGGCACCAGCGGTCTGATATCCTTGGAGGACATCGTCGAGGAAATCTTCGGCGAGATTGAGGACGAGCACGACTCCAACAACTACATAGCCAAGCAGATAGGCGACGGCGAGTATATGCTCTCAGCCCGTTTGGAGATTGAGAAGGTGAACGAGATGTTCGACCTGGAACTGCCCGAGAGCGACGAATACATGACCGTCGGCGGACTTATCCTGCACGAATACCAGTCGTTCCCGAAACTCAACGAAGTGGTGACAATAGGGCGCTACGAGTTCAAAATCGTCAAGAATACAGCGACAAAAATAGAACTTGTGAGGTTAAAAGTCGGAGAATGAGCGGTTTTTTGCAGAAAAATTTCGTTATGTCCGACAATTTTATTAATTTTGCAGGCTGAATTTGGAAAAAGCAAGAAAAAACAAATAAATTAAAAAGAAAAATGGCAGCAATTGGAAAAATCAGAAGCTGGGGGCCGACCCTTGTCATCGTCATCGGTCTTGCCCTGTTTGCATTCATCGCTGAAGAGATGTTCCGTTCCTGTGAAGCATCCAAGAACGAGCAGCGCCAGCAGGTGGGTGAAGTGTTAGGTGAAAAAATCAACGTCCAGGACTTCCAGTCCCTGATCGACGAGTACCAGGAGGTCATCAAGATGACCCAGGGTCGCGACAACCTGACCGAAGACGAGCTGAACCAGGTGAAAGACCAGGTTTGGAACACGTTTGTAAATAACAAAATCCTTGAGAAGGAAGCTAAGGAGCTGGGTCTCACCGTTACCGACACCGAGATGCAGAACATGCTCCGCGAGGGCACCAACCCCATGCTGGCTCAGACACCCTTCGTCAACCAGCAGACAGGTCGCTTCGACGTAGCACAGCTCACGAAGTTCCTCAACGATTACAAGTCAAACCAGAACCCGCAGCTGGCCGAGCAGTACAAGGCCATCTACGACTACTGGCGCTTCATCGAGAAGACCCTGCGCCAGCAGACTCTCGCCCAGAAGTATCAGGCCCTGTTGTCGAACTGCCTGCTGAGCAATCCCGTCAGCGCCAAGGCTGCCCACGACGCACAGCACCAGGAGGCCAACATCCTGCTGGCTGCTATGCCTTACTCGAGCATCAAGGACGACGAGGTACAGGTGAGCGACGCCGACCTGAAGGCTAAGTACGACAGCGAGAAGGAGGCCTTCATCCAGACGGCTGAGACCCGCGACATCAAGTATGTTGACTTCAAGGTGGTAGCCTCGAAGAGCGACCGCGACGCCCTGATGAAGGACATGCAGGACGCCAGCCGCAAGCTGGATAGCGGCGCAGCCCCCGCCGAGGTGGTGCGCAAGGCTCAGTCGCAGATTCCCTATGTAGGACTGCCCGTCACGAACCGTGCCCTGCCTACTGACATCGCTTCACGCATCGACTCGATGGCTGTAGGCCAGACAACGGCTCCCTTCGAGAGTACTTCTGATAACACGCTGAACGTGGTGAAGCTCATCAACAAGCAGCAGTTGCCTGACTCGGTGGAGTTCCGCGTGATTCAGGTGGGCGCTGAGACTGCTGACGCCGCTCAGAAGAAGGCCGACAGTATCTACACCGCCATCAAGGCTGGTGCTCCCTTCGACTCGATTGCCAAGAAGTACGGTCAGACGGGCGAGAAGCAGTGGCTCACCTCAGCTCAGTACCAGAACTCTACCAACATCGACGCTGACTCGAAGGAGTATCTGTTGGCGCTGAACACCATGGGTGCTGGCGAGATGAAGAACCTGAAGTTATCGCAGGTTAACCTCATCCTGCAGGTAACAGACCGTCGCGCTATGGTGACGAAGTACGACGTAGCCATCATCAAGCACACTATCGACTTCTCGAAGCAGACCTATAGCGACGCTTACAACAAGTTCAGCCAGTATGTCAGCGAGAACAACACCATCGAGGGGCTGGAGCAGAATGCCGAGAAGTTCGGTTTCAAGGTTCTGGAGCGCAACGACATCATGAACTCTGAGCACAACGTGGCTGGCATCCGTGCCACCCGCGAGACTATGAAGTGGATATTCGACGCCCAGCCCGGACAGGTAAGCCCGCTCTACGAGTGCGGTTCTAACGACCACCTGCTGGTAGTGGCCCTGACCAAGGTTCACGCTGCCGGCTATCGCGACCTCGACGGTGTGAAGGACGTGCTGAAGCAGCAGGTGCTCCGCGACAAGAAGTACGACATGCTGAAGGCTAAGTTAGAGGGTGTGAAGAGTGTTGCCGACGCCAAGGCTAAGGGTGCTACCATTGACACCGTGAAGCAGATCTCGTTCGGCTCGCCCGTCTTCGTTCAGATGACTGGTTCGTCAGAACCCGCTTTGGCAGGTGCTGTTGTAGCCACCAAGGACAAGGAGTTCCACGCAGCCCCCGTCAAGGGTAACGGTGGTGCCTTCGTCTTCCAGGTGCTCAACGTCGCCAAGACCGGCGAAGGTGCTGAGGACAAGGGCCACGAGAAGCAGATTGAGACCCAGCTGAAGCAGACGGCCATGCAGGCCGCCAGCCGCTTCATGCAGGAGCTCTATCAGAAGGCAAAGATTACGGACAACCGCTATCTCTTCTTCTAAACTCGGCACAGACAATAGCTGTGGCAATAGCCACATTCAACGACTCTGCCGTATCATCCTTACGGTATGAAGGTATAAGCAGGCGACGGTTCACCCGTCGCCTGACTTTTTCTGTCAGGCCGTTACCTTCGTTGCCCATCACGATGATGCCGCCCGGTGTCAGCGGTTGGCTGTAGATGTCGTCGCCGTCGAGTAGCGTGCCGTAGACGGGGAAGTCATTGGGCAGCGTGTCGAGTAATGTCGACAGATCGGTATAGGAAATGTTCACGCGGGCTATGCTGCCCATCGTGGCTTGTACTACTTTCGGGTTCCAGGCGTCGGCAGTCTCTTCGCTGCAGACAATGTGGGTTATGCCGAACCAGTCGGCCAATCGGATGATGGTTCCTAAGTTGCCGGGGTCTTGTATGCCGTCGAGGACTATGGTGAGATTGTCTGACGAAGGCAGGAAATTGTCAGATACTGGTATGGGAAACAGCGCCAGCACCTGCTGCGGATGCTGCAGAAAGCTGATGTGGCGCAGTTCGTCAGCCGTGATGCGTTGTACGCTGATGCCAGGCTGGGGTGGGGTGTATTCGTCTGTAGCGTAGACGGCCACGGGTTTCCACCGTTTCATCAGGTCGCCCACCACCTTCGGCCCCTCGGCTACGAACAGTCCCTCACGCTTGCGGAACTTCTTCTGTTCCAACTGTTTGATTAGTTTAATCTGGTTCTTGCTTATCATAACTTATGAACTTACGACGGCAAAGATACAAAAAAGGTTGGAACAAAGAATAAGAAAATGGAAAAATATTTGTACCTTTGCAGGCAGAGTGACATTCAAACCATATTCTATCATTATTCTGGCAACGCTGTTGCTGGTGTCGTGTGCGGAAACGAAGTACGTGCCCGACGGCAGCTATTTGCTCGACGACATCAGGATGAAAATCGACGGCGAAACAAATCGCGAACTGAACGTCACAACGGCCAAGAGCCTGGTTCGGCAGCAGAACAATGCCCGGTGGTTCTCGATGGTGAAACTGCCGCTGAAAGTCTACTCACTCTCAGGCCGCGACACTACGAAGTGGGGCAACCGCCTGTTGCGCAGCATAGGCGAGCCTCCCGTAATCTACGACTCGCTACAAGCACGTCTGACCTGTAACGACCTGCAGATGCTGTTGCAGAACAAGGGTTACTTAGACGGTCGTGTGGAGCTGTGGACGCGTACGAAGGGCAAGAAACTGTGGGCGTATTACAAACTGTCGACGGGAAACCCCTATCAGATAGGCAAGCTGGACTACCAGATTGCCGACCCCGTCATTGACGAAGAGTTCAGGCTCTCGGACCCCCAGAACTGGGGACTACACTCCGGGCGGCAGTTCTCCATCGACGACCTCGACAAGGAACGGAAACGCATCGCCCAAATGCTGGCCAATAACGGCTACTACCGTTTCCACAAGGAATACATACGCTTCGAAGCCGATACCATGAGCGCTGATAGGAACCATGTTGACCTGACGCTCCTGCTGAATGTAGACCATGCTGAGGATAGTGCCGACGTGCTTCATCGGCGCTACAAGATCCGGCGGCTGACATTCCAGAGCGGCTCACAGCAGGACTCCGTCATTCATCTTCGCGAGAACGTGCTCAACGAGTGCTGCTACATCAGGGAGGACGCCTACTATTCGGCAAGCGACCTGCAGAACACCTATAACCACTTTGCACGTCTTGGGGCCGTCAAGTACACCAATATCTCGTTCCGTGAGATACCCGACTCGGCTTTGCTCGACTGTAACATACAGCTTCAGACGAACAAACCATCAACGTTGAGTTTCCAGCCTGAAGGCACAAATACGGCGGGCGACCTCGGAGCTGCAGCCACGCTGACCTATCAGAACCGCAACCTCTTCAGAGGCTCGGAGAGCCTGACCGTCGAACTGCGTGGTGCCTACGAGGCTATCAAGGGCTTGGAGGGCTACAGCAACCAGGACTTCATAGAGACCAGCCTTGAGACCCGACTGAAGTTCCCGCGGTTCATCATGCCAATTATCAGCCACGACACCCGTCGGCGCGTCAATGCCACGAGTGAGGTGTCGCTACTCTACGACATGCAGAATCGTCCGGAGTTCCACCGGCGACTATGGTCGGCAGCCTGGCGTTACCGTTGGGCACCCCATGACCGTCCCTACCAGTACCAGTTCGACGTGCTCGACCTGAACTATGTGCTTATGCCCTGGATCAGCGATACCTTCTACGATCTGTACTTGGCCGACGTGACGTCGCGAAATGCCATCCTGCGCTATAACTATCAGGACCTGTTCATCACCAAGATTGGCTTTGGCTTCGCCTACAATGACGGACGTACGGCGCTGAAAACCAATATCGAGACGTCGGGCAACCTGTTGCATTTGGCGTCTGACCTTTTTGGTGCCGCTAAGAACGATCAAGGGCAGGACCTGGTCTTCAACATCGCCTACGCCCAATACGTCAAGGGTGATATAGAACTCACACGCGTCATACAGCTCGACTACAGCAACCAATTGGCCTGCCACGTCGGACTGGGTATCGCCTATCCCTACGGAAATTCCATGCTGCTGCCCTTCGAGAAGCGCTACTTCTCAGGTGGTGCCAACTCGTTGCGTGGCTGGCCGGTACGAGGCATCGGACCTGGCAGGTTCAAGGGAACTGACGGACGTATTGATTTCATCAACCAGACCGGCGACATGAAGCTCGACCTGAATATGGAATATCGCACACACCTGTTTTGGAAACTTGACGGCGCACTCTTCATCGACGCAGGCAACATCTGGACGTTGCGCGACTATCCCGACCAACCGGGCGGACAGTTCAAGTTTCGGAACTTCTTAAGCGAGATGGCCGCCAACTACGGACTGGGCTTCCGCTTCAACTTCGGCTATTTCATTGTGCGCTTCGACTTAGGTATGAAGGCCGTCAACCCCGCCTACGAGGCAGAGGACGAGCCCCATTTCCCTATCATCCATCCACGCATCAGTCGCGACTTTGCGTTTCATTTCGCAGTGGGCCTGCCATTCTGACCGCCAGCTTGCCGTCGCGCCTGACAAGCGTTAGGCGGAACAGTCCCTCGTCGGCTATGCGCGGAGCAGAATGGATGCTGTCGTCAACAACAAAGTGGCTGACGCTGACGCTGACAGAAGCTGTCGTGTCGTTGGTCCAATAGAAGTCGTCAACTACGATAACGGCACCCTCCTGCTGAGCGTTATAGAGGTCGACAACAGCCTGCGTAACATTCGAAGCCGCATACCGCAGCCACTTCTCTGACTCGGGCGTCGCCAGTTTGAGCGCACGTTCGTAGTCGTAGTTGAAGTATGCCTGTGCAAAGTCAGCTGCCGTCGTCTGAACCTCCTCGTCAAGGGCTGTAGCGCTGGGCTTACATGATGCAAGCAGCAGGGCTGCTGCCGTCAGAATATACAAGATCCTCATGTCTTTAAGTCTTAATAAAGTACAAAGGTAGGCAATAATTCACAATTCGCAACTCACAATTCACAATTATTTTGTAATTTTGCAGAAAATAACAACTAAATATGCTGAAATTTATATCCTTTGGGAGCGGTAGCAGCGGCAATTGCTACTACCTCTACACCGAAACGGATGGCCTGATAATAGATATTGGAGTAGGAATAAGAACGCTGAAGAAGCATTTCAGGGACTACGGCCTCAGCCTGAGTTCCATTCATTATGTGCTTATTACCCACGACCACGCCGACCACATCAAGTCTGTCGGCAGCATCAGCCATGAATACCACCTGCCTATCTACGCCACGAAAAACGTACATGACGGCATTGACCGCAACTACTGCGTAGCCCGCAAACTGCCTGCTCAGATGAAACGATACATCGTGCCGGGCGAACCTATGCAGTTGGGCAGCTTCCACGTCACACCCTTTGGCGTACCACACGATGCCACCGAGAACGTCGGCTTTCAGGTAGAGGCGGAGGGTGTCACTTTCTGTATCATCACCGATGCAGGCTGCGTCACCGACGAGATGAAAGATTACATCACTCGTGCCGACTACCTCGTCATCGAGGCTAACCACGACGTCGAGATGCTGCAGAACGGCCCTTATGCACCACACCTCAAGGTGCGTATACAAAGTCCCACAGGTCACCTCAGCAACCACGACTGTGGCGTGGCCATCGCCGAAAACATGAAGGAAGGATTGAAGCACGTCTGGCTCTGCCACCTCAGCGAGGAAAACAACCATCCCGAACTGGCACGAAAGACGGTCGAGAGCGTTCTCAGAGGCTATGGCATCATCGTTGGCAAGGATGTAGAGTTGGAAGTACTGAAGCGCAAGACGCCAACAGGCGTCTACGAACTGCGGTAGGCACACGGCAAAAGAGCGGGATACGGGAATCGAACCCGCCTCCCAGGCTTGGGAAGCCCGTGCACTACCGATGTGCTAATCCCGCTTGAATAAAATTTCTGATTGTCCTTTCTTGAGCCGATACCCGGACTCGAACCGGGGACCCACGCATTACGAATGCGTTGCTCTACCAACTGAGCCATATCGGCAACCCACAATATGTTTAACCTTTGTACACCCGCAGGGGCTCGAACCCTGGACACCCTGATTAAGAGTCAGGTGCTCTACCAACTGAGCTACGGGTGCATCGCAAACACGTTTTTTCTCTCTTGTACACCCGCAGGGGCTCGAACCCTGGACACCCTGATTAAGAGTCAGGTGCTCTACCAACTGAGCTACGGGTGCATCGTTTTGCGATTTGCGGGTGCAAAGGTACACATTTTATTTGAAGTGACCAAACTTTTCTCCGTTTTTCTTTAAAAAAAATGATGACAACAGAGACAACAGAGAAAATTACAACAGAAAAAACGAAAGAAATCCTTCGATTTTATTTTGCAGCTTCATATTTCCCGGTTCCTTTACAGGCTCCACAGGTGTATTTGCCGTCGGCACTCTTCCCGACGCCTGAACAGACGGGACACTTGCCGGCTGCTTTGAGCTGTTCTTTCTCTTTTTCAACTTTCTTGGCGTAAGAACCCTTATTGCCAGCGCCGCCGGGCGTTGACTTGCTGACGCCATTGTAGATGTCTGAGGCTACCATCGGGCTGACAAGCTCCTCGACAACAGTAGAACAGGCTGCCATGCCAAACACATAGCAGCCTGCTACAAAGAGTTTAATAATCGAACGTCCCATATTCGCTCTTGATGGTGAGTGAGCGCTTACCTTCTTCAATATGTCCAACCACCTGGGCGTCGATGTTGAACGACTTGGAGATGGCGATCACTTGTTCGGCCACTTCGGGACGGACGTAGATTTCCATACGGTGTCCCATGTTGAACACTTGATACATCTCGCGCCAGTTGGTGCCTGAGCATTCGTGGATGGCACGGAAGAGCGGTGGAACGGGGAACATGTTGTCCTTGACGACGCGGCAATTGTCGCCGACGAAGTGAAGAACCTTGGTCTGGGCGCCACCCGTACAATGAACCATACCGTGAATCTCGGGGCGCAGCTGGTCGAGCAGGCGCTTGATGACGGGAGCGTAGGTGCGAGTGGGTGAGAGGACGAGCTGCCCTGCGTCGACGGGAGAGCCGTCGACAGCATCCGTCAGCTTGTACTTGCCGCTGTAGACGAGGTCGTCGGGGACGGCGTGGTCGTAGCTCTCAGGATACTGCTCTGCCAAGTATTTGGCAAAGACATCGTGGCGGGCGCTTGTCAGACCGTTGGAACCCATACCACCGTTATACCGTTTCTCGTAGGTGGCCTGTCCTGTTGAGGAGAGTCCGACGATGACGTCGCCCGGGCGGATGTTGGCATTGTCGATGACGTCGCTGCGACGCATGCGGCAAGTGACGGTAGAGTCGACGATGATGGTACGTACAAGGTCGCCCACGTCGGCGGTCTCGCCTCCGGTGGGGTAGATGCCGATGCCCATCTCGCGCAGTTCCTGCAGCAGTTCGTCGGTGCCGTTGATGATGGCCGAGATGACCTCGCCAGGGACGAGCATCTTATTGCGCCCGATAGTTGACGAGACTAGAATGTTGTCGACAGCGCCCACACAGAGCAAATCGTCGGTGTTCATGACGATGGCGTCCTGGGCAATGCCCTTCCATACGCTGAGGTCGCCCGTCTCGCGCCAGTACATATAGGCCAACGACGACTTCGTGCCGGCACCGTCGGCATGCATGATGTTGCAGTATTCCGGGTCGCCGCCCAAGATGTCGGGAATAATCTTACAGAAGGCCTGTGGATAAAGACCTTTATCGATGTTCTTGATGGCGGCGTGTACGTCCTCCTTGGCGGCACTCACGCCACGTTGCATGTATCTGTTGTCCATCACCGTTTAGAATTTAACTTTGGGAGCACTCTCGGCACCAGCTTCAGCCTCGAACTTGCTCATCTTGTCGAAACCAAAGATACCAGCCAAGATGTTTTTGGGGAACGAGCGGATGACGACATTGTAATCCTGAACGACGGCATTGAACTTGTTGCGAGCCTCGTTGATGCGGTTCTCGGTACCTTCTAACTGTGCCTGCAAATCCTTGAAGTTCTCGTTAGCCTTCAGGTCGGGATAGTTCTCCTGGACGGCAATTAGTCGACCCAGAGCAGCACCCAGCTCGCCCTGTGCCTTCTGGTATTCCTGCAGTTTCTCAGGTGTCAGATTGGTGGGGTCGAGGGTAATCTGCGTGGCCTTGGCGCGTGCGTTGACCACAGCCTCGAACGTTCCCTTCTCATGCTCGGCATAGCCCTTGACAACCTCTACCAGGTTGGGGATAAGGTCGGCACGACGCTGATAGGCCGACTGTACGTTAGCCAGAGCGGTGGTAGCGTTCTCCTGTTCGCTCACCATTGAGTTGTAAGCACTGGCAGCCCACATGGCGATAACGACCACAGCTGCAATAATTCCGATGGTTCCTTTTGTCAGTTTCATCTTTTCTTATGTTTATTGGTTAATACTTTTTTCTGTCTTTCTTTTTGGGGCCTTTCCGTTACCAGCTCGACGTGGCACCACCGCCACCAGAGCTGCCTCCGCCGAAGCTACCTCCGCTGAAGCCTCCACCGCCTCCGCTGAAGCCACCTCCACCGCCGCCGAAGCCTCCGCCACTTGTGACAACAAAGGCAGCCTGCTCAACGAATGGGTTGGCGGCCAGCGCTGCTCCTGCGTTCATCATACCATAGCGGCGGGCTATGTAGAGGAAGAAAAGAACCCAGAAGGCGGTAGTAATTCCGTAGATGGGCATAGACCCCAAATCGTCGTCAGCCTGCGTGGTGACTAATGGCGACATCACGGGCATCTCCTTGTGCCGTAGCAGGTTGTAGACGGCCTGCGTCAGGTAGAGCATACCGCTGTCGGGCATCTCGGCCTTCATGCTCGGCACTAAATACTCGCTCTGCAGTCGCGAACACTCGGCATCTGTAAGGTCGGCCTCTAACGAACGGCCGGTATGGGTGCGGAACAAGTGGTCGCCGTAGGCCAGCACCATCACCAGTCCGCGGTCGTTCTTGCCTACGTGGTAGGTGTCGAAGATGTCCTGGGCAAAGCGGAAGATGTCCTGGTTCTCTACGTGGTTGACGATGGCAACGACCGACTCGATGTCTAAGCTGTCGTCCATCTCCTTGAGGATGGCGTTCAGCTTCTGCTCTGTCTCTGCCGTCACAATGCCGTCGGGGTTCGACACGTAGCGCGATGCGTCCTCAAAGTGTGGCATGGGTATTTCCGTAGCCGTCCACACTTTCTCCTGAACCTCCTCCATAAGTGCCATTGACTTGTCGTCCTGAGGTTCATCCATCGCCGCCAATGAGTAGCTACAGCATGCGAACTGCGTGAGGACACCTGCTGCGATGAGTTTCTTCCAATAGCCCTTGTAGGCAAACACCTTGGCCGTCCGCGCTTTCCATTCTTCCTGGATGGTCTTGCACTCTTCCAGGAATTTCTCCTTGTTCTCCTCGTACATGGCCGAATACTCCTTCTTGGCAGCCTTCGTGCCTGTGAGCATGACTTGTTTACGGGTTTCAAAGGATAGTTCCATCTGATGTGTGGCCTCGTTATATTGGTCGGCCAACTGCTGGATGGCCTGTTTGCGCTCGCCTAACAGTCTGCGTTGCTCTGCGCGGTTCTTCTTGTCTGTCAGCAGTCCGCTGGCTATCAGGGTGCCGAAGGTGCCACTATATATATAAGGTAGTAGCTCGGCGATGGCTTTGTCGGCGCCGATGATGTGTGGCAGGAACATCGCCAAGATGGTGGCGACGGCCCCTAACATGATTTTCGTTGCTTTGTTGTTCATGCTTCAAAAGTTACTTCTCGTGCCAGAACTCCCACGAAGCGAATGCCTGCAGGAGCAGCATCTCAAGTCCGTTCTTCACTTCGGCGCCATACTCGCGTCCCCGTCTCATGAACATGGTCTCGTCAGGATTGTAGATCAGGTCATAGAGAATAGTGTGGTAATCCATTGCCTCGTAGGGCAGGGGTGGGCACTCTTCCGTGTGGGGATACATGCCGACGGGCGTGCAGTTGACGATGACGTTGTACTCCTTGACTACCTCGGGTGTAATGCTTCCGTACTGGATGGTGCCCGGACGCTCGTAGCGGCTGACGTAAACCGTCTCAAGGCCTAACGACTTCAGACCGTAGTTGATGGCTTTCGATGCGCCGCCGGTACCGAGAATCAGCGCCTTCTTGTGCCACTTCTTGTCAAGCATCGGCTCAATGCTCTGGGTGAAGCCGATGACGTCGCTGTTGTAACCTTTCAGCTTGATGTTCTTTCCCTCGTGGGAGACGCGGATGACGTTGACGGCACCGATAGCCTGAGCCTCGGGTGTGATGCTGTCGAGATACTCAATAACCTTCTCCTTGTAAGGAATGGTCACGTTGAGACCGCGCAGGTTGATGGTTGTGTCAAGAATCTCCTGTAACTGGTCGATGCTTGAAATCTCGAAGTTCTCATACTTCGCGTTGATACCTTCGTCTGCAAATTTCTGGTTGAAATAGCTGATTGAGAACGAATGGCCTAAAGGGTAGCCGATTAATCCATATTTATCCATAGCTTATCCTATTGAAGTTATTTAGTTGCAAAATAAACGGTGCAGATTCCGAATGTCAGTCGCTCGAAGGTAGCTTCGCTGAAGCCTGCCTTCTGGAGAATGCCGACCATACGCTCGCCTTGTGGAAAGGCCTCGATGGTCTTGGTCAGATAGCTGTAGGCACTACTGTCCTTGGAAATAAGGCGTCCGTAGACAGGCAGTACCGTATGCGAATAGATGTGGAAGAGCTGCCGCATGGGGAATCGTGGCGGCGTCGTCAGTTCGACGATGCTCAGGTGCCCTCCCGGCTTTAGCACGCGGCACATCTCTTGCAGGCCGCTGTCGAGATTGGCAAAATTGCGGATGCCGAAAGCCGCCGTGACAGCATCGAAGGTGTTGTCAGCGTAGCTCAGCTGCAAACAGTCTTCCTTCTGAAAGGAAATGATAGCATCAAGTCCCGCCTCGCTGACTTTCCACCGGCCTACTTCCATCATGCCTTCGCTGATGTCGGTGGCTTCGAGGTGCTGAGGTTGCAACATGTGAGCCGCTAAGATGGCAAAGTCACCCGTACCGGTAGCGATGTCAAGCATTGTCTTTGGCTGGTAGGGTGCTAACAGGCTGATGGCCCGTCGGCGCCAACGGCGGTCGATGTTCCACGACAGACGGTGATTCAGCGTGTCGTAGGTGGGCGCTATGTTGTTGAACATCTGCTCCACCTGACCCGCCTTCTCGCCGTCGTTGTAGGGCTTTATCTTTTCCTGGTCGTAAGACATGGGACTTATAAGACTTATGAGACCTATAGGACTTATAGGACCTATAGGACTAATAGGCAATTATCTGGTTTTGAGCCACTTGCTGACGTTTTGTTCAATACGCTTGGCGATGTCCTCATCGCTGGTCTCGCGCTGGAATTTCTCGCCCACGATGTGCTCGTACAGCTCAATATAGCGCTCTGACACGCTCTCGGCATATTCGTCAGTAATCTCGGGCATCACCTGTCCTGGCTCGTTCATGAAGTCGTGCTCAATGAGCCACTGGCGAACGAACTCTTTCGACAACTGGCGCTGGGGCTCGCCTTTAGCCAGCTTCTCCTCGTAGCCGTCGGCATAGAAGTAACGGCTGGAGTCGGGCGTGTGAATCTCGTCGATGAGAATGACCTTGCCGTCGCGCTTGCCAAACTCATACTTCGTATCGACGAGAATGAGGCCGCGCTTAGCGGCAATCTCCTGTCCACGGGCGAAGATCTTGCGTGTGTAGTCCTCCATCACAGCATAGTCCTCTGCTGAGACGAGTCCCTGGGCAATGATTTCCTCCTTCGAGATGTTCATATCGTGACCCTCGTCGGCCTTGGTGGTCGGTGTGATGATTGGCTCGGGGAAACGTTCGTTCTCCTTCATACCGTCAGGCAGCTTCACGCCGCACAGCTCTCTGCAACCGTTCTTGTACTCGCGCCAGGCGGAGCCAGTCAGAATGGAGCGGATAATCATCTCGACGCGGAACCCTTCGCACTTCAGACCAACGGTCACCATCGGGTCGGGCGTAGCCAACTTCCAGTTAGGGCAGATGTCGGTTGTAGCATCCAGAAATTTGGCAGCTATCTGGTTCAGCACCTGACCCTTGAACGGTATACCTTTAGGCAGAACGACGTCGAACGCAGAGATGCGGTCGGTGGCCACCATTACCATCAGATCGTCGTTGATGTTGTACACGTCACGGACTTTACCGTGATAAACACTCTTCTGTCCCTCGAAGTGGAACTCAGTCTTTGTTAATGCTTTCATTGCTGTTATTGTATTCTTTATCGTATTGTTCGTATGCGTTGACGATGCGCGTCACTAACTTGTGGCGAACGATGTCGCGACGGTCGAGATTGACGACACCGATGCCCTCCACATTATTTAATATATGCAGGGCCTCGATGAGTCCCGATTTCTGCGAACGCGGCAGGTCAATCTGTGTCATGTCGCCCGTAATCACCATCTTGGTGTTCCAGCCCATGCGGGTCAGGAACATCCGTATTTGCGCTGGTGTCGTGTTCTGGGCCTCGTCGAGAATGACTACTGCGTCTGACAGCGTGCGTCCACGCATGAAGGCAAGTGGTGCTATCTGTATAATATGCTTCTCCATCATGTCTTGCAGCTTCACTTGCGGCAACATATCCTCCAGCGCGTCGTACAGCGGTTGCAGGTAGGGGTCGATCTTGTCCTTCATGTCGCCAGGAAGGAACCCCAATTTCTCACCAGCCTCTACTGCTGGTCTCGACAGGATAATCTTCTTGGCTGTCTTATCCTTCAGCGCCTTCACAGCCAAAGCTATTGACAGATAGGTTTTTCCTGTTCCCGCAGGACCTACGGCAAACACCATATCGTTCTGCTTGAATGCTTCAATCAGCCGCTGCTGGTTTTCGGAACGGGCCTTGATAGGACGCCCCGACATCGAGTAGACCACTACATCGTCGGGCACTTCCTTAGAACGCCCTCCGCGGATAATGTCGAGTATGTCTTCTTCGCGTAATGAATTGAATTTCAGGACATGGCGGCGTATGGCCTCAATATTTTCTTCGAAAGCTGCCATTTGCTCTTCGTCGCCTAAGACGCGGATGACATT
Source organism: uncultured Prevotellaceae bacterium (assembly GCA_902800495.1). Lineage (GTDB taxonomy): Bacteria > Bacteroidota > Bacteroidia > Bacteroidales > Bacteroidaceae > Prevotella. The sequence continues at coordinate 17,655 of CADCET010000019.1, forward strand.
GTCGCGTGCCACGATGCGTAACTTCGGAAACAGCGACCTGATGATTTGCAGATGACTGTTGCCTACACCATAAAACACGACGGTGTCAATGTCTTCAAGTACAATATGCTTCTCTATCAATCTGTATACAAATTTGTAATTTGCTTGCAAAGTTACGAAAAGTCGAGAGCAAAACAAAAGAATTCATTCTTTTTTTAGCCGAGACGGAGTAACTTCGTCGATTTTTCGGCAAAGTTACGAAAAAAAATTGTATCTTTGCACCCGAAATGGATTTTTTTTGATGAAACTGACTAAAAAGAGATATTTACAGGGGTTTGTTGTTGTCACATTGTTTCTTGCGGCTGTTCGATGGACGTTTCCAAGAGTGGCTGGTACTACAAACGTTGTTTCCTCTGAAGATGAACAAGTTGAAGAGATAGAATCACCTGTTACATTGTCGCCTGCGACAGCGAAACCTCATCGCATCCTTTCTGTGCCCAGCTATAAGGAGGCTTTTCCTGATACCAATGCCGTGCAGCTCGTTCCTGCGCGTCAGTGGGGTGTCACGCCTGTCAAGAACCGCGCCGATGCCGAAGCCCGAAAGAAAGAATTGGTGTATATTGGCAGTTCGCCTTATTATCATATAGACCCTCTGCGTCAGAGTATTCCCTATCTGGTGCCCCGTGCCGCCATCCTGTTGCAAGACATCGGACAGACTTTCTTTGACTCTTTATATGTAAAAGGTGTGCCCCTGCATCGGTTTATCGTCACCAGCGTTCTGCGTACTGAGGAGGACGTTTCCCGCCTACGCCGTTTCAACGGAAATGCCACGGAGAATTCGTGTCACCTTTATGGCACAACGTTCGACATCTGCTACAATCGTTACGAAACGGTGGAAGACCCCAATGGCCCGCCTCGCTGGCAGGTGCGTAACGACACCTTGAAGTTCGTTCTCTCCGAAGTTCTCCGCGATATGCGTGAACAAGGCCGCTGTTATATCAAGTACGAAGTCAAGCAAGGTTGCTTCCACATGACCGTCAGATAGATAGGGTTATTTGTACAGGAAGGGGTCTATACCTTAGATTGTATCCCGATGAAATGGGGAAATATTGAAAAACTGTGAAAGTTTCTGTAATTAGGGAAAAAAGGGGACCGCTCTTTGGCGTTTTCCTTTTTTTTTACGTACCTTTGCATCGTTTTTAATATAGCTATATGGGATTTTTTGGTATTTTTGGTAAAAAGAACAAGGAAACGCTTGACAAAGGACTGGAGAAGACTAAGACCAGCGTCTTTGACAAGTTAGCGCGGGCTGTTGCCGGCAAGTCGAAGGTTGACGACGATGTGTTGGACAACCTGGAAGAGGTGCTTGTCACGTCGGATGTAGGTGTTGACACGACGCTGAAGATTATTGAGCGTATCGAGGAACGTGTGGCTCGCGACAAGTACGTCAGTACGAGCGAGTTGAACGGAATCCTGCGCGACGAGATTGCATCGCTGCTGGCAGAGAACAACGCTGAGGATAACGGCAGCTGGGACTTGCCCAGCGACCACAAGCCCTACGTCATCTTAGTGGTTGGTGTCAACGGTGTAGGCAAAACAACGACCATCGGTAAGCTGGCCTGGCAGTTCAAGCAGGCTGGCAAGAAAGTCTATTTAGGTGCTGCCGACACATTCCGTGCTGCTGCCGTTGAGCAGCTGTGCATCTGGGGCGAGCGCGTGGGTGTGCCTGTGGTGAAGCAGCAGATGGGCTCTGACCCTGCCTCGGTGGCTTTCGACACGTTGCAGAGCGCCAAGGCCAATGGTGCCGACGTGGTGCTGATAGATACTGCTGGCCGTCTGCACAACAAGGTGGGTCTAATGAACGAGCTGAAGAAGATCAAGGACGTCATGAAGAAGGTCTTGCCCGAAGCTCCCGACGAGGTGATGCTCGTGCTGGACGGCTCTACGGGACAGAATGCCTTCGAGCAGGCCAAGCAGTTTGCGGCTGTGACGCAGATATCGTCGTTGGCCATTACCAAGCTCGACGGTACGGCCAAGGGTGGTGTCGTGATCGGCATCAGCGACCAGCTGAAAGTGCCCGTGAAGTACATCGGTCTGGGCGAGGGAATGGAGGATTTGCAGCTGTTTAACAAGCGCGAGTTCGTAGATTCACTATTTAAACAATAAGAAAAAAGATGAAGAAAACTTTTATCGAAGGACTAGTAATAGGATTGGCGTGTGGCGCCTTTGCTGCGTGCCTTTTCTTTATGGTATAAAAAATCTTTGTTTTGAAGACAATAGATTTCATATCTCTCGGTTGCTCCAAGAATCTCGTTGACAGCGAGATGCTTATGGGACTGATGGAGGCCAATGGCTATCGGTGTACGCACGATAGCGATGACCCTCAGGGCGAAATTGTCGTTATCAACACTTGTGGGTTCATCAACGATGCCAAGGAGGAGAGTATCAACACCATTCTGGAGTTTGCCCAGGCTAAGACTGAAGGAAGAATTGAAAGTCTTTATGTGATGGGTTGTCTGTCAGAGCGTTATCTGGCAGAACTTGAAGCAGAGATTCCAGAGGTTGACGGGTGGTATGGGAAGTTTAACTATAGGAAGTTGCTCAGCGACCTGAAGACCCTCCCCCTTGCCCCTCCCTGTATGGAGGGGAGTGATTACCTTCAAGACGAAATTGTAGCGGAAAAAGTAACTACGCCTCGCCCTTCAGGGAGAGGTTGGGAGAGGGTCTTGACTACTCCCCGCCACTACGCCTACATTAAAATCAGCGAGGGGTGCGATCGTCATTGTGCCTATTGTGCTATTCCGCTGATAACAGGGCGGCATCAGAGTCGTCCGATGGAAGAGATTTTGGACGAGGTCAGAGAGTTGGTGAAGGGAGGCACGAAGGAGTTTCAGGTGATAGCCCAGGAACTGACGTATTACGGTATTGACCTTTATGGCGAGCAGAAGATAGCCGAGCTTATCGACAAGATGGCCGACATCGAGGGCGTGGAGTGGATTCGTCTGCACTATGCCTATCCGACACACTTCCCCTGGCAGCTGCTCGACGTTATCCGTGAGCGTAAGAACGTCTGTAAATACCTTGACATCGCCCTGCAACACATTTCTGACAATATGCTGAGCCGTATGCACCGCCATGTGACGAAGGCTGAGACTTACGAACTGGTAGAGCGTATGCGTCGCGAGATGCCGGGTCTGCATCTGCGTACCACGCTGATGGTGGGTTTCCCCGGCGAGACGGAAGGGGATTTCCAAGAGTTGATAGAGTTTACGAAGTGGGCGCGTTTCGAGCGTATGGGCGCCTTTGCCTATTCTGCTGAGGACGGCACTTATTCCGGCGACCATTATCAGGACGACGTTCCCGAGGACGTGAAGCAGGCCCGTCTCGACAAGCTGATGCGTGTGCAGCAGCGTATAAGTGCCGAGATTGAGGCAGAGAAGATTGGTCAGACCTTGCGTACGATTATCGACCGCCAGGAGGGTGACTACTTTGTGGGCCGCACGGAGTTCTGTTCGCCAGAGGTTGACCCCGAGGTGCTGATACCGGCCAGTGAAAATCTGCAGATAGGACAGTTCTATCAGGTGCTGGTGACCGATGCAGAGGAGTTTGACATTTATGGAACCACGAAATATACTAAATAACTGATGAACAATAAACAATTCATAAGCGAACTGTCGCAGCGTCTTGGTTATACATCACAAGTCACACAGAAGATGATGTATCAGCTGATTGATGCTATGGGCGACGTGTTTCAGGAAGGGAATACGGTGACCGTCCAGAATTTCGGCACTTTTGAAGTAAAGAAGAAGATGGAGCGTGTCATGATGAATCCCACCACAGGTCAGCGTATGCTGGTGCCGCCGAAACTGACGCTGAATTTCAAGATCAGTCCTACGTGGAAAGATCAACTAAAGAATGGAGGAACCGAGTAATGGAGCGTATATCGATACAGGAACTATCCGCCATCTTGGTGACAAAGAATGGGCTGAAGAAGAAAGAAGCTGAACGCTTTGCTACGGTGATATTTGATGTCATCAAGGATGGGTTGGCTGCTGACCGCTTAGTGAAAATCAAAGGTTTGGGCACGTTCAAGGTGATAGATATTGACTCTCGCGAGAGTGTTAATGTGAATACCGGTGAACGTGTGCTGATAGAAGGCCACGACAAGATAACCTTCACGCCTGATGCTACCATGAAGGAACTGGTGAACAAACCCTTCTCGCAGTTTGAGACTGTCGTACTGAACGATGGTGTCGATTTTGAGGATGGTGCTGAACCAGAACTGGATGATGTACAGGAAACTGAACAGATTTCAGAACTAGAGCCAGAAGCTGAACCTGACCCGATTTCGGAAGCTGAGCCCGAACCGATTCAAGAGTCTGAACCTGAACCCATTCCTGAGCCTGAGTCAGAGCCTGCCCCCATTCTCTTAGAAGAACCAGAACCAGTTCCAGAACCCGAGCCTGAACATAAAAGAGAATATGAACATTCACACATGGTTTCAGGAATCCCTCATCATTCAAAAAGGCATAGAGAAGAAGATTCGGACGAATACGATGGGTCGCATAATCGCCGTAATCGCGGTAAGTTATGGTGGCCATTGGCGGTAGTATTGGCTTTCGGAGCCGGATGCCTGATTGGATACTATACAGGAACGTCATCGGATACCGAGCCAGATCCTATCATTGAGATTGTTGACTCTATCGAGACAGACAGCGACAAGGGTGGCAACGACAAGCCTGCCCCCACCAAGCCAGCCCCCATCAAGGCTGACACAACGAAAGCAGATACGGCAAAGGTTGAAAAAGCTGTTGCCGCTCCTCCCAAAGTAAAGGAGTCTGAAGTCAAGAAGGTGGAGGAGCCGGTCGTTGACTATGATCAGACCGACGCTCGCGTTCGTACGGGTGCTTACCGTATTGTCGGCACCTCTTTAGAGGTGACGGTTAAGGGCGGCGAGTCTATCAAGCGCATTTCCAACATCTATTTAGGTCCCAATATGGAGTGCTATATCGAGGCATACAATGGCTTGAAGCCTGGTTCCGTGCTGAAGGATGGCCAGACGTTGAAGATTCCTAAGTTGGAAGTGAGGAAGAAAAAGAAGAAATCATTAAATAATCAGTAATAGCATTATGGCAGAATCAATTGATATCCGTGAGTTGAACATCCGGATAGAACAGCAAAGTGCATTTGTTACCAATCTGGTAACGGGTATGGACCGCGTTATTGTGGGCCAAAAACATTTAGTAGACAGTTTGATAATTGGTCTTTTGAGCGATGGCAATATCCTGTTAGAGGGTGTTCCCGGACTGGCGAAGACGCTGGCCATCAAGACCTTGTCGCAGCTTATCGACGCCAAGTACAGCCGTATACAGTTTACCCCCGACCTGCTACCTGCTGACGTCACGGGTACGATGATTTACTCGCAGAAAGACGAGAAGTTCCAAGTGAAGCAAGGCCCGGTATTTGCCAACTTCGTACTGGCCGACGAGATTAACCGTGCGCCTGCCAAGGTGCAGAGTGCTCTGCTGGAGGCTATGCAGGAGAAGCAGGTGACTATTGGCAGCGAGACTTTCAACCTGCCCAGCCCCTTCTTGGTGATGGCTACTCAGAACCCTATTGAGCAGGAGGGAACTTATCCGTTGCCTGAGGCTCAGATGGACCGTTTCATGCTGAAAGTTGTCATTGACTATCCCACGCTCGACGAGGAGAAGCGTATTATCCGCGAGAATATTGCCGGCGGACTGCCCGAGGTGAAGCCCGTTACTACTGGTGAGGAGATTCTGAAAGCCCGTGCCGTGGTGCGCGAGGTGTATATCGACGAGAAGATTGAGCAGTATATTGCTGACATCGTGTTTGCCACCCGTTATCCCGACCGCTACGGTCTGAAGGAACTGAAGGATATGATTGCCTTTGGCGGTTCGCCTCGTGCCTCAATCAATCTGGCCAAGGCTGCCCGTGCCTACGCCTTCATCAAGCATCGCGGCTATGTGGTGCCCGAGGATGTACGTGCCGTGGCTCACGACGTGCTGCGCCATCGTATCGGACTGACCTACGAGGCCGAGGCCAGCAACATCACGAGCGAGGAAATCGTCTCTAAGATTATTAATAAGGTGGAAGTGCCCTAAGAATTGAAGAATTGAAAGATTGAAGAATTGAAAGATTGAAGATGGAAACATCTGAGATATTAAAGAAGGTACGCAAGATTGAAATTAAGGCGCGCGGCCTGAGCTCACAAGTTTTTGCCGGACAATACCATTCGGCCTTCAAGGGTCGTGGTATGGCGTTCAGCGAAGTGCGTGAGTATCAGTATGGCGACGACGTGCGTGATATTGACTGGAACGTGACCGCCCGCTTCCATCGCCCCTACGTCAAGGTGTTTGAGGAGGAACGTGAACTGACGGTCATGCTGCTGGTCGACGTCAGCGGCTCGCTCGACTTCGGCACACTAGTGCAGATGAAGCGCGATATGGTGACCGAGATTGCTGCCACCATCGCCTTCTCGGCCATTCAGAACAACGACAAGATTGGCGTGGTGTTCTTCTCTGACAAGATTGAGAAGTATATCCCGCCGAAGAAGGGGCGTAAGCACATCCTCTACATCATCCGCGAGATGCTGGATTTCCATCCTGAGTCGCGTAAGACCGATGTCCGTCAGGCGGTGGAGTTCCTGTCGAGTATCCAAAAGCGTCGCACGACGGCGTTCCTGCTGAGCGACTTCTATGTCCGTCAGGACTTCCTGCAGTCGCTTCAGATCTGTAACCGCAAGCACGATGTCGTTGCCATTCAGGTGTACGACCCGCGTGCCCGTGAGTTGCCCAACGTAGGACTGATGAAGGTGGTCGATGCCGAGACTGGTTTCGAGCAGTATGTCGATACGGGGTCGAAGAGTCTTCGCCAGGCCTACAGCCGTTACTGGATGAACCGCCAGCGTGAGTTGCAGGACACCTTCACCCGCAGCAATGTCGACAACGTCAGCATAGCCACCAATGAGGACTATGTCAAGCAACTGTTAGGACTCTTTAAGCAAAGAAGCTAATGATGAAAAGAACGTTTTTGTTCATATTACTGGCAGCGGCGGTATTGACCGCCAAGTCGCAAGTCACCGTTGAGGCTGCTATTGACTCCATTGAGATACTCATTGGCGAGCAGGCCCACGTCACGGTGACGGCTACGATGAAGGAGGGTGCCAAGGCTGAGTTTCCCGTCTTCAAACCTACGGAGCAAATCATTCCTGGTGTCGAGGTGCTGAAGAGTACCGAAGTGGGCGTCAAGAGTAGGGACGATTGCTTCGTCGACCGTCAGGTGGTTTACACGCTAACCTCGTTTGACGATACGCTCTACTATCTGCCGCCTTTCGTCGTCAAGGTCGACGGTAAACCGTATAAAAGCAAGAGCCTTGCGCTGAAAGTCGTTGGTATCGAAGTTGATACTACTCATGTAGAAAAGTTCTTCGGCCCTAAGGACGTGCAGGACAATCCCTTCCAATGGAGTGACTGGAGCCTGTTGTTCTGGCTCAGCGTGCTGCTGTTGTTGCTCTTGGCCGTATGCTATTATCTCTATGTCAGGTTACGCTTCGGCAAGCCTATCGTGACGCGCATCCGCATCGTCAAGCGCCTGTTGCCTCACCAGAAGGCCATGAAGGAAATTGAGCAGATCAAGGCCGACAAGATGCAGAACTCGGAGAATGCCAAGGAGTACTATACCAAGCTGACCGACACCCTGCGCAAGTATATTGAAGATCGCTACGGCTTCAACGCCATGGAGATGACCAGCTCTGAGATTATCGAGCGTTTGGAGCGTGCGTTGAATGATGATGCCAAGGCTGCCGACACGATGAAGCAGGAGCTCCGACAGCTGTTTACCACCGCCGACTTGGTGAAGTTTGCCAAGTATTCGACGTTGATTAACGAGAACGACGCCAACCTGGTGAGTGCCATCGACTTCATCAACCAGACGAAGCTCGAGAATATGCCTACCGAGGAGGCGGTGAAGCCCGAACTGACCGAGGCAGACCAGCGGACGGTGAAGACCCGTCGCGTGCTGAAAGCCGTCATCACGGTCATTCTCGTCGGCTGTGCCGTGCTGTTGGGCATGATTTGCTACGGACTCTATCAATTATTGAACTAACTCAAAGGAAATGGAATTTGCCAATCAAGAATATCTGTTTTTGCTCGTCCTGCTGATACCTTATTTAATATGGTATCTGTTATACAGGAAGAAGAGCGAGCCGACGATACGCATGGCCGACACCTTCGCCTTCCGCTATGCTCCCAAGAGCTGGAAGGTGCGCCTGATGCCGTTGCAGCTCCTGCTGCGTATGCTGACTTTCGCCATGATTGTCGTCGTGCTGGCTCGTCCTCAGACGCGCAACTCGTGGAAGAACAAGACTATCGAGGGCATCGACATCATGTTGGCGATGGATGTCTCGACGTCGATGCTGGCCGAGGATTTGAAGCCCAACCGTCTGGAAGCGGCTAAGCAGGTGGCTGCCGAGTTTATTTCAGGACGTCCTAATGACAATATCGGCCTGAGCATCTTTGCCGGTGAGGCGTTTACCCAATGTCCGATGACTACCGACCACGCCTCGTTGCTGAATCTGCTTCAGAACGTGCGTACCGACATTGCCGCCCGTGGACTTATCGAAGACGGAACGGCTATCGGTATGGGCCTTGCCAATGCTGTCAGCCGTCTGAAGGATTCCAAGGCCAAGAGCCGCGTCGTCATTCTGCTTACCGACGGTTCCAACAACCGTGGCGACATCTCGCCAATGACCGCCGCAGAGATTGCCAAGAGCTTGGGCATACGCGTCTACACCGTCGGCGTGGGCAGCAACAAGGTGGCTCCTTACCCGATGCCTGTAGCCGGTGGCGTTCAGTATGTGAACATTCCCGTGGAGATTGACAACGAGACGCTTCGCGGCATTGCCCGTGCTACTGACGGCGATTTCTACCGTGCCACGAACACCAAGGAGTTGAATCAGATTTACAAGGAGATAGACCAGTTAGAGAAGTCGAAACTCAACGTCAAGCAGTACAGCAAGAAGTACGACGTCTACCAGCCCTTTGCCTTAGTGGCCGTGCTGGCGTTGCTGCTGGAACTGCTGCTGCGTATAACTGTATTCAGGAGGATACCATAATGTTTAGATTTGAAGACCCCATATACCTCTATCTGTTGCTGCTGATACCGCTGTTGGCAGTCATCAGGTTCATAACCAGTCGCCGCCAGAAGAAACGTCTGCGCAAGTTTGGCGACCCCAAATTGTTACGCGAACTCATGCCCGACTTGTCGCGCTGGCGCCCCAGCGTGAAGTTCTGGCTGCTGGAGGGTGCGCTGGCCCTGCTCATCCTGATGCTGGCCCGTCCGCAGATGGGCACCCGCATCAGTCACGAGAAGCGCACAGGCATTGAGACCATCATCTGTCTCGACATCAGCAACTCCATGCGTGCCGAGGATGTGACGCCCAGCCGTCTGGATCGTGCCAAGATGATGGTTGAGAATCTTGTCGACCACTTTACCGACGACAAGATAGGCTTGATAGTCTTTGCCGGCGACGCCTTTGTGCAGTTGCCCATCACGAGCGACTACGTGTCGGCAAAGATGTTCCTGTCGAACATCGACCCGTCGATGATAGCCACCCAGGGCACTGACGTGGCTCGTGCCGTCGAGATGGCAACCCACAGCTTCACGCAGGAGAAAGGCATCGGCAAGGCCATCATCGTCATTACCGACGGCGAGGACCATGAGGGTGGTGCCGTCGAGGCTGCCGAGGCTGCCAAGAAGGCCGGTATGCGCGTCTATATGTTAGGTATAGGTTCGACGAAAGGTTCGCCCATCCCCATTCCCGGTACGGGCGACTATATGATGGACAATACCGGTCAGACCGTGATGTCGGCTCTGAACGAGGATATGTGTAAGCAGATAGCTGCTGCCGGTGGTGGCGCCTATATCCACGTCGAGAACAACAGTCGTGCGCAGGACTTGCTTGACGAGGAACTTGACAAGCTGTCGAAGAAAGAGACGCAGACCACCATCTACAGCGACTACGACGAGCAGTTCCAGGCCTTTGCTATCCTGGCTTTGCTGCTGCTGATTATCGAGGTTTGCCTGCTTGAGAGCAAGAACCCGCTGATGAAGCGCTTCTCGTTGTTTGGCCGCAAGTCTGTTGCCACGTTGATGCTGGCAATATTGGCCCTTGGTGCCCAGGCTCAGACTGACCGCCAGTTAGTGCGTCATGGCAACAAGCAGTTCCGCGCCGGCGACTATGCCGCCGCTGAGGTGAGCTATCGTAAGGCCCTTGAGAAGAACGACCGCAACGCGCAGGCACTCTACAACCTCGGCAACGCGCTGCTGGCGCAGAACAAGGATTCTGCTGCCGTGGTGGAGTTTGAGAAGTCGACGAAGGTCGAGACCAACGACCTCCGCAAGTCGATGGCCTATCACAATATGGGTGTCATCAGCCAGCGTCACCAGATGTTCGGCGATGCCATCGAGGCCTACAAGCAGAGTCTTCGTCTGAATCCCCACGATGACGAGACGCGCTATAACCTGGAGCTTTGCAAGCGTCAGCAGAAGAAGCAGCAAGACCAGAACAAGGAAAACAAGAACGACCAGAAAAAAGATCAGAAAGACAAAGACAAGCAAGACCAGCAGAAGCAGAACCAGCAGAAGCAGCAGGACAAGCAGCAGGACGAGCAGAAGCAGGAACCTAAGATGAGCAAGGAGAATGCCGAGCAGCTGCTGAATGCCGCCATGCAGCAGGAGAAGCAGACGCAGGAGCGTATGAAGAAAGCACAGCAGCAGCCCCAGCGTCGTAATATTCAGAAGAATTGGTGATGAAAAAAACATTTGCAACTATTGTTGGGCTGATGATGGCCGTCGTAGCGGCTATGGCCCAGACGCTGACCGCCAACGCTCCGTCTCATGTTGCGGTGGGCGAGCAGTTCCGGCTGTCGTATACGGTCAATACACAGGATGTCAACAACTTCCGCGTTGGTGACATTCCCGATGCTTTCGAGGTGTTGATGGGCCCGAGCCGTTCGTCGCAGTCGAGTTTCCAGATTATCAACGGCCACACCAGCCAGTCGTCGTCTATCACGTTCACCTATATCGTCGTGGCGGTAAAGAATGGCACGTTCACCATTCCTGCCGCCCACATTACGGCCGACGGCAACAATATCTCTTCGGGAACACTGAAGATTACCGTCTCAGGACAGGCCCAGAGCGGGCAGGGTGGGGGACGCCAGCAGCAGGTGCAGCCACAGCCTCGTGCTGCCGGTACGCCCATCTCGGGTTCCGACCTCTTCATCCGGGTGAGCGCCAACAAGAAGCGCGTCCACGAGCAGGAGCCCATCCTGCTGACCTATAAGGTCTATACATTAGTCGACCTGACACAGCTTGAGGGTAAGATGCCCGAGCTGAACGGCTTCCACACGCAGGAAGTGCCGCTGCCCCAGCAGAAAAGCTTCAAGATAGAGCAGGTGAACGGTCGTCCGTATCGTACGGTAACGTGGTCGCAGTATGTTATGTTCCCGCAGATAACGGGCAAGCTGAAGATTCCCGGCATCACGTTCAACGGCATCGTCGTCCAGCAGAACCGCAACATCGACCCCTTCGAGGCTTTCTTCAACGGAGGTTCCGGCTATGTCGAAGTGAAGAAGCAGATACAGGCTCCAGGTATCGAGATCGACGTCGACCCCCTGCCTACGCGTCCTGCCAACTTCTCAGGTGGTGTGGGCCATTTCAATATCTCGGCACAGTTGGAAAACCCCGAGGTAAAGGCTAACGATGCTGTCAAGCTGCGTGTCATCGTCAGCGGCGTGGGCAATCTGAAACTCATCAAGCAGCCCGTCGTGGAATTTCCAAAGGACTTCGACCGCTACGATGCCAAGGTGACTGACAAGTCGAAGCTGACCACCAACGGCGTTGAAGGTTCTATGATCTACGACTTCTTAGCCGTGCCCCGTCACCAGGGCAAGTACGAGATTCCACCGGTGGAGTTCATCTATTACGATACAGGCTCCAACAGCTACAAGACCGTCAAGACCGAGGGCTTCACGCTGAACGTGCTGAAAGGTGCTGGCGGTTCGTCGACCGTGAGCGACTTCACGGGTCAGGAAGACTTGAAACTGCTAAACAAGGACATCCGCTACATCAAGACGGGCACTACGGAGCAGCACGCCCTCGACGACTTCTTCTTCGGCAGCACGGGCTACTGGATAGCTCTCGCCTTCTTGACCCTGACGTTCATTTCGCTCTTCGTCATCTTCCGCCAGCGGGCTATTGAGAATGCCGACATCGTGGGCAAGCGCGCCGGACGTGCCAACAAGGTGGCTACAAAGCGCCTGAAGAAGGCTGCCCGCCTGATGAAGGACGGCCAACCGTCGGCCTTCTACGACGAGGTGCTGCGCGCCTTGTGGGGCTTTGTTGGCGACAAGCTGAACATCCCCGTCGAGCAGTTGTCGCGCGAGAATATCAGTCAGCAGTTAGAGTCGCGTCAGGTGTCTGCCGACACCATCCAGCAGTTTATCGGCGCTATCGACGAGTGCGAGTTTGCGCGCTATGCTCCTGGCGATGTCAAGGGAAATATGAATAAGGTATATGAAGCGGCTATGGGTGCCATCACGCAGATAGCCACGACGATGAAGAAAGTGCGCTCGGCCAAGTCGGCAGCCATCTTGCTGCTGCTGCTGTTGCTGCCCCTGACGGCCACCGCCGTGACGAAGGCTGAGGCCGATAGCGCCTATGCCCAGGGCCACTACCAGCAGGCTGTCAAGGACTACGAGGCTCTGCTGAAGATGGGTGTAAGTACCGCCCTCTACTACAACTTGGGTAACGCCTACTACCGTATGGACGAAATGCCCCGTGCTGTGTTGAACTACGAGCGTGCCCTGCTCCTTTCACCGGGCGATGCCGACGTGCGCTTCAACCTGCAGATGGCCCGCTCGAAGACCATCGACAAGATTACGCCCGAGTCGGAGATGTTCTTCGTCACCTGGTATCACTCGCTGATCAATCTGACCAGCGTCGACGGCTGGGCTCAGATGGCGCTGATAGCCCTTGCCGTAGCCATCGTGTTGGCGCTGCTCTACCTCTTCGCGTCGCCCGTGTGGATGCGTAAGGTGGGCTTCTTCGGAGCCTTGGCCATGCTCGTGCTGTTCGTGGCTGCCAACTTCTTTGCCTACGCCCAGAAGCAGAGTTTCGTCCGTCGCAGCGGCGCTATTATCATGGCCCCTGCCGTCACCGTGAAGAGCACGCCCGCCGAGCAGGGCACCGACCTCTTCATACTCCATGAGGGCACGCGTGTTGACATTACCGACGGCACCATGCGCCAGTGGAAACGCATCCGTCTGGCCGACGGTAAGGAGGGCTGGATTGAAACGTCACAAATCGAGATTATATGATGGAAACGCTGATAGAGTTCGACCGCTGGTTGCTGTTGCAGGTCAATGGCAGTCCTTCGCTCTACCTTGACGGGGTGGTGAAGATTCTGACGACTGCTGCCACGTGGATTCCCCTCTACATCGCCCTCTTCTTCTTGGTGATGAAGAACAACAGTACCACGCGCAGCATCGTGTTCATCGTGGGCTGTGCCGCCCTGTGCTATCTGCTGGCCGGTGCTGTCGACGACGGGCTTGTCAAGCCCCTTGTGGCACGCTGGCGTCCTACCCACGACCCCGTCATCGGCTGGCAGGTCGACGTGGTTAACGGCTATCGCGGCGGCAAGTACGGCTTCTTCTCGGCCCACGCTTCCAACACGTTCAGCATCGCCGTCTTCTTCAGCCTCCTGGTGCGTAGCCGCCTGCTGACAGTGGCTCTCGTCGGCTGGTCGCTCGTCAACTGCTGGACGCGCCTCTACTTAGGCGTCCACTTCCCCGGCGACATCCTTTGCGGCCTGCTCTGGGGCGGTTTCGTGGGGACGATGGTGTTTCTCTTCCATCGCCGCGTCGAGAGCCGTCACAACCACACGGGGCGCTACATTTCGTCGCAGTACACCCTGGCGGGCTATCAGCGTGTCGACGTCGATGTCGTCGTCACCGTGCTCATGCTGACGCTTATCTACGCCTTTATGCGCGCCTGTTTTTATATTAATGTATAAAAAATACAGAGAAAATGCCGGAATAGTGCTTTAGTTTCGACAAAAATGAGTAATTTTGCACCCTCAAAACGAAAACAACAATAAAAAAGACATCATGAATTATCTTGATAGAAACGAGTTTAACTTCGAACCAAGCCAGAAAGTGCTTGATGCCGTGAAGAATTTTGATCCGAAGGATTTGTGTTTTTATACCCGCATCTACGACCAGGGCAAGAAGAGTGTCATCTCCGTCCGCGTCAGCGAGATCTATGGCGTGCCCGAGGAGCAGGTGCTGCTGGCCTACGGCGGCGAGGAAATCCTGAAGAATGCCATCCACTACTTCCTGATGGAGGGCGACAACAAGAAGATTCTCATCCCAGAGTTCTCATGGTGGTACTACAACCGCGTAGCCTCCGAGTGTGGCGGTACGTTCGAGATGTACCCTCTCTACGAGACCGACGACACCTTTGCTTACAACGTTGACGAGGTGATTGCCTATACTAACCGTATTCACCCCCGTATGCTCCTCTTGGCCTCGCCTAACAACCCTACGGGTAACTCGCTCACCTCTGAGGAGATAGGCCGCATCATGGAGAACATCCCGACGGACACGATGGTGCTCGTCGACGAGGCATACGCCAGCTTCATCACCACCGATACCGACTACATTGCCCCGTTGGTGAACAAGTACCAGAACCTCATCATCTCGCGCACCCTGTCGAAGTTCTACGGACTGCCCGGCCTGCGCTGCGGTTTCGGCTTCATCGGCAAGGGGCACGACCAGTTCCTCAGCTACTCCAACAAGTATTTAGGCTTCAACCGCTTCGCCGAGGCCGTCGCCTTGGCTGCCCTCGACAGCGACGAGCACTACCGCCACGTGGCCGAAGAGATGGAGTGGGGACGACAGCTCTACAAGAAGGAACTCGGCGGGCTGCCCGGTTTCAAGGTCTACAAGTCGGTGGCCAACTTCATCCTTATCAAGTACCCCATAGACATCAAGGAGCGCCTGATGGAAGCCCTGAAGATTCAGGACTACAAAATCAAGTTCATGGGCGACCCGGGACTTGAGTCCTGTCTGCGCATCACCCTGGGACGCCGCGAGCAGACACAGGTGGTCTGCGATACTATTAAACGTGTTTTCCAGCAGCAACAGCAATGAACGAGAAATATAGGGCAACATTGAAGTCGGCTGAGACCGAAGATTGGCTCGACCTTCATGTCATTCGTCCACTGTGTTATTACTGTGCTGTGGGATTCGCCAAGTTCGACATCCATCCTAACACCGTTACAATACTCTCGATGTTTGTCGGTGCTGCCAGCGCCATCTTCTTCGGGTGCGGCAGTTTCTATTACGGTGGCACTACGGGACTTGTTTACAACATCTTAGCTGTGGTGCTGCTGATGGTAGCCGACATCTTAGACTGCACCGACGGTCAGCTGGCACGCATGACAGGCAAGAAGAGCCGCATAGGCCGCATACTCGACGGCGTGGCGGGCTTCACGTGGTTTTTCCCCATCTACGTTGCCCTTGTCTGGCGATTCTATCTTCATCACGACCTTGAGTTCCAGTGGCTCGGCATTGACGACACACCGCAGAACGCCCTCATCGCCACAGCCGTCGTTCTTGTCTTAGGCATTATCTCCGGTATAGCAGGAATTGCCGGACAGCAGCGACTGGCCGACTACTACATTCAGGTACACCTCTTCTTTCTGAAGGGCGAGAAGGGGGCCGAACTCGACAACTCCGAGCGCCAGCAGCAGCTATACGACCAGATGCCCAAGGACGCACCATTCTACGAGCGTCTCTTCCAGC
Organism: uncultured Prevotellaceae bacterium; assembly: GCA_902800495.1. Classification (GTDB taxonomy): domain Bacteria; phylum Bacteroidota; class Bacteroidia; order Bacteroidales; family Bacteroidaceae; genus Prevotella. The sequence goes on from CADCET010000019.1 coordinate 33,521, forward strand.
GCTCCTACGTCGACTACACCCGTAAGCAGGAGAAGGTGACGCCACAGTTTCAGCGACTTATGGCACGCTTACGCCAGAAGTACGGCAGCAGTGACGCCATTCCCGCCGACGTCCGCGAGGACTTCCGCCGACGCTCCCTGCCCGTCATCTTCTGGAACGGACTCCTCACCTTCAACTTCCGCGAGTTCTGGCTCTTCCTCTTCTGCCTGCTCGACGTACCCGTCTGTCTCTTCCTCTTCGAAATCATCGTCATGGGACTGCTCTACAAGTACGTCAACCACCGCCACGAGTCATTCTGCCGCCAGATGGCCGAACAATTATGAAGTGGACTAAGCAGCGACTCAACAACCTCTTCTTCGTCGTCGGCGTCCTCGCCTGCGTCGTCATGCTCTTTACATTCGACGTCAGCTTCGTCGAATTGTGGCAGCATCTCTGTCACGCCGGTTACTGGCTGCTGCCCATCATCGGCGTATGGATTGTCATCTACGCCATCAATGCATGGTCGTGGTACACCATCATCCGCAGCAAGACAAGAGGCACCGACGAGCACGTCACCTTATGGCGGGTATACCGCCTTACCATCACCGGCTACGCCCTGAACTACGCCACACCCGTAGGAGGACTCGGCGGCGAACCATATCGCATCCTGGAACTGTCGAAGAACGTTGGCAACCAGCACGCCACGTCGAGCGTTATCCTCTACGCTATGATGCACTTCTTCGCACACTTCTGGTTCTGGTTCTCAAGCATCTTCATCTACCTCGCTCTCGCTACCGTAGGCGACCTGCCCATCAACACCGCCATTGCCACAGTCCTCGGCATCATCATCGTCTTCTGCCTCATAGCGTTCTACATCTTCTCGCGAGGCTATCGCAATGGACTCGTCGTGAAGGCCATACGCTGGATAGGCCACATACCGGGGCTTAAGAACTGGAGTCAGCGCTTCTACGAGAGTCACGCCGAAGCGCTGCACAACATCGACCAGCAGATTGCTGCCCTTCACGCCGACGACAAGCGAGCCTTCTATTACAGTCTGCTGTTAGAATACCTCTCGCGCATCGTACAGAGTTCAGAAGTGTTCTTCATGCTGCTGCTCTTCGGCATCGACTGCGGAGGCGGCTTCTCAGGCCTCACCATCACCTATCTCCACGCCATCCTCATCGTCTCGTTTACCACACTCTTTGCCAACCTCATCGGCTTCCTGCCCATGCAGCTCGGCGTTCAGGAGGGCGGCTTCGTCCTTTCCATCGCAGCCCTCGGACTCTCAGCCGCCCTCGGCATCTTCGTCAGCATCATCTGCCGCGTCCGCGAAATCATCTGGATAGCTATCGGCATGGCCCTCATGCGCCTCAAGGACTAACCCCCACCTTTACCGTAAGCAAACCCCACCTTTGCCGTAAGCAAAGGTCAGGTTTGCCGTAAGCAAAGGTCAGGTTTACCGTAAGCAAAGGTCAGGTTTACCGTAAGCAAAGGTCAGGTAGCCCCCCCGTCACATCACAAAGGAGCAGACCCAAAGAGCCTGCAATCCTGAACAGCGTTATGATGTTCGGCAGCTGAGTCATTTCTTATCTTATTTGTTTGTTTGACGTTGCAAAATTACGGAAAGTTGGGGATTCTGCAAAATAATATAGACACGTTGAACATTTTTTGTGTATATAATTTTGATATTAAATAAAATGTTACTACATTTGCCACTGAATTATGTAGATCATCAGGTTATGGCAAAGCTTATCCTTCTCATTCTGTTTCTCATTTCTGGCACGCTCCGGACGTGGGCGCAGCCGGTCGGTGCTGATGACATCGGACATTTGCAGAAACAGATGTACCAGCTCTACAACAAAAACGACGAAGGGGCCTTCATCGACGTTACCAACCGGCTGAAGGAGGCTACCCAGAAGGCCGGCGACGAGCGCACCTTCTACAAGGCCTGGGCCAATCAGGCACTCTATTTCGCCAACCACCAGCAGCGCAACAGGGGGCAGCTGACCGCCAAAGACATGCAGCAGTATGCCCTGAACCACGACCACAAGTTCGGCATCTACACAGGTACCCATGTGATGGGCACTATACAGACCATGATGGGCGACTATCAGGAGGGTATCCAGAACTTCAGGAAAGCCATCAGCTATCTGCACGAGAACTTCCCCAACGAGAGCGCCGCGGCCTCATGGATAGAGCTGGCCAAAATCAGCCTGACCAACAGGAAGTGCCAGCAAGCCTGCATCGATGCCGAAAGAGCACTGAAGGAACCTAACATCAGCGCGATGCACAGGCTGAATGCCTGGTCGGTTATCTGTCTGAGTAAGGTGGACACGGCTTACTATCATGTCAAGGATGCGGCTGAATACCAAAAGGAGTTCGACTACGTCTGGGGGGAACGCGAGAAAGCCAAGCAGGCCTACGGACACGACGATGCCCACGGACGTACCCTTGCAGTGTGGCGAAAAATCAACGACCATCAGTATGATGAGGCACTCGTCCTCTGCAAGAAGTTATCGCCGCTGTTTAGCCTCGACATGCGTCACCTTATCTATAAACGCATGGGAGATTATAGAAACGCTTACATTGATCAACTGAGATACTGGAAGATGCGCGACTCCGTCAACAATGTGCGCAACAACCACCTGCTGATGGAGATGACCGCCGCTATGGACCTGGGGCGTGTGGAACTCGAAGCGAAGGAGCTGAAGCTGCACAACCAGCAGATGCAACTCGACATGGCGGCCGACGAGATAGAACGTAAACAGTTAGAGGAAGAAGCCCTGATGCTGGCGCTGAAGAACCGCGACGCAGAACTGGCTAACGCCACCATGCAATTAGAGAACGACAGCTTAGAAGCCCACAACAAGAACCTGCAGCTGAGCGAATACCAGTCGAAGATGCATGCCCAAGAGCAGAAAGAGCACGCCCATCATATCTTGATGGTCGCTATAGGAACCATCGCCTCGCTCGTAATCGTCTTCCTCTGCTTCTACCTCTACCGCCGCCAGCTGTCAGCACGTCGACTGCAACAGGCCTACCACAAACTGGAGGATGCTTACGGCAAGTTGGAGGAGACGACCACTGTCAAGGAGCGCATCGAGAGCGAGCTGCGTATCGCCCGCGATATTCAGATGTCGATGATACCACAGACCTTCCCAGAGCGCAGCGACCTCGACCTCTATGGGTTGATGTCCCCCGCTAAGGAAGTGGGCGGCGACCTCTACGACTTTGAAATCATCGACAATCAACTCTATTTCTGCCTTGGCGACGTCAGCGGCAAGGGCGTTCCCGCCTCTCTTTTCATGACGCAGGCCATCCGCCTCTTCCGTGCCATGGCCAAGGAACGGCGTAAGCCTAACGATATTGCCAACCGCATGAACAACGAGCTCTCGGAGAACAACGACAACGGCATGTTCGTCACCATGTTCATTGGCGAAGCCGACCTCACCACCGGACATCTATACTACTGCAATGCTGGACATAATCCTCCGCTGCTCGACGGCGAGCTCATCAACGTAGAATCTAACGCACCTATCGGCCTTTGGCCTGAGATCGACTTCGAGGGTGAGGAGCTGGACTGTATCACCGGCAAATTGCTCTTCATCTATACTGACGGACTGAACGAAGCCGAAAACCTTGCACAGGAGCAGTACGGTGACGACCGCCTGCAACAAAAGTTGCAACAGATGAAATCCGATACAGCTAAGCAAGTGGTCGATGCCTTCAGCCAGTCGGTGGAGTCGCACCGCAATGGTGCCGCACCTAACGACGACCTGACCATGCTCGCCATCAGGTGTCTGGGGAGCTGAAAATCGCTTCGAGAACGGTACGGTGAAAACGGCCAGTAGCATCGCTCCGAGTCGTAATCAATTCATTGTTTTATCTTATTTCCAATCTCAACACTCTGGTAGAATCTATCCACAGGAGTATAAAAGGTTACAACTGTAACCATATAACCGCAGAGGACGGAACCGCTTTCACGAGTTTTAAAGCTTCCTCCCGCTTATCCTTGTCCAGCACATTCAGCGTCGTACATTGTGGAACACAGGCCTTGTGTTGCAGTGCCTGAAGTTCAGGAACATCCTGTATAGTTGCTAATTCTATTCACATTTTTTTATAATGATTTTCCTAATTCAAATGCTTCGTTTAAGGCATTGGTATTCTTGATGTCGCCCTTATCCTTAACACCACGAACCAATACACGACCGGCATCCTCCAACTTGAAGAAGTTCAGGCAGAGCTGGTATTGCGCGAGGATGCTGTCGAAGAGTTCAGGAAGTGTGGCGGCACCTACAAGCAGCAGCGCCATCTTCTTGATATGGAACGTATCCCTGATGGGATTATGGCAGCGATCAATGACGGCCTTCAACTGTGCACTCAGTCCGTAGAAATACACTGGCGAGGCTATCACGAGCATATCGGCCTGAGCCATCTTCTCGTAGATGATCGGCATATCGTCCTTCTGAGCACAAGTATTGTCTTTGCTCACAAAGCAAGCGTTACACCCCATGCAGGGATTAACCTTGTAATCGTGTACAGAGACGACCTCTACATGATGCTTCTGCGAGGCACCTTTGACGAATGCTTCTACGAGCAAATCCGTATTGCCGCCCTTCCGAGGGCTTCCTGAGAGAATCAGTATGTTCATCATCCACTTTATTCATCTTTCAAATTCAAAAGGTACCCACTGCGGATCCACCTGGACATGATCCGCCACACTGGCGTGGATGATGTGGATGCTCTCGTCCTTCGAACCATAGCCAATGATTTTCGGTTCCCATCCAGTCTCTTCGCCATCCTCGTCAATGACAGGCGACTCCGTCACGATATAACTGATGAGTCCTTCCTTCAGCACCACGAAATAGTTGATATGCATAAAGTCACTGGTATAGGCCACGATTTCCTTCCCCGTCCAGGGGGCGCCCTCCTCGGGCTTTGCGTGGAAGAATCCCCGGATACGGTGCATTTCGTTGCTGATAGCCACCGTCTGCATCTTGCCCTTGAACTCTGCCAGGATCAGCATGTTGTCGCGCTCCGAATCCTCGTATTCCTTCTCCTTCTTCAGACAGAGCAGGGGATGACCATCGCCGTCCGGATCAACGAAAGCCACATCTTTGAAACCCTCTCCGCTTGCCTGTACCCACTCGCCGTCGGCAAACTCCTGATATTCAAAGTCCTCCAGCTGTATCTTTGAGAATTGCGGCTTCATACCATCCCATGTGTAGATGCGACTGACGGTAGGATAGAAGGGCGAGTATTCTCTGATGATGAAGTCGGTGCCCTTCTGTGGTAGTGTCCAGCCAATCTCCATCTGTGGGAATGGCTTCTTGTAGTCGTCGAGCGGACTGCGTTCGGGGGTCATCGTCTGCGTCTGTGGGTCGTAGTCGTACCAGCAGAGCAGGTTCTGCGGCATCACGTGCTGCTCGTAGAGGCTGATGGCGAAGATGCGGTGACCGTTGGTGCGCCGCCAGATACAGCACGACATCTGGTCTACGTCCGTCAGTGACTCGTAGCAGGCATAGCCGTTCTTCGGATCGAGGAGAATGCGGAGTTCGTCTTCTTCGTTGTTCTCGAACAGCAGGGCTGTACCATTGCGCTTCGTGCCTGGGAGTGGTTTCTCCTGCAGCTTCAGCACCTCGCCCACCACCCATGTCGGCAGGGCTTTGTTGAAAGCCTTGAGCAGCATCACCACGTTGGGCGACTGCCCGCCATTCTTCACGCTGATGGCCTTCGTGCGCCACTGGGCATCTACTTCTGCGTTCGACAAGAGCTCGTGCGCATTCATTCCTATGGCCACCGCCAGCATCAATAAGGTGAAAATCGTTTTCCTCATTTCTCGATTTATTGTTTTAAATGATTAAACATCATCAGGAGTACAATCCTATCATTTACAATTCTCTGATGCAAAGATAGCTAATTCCGCTCAAACTACATAAAAAAAGCTGATTTTTTTAGTTTGAGCCGTTATCTGCGATTTTGAGACTGCTTCCGCTCGGCAATGTCACTGATGCCGCAGAGACTATAGATTATCCAAAACACCACACCCGTCACATCACAAAGGAGCAGACCGAAAGAGCCTGCAATCCTGAGTAGCGTGATGACGTTTGGCAGCTGAGTCATCTTAGTTCTAATCTCAACACTCTGATAGGTCGTCCCTCGCCTTGATACTGGTTTGCATCGATGCAGGTCTCGCCCGTGGGTACAAAGCCGCACTTCTCCATTACTCGACCAGAAGCTGGATTATCTACGAAGTGACCGCTGATGAGCGATTTGATGTCCGTCGTCTGTCGGATATGCTCTAACATCAGGCGCAGTGCCTCCGTACAAATGCCCTGATTCCAATAAGGCTTGGCCACCCAATAACCAATGAGCGGTTCACCCTCGCGGGCTGGCAAATCACACTCGCACGAAGGGCCATAGCCCATAGCGCCAATCGGCTGACCTGTCTCTTTTAAAACGATAGCCCATGTGTGCAGCGCATCATTAAACACTGTGCGGATAATCTCCAGACTTTCCTCCACACTCTGATGCGGTGCCCATCCAGCACGAGGTCCCACATCCGGATCGGAAGCCCATTTGTACAGCGTCTCTGCATCGCTGTCGCGCCAGGGGCGCAGTAATATCCTTTCTGTTTCCATCATTTTCTCCTATAATAAATACCTTCATGCCTTGTTATTAGGAATGTACAGCGATCGCTTCCCCTGAGAATTGTATTCTCAATCCGAACCTCGAAATGGCTGTCCGGTTCTAGTTGCGACAAGATATATAGGATGCTCTGTCGTGAGCACTCACATTGCTGCGGATGGTTTCTCAGCCCACATTTAACTTTAGGGCACGTACATTCCAGATAACTCAGTTCATAAATCTTTCCTGGCTCAATCACCCTACCCGTATAGGACTTGCTGTTGTACCCTTCCGTATAGATCCTATCAAAATTCCCTTCATACTTGGCATATATTTGCCTATGTATCTGGAGAACATGATCCTTTACACATTCGATGGCTTCTTCTCTATAGCACATATAATTGCTTGCTATTTATGATTAGGATATTCATTTGTACTCTATTAGTTTCTTCACCTCACAGCCCTTGCTTTCATAATAAGCGAGCATCTCCGGCAGTTTCTTCAGGTCGTAGCTGGTAATACAGTCGGAGAGGACATGCACCATGAAGCCTGCCTTGGCCATGTTGAAACACGTCGATTTCACGCAACCTGTAGCATCCGCGCCAGCTACGTAGAACTCATTGATGCCGTTCGCAGCGATGAAAGCAGAAAACGCCTCACTCGTAAGGGCATTACTCTTTGTCTTTACGAAGATGTTGTCTGACACGACCTTCATTTCAGGCACCAGTTCCTCGCCCTTGCTGCCAGGCTTGAATGTCCGCGTGCCAGCTGTAATGTTATTATGCTTGATATACACAATGTGCATCCCCTCGGCTGTGGCCCATTCGATGGCGGCATTGATGTTGCCGATGATGTCGCGGTAATGCTTGGTGATGTCGTTCTGGATGTCGATAACGACAAGTGCTTTATTGTTCATCATTTACTCAATCACAAAACTACGTGGATAGAAATCGCTATAGAATCGGCCATCGGTGGCGGTGAACTTCAAGACGCAGTAGTTCGGGTCGGTTACACCACCAGGATAGTACTGCTCGTCGCCATTGTGCCAAATCATCTCTTTGCTCTTAGCATCCGTCAGCACCTCCATCGTACCACGCAGCATCATACCTTTGAAACCTTTAGCGTCGCAGAAATAGATCGAGGCCTTGGGGTTAACCTTGTATTGAGCCACACGAATTGAGAATGTGTTGGTTGTAAAGTAGAAGGTTTTGATACCCTCGCGTTTACGAGGCTTCAGCATGGCCTTAGTCCAAGGAAAACCTTCTTGGTCTATTGACGAGATATAAGCGATGGGCAGTTTGTCGGCCATCTGTGCAATGAGTTCTTTAATGCCGGCTAAAGCGGGGTTAGCATTCATTGCTTCATCGTTATTCACATCCAGTGTTTGGCGCCAACGCTTAAGCTGGGGAAAATACGATTTCATCATGCCGATGTATTCCTCTTTGGTAATAGGTTTTTCTAACCCTTCATTAACAGCATTCACAAATTGAGCACAATGTTCAATCATCTCTTCCATCGTACAATCCTGCAGGAACTTGCCGTCCTTGTAGCAGTACATGCAGTAATCTTCGTTCTTGCGTCCCGTTGGTAGCAAGCGACCGGAGGTCGAGCGCTTCGTGCCGTCGGCATTTGTACCGAGGACATCCTTTGTGAGCGGCATGCCGCAGCTCTGACAAAATTTCTGTTCCATATTTTTTACTCTTTTATAAATGTTTTCAGTTTCTCGTTGAACATCTCGGGTTGTTCCATGTGGATGAAGTGTCCGCAGGTTGTCAGTTCGGCGTAGTCGAGGTGGGGATATAGTCGTTCCATCTTTTGACGATTGTCAGGATCAAGACCGCTGTTCTGTGTACATATGACCATTACCCGACCATGCAAAGGACGCTGCGACCACCACTTGCGCTCCACGAGGTTACGCATGGTGCTCGATGCAACATACTGCGGCGTCTTTGGCATCACGCTCATGGCATAGTCGGTGATGCTCTGTGGCGTTTCAGACCCAGCCAGCGATTTGACAAAACCTGTGATGACTTTGCTACAATCTGGCCCGTCGAAAGCATGACCGAACTGATTGACGGCTTCTACGTATTCAGCCGTTTCCGTGCCGTCGTAAAAGCAATAGACACCATCTATATCGACGAGATCTCCCTGTCGGCCACTCATCAACACCTGACGGCAGACAGGTGTGCCAAGACTATGCCCTACAAGGACGACAGTCCCTACATGCTCTTTGTCCAGCACCGCGTTGACGGCCTCGGCGAAGAAGTCGAGCGTGTACTCTACGTGTGGCTTACTGCTCTCGCCATAGCCAGGCAGGTCTATGAACAGCAGGCGCAGTCCCTTCTCGTCGCGCAGTCCTTCGAACTGCTTCTCCCATGTATTGAGGTCGCATCCGAAGCCGTGAACGAAGCAGATGGTTTTATTGCCATCTCCATAGGTCTTATAATGTACGCGAACGCTGTCGTTAACAGTTGCAAACTCTGAGGCGACATCGCCCAGATTTTCTTGTTTAATGCTACATCCTGCCAGCATTACAGCCAACAGAAGTAGTAAGCATACTTTTTCTTTCATCTTTCTTCTGTTTAATCATTTGACGTTACAAAATTACGAATTGTTTCAGGAACTACCAAATATCTGGGATAATTTGCATCATTCTGTGACGAATGGCATTGCATGCGAAACATCTTTGTCGACGCAAGCATCACTGCATTCGCTCAATCACAGCCTTGCCTGCACCAGTGCCTTTGTACTTGCTGCGGGTGGCATTGAGGCGATAGACGAGGGAGAGAAGGATTTAAAATGATGTGCTCCACCGATGGCGGACGCTCATGGCATGAGTCGCAAGTAATGGAGTCAATGAGGGAACTCGACAGAGTGAACGATCTGCAGCAATATCACGACCGTCTAATTATATACACAGAAAGTGATATCTACACCGTCTCAAAGGCCGAACTTATCGCCCAAAGCACCACAGCCATCCGCTATATTACCTCAGACACCGCGACCGCTCCGACCTATGACCTCCAAGGGCGACGGTTAGAAGAGTTACGGCACGGAATCTTCATCAAGAGCGGACGAAAGATTGTCAGATAAAACGAGACTAACAACGAACAGTGACGTCAGTTCTTAACGTCTACGCCGCCGAAAAATTGTTAGCGACGATGTGGAGGGTAGGGGCTTTCGGGTCGGCAGTATGTGTAGCGTGATTGCCGATGCCGCCGATGAAACTGCGTATCTTCACTTCGACGTTGACGTGGGGGGCACAAAATAATTCCGATAATCGTTCTTGGTTTCATAACTTTCATATTTAAAAAATCGCTGCAAAGGTACGCATAGTTGCGTGCATTGCCAAAAATCTGGGATAATCTGCACTGAACATGGCGTTCATGATGAAGTCCATCCGTCTCGGTCTCCAGCAGTTCGGCTCGCCGAAGATTCAGGAAGAGTTAACTGAAACGCATCTGTCGCTGTGCAGCCCGTTCGGTTCGCTCCTGCTGTGTTGCGCAACTCATAAGTATCGTCACCATTAGCAGCCCCATGCAGATTCTCTTATTCATCGTTGCAAAGTTACTCTTCTGCTGCCATCGGCATTTGTATGTCTTCTTCCAACTTCGAATAAGGAATCGTCTTTGCTCTATGATCCTGTAACCAGATATGGTTCAGGGTAAAAGCGATGGAGTCCAATGTCTCTTCTCGCTTTGATGGCTTCAACTCACATTCCCACACCGTAATGCAATGCCAGCCCATTTCAGCCAACTTACGTTGCTCTTCTTTATCGCGCTCCTTATTCCTGCGAATCTTCGCTACCCAAAACTCCCGGTTGGTCTTCGGTATCTTACAACACTCAGAATTGTCAATTATCCATTCTCCATTTTTCATTTGTGGCAGCGCCACATTATGTCCATGCCAGAAGCACCCGTTCACAAAGATGCAAGTCCTGTATTTTTTTAGCACCAAGTCTGGATGTCCTGGTAATCGCCTATGGTTCAACCTGTATCTAAAACCTCGCTTCCACAACCCCTTACGTACAATCATTTCTGGTTTGGTGTCTTTCGAATGTATGGCCGACATCCTCTTATGACGGTGTTGTGGTGTGATTATATCCATTATTTTAGTGCATTTATAAGTTCATCCAATGAGCAACAAATTTTATTAAACAACTTGTACATCAGCTCCGGCTCCTGTTTTTCTGGGATATATGCAATCGTTAATTTCCCACGCCCAGCGAACCATCCTGCCTCAGTATGAGCACTACGCCCACAAGGCAATACCAAGACACACGTATCGCAAGCTTCCATCGCCTCAATATCATTATGGAATTGTCTTACCGCTTTATTATGCTGCAGCATATCACGATACTGCTGTGGCGACCATTCCGTATAGTTCTCGCTAATGCTGCTCCACTTAAATCCAGGGTCGCCCGATGGCGGATTGCGAAAATCGTAAACGTCAAAGCCCTTTTCTCGCAATTTCTCTACAACTTCTTGGTAAAACTGATTTCGCCAACTGCTTGCCACATAAATCATATTAGTCTACGATTTGCTTTCAGATTTTAATTTCTCCCTATATGATTCGGAGAATTCAATTTCCACATTAGGATTCTTGGAATTAAAATTGCTTTTATGTGCAACATAAGCACTTATTTTTTTTCCACTCCGTATATGGGGTTTGACATAAACAAAGTCATCATTTGTCGCATTAATCTGTGTCGCTATAAATTCTGGCAAATTTCTTAAATCATCTAGAGTCATATCTTCTCCAAACTCATTCAAAACATCCTTCCCCCTTGAAGTTATAGTATATGAACTCGAAGAGAAAGTATCTATTAAACCAGCGATAGCCGCCTCCTCAGGCGTTCCTCTGGTCTCCATCTTCTCGCCAGTCCTTCCGTTCGCCATATCAGAGCTGAGTGGCGAAGATACTACACTCATCATCGTGTGTGATTATCTGATAACTGCTTAATAAATGTTAGGGACTTCGTATAATCTCCCATCTATGAGCCAATATGATATATCGGAATCTGGTTCGACTGCGCCTGTCAGTATATCCTCAATGCAGAAATCCCAATAAACATCTTCTAACGGTGCTCCAGTGTGGTATTTCGCACATAATAGTTTCCACTCTTCTTTGGTATGACCAACTTCAAAACGAATCTGATTGTTGAAGTCATTCATACCGACAATTACAAATTTATTATTATTGGTCATCATTCTGAGCATGTGTTATCAGTTTAATGTATAAGACAATTCTCCCGGTGATACTCCAAAAACGGTAAGTGGGCAGGCTCTACCCGGATGAGCTTAGTTTCTGGGCTGATGCCAAGTGCATCGCGTTCAGGCTGCTCGAAAAAACGTGAAAAGACGATTCTGCCATTTCTGTTGAAAGAGATATATCCCTTGTCGAACAACTTGTCATAGTTAGGCAACAACAAAAGACCGTTAAATACAGAAAGCCGTTCTTCATTAGTACTATCTCGCCAAGGTTTTATGTGCGATGCCATCAAGACGTCGAGCATTTCGAAATGTGTGATTGAACAGCCTTTCCACATCTTTATCAATTGCTGACGAAAAACTCCTTGTTCCACTCTGGCCTTGATGATGGCCTCCTTTTCTGTAGCGGTAATAATCTTGCTTTCTCTTACTTGTTGCTCGGCTTTGTCAAGCAAGTTGGCTTGCGCTTCCACATAGTCTGAATGAATGAACTGAACGAATTTTCGTAAGCAAGAACGGAAATTAGTGAGGTCGCGCCGCTTTGTGTAAATGGCACGTGTGGGCTGAAGCCGACTCTCACTCTCTATGATGCTGTCAATAGTGGCCTCATCAATTTCATGATTAATGATATAATTCCTGGAGAGATGCTTCATCCAGGCAATATAGTTTGTACAGGAGTGCTTGTTAACACCGCTTTCACGTGACGAAAGGTATTGATAGAAATCACTTTCCCACTCAGAGTATAGTTTCTGGTTTTCGTTCATTGTCAGTGTCTCTTGTCGCAAAATAATAATCATCCACACAACTCCATACCACCAATATTGTCATTGATATGAATACCAATATCTGGGAAGGACTTAACTTTGTTTGTCAACAATTTGATTAACTCATTTCTCTCCATATAATCCTATTGTATAAAACACTGTTTCACAACGGGGCAGAGTCCCCGTGTGACAAATATTATACTTTACTTAAGCTATCTGTCATAGCGTTTGTTTTAGATTCCGATTGCAAAGTTACAACTTTTTCGGTAAACGGCAAAAGAAACGGCTAAAATTATCGCTTTCCGGGGTAAACAATGGGGAAACAGCGAAGCGTAGATTGGGGGAGTCTGATCTGTTACAAATTATCATAATAGGATGCTTTATGCTTTGGCATTGTGAGATTTCGTACCTTTGGAGCAACTAATTGCAATAGCAATGCCCAGACAAGCACGTAAGACAAGTGGCACGGGCATCTTGCCCAACCACGTTCACCTTCTTCCGCAAGAAAAACAGGATATACTTTCTAACTAACTATAAAAAACAATAGGTGACACCTCTTACACCTGGCACTTAACTGACTGAATGACAGTATACTTCTGTCAAGGTATAAGTCGCACCAGTAGTCGCACCAATGCTTACACCACCTCACAGCCTCTCAGAAAAATTTCGCGGCGTGAAATTTTTACGAGAGGCCGTGAAATTTTCACGAGAGGCCGTGAAACATTTTTGAGCGGCCGATATTTTTTTACGAGCGGCCGGGAAATTTTCACGAGCGGCTTGTACGTTTTTGGCTTTGGGCGTGAAACATTGGCGGAAGGGATTGGTGCAACTGCAGGTGCGGGTGTTGGTGCGGGTATTGGTGCGACTACCTGGCGCTGCAACTGTCTGATAATCAGTGGGCGGTGCGCCGGGTGTTACCTGCGTTCGACGTTTCGGCTGAAGCACGCGCATGCATGCGCGAAGAGCGAGCTCCTGCGGGCAAACCGCAGGACACATTATAATAGAAGCGAAAGGCGTCAAAGGACGGCAGCCGTCAGGACGGCTTATACGGCGCTGGTTGTCAGCCACTTGACAAGTTAGGATTCCGTCAGCCCCCGTCAGGCTCTTGCACCGTCCAGTCTTTCTCCGTATCTTTGCACCGCCATTCGGCA
>CADCET010000020.1 GCA_902800495.1 uncultured Prevotellaceae bacterium
CATCGTCGGCACGACGGGCATCGGCGCTGTCGGCAGTTCACCCGCCAACGCCACTGCCAAGCGCTACGACCTCAGCGGCCGCAAGGCTAAAGCCACGAAAAAGGGTGTCGTCATCATCGACGGCAAAAAGGTCGTGGTTAAGTAAGAGAAGACCTTAAAGAAAAGTAACGCCCCAACGTCATCCTTACTGGGATACGTTGGGGCGTTTTTTACAAGCGGTTAGATAACCGATGGAGAAAGGGGGTTACGTTTGGGGCGAGGATGCAATTTTTGGCGGTTTTTGGTGCGTATTTAGAAAATAATGTGTAACTTTGCAGCCGTTTTGGTGATGACGGGGTGTTCCACTCCGGCATAAAAGGGAATCAGGTGAGAATCCTGAGCAGTACCCGCTACTGTCATCCCCTTGTGAAAAGTCCGAACATAACCACTGACAACAAAAGTTGAAGAATTGAAAAATTGAAAAATTGAAATCACTTACTTGTTGGGAAGGTGGACTTTTTGGGGAGAGCCAGGAGACCTGCCAGAGCAATATTACCGCCCACGTGTCTCGGGAATAAGGCGCGTGGATGTGAAAGAAGTTTTACCAAGTAGAATGAGACAACTGCTTACGATTGCGGTTTGCTTGCTGTGTATGGCTGTGAACGGCCAGACGCGGAAGCCGAAGAAGAGCCACATGCGCGACAGCGTGGCCCTGAGCGACGTGACCGTTACTGGAAAGTCGAAGACGCAGAAGCTGCGCGAGGGCGCCCTGTCGGTAAACGCCATCGACGTGCGCTCGCAGGTTGGCTCCATCCATTCGCTCAGCGGGCTGATTGACCGTACTACAGGCGTTAAAATCCGCGAAGACGGCGGTATCGGTTCCGACTTCGAGCTGTCTATCAACGGCATGTCGGGCAGTTCCGTGCGCTACTTCATCGACGGTGTTCCCCTCGACACGAAAGGCTCTGGAGTGACGATAGCCAATATGCCGGTGGGTATGGTCGACTATGTTGAGATTTATAAGGGCGTTGTGCCGTCGTGGCTTTGCAGCGACGTACTTGGCGGCGCCGTCAACATTGTGACGCATCGCCAGAAGTCTGACTATCTGGAGGCGTCGTACGGCGTAGGGTCGTACCATACGCACAAGGCCGATCTCAGTGGTCAATGGTCAATGGCCAATGGTCTGGTTATCCGTCCTTCGGTGGGCGTCAGCTACTCCAAGAACGACTACCTGATGAAGGATGTCGAGGTATGGGACGAGGCGGCAGGTCTCTACCTGCCCCAAGAGCGCCGCCGCTTTCACGACGACTATTTCTCGCTGCTGGGGCAGTTGGAGGTTGGCTTCAGAGACAAGCCGTGGGCCGACAACTGTTTTGTCACCCTATCATATAATAAGGTGAACAATGACCTTCAGACCAATCAGGTGCAGAATCATGTCATCGGTATGGCCGACAACAAGAGCAACGCCTGGAGCGTGGCCCTGCGCTATCAGAAGCGTGATTTCCTGATGAAGAAGCTCAATGCCAGCCTGTCGTTGTCGCATACGTGGGACCATTCCGTCGCTACCGATACGGCACACCGCAAGTACGACTGGAATGGCGACTGGATCAAGAGTTCGCGCAACGAGATGAACGGCCGGGCCTTTATGCAACGTCACTACAAACGGCCTCTCACCCTGGCCAGAGCCGACCTTGCCTATCGTTTTTCGGACGAGCATCTCCTGAATCTCAGCTACTCGTTCAACAAGACGGGCAATGACCGCTGGGACGAGGTGGACGCCAGCTTTGAGCCTGCCAACGATGTGTTTGCCAAACATGTCTTCGGATTGGCCTACAACCAGTCGCTGCTGAAGGGGCGTCTGTACAACACGTTCTTCGTGAAGGACTACGTGAACCACCTGCAGATAGAACAGACCGACTTGTCGTTTATCACTGGCTCCAAGACGATGACCGGTTCGAATACCAAGAACAGTTTTGGCGGAGGCTTGGGGACGAAATTCGAGCTGATGCCGCAGATAGCTGTCAAAGCCAACTATGAACACAGCGTGCGACTGCCGTTGGCCCGCGAACTTTTGGGCAACGGTACGACCATCTTTGCTAATACGACCCTGAAGCCTGAGGAAAGTAACAACCTGAACGCCGGTGTCTTCGGCACTTTCACGTCAGGGCGCCACAGCTTGTATTACGAAGTGAACGGCTTCCTGCGCTACGTGGAGAACTACATCCAACCTCAAATTTCCGACGATGAAGGCTATCTGCAGTATGTCAACCAGCCTGCCGTCAGCATCAAAGGCTTGGAGGGTGAGCTGCGCTACGATTGGGACAAACGGTTTCAGGCTGTGGCGAACATCAGCTGGCAGGACGCTCGCGACGACAAGCGCTATAAGGACGACGGTTTGCCTTCGGTCACTTACAAGAATCATGTGCCCAACCGTCCCTGGCTCTTCGCTTCGGCCGAGGCGCATTACCGTTTAGGGAATATCGTCGTGGGCCTCGACTATCAGTGGGTACACTGGTTTTACCTCTCGTGGGAAGCCTACGGACTGCCCGAGACGAAAGCGCGAATACCTGAGAAGAATCTGTTAGGCGCCAATGTCGCCTATTCCTGGCATGACAGCCGCTATAGTGTGTCGCTCGACTGTCAGAACCTGCTCGACCAGACGGTGTACGACAACTACAAACTGCAAAAGCCGGGGCGGTCGCTGTTTGTGAAATTCAGAGTGTTGATACATTAAACATTAAAGATTAAACATTAAACATTAAAGATACAAGTTTCGCATGTTGAGAAGATATAGGAAGATAAAGGAAGATATGCCGCTTTTCAGCGGCGAAAGGCTACGGGTAGGCGAGCTCTGCTCGGGAATGTCTTATATCTCCTTCTATCTTCATCTGTCTCCCTCTATCTACAAGGCAAGCGGAGCTTGCGAAAGTTGAATTAAAGATTAAACATTAAACATTAAACATTATAATTAACAATTAAGACATGAAAAAGTATCTGTTAAGTTTTGCAGTCCTGATGATGGGCATGGCCCTGACGACTGCTTGTTCGAGTGACGATGATGACAACAATGTGACTCCGCAGCCCGAGCCCGTAGTGCCTGTGGAAACCTATCACTATGACCTGACGGTGACCGTCGGCAAGCATGGAGGCATGGCCTCGTCGGAAACCCACCTGACAATGAGTGTTGACTCGCTGTCGAACCCCGGCCAGACGGTTAATTTTGAGGGTAACGGTATCGAGATTACCGACTACACCATTGAGAATATCTACGACAAGAAGTATATGTACCAGGTGCCTGTGTCGGGCGACCGCTTCACCAAGCTGCAGATTAAGAATAATCAGCTGAAGGTTGTTCGCGAGCGTCCGTTTGCCAACAACACCTTTGTTCCGCGCAAATACACCCATGCCTGGATCAACGACAGCACCCTGATCATCATGGCTGCCAACGGCGATGCCAACAAGGTTATCTGGACCAAGCTGAATACCAATAACATGACCATCATCAACGAGGGTGAGCTGTCGCTCGGCCTGGCCGACGGTTATGAGACCTTCACCACCAGCGGTCTGCTGACCTATCGTCAGAGCGACAAGAAGCTGTTCTACTTCTACTACGGTAAGAAGGGCTCTGGCCGTAAAGCCACCAAGGAGCCGTTCTTCCACGTTGCCGTCGTCAACCCCGAGACGATGGCTGTTGAGAAGGATATCATCAACAAGGAGGCTTCCGAGATGCAGGGCTCTGCCTATGGCGAGCTGATGCAGAACTTCATGTTCTTCGACGACAACGACAACCTCTACCTGTCTACATTCAGCACCGTCGACGAGAAGAACATCGGTCGTCTGCTGCGCATCAAGAAGGGTCAGTACGACTTCGAGGCTGGCTACAACGCATTCCCCGACGCCAAGGGCAAGATTGTCAGCGTCCTCTACATCGGCAACAACAAGGCCTTAGCTTATTCGGGCGATGCTGAAGTCGGAACAAGTATTCAGGATCAGGCTTACTACTACTCGATTGTCGACCTGACTGCCAAGACTGCCACCCCCATCCAGTTTAACGGCAGCGCCCTGCCTTACAGTGCCGGCAGCTTCTCGCAGCGTGCTGTCTATAATGCCGGTGAGAAGAAGGCTTACTTCGGTATCAGCAATGCCGACGGCGAGACGATCTATGTCTACGATGTCGCTACGGGCAACGTGAAGAAGGGTCTGAGCATCGCTCCCGGCTACTACTTCGACCAGATTCGCCTCGTGCAGAACGACAATTAATAATGAGAAACGTGTATTATATAAGTTGTTTTTTGATGTTCCTGTGTGCGGCCGTGTGCCGTGCACAGGACATTTCTTCTGAGCGTGCCCTGCTGATGGTGCATTTCGGCACCACCTACGACGACACCCGCCAGAAGACCATCGACGCCATCAACCAGAAAGCCCGTGAGACGTTTCCCGCGATGGCCGTCAGCGAAGCCTACACCTCGCGCATCGTCATGAAGCGGCTGGCCGGGCGCGGCGTCGTGAAGGATACCCCCGTCGAGGCGCTGTTGCGGTTGCGCGCTGAGGGCATCAAGACGGTGATGATTCAACCCTCATACGTCATCGACGGTATTGAGATGGCCGAGCTGCGCCGCGACGTGGACCGCCTGCGCCCTTTCTTTGACAGCATCTATGTCTCCACGCCGCTGCTCTATAGCGTCGACGACTGCCAGCGCGTCTGCGACGTACTGGTAGCCCGCCACAAGGCTGACGCTAAGAAACGCGAGCACGTCGTCTTCGTTGGCCACGGCACCGAAGGTCCTGCTACCGCCCTCTACTCACAGATAGACTATCAACTCGCTGCCGGTGGCCATCCGAACTACCACGTTGCCACCATCGAAGGCTATCCCACGCAGGAGACAGCCCTCAGCAAGATCAAGGCCATGAAAGGCCGGCGGGTGACGCTCGTCCCCCTGCTCTTCGTGGCTGGCGACCATGCGTCGAACGATATTGCCGTAGAGTGGAAGGCCGAACTTGAGCGCCAAGGACTGACGGTCGACGTCCGCCTGGAGGGCTTGGGCGAGGTGCCCGCGATACAGCAGTTGTATTTAGAAAAGCTGAAATGATGAGACGCATTCTCTCTCTCTCAATCATATTTCTGTTGCTGGCGGTGGGCGGCTATGTCGTCTACCGCCAGTTTATGGCGCCTACGCGCATCCTCGTCGTCAACGCCCTGGAGGCACAGCAGGCCGACTTCGTGCTGAACAATGACTCGCGCCATATCAGCGTCAGCTGTGTGGATGCCGACCAGATGACGTCGCTCGACGGCTACGATGCCATCATCTTCTATGCCCGCCGCATCTTCCTCACCGACGAGCAGATGGCCGAGGTGCAGCGTGTGGCCGGTCGCGGCGTGCCTATCTTCACCAAGACGCTGCGCACCAGCGACTTCGTCGAGAACCACAACCTCACCGACGCCCAGATTGATACCCTGAAACAGTATTTCGAGAACGACAACCGACAGAACTACCGCAACGGACTGCGCTACCTGCGCCATATTGCGACGCCCCGCCGATGGGGCGACCAGCAGGTAGAGCCGCCCGTAGAGGTGCCGAAGAACATGTTCTACCACCGGCAGTACGGCCAGTACTTCAAGACGGCCGACGAGCTGACGGCCTATCTGCGCCATCAGGGACTCTATCACGAAGGCCGTCCGACCGTCGCCATGATCTCGGGCATCACCTTCCCCATGGAGGGCAACCGCGAGCACGTCGACACCCTCATCACGATGCTCACCCAGCGAGGCATGAATGTCTATCCGCTGACGGGTATGGGCAAGATGCGCGACCGTATGCTGCGACAGCTGCAGCCCGACGCCGTCGTCTATCTGCCTATGGGACGTATCGGCAACGACACGCTCATACAATGGATGCAAGCGAAGAACGTCGCCCTCTTCACGCCGTTCCCCATCTCGGCATCGCACGACGAATGGCTCGACGAGCACGTCCCGATGTCGTCAGGCTCGAAGAACGCCCGTATCGTCATCCCTGAGATTGACGGCGGCATCGCGCCTTACTGCATCGGCACACAGAACACCGATGCCAAGGGCTACTACCGCTATACGGCAGAAGTGGAACGCTGTGAGGCGCTGGCCGAAAACGTCAGCCGCTACCTCTCGCTGCGCACCAAGCCCAACCGTGATAAACACATCGCCATCGGCTATTTCCGCCGTCCGGGGAAGGATGCCCTGCTGGCCAGCGGCATGGAGGTCGTCCCGTCGATGTACAACTTCCTGCTCCGCCTCCGCCGTGAGGGCTACCGTGTCGACGGACTGCCCGCGACGCTCGACGCCTTTGCCCACGACGTCCATGAGGCGGCCGACCATCCGCTGTGGGCCGTCAAGCGTGATTATGAACAGTGGGTGAAGCAGGTGATTCCCGCCGCCAAGTATGCCGAGGTGACCGATCGTTACGGCACGCCGCCCGACAGCATCCCCATGACGGCCGTGCGCTATGGCAGTGTGCTGCTTTTCCTGCAACCCCGTCCTGCCCTGGGCGACGATGACTTCCGCTTTGTCCACGGCGTCGACGTGGCACCGCCACACTCCTATCTCGCACCTTATCTCTATATGCAGCGTGAGTTCCGGGCCGATGCCCTCGTCCACTTCGGCACCCACGGCAACCTCGAGTTCACCCCGGGCCGCGATGCTGCCATGCGCCGCGAAGACTGGAGCCAGCAGCTGATAGGCCCTGTGCCGCATTTCTATTTCTACACCATCGGCAATATCGGCGAGGCCGTCATTGCCAAGCGCCGCTCGCATGCCGTCATCCTCACCTATCTGACGCCGCCATACGCTGAGAGTGGTATGCGCCAGAAGTACAACCAGCTGCACAACGACATCCACAGATTAATGGAAAAGGGAAAAGTGAATAGTGAAAAATTTGCTACCGCCAAACCTTCACCTGAAGGGACTCCGGTAGGAAATTCTTCACTCTTCACTCTTCACTCTTCACTTAAACAACGCATCGTGACCGAAGGGCTGCACCGCCTCTTTAATATCGACAGCACCCTTACCGCACCCTTGTCGCATGACGAGCTGGAACGTATTGACACCCATCTGGAGGAGCTGATGGATGAGCGTATGCAGGGGGCCTACTACGTATTAGGACAACCCTATACCGAGGAGCAGCTGCGCCAGACCTGCCGCGCCATCAACGACGACCCCGCCGAGTGGCCGCGGTTGCGCAGTCTGCTGTTAGCCTCTACACAGGCCGAGATGGACAATATGGTGCGTGCCCTCAGCGGCGGCACCGTAGCACCAGCCCCCGGCGGCGACCCCGTGATGAACGACAACGTGCTGCCTACAGGCCGCAATATGTTCAGCATCAACCCCGACAACACCCCCGACCCGCAGGCGTGGGAAGACGGTCGCCGATTAGCTGAGCAGACGCTGGCCGAATACCGTCGGAAGCACGACGGACAGTGGCCCCGCAAGGTGAGCTATACCTTCTGGGCTGGTGAGTTCATTGCCTCAGGCGGTGCCACCATCGCCCAGGCGCTCTGGATGTTAGGCGTGGAACCTGAGCGCGACAGCCAGGGACGCATCGGACAGCTGCGCCTCGTGCCTGCTGCCGAGTTAGGCCGTCCGCGTATCAATGTGGTGGTGCAGGTCAGCGGACAGCTGCGCGATATTGCCGATTCGCGCCTGAAGCTCATCACCGAGGCCATTCAGATGGCGTCTGCCGCCGAGGGCGATTCCAACTTCGTGCATGAGGGGACGCTGGCACAGGAGCGAGAGCTGATAGAGCGCGGCGTCAGTCCCCAGCAGGCCCGCCAGCTGGCCACCCTCCGCGTCTTCGGTCCTGTCAACAACGGCTACTCTACGGGCATGATGAACTTCATAGAACGCAGCGAGAAGTGGCAGTCTGCCGACGAGCTCTCCGACCAGTATCTGAATAATATGTGTGCCGCCTACGGCGACGACGAGCATTGGGGACTGATGCAGAAGGAACTCTTTGCCGCTGCCCTGCAACAGACCGACGTGCTGGTGCAGCCCCGCCAGAGTAATACCTGGGGACCGCTGTCGCTCGATCATGTCTATGAGTTTACGGGCGGACTGTCGATGGTGGTCCGGCGGCTGACGGGACGCGAACCTGACGCCCTGATGGCCGACTACCGTAATCCGCGACGTCGCCGTATGCAGGGACTCAAGGAGGCTATCGATATTGAGGCACGGACAACCATCCTGAACCCCAAATTCATCCGTGAGCGCATGAAGGGCGACGAGGGCACCGCCCAGATGTTCGGCGAGGTGTTCCGCAATATTTACGGATGGAATGTCACCCGTCCGTCAGCCCTCGATCCTCAGCTCTACGACGACCTCTACCGCCTCTACGTCGAGGACGCCGAGGGCTTAGGCGTCCGTCAGTTCCTCGAGCAGAAGAATCCTGCTGCCTACCAGTCGATGACCGAGACGATGCTTGAGAGTGCACGGAAGGGATATTGGAAACCCTCTGACGTTCAGCTCGCGCAGATGAAGCAGCTGAACACGCGCCTGACGGCACAGACGGCCGCCGACCGTCAGGCCTTGCTACTCGAGAAGCAGGGTGGGGCAGCGGCTGCTGAAGAGCCGGCATCCGTCTCGTCTGCCGCTACCACGATAGCTGTTGTGGTCATCGTGCTGCTGCTCTCTGCGCTTGTTGTCTGGATGCGACGTAGAAAATAAGTGATGAGTATTCTTGTCTTGCTAATTGTGCTTCAGTCGGTGCTGAGGTTGAGCCTGTGGCGCAGCCACTGGCTGAGAGCGTGCTATGGCCTTGCCGTAGGGTGTGTTACCTACGCCTGCCTTGACACTGCCCTCTCGCTGTCGAAGCCGCAGGTTGCCGCCTGGTTGGCTGACAAGAACGTGTTGCAGGACGTCGCCGTCCTTTGTCTTGCCGATGCCCTGCTATTGCGGTGGCGCCATTATCCGGGATTGCTGATGCTGCCAGCGGCCTTCTTCCTGCTCACGCAGGTCCTCTTCCGCGCTACGGGCTTCGACTTCCATCTGGCCGGAGCACTCACCGCCATTGCCCTGAGCCTTGCGTTACCAGCGATGGCTCTGCTGTTCTCGTGGGTGTTGCCCCGTAGCGACGACCGCCGTGCGCTCCATCTGCTGCTGACCGTCGTTGTCTGCCTCGCGGCGCTGGCACTGTCGTCGTTCACTCAGCAGCCCTTGACGTTCCAAACGAATCAAAACATTATTATGCAATACATTTCACAAACACTGTTCGGGATAGCTAATATGCTGCTCATACCCGACATTCTCCTCCTGTTGGTATTCTTTGTCAGGGCACTCGTCCTGATGGTGTCCACCTACCGCCAGTATGCCGCCCGTCGGCGCAATGGCCATGGCACGCTCTATGCCAAGTACCGCGACCAGCTCTATGCGCAGTCGCCCGACGAGGCTTACGCCGACTTCGTGGCCACCCAGTTCGAGGCCGAGGCAGCCAAGGACGTCAACCTCTCGCGACTGCTCACCAAGTTGGGGCCCGTCCTCGGACTCATCGGCACGCTCATCTCCATGTCGCCGGCACTGGTAGGTCTCTCTACGGGCGACATCTCGGGCATGGCCTACAACATGCAGGTGGTGTTCTCGGCCACCGTCGTCGGTCTCGTCATCTCTGTCGTCGGACTGTTCACCCAGCAGCTGAAGTCGCGCTGGTATGCCAAGGACTTAGGCCGTCTCGACTATGTCTCACGTCTTTATGTAGAGCGTCATGAGAAGGAAGCGTAGAAGCACCCTGCTGACCGACGACGACGGCGACCCGTTGACCGTCGTCGTCAATCTGTTTGATGTGGCGATGGTCTTTGCCGTCGCCCTGATGGTGGCGATGGTCATGCACATGAATATGACCGAGGTCTTCTCCGACGACGATTTCACCATTGTCAAGAATCCCGGTAAGGCCGACATGCAGATCATCCGCAAGCAGGGCAAGCGTATTGAGACCTACAAGGCCAACGGCCAGCAGCAGGATGGCGGCCAGCGTGGCCGCCGTCTCGGCACCGCCTACCAGTTGGAGGACGGTCAGATTATCTACGTGCCCGACGAATAAAAAAGTACACAAAAGGGACGGTTCCTTTTGTGCACTTTTTGTGAATGGTTTGCAAAGAAATTATTCCTCTTCTTCCTCGACAAACATTTCGGTGGCCTCGCGGGTGTGCTTCTTCCAGATGGCACGGATAGAGGCGTAGTCGCCCAGACCCTTGAGGATGCAGTTGTTGGAGGTGTCGCTGTCGTTGCCGTTGTACTGGCACTTGAAGCCGTGGTTGGCGAAGAACTCGCGCCAGCTGTCGTTCTCGTTCTCGATGCCCGACATGTCGTTGTGGGCGTGGTCACCGGCGATGCACATCAGGGCGTGGAGCGTCATGGTGACGCCCTGCTTCACCTTGCCCTGATCCTGCATGCGGACGTAGAGGTCGTTGAGCAGGTTGTCTTCCTGGTCGACGGTGGCGACGAAGTAGTTGGGGTTCTTACGCTGCAGGGCTTCCTCCAGCTGGTCGTAGCGGACGTTGCCGTTGCCGTAGTTGTAGCCCTCGGGGTTGCCGTGGCCGAGGAAGGCCATGATGTTGTCGCCCTGTACGTACTGGCTGAACTCGTTGTTGAGGACAGTGGCTACCGACTCAACATCCTCTTCCGACTCCATGAGCGGACCGCCGATGAAGATCTTGACACCGTTCTCGAGGTATTCAGGGTCGAGGTCGGCGTAGATGTTGTTCTTGAAGTCCTTGACATAGGTGTCGCGCAGACGCAGGAACTCCTCACCGGGGATGACGTGGAGCGACTGTACGCGCACCTCCTCGTACTTGACGCGGCCGATGGCCTCGAGGTAGTAGTTAGGGGCGTAGAAGTTCTGGCTGGCATAGTGCTCGCCCTCGCGGCTGCGGTTGATGCACTTGGCCGAGGTGAAGGCGAAGTAGACGTCGTACTCGCTCTTGAAAGCGGCGTCGTTCTCGTAGTCCTTGATGATGCCCTCGCGGAAGGTCTTGTGGGCATTCTCCCAGGTAGAGCCGAAGGCGACGAGCAGCAGGGCCTTCTTGTGGCCGCTCTGTGCTTTCTTGGCCTTCACCTCGTTCTCTACGGCGGTCATGTACTTCTCGAAATTGCTCTGCTGGGCGGCGGGGGTGTTGTCGTCGTCGTCGTCGCTGCTACAGGCAACGAAACCAGCGCTGAGCGTCATGGCCACGAAGGCCATCAAAAGAAACTTAATTCTCTTCATAATAATTTGTTGTTAAAGATGAATAATGTTGATTGTATTTGATTTTCTTTCCGTGATTGAACCTGATGATGAGGGAGCCGTAGACGGTGGTGCCGGCAGAGGTGGTGCCCAGGTGGCGTCCGTGGGGCGTGTCGTCGACGTAGTTGAAGATGTTGTCGACACCTGCTTCGGCGCGCCACGTCAGGAGCTTGCCGTGGCCGAGGTCGTGGGTCGTCGACAGGCGCCACAGCTGGTAGCCCTTGCCGTCGCCGTGCTTCTCGTAGTAGCGGCGGGTGGAGGCGCGGCCGTAGATGCCGATGCCCAGGCGGTAGTCGCGGCTGAAGCGGTGGTTCCATGTGGCGTTGACGCTGCCCTTGTGGTGGGCGGTGCCGTTGATGGTGATGCGCCTCAGGGTCTCGGTGTCTTCGTCGTAGACACTGCCTCGGGCCTGCAGGTAGCTGTAGCTGGCGCCTATCTGTAGCTGCTTGCCGACGTTCCACTTCACGTTGAAGTCGAGGCCGGTGGTGTAGGCGTCTTCGAGGTTCTTGTATTGCTGCACCAGTTGGGGGTGGTATTGTACGACGTATTCGCCGGGGGCCTCGGAGAGCGGTATGCTGACGAGGTTGATCATGTTGTCGACCTGGTTGTAGTAGCCGGTGAGGCTGATGCTGAGGCGGCTGACGCGGTACTCGGCGCTCAGCGAGTAGTAGTTGCTGGTCTGCGGCTTCAGGTCGGTGTTGCCCAAGCAGAGGCCCGCCATGTTGCTCATGTAGCGGTAGTGGAGCTCCTTCGGCGTGGGACTCTTGAAGCCCTGCGACCACGAGGCGCGCAGCGTGACGTCGCCCAGGCCCCACATGGCGCTGAGCTTCGGCGTGAGGTGGAGGCCGAACTGCTGGTTATGGTCTAAGCGGAGGCCTGCCGTGATGTTGAGGTTCTCCAGGGGCGACCATTCGTCCTGCGCGTAGAGGGCCTGCGTCCAGTCGGTAGCCGTGCCGTCGGCCACGCGGCGGGGTGCCTTCAGCCAGTCGTAGCGGTAGTCGTAGCCCAGGCTGAGCCGCTGCTGGCGGGGCAGGGCGAAGACGCCTTTCAGCTGGACCATCGTTCGGCGCTGGTCGGACTGCAGGATGCGGTCGCCGTCGAAGTAGATGGCGGCGTAGGGTGAGGGGTCGGTCTCGTCGATGACGCCATAGAGCGACGTGTAGTCGTAATAGTAGGCGTGGCGGTTCCACGTCACGTCGGCCGTGAGGATGTTGCCGCCCTTCGTGTTCCACGACCATCCGGCAGCTGCCGCTGCGTCGTCGTAGGAGAGGTCGTAGTAGTGGGCCACCTCGGAGTCGCCGCCGCGTGGGTGGAAGATGTGCTTGTGGTAGAGCATGCCCTCGGCATAGACCTCCATGCCCTTGGCGGGCTCCATCGACAGGCGCTCGGCGAGTTGCCACAGCTGGTTGTGGCTCACGGTCTGGTTGGTGGTGTTGGTGATGATGCGGCCGCCGTAGCGCTCGGGGGCCTCCATCTCGAAGTTGCGCCAGCCGTCGGTACGGCGGAAGTGGAAGTTGGTGAAGCTGCGCACGGGACCTATCGAGAGTCCCACGCCGTTGTGCTGGCGCAGGTCGCCATAGGAGCCGCCGCGCGTGTCGTTCTCTATCTGCAGGTTGCTCTCCTGTCGGCGCGTGATGATGTTGATGACGCCGGCAATGGCGTCGGAGCCGTAGAGGGCCGAGGCGGCACCCTTGACAATCTCGATGCGCTCGATTCGGGCGGGGTCTATCTGTCCGAGGTCGTTCTCGCCGCCGTTGTCGCCGTGCAGGCGCTTGCCGTCGACGAGCACGAGGATGTAGGCGTTGCCCAGGCCGTTCATCTGCATCTGACTGCCCATGTCGTCCTCGCTGAAGTCGAAGCTTGCCGACAGGCCGCCGAGGATCTCCTCAATGCTGCGGCCGCCGTACTGTTCGAGGTCGCGACGGGTGATGACCTCCGTCTGGACGGGAGCCGTGCGTAGCAGGTGCTGCGTGCCAGTACCCGTCACCACCACTTCCTGCAGGCTGTCCTGTCGCCATACGCCTGTCTGTGCGCTTGCGCCGACAGTCAACAGCCAAAGACCAAAGGCCAGTTTCTGTTTCTGATTCATCGATAGTTACAAAATTCCGCAACGCATATTCCTGTGCGTGCATACGTACATATTATTATTGGCAGGTATTCTGACTTTCCCCAGTCTGCTTTACCTTCCCGACAATTCTCTTCCGTCAGTGGCGTTATACAAGCAGACCTCTTGAACGAGGATTACAGCTGCAGGTACAGTTCCGGACTCCCACCGGATTCCCTTGCATCAGGCGGCTACTGCCACCAGATTGCCAAAAGTTGGGTGCAAAGATATGAATTATTTGTGAATAAGCCATCATTTTCCCATTTTTTTTGTATTTTTGCATCGTGAAATCTCAATTCCTTATAGCAGCACCAACGAGCGGCTCGGGCAAGACAACGATTGCCCGGGGCGTGATGGCGCTGCTCAGGGCCCGGGGCTACCGCGTGCAGCCCTTCAAGTGCGGCCCCGACTATATCGACACGAAGTTCCACGAGGCCGTCTGCGGCCGTCCGAGCGTCAACCTCGACACGTTTATGGCCACGCCCGACCACGTGCGCGAGCTGTTCTGGCGCTACGGCGAGGATGCCGACGTCTGCGTGGTAGAGGGCATGATGGGACTGTTCGACGGCTACGACCGCGACCGCGGCTCGTCGTCGGAGGTGGCCCGCGTGTTAGGGCTTCCCGTCGTGCTGGTGGTCGACGCTAAGAGTGCGGCTTACTCGATGGCGGCGCTGTTGCAGGGCTTTATCGGCTTCCGCGACGACGTGCGCGTAGCCGGCGTCATATTTAATAAGGTGGGGTCGGAGCGCCATCGGCAGATGTTGCAGCAGGTGTGCGACGACCTCGGCGTGGCGTGTCTCGGCTATCTGCCGAAGTCGGCAGCCCTGGAGCAGGGGTCGCGCTACTTGGGATTGGACTTCTCGGAATTGTCAAATAATAGTCACGCCGAAGAGGCTGACGGTCAGCTGACGGCGATGCTGGAGAAAACGGTCGAAATAGACCGTCTGTTGGCCCTTGAGGTTTGCCGTAAGCAAACCCGACCTTTGCTTACGGCAAACCCCGACTTTACCGTAAGCAAACCCCGAGTCCTCCTGGCGCAAAGTGCCGAGGCCTTCAGCTTCGTCTATCAGGAGGTGGTCGACAGGTTCGGTTCTGTCAGGATTTTTAACCCTGAGAGCGACGTGCCCGACTTCGACGGCATCGACTTGCTCTACCTGCCCGGCGGTTATCCCGAGAAGCATTTGGCGGCGCTGGTGGCCAACGAGGCCTGTCGGCGTGCCATCAAGGACTATGCCGAAGGCGGGGGCAGGGTGGTGGCCGAGTGTGGCGGCATGATGTATCTGTGTCGCAGCATCCTGACCGACGAGGGCGAGTGGCCGATGTGCGACGTGCTGCCTTATCGGATTACGGCGCGTAAGGCCGACCGGCGGCTGTCGTTGGGCTACCGCCGCTTTGAGCTCGACGGGCGCGAGTATCGTGGCCACGAGTTCCACTACACGCAGTTCGCCGACCAGCCCGCGACGGCCGTTCAGGTGTACGACGCCAAGGGCAACCCCGTGCCGACGCCTGTCATGAAATACAAGAACGTTTTAGCAAGCTATACACATCTATATGAATTCTAAGTTATCTGTGTTGGTCATGGCCGTCGTGCTGGCAGGCTGTGGCTCGAAAACGAGTAAAGGGTCTGACGGTCAGACGGATAGTCTGGCGAACGGTCAGGCGCAAGAGATGGTGGAGGTGAAGTATGCCACGGGATTCTCCGTGCGCGACTCTGCCGACGTCCGACTGGTGAGTGTTGGTAAGAAAGAGCGCTTTGCGCTGGTGGCGAGCGACGAGACGGCGGTGCCCGAGGGCTATACGCGGGTGAAGGTGCCCGTCAGCCGTGCCCTCGTGATGACGATGCTCCAGTTGTCGAACTTCACGGCACTCGACGCCCACGACGTGGTGAAGGGCATTACGGGCACGAAGAACCTCTTCAACGCCGACATCCTGCAGCGGGTGAAGGACGGTCGCATTGTGAAGATAGGTATGGAGGGCAACTTCGACACCGAGATGGTGCTGGCGGCCAACCCCGACGTCATCTTCATCTCGCCCTCGAAGCGTGGCGGCTATGATGCCATCAAGGAGACGGGCATCCAGCTGATTCCCCACTTAGGCTATCAGGAGCTCGACCCGTTAGGACAGGCCGAATGGGTGAAGTTCGTGGGACTGTTCATCGGCAAGGTGCGCGAGGCCAACGAGGTGTTTGCGGGTATTGAGAGCCGTTATAACGAACTGAAGGCGAAGGCTGCTGAGGTGACGGAGCGTCCCACCGTGTTCAGCGGCGAGATGCACTACGGCACGTGGCACGCCGTGGGCGGCAAGAACTACTTAGCGCAGATCTTCCGCGACGCCGGGGCTACGTATGTCGTTGACGACGACGAGACGGGCGGCGAGAACCTGGAGTTCGAGAAGATGTACGCCTTGGCCGCCAATGCCGACTACTGGCGCATCCTGAACAGCTTCCCCGGTGACTTCTCGTACGAGGCGCTGAAGGCGTCGGAGCCCCGCAACGAGCTGTTCAAGGCGTTCAAGGAGAAGAAGGTCATCTACTGCAACATGAAGAAGCAGGCCTACTACGAAATATCGCCCGTGGAACCCGACGTGCTGCTGAAGGACCTCGTCGCCGTGTTCCATCCGGAACTGGTGGAACCTGACTACAAACCGAAGTACTACAGGTTGTTAGAGAAATAACGACCACGAATTGAGCGAATTAAACGAATTAGAGGAATAACGACTACGAATTTTACGAATTAAACGAATTGGCTTGCGCCGACAAGAAATCGCTTGCGATTTCATTTGTGAAATTCGAATAAATAAATACAAGTTTCGCATGTTGAGAAGATATAGGAAGATAAAGGAAGATATGCCGCTTTTCAGCGGCGAAGATAGAGGACAATACTCTGTCTGCAAGGAGCTTGCGAAAGTTGAATAAATAAACAATAACGCGCAGCCAAAATTCGTATAATTCGTGAAATTCGTGGTCGAAAAAAAAACTTGCGAGAATATGAAGAAGTTTCCGCTATTCATAGTATTGGCAGTTACCATCGCGGTATTGCTGGTCGTCAACCTGTTGCTCGGCACGGTGCGCATTCCCGTGGGCGACGTGTGCCGTATCCTGATGGGCGACACGTCGAACGAGATATGGACGAATATCGTGTTCAGCAGCCGACTGCCGCAGGCCCTGACAGCCATCATGGCCGGTGCCGGACTGGCCGTCAGCGGCTTGCAGATGCAGACCGTCTTCCGTAATCCGCTGGCGGGCCCCTCGGTGCTCGGCATCAGCAACGGCTCGGCCCTCGGCGTGGCTTTCGTCGTCCTGCTGTCGGGACGGCTGGGCGGCGTGGCACTCAGTCGCTTAGGCTATCTCGGCGATGCCGCCATGAGCGTGGCAGCCATCGTCGGCGCTCTGGCTGTGCTGTCGCTGATTCTCTGGATTTCGCAGAAGGTCAAGGGAAACGTCACCTTATTGATAATAGGCGTGATGATAGGCTATCTGGCCAACGCCATCATCGGCGTGCTGAAGTTCCTGTCGCCCGAGGAGGACGTCAAGGCGTTTGTCGTCTGGGGACTGGGGTCGTTCAGCCGTGTGTCGGGCGACGAGATGGTGCTGTTCATCGTGCTGATGGCTGTCCTGCTGCCGCTGGCCTGCCTCCTGGTAAAACCCATGAACCTGATGCTGCTGGGCGATAACTATGCCGCCAACCTCGGCCTGAACATTCGCCGCAGCCGTATGCTGGTCATCATCTCGTCGGGCGTGCTCGTGGCTATTGTCACGGCCTACTGCGGCCCCATCATGTTCATCGGCTTGGCCGTGCCCCACCTGACGCGCGCCATCTTCCGTACCTCAGACCACCGCGTGCTGATGCCCGCCACAGCCCTCTGCGGGGCCGTCTTGGCGCTGCTGTGCAACCTCATTGCCCGCATGCCAGGCTTCGAAGGCGCGCTGCCCGTGAACTCGGTGACGGCACTCGTCGGTGCCCCCGTCATTGCCGCCGTCCTCTTCCGCCGCCGCAAGAACGACGTCGGCGAATAACAGCTATAGGATTGTCTTGATGTCGAGCAGGCGGTTCACCGTATGGGTGGGCACGTCGGACGGTTCGACGCCCCAGCGATTGAACAGAATGGTGTCGAGACCAGCGTTGTGGGCACCTACGATGTCGGTATTCAGGTTGTCGCCAATCATCAGCGTTGTCTCACGTCGGGCGCCAGAGACCTTGAGCGCATAGTCGAAATACTGGGGCGAGGGCTTGTTGGCCCCGGCGTCCTCGCTCAGAATAATCGTGTCGAAATAGTCGCGCAGACCGCAGGCAGCTAACTTCTTGTATTGCACCTCGTGGAAGCCGTTGCTCGTCATGTGCATGCGGTAGCCGCGCTGACGGAGGTAGTCCATCAGCTCGTGGGCGCCCTCGACGACGCCCGGCTTCGACGAGCAGAACTCTAAGAAACGGTCGCTCATCTCGAGGCAGAGGGATTCGGTGACGGGCAAGCCGTCACCCACACTGAGGGGACGGCGGAAGCGCTCGACGATGAGGAAGGGACGCGTGATCTCGCCCCGTGAATAGCGGCTCCACAGGTCGATGTTTGCTGCCCAATAGGCGTCGTAGAACACCTGTGGGTCGGCAAACCAGCGCTCTAATTGGAAGGCTTCGAACGTCTCGCGCAGGGCGATGACGGCGTTGCCGTAGGTATCGTACAATGTGTCGTCGAAGTCGATGAAAAGGTCGTTATAGTCCATAGATCGTTCCGTTATCGTCAATGAGTAATATGGTGAGTTCGCCGTCGGGCAGCAGCGGACGGCAATGTTCGGCACAATGGCCGATGACCGTCTTGGCAAAGTCCTGCTTCTTGTCGTCGGGCAGCATGTCCCACAGTTCGCGGGCCAGCGTGATGCCGCTGATGTCGGCGTCGCAGTCGGCCTCGCGAAGCATCTGTCGGATGAAGTCAAGGTCCATCGTGGTCTTGCGGCTATGGGTGTCGAGATGTCCCGCTGCTAACTTCACGGCCTTGCCCAGCATGACGCCCAACGTCACCTGCCTGATGCCGAGGTCGTGGGCTATCTTCAACGTCTCGCCGATATAGTTGCCGTACTCCACGAAAGCCTGCTGGGGCAGGGCGGGGTAGAGCGCCTTCACGAAGCGTTCGCTCTTGCCGCCGCTGTTGATGACCACGCGCTCCGTGCCGCTGGCCTTGGCCACCGTCATACACTTACGGATAGAGTCGATGAAGGCTTCCTCGGAGAAGGGTTTTACGATGCCCGAAACACCGATGATCGAGATGCCACCCTCGATGCCCAGACGGGGGTTGAACGTACGGCGCGCAATCTCAGCACCTTGAGGGACGGAGATGGTGCAGACCCACCCCCGTCCCCTTTCTGTAGGGTGGGGAGTGATTAGTCTTTCAAGATTATTGCGAATCATCTCGCGCGGCCCTTTGTTGATGGCGGGAGAGCCGGGAGGGAAGTCGAAGCCCGGAAGGGTAAACCTTCCGACACCCTCGCCGCCTTCTATCACTAACCACTCCCCTCCATTCAGGGAGGGGCCGGGGGTGGGTCTGATCTCCGCCCTTACTTCAATGCCGTTGGTCACGTCAGGGTCGTCGCCCGCCTCCTTGATGCAGTAGGCGCAGCCCTTTCCCTCATATCCCACCGCCACCATGATTGTCTCGCCGTTGGGCAGCACCACCGGCACCTCGGCAGGCGTCTCACCATAGAGCAACTGGCGCGTTGCCGCCACTGCCGCTGCTGTTGCACACGTCCCCGTCGTCAGTCCGCTATGCAGCGGAAAGAACTCCGGCAGCAGGCGTTCCACGGTGCGCCGCAGTCCGTAGGGGCCGTTGACCGTATTGGCGAATGACAGTCGTGGTCGTTTCAGGGCGATGATACGCATGCCCTTGGCGCGGGCTTCGGCCACTTTCTCGACGAAGCCGCCGCTGAGACCGCTCTCCTTCAGCAGGATGGCGTCGGCCGGGGGCATCGTGCCGTCTTCGTAGTAACAGAGCTGGTCGTCGGTAGCCCCCTGCTCGTGGGCCAACAGAATACTGCTCTCGCGATTCAGGATGCGGTAGACGATGCGCACGCCCTGAGCTTCCAGATGCTTGAGCTTGCCGATGCTTTGTACGCCGGTTGTGGCTAAGAGTGTCTTTCCGTGTAAGTCTGCTGCTACGATATCCGTGTAGTCGTCAATCCACGTGATGTCCTCGTCGCGTGGCGGATAGATGCGTTCGTAGCGGACGACGGGCAGTCCCATGCTGGCAATCGTCTCGTGCAGCCGTGAGGCAAAAGGGTGGGCAGCATCGACGATGAGCCGTATGTCGTGCTCGCGGCAGAACAGCCGCATGGCCTCGGCATCCAGCGCCCCGTCCGTGCGTTGTCCGTTGTGCAGCACAATGTCCTGCTCTCCCGTCTTGGTACTATAATAATAAGGTGTACCCGCTTCCTCGAGCACCTCCACGGCCTTGCGGCCCTCCGTCGTTCCTCCAAAAACCAGTATCATGCCTCTCCTTGACGGAACAGATGGGTGAAATGCTTCGAGTAGAGCTCTGACAAGCCCTGGCGGTTGTCGATAGCTTCGCCGACGACGATCATCGTGGTGAGGGTGAGACGGTTGTCGTGAACAATCTTGGCAAGGTCTTTCAATACGCCACGATAAATCTTCTGGTCGGGCCACGTCAGGTGGTAGCAGGCGGCGACGGGGGTGTCGTCGGGGTACTCCTTCAAAAGCTGTTCCTGGACATCGTCGACGATGGCGGCAGAGAGGAAGATACACATCGTAGACTGGCTGCGGGCCAGCAGATGGAGCTGCTCGCGCTCAGGCATCGGCGTGCGACCCTCACCACGGGTGAGGATGATGGTCTGCGTGCGCTCGGGGATGGTGAACTGCGAGCGCAGTTCGGCGGCGGCAGCAAGGAACGACGAGATGCCGGGGGTGATGTGGTAGGACATGCCCTCGCGGTCGAAGAAGGCCATCTGCTCCTGAATGGCGCCGAAGATGCAGGGGTCGCCGGTGTGCAGGCGGACGATGAAGTGGCCGCGGTCGTAGTGCTCCTTCATCAGCGCGCATTGTTCCTCGAGGTTCATGTCGGCAGAGGAGCGGACGACGGCACCGGGCTTGTGGCATTCGGTCAATGCTTTGGGGACGAGGCTTCCGGCATAGAGGATGAGGTCGGCCCGCTCCAGCATCTTGCGGCCGCGGACGCTGATCAGGTCGGGGTCGCCGGGGCCGGCGCCGACGATCTCGATATGAGCCTCGGCGGGGGCGCTCGGCCCTTGGGACGCTTCGCCATGCGAAGAACCGCCGAGCACACGACTTTTGCGGAGATGGGCGTGGTCGATGGCGAGGGCTGCCGTCCAGTTCTTGCCCTTCACCTTGGGGATGATGAGCTGGCCATGATTGGAGCCTAAAATGGCGGCGGCCTCGCAGACGCTGGGGGTGCCGACGTGCTTGGCAACCGTTGCGCTGGGGTTGGGCACGTCGACGGCGGCGAGCTCTTCAGCAGTATAGAAGACCACCTCTTCGTCGTATTCATCTACGAGCATCGCACAGAACTCCTCCTCCTCTTTCACGTCGATGGTGCAATACCGGTGGGCGCAGGGCAGGATGCCACGATTGGCAAAGGCCTCGTCAATCTCGTCGTAGATATACTCGTAGTCGTCGGGATGATGAGCCAGTCCGAAGCCTATCGTCCCCACCATGGGCACGAAATGGAGTTCGAGCATACCATAGGGCGCCGAGCGGTTGTAAGGCGACACGATAATCAGCAACTTGTATTTCCGAGGGTCGGCCTCGCTGATGTCGTTGATGATGGTGACGTGGTCGGGCTTGGTGGCCTCCAAGTAGTCTGTTCCTTCGTCGCGGGCTTCGAGCAGCAGGGCCGTTGGCTTGCGGTTGACGAAGGCGAAGATGCAGGCGTTCATATCGTCGATATCGCTGGCGACAGGCCAGTCGAAGCGCTTCTCGAAGGTGTCGAGTGCCCAGAGTCCGGCGTTGTCGCTCTGGGTGGTGATCACTTCGTGGGCACCGAGGATGTCGGCTATCTGGCGCGTCAGGTCGTTGGCACCGCCGACGTGGCCGCTTAATACTGATATGACGTTGCGCCCGAAGCTGTCGATACAGACGACGGCGGGGTCGGTGTGCTTGTCGTCGACGAGCGGGGCGATGGTGCGTACGCAGATGCCCATAGCGCCGATGAATACGAAGGCATCGTAGTCGTGCCAACGGGTGGCGACGGCGTTGCGGCTGATGCTGTCGGCCTTGAGTGCCGACAACAGTTGGTCGGCAATGTTCCTGCCTTCGCTGCTGATGGTGATGATGGCTGTTTTCATGATAGCTGTTTATAGCATGTTCTCTAAAAGTTCCTGGTGATGACCAGGCAGGATGATGTGGTGATTGCCGATGGGGTTGCTGAGGAAGTAGCTCTTGGTGAGACTCTTGTCCTTCAGTAGTATCACCTGCTGGGTACGGCAGAGGTCTGGCTTGGCCTCGTTGCGGAGCAGAGTGCCCTCGGCAATGAAGTGGCGCGTGAGGTCGCCAGAGACCTTGAAGACGGTGACGGGGCCTTCCTTCATATAGCCTCTCACGCCTGTGCCGATGCCCGACTCGTAGTGCGTGTCCAACTCGTAGCGCACCACCATATCAAGGGGTATGGTGCAATGGGCAAACAGCATCTCGCCCGTCTCGGGATTGATGGCCGAAGGGTTAGCCTGAAAACCCGAGATACCCAATAGCGAACGGCTGATCATCATCGTGAGCATAGCAGGTATATCACCCTCACAGCCAGCTATATATCCTTCGGCGTTCAATCTTGCCAACGGCAGGCAGCCAGTGTCTTTTACGGCCGTCAACAGGTCGAAACAACGAAGGGTGAAACCCTGCAGCTGATACTTGGCGATGATGGTTTTCAGCGCCTTGTAGATGGCGTCCTCTTGCTCTGCCTTGACGCCGTCTATCAGTTCCTGAATAGGCACGTCGACCAGCGTGATGCCTAATCGCTCGTTAATCTTTTCTTTGTCGGCATGACTCGAAATGAGCCAGTCTGACGGCTCGCCGATGACACCGAGTCTTGTGCCGTTGAGCGTCTGGCGGGCTTGCGCCACTTTCGACAGGATGGTGATGCGACGGGCAATGTAGTGGCTACTGCCATGGATAATCTCGCCTTGGATGCCGCGTTGCCTGAGGTAGGAGAGAATCTCCATCGAGGCGGCGAGTGAGTTGCTCTTGCCCGACGTCAGCAGATAGAAGGGCGCCGTCGATTTCTCTTGGAGTTCAGGCAACAGGCGACGGAAGATGCCCTCCGTGCCTCCTGTCCTGACGTAAATCAGACTGAGCGTCTGACGACCATAGTCGCTATAGTCGCTGCCTTTCAGCTGATACTCGATGCCGAGGCTTCCGAGAAATTCGTTGGTCACGGCACTTACCGCCTTCTCGTCGTGCAGTTCCGACGTGAGCGTATAGATGGCAATCGTCTGGTTCTCTGTCATGGTTTCTTGTTTTGTGATTCAGGGGTGATAATACGGTAGTTGCCACTCAGGTGCATGAAGGCAAAGAGGCGGAGCAGACCGTCGTAGTAGGCGTCGAAGTAGCCGTCGTCGAAAGGCTCGTGCTTCATGTTCCACAGGTGGTCGACAAACTCCTTGCTCTTTGCGTGGCTGCACATCATCGAGGCAGCGGCAGAGGTGGCCACCAGTCCAATGCTGTGGCGCAACTTGCGGAAGCCGCCGGCCTGCAGTATCTCGAAGCCCTCAGGGAGCGTGCCGTCCGTGCGGTACTGGTCGACAAAGGTGTTGACGCCCTGACTGTAGAGGAAGTTCTGGATGGTCTCGCCATACTGGCGCTGCCACTCGCCGTCGGCGC
This sequence comes from uncultured Prevotellaceae bacterium, assembly GCA_902800495.1. Taxonomy (GTDB): domain Bacteria; phylum Bacteroidota; class Bacteroidia; order Bacteroidales; family Bacteroidaceae; genus Prevotella. Next base: position 23,154 of record CADCET010000020.1, read on the forward strand.
AGCTCCATTCGTAGTCGAGCGTGATGTTCATCGGCACGCGCCATGAGTCGTAGCGGAAGTTGTTGTTGCCGTTGCGGCGGGGAGCCTCGCCCTGCGGACGCTGTGGCATACCGGGGAATCGTGGCATCTGCATCTCGCTGCCGTCGTACTGACACTGGTCGCCGTTCAGGCCCGTCTGCTTATTGATACATGTGTGAAGGAAGTCGCGGCTCTTCTGGGCGCACTCGTTCCACAAGTCGCTACGCCCGTCGTCGGCCCAGCGTGCCCACACCTCGTAGAAGGCCGGGATGTGATAGCTGGGATCGGTGAAACGCTGGCCGAAGCCGTCGGGTGTGAAGGTGATGAGCTTGGTCTCAGGGTCTATGAGGTATGTGTTGTCGTGCGGCTGAATGCAGTCGAGGATATGCTGCGCCTCGGCCTTGTAGTTGATGCCTGTGTCGTTGCCCCAGCGGTTGGAGGCAAAGATGAGGGCGGTGATGAAGTAGAGCTCGCCGTCGGAGGCTGCTCCCTGGGCGTTGCGCGTGCCGTCGGTCTTGCAGCTCCAGGCGAAGTAGCCCTTGCGCACGCCGTCCTGATGCTGCATATAGCGCTTGCTCCAGCGCCACAGGCGGTCGAAGATGTCCTTCTCGCCGAACTGCACGGCAATCATCATGCCGTAGGACATACCTTCGGTGCGGGCGTCGTTGTTCTTGATGTCAGAGACGTAGCCCATCGAGTCGCCTACCTCGAAGTAGACCTTGTTGGGGCCACGGAACACGTCGTTGAACACTTCCTTCACTTTGGCGTCGACGTCGGCCTGCTTGTAGCCCATCTCGACGAAGAGGTTGCGGTACTGGCCGGTTTCGAACGCGCCTTTCTTCCAAGGTGTGAGTGCCGCTGCATGGACGGCGAGCATCAGCAAAGATGCAAGAATCATCGTTTTCTTCATCATTTTTGTGTTGCTTTAAGTATTTCTATTGGGTTATAATCATTCAGCTGGATACGTAGCGGGGGCTCCTGCTGTAGGCCGAGTTCACGGCAGGCCTCGTCCCATAGCTGACGGCTGGAGGGACGGCTTGTCATCTGGTCGACAACAGGCGAGGAGACGCTGTTCATCACGATGACGCCGCCGGGAGCGAGGACGGTCAGTACCTGTTGGAGAATTTCCTTGAGGTGGCCACCGTGACCGCCGATGAAGACGGCGTCGGGGTGGGGGCTGTTTGTTGCGACTGAGTTGCAACATGCCAGGAAGTCGCCGATGTGGAGGGCGATGTCTGGGGCACCGTGGCAGCGGGCGTTCTCGTTGATGATGGCCTCGCACTCAGGGCGTATCTCGAAGGCCTCGATATGGAGGTGGGGAAACTGCAGGCGTGCCTCTATCGAGACGCTGCCCGTGCAGGCGCCGATGTCCCATAGCACGTGGCGACGGGGCAGGTCGAGGGCTTGAAGGGTCAGCAGTCGGATGGGCATCTTCGTAATCATCTTCTCGCGACCGTCGAGTAGGGTGAAGTCGGAGTCGGGGATGCCGAAAAGTCGAGGTGCGAGGTGCGAGGTGCGAGGTACGAGATTTCCCTGCACGCCACTCGTCTCAGCCTCTGAAGTATTCTCGTACCTCGTACCTCGTACCTCGTATCTCGAAAGAATCACACAGTTGGGCATAGCAAATTCGTTCAGAATGGCTTCTTCTAACGAGAGCGTAGTGACCTTTTCTCTTGTTGGGTTGCCGAGGTGTTCGCCGACGTACATCTTATAATTAGAATAGCCGTAGTCGAGCATTCGCCGGGCAATGGTGGCGGGCGTATGCTCGCGGTCGGTCAGTATGCCGATTTTCTCCGTACGCTCGATAAGCACCCTGTCGAACTCAGGCCACGGACGACCCGTCAGCGAAACGATGCGCAAATCGTGATAGGGCATGACCAGACGGTGGGCCAGCATCTGCAGCGAGTTGAACGTCGGGAACAGTTCGATGTCGGCTTCCGGCATGCGTTTGCGAATGGTGTTGGCAAAGCCGAAGAAGAGCGGGTCGCCGCTGGCGAAGACAATGATGGTCGAGGTGCGTGGTGCGTGGTGCGAGGTACGAGAAATGTATTGCTCAAACACGGCATCGAGGGGCACGGTGATGTCAATCCATTCGGCATCGGCAGGCAGCAACGGGGCGACAATCTCGTGGTGGCGCTTGCCGCCCGAGAAGAGCTTGCCGTTCTTGATGATCTCCAACACCTCGGGTGGGAAGAATGGCTGCGGGTTGTCGGTAATGCCTATTACGATAAACTTCATAGGTCGCGTCCGGGTTTCAGTTGTTCGGCGTCGTCAAAAGTCAGGATAGCGTTGCAGAGCGTGGCGGCGAGGTTGCTGCCGCCTTTACGTCCCTCAACGATAATCTTGGGAATATCCTTGAAGGGTTTTACCATGTGTTTCGACTCACGGACGTGCACAAAGCCTACGGGGGCGGCGATGATGCCGGCGGGGTAAGCCTTGCCCTTGCGAATGAGGTCGCACAGCTCCATCAGGGCCGTCGGCGCATTACCGAAGGCGAAGAGTGCATCAGGATGCTCTTCTACGGCCAGACGGATGCCGGCCTGGGTGCGGGTGATGTTGTTGGCAGAGGCATACTCTGCCACACTCGGGGCGCTGAGGTAGCATTTCGCTTCGATGCCTAAGCGTTGAAGGGCTCCTTTGCGAATGCCGCTCGTCACCATCGTCACATCTGTCACAATCGTCTTGAGCGAACCGTCTTTCACCTTATTATATAATGTCTCAACAGCTCCGTTGTCTGTATAGAGAATGTTCTCCATATCGAAGTCGGCCGTCGTGTGGATGGCGTGCAGCAAAGCCCATTTGTGGTCGAGGGGATAGTCCTGTCGCTTCAGTTCGCCTGCAATGGTGCGGAACGACTCAATCATGATGTTCTGCCCAATCTTATTTCCCTCGTTTACTTCATGGCGATAATAACCACGTGGCGTTATTATCTTACTCCCCTCGCCATTGGGAGAGGGGGCGGGGGTGAGGCTTATATACGACTGCGAGTTGCCGATGATGATGACGGTAAACATATCGACATCCTCGGGGTCGAAGTTGCCGAGGGTCGTTACCTTCACCTCCTGCTCCTCACGACCGGCCTGACGGACATAGCCTACGGGAGTCTCTGCCGACCGTTCCTGCAAGAACAATTCCTGTAGCCGGTATAATTGCCAGTAGCGTCCGTGCGACTTGGGGTTGTAGACGGCTGTGACGAAATCGCCTACGGCTGCTGCCTTGATGCGGCGCTCGATGACCTCCCACGGCGTCATCAAGTCAGACAAAGAAATCAAGCATGTGTCGTGGCCGATGGGGGCTCCCAATAATGAGGCCGCCTTTTGGAAGGCCGAGATGCCTGGAAGCACTTGAATGTCTACATCCGACGACCGTTCCTGCTTCATCTCATAGATGAGCGGCGCCATACCATAGAGACCAGCGTCGCCCGAAGAGATGACCACGACGGTCTTCCCTTGCTCGGCCAGCAGAAAGGCTTGTTCGGCTCGCTCACGTTCCTTCTTCATACCTGTATCGATGCACTCACATCCTTCGCCGACGTAGGGCTCGATAAACTGGAAATAGTACTTATAGCCGACAATGACGTCAGCCTGTCTGACAGCCTCTAAAACGGCGGGCGTGATGTCCTCACAACTGCCTGGTCCGATGCCTGCAATGATAATTTTTCTCATAACTGACGGCAAAGATACAATTTTTTTATGTAACTTTGCATCTTGTAAGGAAAAAAACTGCAAGAATGAAGAAATTAAACCCTGTCATGCTGGCCGGTACGGGCAGCGACGTCGGTAAGAGCGTCGTGGCAGCGGCACTATGCCGCATTTTCCGTCAGGATGGTTATCGTCCGGCCCCTTTCAAGGCGCAGAACATGGCGCTTAACTCCTACGCCACACCCGAAGGGCTGGAGATTGGCCGGGCACAGGCCGTTCAAGCTGAGGCCGCCGGCGTGCCTTGTCATACGGACATGAACCCGCTGCTGCTGAAGCCTCAGTCGGACCATACCTCGCAGGTGGTGCTGAACGGCAAACCTATTGGCAGCCGGAGTGCATACGACTACTGGCGGCGTGGCGCGGGCGATATTGATTTCAGGAAAGAAGTGTGCGCTGCCTTCGACCGTCTGGCGGCTCGCTATCATCCTGTTGTGATGGAGGGCGCTGGCAGTATCTCAGAATTGAACTTGAAGGAAACGGATCTTGTAAACCTTCCTATGGCACGCTATGCCGGAGCTGATGTCATTCTCGTTGGCGACATCGACCGAGGTGGCGTCTTTGCCTCCGTCTATGGCAGTATAGCCCTGCAGACGCCTGAAGACCGTCGGCTTATAAAGGGTATTATTATCAATAAGTTCCGTGGCGACCTTCGCCTGTTTGATGACGGACGCCAGATGTTGGAAGATATCTGTGGCGTGCCCGTTTTGGGCGTCATTCCCTATTTCAAGGACATCCATATTGAGGAAGAAGACTCCGTGTCGTTAGCGCAGAAGTCGGCAGAGGCTGAGCGTGGCAAGCTGAATGTGGCCGTCGTACTGTTGCAGCACCTGTCGAACTTTACCGATTTCGATGCTTTAGAGCACGACCCTCGTGTACATCTTTTCTATACCACGAATGTCGATGACCTGCTGAAGGCTGACGTCATCATCCTGCCCGGCACGAAGTCAACCTTGCACGACCTTTACGAACTGCGTCGCAATGGCTGTGCGCAAGCGATTGTCCGTGCCCACCGGGATGGAGCCACAGTACTTGGCATCTGTGGCGGCTATCAGCTGATGGGTGTCGAGGTGTACGATCCCGGCCATGTTGAGGGCGACGTTGAGCGGCTGCCCGGTCTGGGTCTGCTGCCCGTGACCACTACCATGAGTGGTGAGAAACTGACGCGGCAGGTGACGACCCAGTACGGTCCAGGCTACGAAATACACATGGGCGAGACCCAGCCCTTTGGCCAGACCGCCCCGTCGCCGTTATTGCATTTAGCCGATGGCCGCGACGACGGCTATCTGGCAGACAGGCGGTGCATGGGTACCTATGTGCATGGCATCCTGGATAATGCCGCCTTTGTCGACTTCCTGCTTGAACCTTTTGCGGAAAAGTTGGCCGAACGCAGCCAGCCGTTCGACTATGTGGCCTACAAAGAGAGGCAATACGACCTGCTGGCCGACCACGTGCGTCGCCATTTGGATATGCAACGGCTTTACCAAATCCTGACCGATGAATAATGCCATAGCTCTGCTCATAGGCTGGGTGCTCGACCTGTTCGCAGGCGACCCTGCCCGTCTGCCTCATCCCGTGGTGTGGTTCGGCAAGGCGATTGCTGCCTGCGAGCATCGTCTGAACAAAGGCTGTCATCGTATGATGAAGGGTGCCTTGACGGCGATTCTGCTGATTGCTATAGTCTTTGCTGTCACTTGGCTCCTGCGCAGCCTGCTTGCTCGCATCAGTCTGTTGCTTGTTGTGTTTGATGCCATCGTCATCTTCTACTGCCTTGCCGGAACGACGCTCATCCGCGAAGTGCGTCAGGTGTTTTTAGCCGTCGACCGCAGTCTCGACGAGGGTAGGGCACAGGTAGCCCGTATTGTGGGGCGCGACACCAGCGAACTGTCGGCACAAGAGGTGCGAACGGCGGCTCTTGAGACGCTGGCCGAGAACTTGAGCGACGGCGTCATCGCTCCGCTCTTCTGGTTGGCCGTCCTCGGTGTTCCAGGCATGATGGCATATAAGATGGTGAACACGCTCGACTCGATGATTGGCTACAAGACCGAGCGCTACCGTGAGTTCGGCTGCTGGCCGGCACATATCGACGACGTGGTCAACTATCTGCCCGCCCGTCTGACGGCCCTGCTGATGGTGTTGGCGACAGGGCGGCTTTCGTTGTTACGTTTCGTCTGGCGATATGGTAGCCAACATGCTTCGCCCAACAGCGGCTATCCTGAAGCCGCATTAGCGGGCACCCTTGACTGCCGTTTTGGCGGACCACATTACTATTTTGGCCAGTTGTTTGACAAGCCTTATATCGGTGAGAACGACCGTCAGTTGACCACGGCCGATATGAAAACAGCCGTACGGGTGAACCGAACGGCTGAGATATTGATGGTGGCGTTGACTACCCTCAGATTCCTAATCTGACCATTGTACCAACAGACTTAGCAAGAACGACAACTCTGTTAGCAGGCAGACGGCACCGCAGCAGTCGCCGGTGTAACCGTGCAGCCGTCTCCATATCATCAGGTAAAGGAAGTACATAACCAGACAGGGGACGAAGATCAGCGTTGTCCACTCTACGCGGTCGTACGTCAGCCAGAGGAATCCCGCCAGTGGTAGCAGCCCCTGGATGGCCAGCAGTATGCCAGCTGTTGTCGTGGGGCGTCGATAGACGGTGCGGTTCTTGGCTGTGTCGGCAGTACGGGCGTAAGGCATCATCAGAATGAGCTGCGACGTTGCCATCTTGGCAAACGGATCAGCGGCCAGGATGGCCAGTGGTGCGATGTCATGAGGCAGCGACATCAAAGCCGTGAATAGCAGCGCGAAGTAGCCGATAAGGGCAATGACGCCGTAGGTGCCGATGTGCGAATCCTTCATGATGGTCAGGATACGCTCACGATCGTTGCCGCCCCCGCCGAAGCCGTCGAAGAAGTCGGCCAGCCCGTCCTCGTGCAGCGCGCCCGTCGTCAGAAGCCGTACGATGATAGCCAGGAGCAGGGCAATGGGGTAGGGCAGTACCCACGACCCGAAATAGAGCGTGGCAGCCATCATGGCACTTGTGAGCCAGCCCACCAACGGCCACCATTCCACGACGGCGGCATACGACGACTGAGGTGGCTGGTACATTCGCCAGAAGGGCAGACGTGTGAAGAAGATGAGCGCTGCCCACAGGTTGTCGTACCATCTAAAAGTACTTAGTGATTTCAGCATCTTTGAAGTTGTTCATTTCGTTTATCATGCGGCAGGCTGAGTCGACGATGGGGAAGGCGCAAAGAGCCCCCGTGCCCTCGCCGAGACGCAGACCGAGACTGAGAATGGGACGTGCGCCCAGGAAGTCGAGCATCCGCCGGTGACCACTCTCGTCGCCACTATGGGTGAAAATCATATAGTCCTTGGCCGCAGGGTATAGTTGTGTGGCGGCCAGTGCGCAGGCTGTCATGATAAAACCGTCGACCAGCACCACCATACGCCGTTCGGCGGCGCGAAGCATGGCGCCGATGGCAGTAACCATCTCGAAGCCACCGAAGTAGCTGACAGACTCACAGGCCCCATTAGTGCCATTAGTCTTATTAGTGCCATAGCCCCTATAGGTCTCAACGGCCTCTTTCAGCACCTCGTATTTATGGCGGATGCCATCGCTGTTGAGTCCGGCACCAGCACCGATACATTCTTCCAGTGGGATGTTGCAGTAGAGATGCATCCAGATGCTGGAGGGCGAGGTGTTGCCGATGCCCATCTCGCCGATATTCAGAACGCGGCAACCCTCCTGCTGGCACTCGTCGGCCAGAGCAGCCCCCACACTCAAGGCGCGGTCGTACTCCTCGACAGTCATTGCCGGCTCATAGCGGAAGTTACGGGTGCCGCGAGCTATCTTATGGTCGATGATGCCCGGCACACGGCTCAGGTCGTAGTCGACGCCGACGTCAACGATGCGCAGGTGGAAACCGTGCTGTCGGCAGAACATGTTGACGCCGCCGCCGCCACGGGTGAAGTTCACCATCTGCTGCCACGTCACCTCGCGGGGTGACACGCTGACGCCCTCGCGCTCAATACCGTGGTCGCCGCCTAATAGCAGGTGGCAGGGATGGGCGAGACTCGGGGTTAGCGTCTGCTGTATGAGACACAGTTGCATAGCCAGTTCCTCTAAACGTCCCAAGGAACCCTTTGGCTTGTTCAGGTTGTCAATCTTCTGCTGGATGGCAGGTGCCATCGTGCGGTCTACAGGTTGTATGTCGAATGTTCTCATTTGATTTTCATTGGTATGCCGCTGACCATGAGAATCACCTCATCGGCCTGCTGTGCGATATATTGGTTCATCCAGCCTTCAAGGTCGGTAAACTGTCGTTGCAGGGCATTGTCGCTGACGCCGCCTAAGCCAATCTCGTTGGTGACAAAGATAAAAGTGGCGTCCTGACGGGTCAGCCGGTCGAACTCGTCCTTTGCAGCCTTTAGCGTCTGGTCGACGTCGTTGTTGTCGAAGAAGAAGTTGGTGAGCCAGAGCGTGACGCAGTCGACGACCACGACACGTCCCGTCAGGTCGTGCCGGCTCAGGTAGCGTTCCTCCTCGATATTCGTCCATTGCTGCCCCCGGCGCTCCTGATGACGGCGTACCCGTTCGCGGAACTCGTCATCCCAGATGTGGGCTGTAGCTAAGTAGACGGGACTCTCTGTCAGGCTGAGAGCCAGTTGCTCGGCGTGCCCGCTCTTGCCCGATCGTTGTCCGCCGGTAATGAGAATCACCTTGCTCATTGCTGCGTCTTGTTGCGGTAGATGAAGATACCGATGATGACAAGTGCGACGACCGCTACAATCTCAAGTATTTGCATTGTTTCCATATCGTGAACCTCTATTTTGTTTGATTGTGAGTGCAAAAGTACACAAATTATGGCGAAAAAACAAATTTTGTTTTGTTTTGTTCTCACTTATTCGTACCTTTGCACCGTCTTAACTATTGTGAAACGTTTATAGAATATGGTAAAGCACGTGATTCTTTGGACATTGAATCCAGAACTCTCGACTGACGAGAAGCAGGCTGTCAAAGCCGGTATCAAGGCCGGACTGGAAGGTCTTGTGGGTAAGGTTCCCGGACTGTTGGATGTGAAAGTATATATTGACGGACGTCTTGATTCGTCGAACGCCGACGTGATGCTCGATTCTACGTTGGAGTCGGAAGAGGCGTTGAAGGGCTATGCCGTGCATCCCGAGCATGTGGCCGTTGCCAACACGAAGGTGCGCCCCTATACCGTCCAGCGTGCTTGTCTTGACTTTGAGGTGTAGCCGATGAATCGTCGGTTTTTGCTGTCATTGACTGTCGTCACGTCGCTTTGTGCCCAGGCACAGAGAGACGTGATAAGTCGTGTAGATACCCTTCAGGAGGTGACCGTCACGTCGCGTTCGGCCTTGAAGCGTATCAACGAAGTACAGATTGGTGTCGAGAAGGTAGAGATAGCCACCTTGGCCCGCGTGCCGGCCTTGTTTGGCGAGAAAGACATCATCAAGAGCATCCAGCTGTTGCCGGGTGTGAAAAGCGAGAGCGACGGTTCGGGTGGCTATCAGGTGCGTGGCGGCACGTCGGCTCAGAACCTGATACTGCTCGACGGGGCGACGGTCTATAACGCCGGTCACCTGATGGGGCTTTTTTCTACGTTCAACGACGAGGCACTGGCCAATGCGTCGCTCTACAAGGGCTTGGTGCCAGCGCAGTTAGGCGGCGGCACGTCGTCGGTCTTTGATATTGACACCCGCTCTGGCGATATGCAGCGCTATCATTTTAGCGGTACTGTCGGACTTCTGTCGGCCAAAGTGATGGCCGAAGGGCCTATACAAAGCGACAAGTCGTCGTTCCTCTTTGCCGGTCGCCGTTCGTATCTTGACATTTTCCTGAAGTCGAGCAAGGACTACAAGGACAACACGATGAACTTCTACGACGCTAACCTGCGCCTGAACTTCCGTCTGTCGCCTCAGGATATGCTCAGTCTGACCTTCTTCCGCGGTCGTGACAACATGGGGATTGACGACCTGATGGACATGTCGTGGGGCAACACCACGGCAGCCGCCAACTGGTTGCACACGTTCGGCGACCCGTTGTATGCCAACACCCAGCTGACCTACTCCGACTTCAGCGACGATGTAGGTATCGACCTGATGAACATCCACTACACGATGGCTGGCTATATACGCCATCTGACGCTCAACCACAGGCAGGTATGGACGCCGACGAAGCGCCATCGCGTGAACTACGGCTTAGAGACCACTTACCTGCAGCTGAAGTCTGCAGAGTGGGACATCGACTTCCTGCATCAGCGTGAGAAGCGCAACGCCTGGATGAACAGCCTCTGGGTGAACGAGGAGTGGAAGCTGAACGACCATCTTGACTTGTCGGCAGGCGCACGCCTGCACTTGTTCACCGTCCTGGGCGGTTCTCCCTATTACCAGGTTGACGCCAAGGGCAATATCGTCGAGACGCTGACGCCCGGCAGCGGCGAGTTTGTCAAGACCTATGCCGACGTTGAGCCGCGTGTCAGCCTGAAATGGGCCATCAGCCAGCAGCATAGCGTGAAGATAGGCTACAGCCGCACGTCGCAGGATATTCATGCCATTCGCGGCAGTTCGGCGTCTATGCCCTTCGACCGCTATACGATGACGAGCAACATCGTCAGTCCGGAGCAGGCCGACCAGGTGGCTGCCGGATGGACGGCCATTACCCGCGACGGTGCCTATGACTTCTCTCTGGAGGGCTACTACAAAGACATTCGCAACGTCTACGACTACCGCGACGGCAAGTCGTTCCACTCCGAGATAGAGATTGAGCGCCTGATACTCGGCGGCAAGGGACGTGCATACGGACTGGAGCTTGCCGCACACAAGAACGAGGGACGGCTGACAGGGTGGCTCAGTTACACACTCTCGTGGGTAGAGAACAAGATTGAGGGCATCAATGGTGGCGAGTGGTATACCGCCCCCAACGACCGCCGTCACGACCTGGCCGTTGTCGGTATGTACCAGCTCAACGACCGCTGGGAGTTCTCTGCCGCTTGGCGCTACAACACGGGACAGGCTCTGACAGCCCCGTCGGCGAAGTTCGAGGTGGACGGTCACACCTATTATTATTATGCTGAGCGCAACGGCTATCGCGCCCCGGCCTATCACCGTCTCGACCTCAGTGCCACCTACAGCCGTCAGGTGGGGCGTACTACCCAGCAATGGGCTTTCGGACTGTATAACGCCTACAACCGCTACAACCCCTACGTCATCACCTTCGAGAACGACGACACAAAGCCTTCGGGCACGAAGACCGTGCAGACGTCGCTCTTCGGCATCATACCTTCCGTTTCATTCACCATCAAATTCTGATATGCTATGAGAAAACTGCTATATATCGTTTCACTGCTGTTGGGCTTCGTGGCGTGTCAGAAGGAGATAGAACTTGACTATCGCGACATCGAGCCTGTGGTCAGCATCGAGGGGCGCGTCACCAACGAACAGGTCTACGTGCTCATCACCAGGACACGCTCCATGAACGATTCGGTCAAAGGCCGCGGCATTGGTGGCGCAGTCGTCACCATCAGCAGCGAGGACGGCACCGAGCAGCTGGTCTACGACGCCCGCGACGGCTACTACCGCCCGGCGTCGGGCATGAAGGGCGTGGCCGGGCGCACCTATTGTCTTGACGTCACACTCGACGGCCATCAGTATTCTGCCACGTCGACCATGCAGCCCCTGGCCCCCATCGTGTCGACGGCGTTCATCTGGCAACCCCTGTTCGACAACGGCATGCTCTGGTTAGAGATGTGGGCTACCGACCCCGAGCCCGACGTGCGTAACTACTACTGGTATCGCATGGAACGTCGTGCCAAAGACCCGAAGGTGCGCCAAAAGCAGGGTGCCGACCCATATCGTTGGAGTTCGTTCGACGATCGCGGTACGCAGATGGGACAGCTTTATCGTGACATCATGTGTGTCAACGAGGAGATGATGGATGGGCAGGATATTGAGGATGACCAGCTGAAATCAATACTCTTCGACGGCGATACTATCACCCTACAGCTGATGACCATTGACCGTGCGATGTTTGAGTATTACCAGTCGCTCTCCGTCGGACAGCGTATGGGCGCTAATCCTATTTCGAACATTACTGGCGGGTGCCTGGGCTATTTTGCAGCCGGCAGCGTCAGTCGCGCTGACACAATCATTTATAACAAAAACATAATAATCAGAAGATGAGAAAACTACTCATGATGACAGCCCTCTGCCTGCTGACGGCCGAGCAAATGGCTGCACAAGAGACGACCATCCGCGACAGCAAGATGTGCGACAACTGGTATATCGGCGTCAACGGTGGTAGTAGTGTCAAAACTACAGGTGTGATTGAATTCTACAAGATGAACCCTTTCGGCTCGTTGCGTATAGGGCGCTACCTGACGCCGGTCTTCGGACTGACGGCTGAGGGTACGGCCTACTTCTCCGACAAACAGTTCGTCGAAAGTCGCACCTTCGTGAAGAGCGTCAACGCCAGCCTGCTGGCCAACGTCAATCTGAACAACTGGTTCGGGGGCTATGTTGACAAGCCTCGCCGCGTGGAGTTAGTGGCTGTTGCCGGCTTTGGCTGGGGCCACGTCTTCGGTGCTGGCGACGTCAAGTTGAACGACCTGACGTCGAAGCTCGGTCTTGACCTGACCGTCAACGTCGGACGTGCCCGTGCCTGGCAGTTCTACTTAGAACCCTCCATCGTCTATACCCTGAACCGCCAGACTGACGTGGTGCTTTATAACCTGCAGAATTCTGGCGTGGGTGTGGCTCTCGGCGTCAACTACAAGCTGCCGAACAGTAACGGCACCCACAACTTCGTGCGTGTGGGCATTCGCGACCAGCACGAGGTGGATATGCTGAACCAGCAGCTCAACGAACTGCGCCACGAACAGCAGCAGCAGGAGATGGCGCTGGCCCGCAGCGGTCGTACCATCCGTGAGTTGCGCGACTCGCTCGAAGAGGCACGTCAGGTGAAGCCTGCTACTATCATCAAGAAGGTGACGCAGGTGGTGAACAACAACGTGCTGCAGCCTACCGTCATCTTCGGTCAGGCCAAGAGTGCCGTCGATGCTGCCCAAATGGCTTCTGTGGCTATGATTGCCAAGTACATGAAGAACCACCCGACGTCGAGAATTCTCATCAAGGGCTATGCTTCGCCCGAGGGTAATCCCGAGTCGAACCAACGTCTGTCTGAGGCCCGTGCCAACGCTGTGAAGCAGGCACTCGTCAACCGCTATGGTATCAGTGCCGACCGTCTGACCACTCAGGGTATGGGTGCTACCGACGAGTTGTTCGATGAGATTGACTTCAACCGCGTAGCAACCTTTACTGATTTGACGAAGTAAGGAGAAAGTAGTAAGGAGTAAGGAGTAAGGAGTAAGTAGAAAAGGATGTGTTGTCTTAACTACTTACTCCTTTCTCCTTACTCCTTTTTTATTTATAACACTCGAAAATGCTGTCTACCGTCTGGCGGTTCATCTTCTTAGTGACGAGGCTGACAATCCATACGACGGGGAAACCGCCGACCATGGCGATGGCACCACAGTTGATGGGGTTAATGGGATTGCCGATGAGCATGTTGACAACCGTCAGTCCGACGCCCCAGATGAAGCAAGCCCAGACGCTGGCCGTCGTCACGCCGCGCCAGTAGAGACCCAGCATGAACGGAGCTAAGAATGCACCAGCCAAAGCGCCCCACGAGATACCCATAAGCTGGGCGATGAACGTCGGGGGATTCAGGGCGATGAGCAGCGAGATGGCTATGAAGAACATAATCAGTACGCGCATGACCACCACCTTGCGGCGCTCCACCTTCTCAGAGACAATGTCGTCGATAGAACCTTCCTCCACCTCGCCGGGCAACGACTTCTTGTCGCGGTAGATGAGGTCGAGGGTCATCGTCGAGCTGGAGGTCAGCACGAGTGAGGCCAGCGTCGACATCGAGGCCGAGAGCACCAGCAGCACTACAAGGGCGATGAGCACGTCGGGCAGTGTGACGAGCATGGCGGGCACGATGGAGTCGAAGGCTATCTTGCCGTTGGCGCCGATGACGGGGTCGTAGAGGCGACCGAAACCGCCGAGGAAGTAGCAGCCACCAGCCACGATGAAGGCGAAGATGGTAGAGATGACCGTTCCGCGCTTGATGGCAGCCTCGTCGGTAATCGAGTAGAACTTACCCACCATCTGGGGCAGTCCCATCGTGCCGAGCGACGTCAGCACCACCACGCCGAGCAGTCCCCAGGGGTCGGGGCCGAACCACGTGGCAAACATACCGCTGCCGGCTTCGGTGGCTCCGTCGGCAGGCAGGGCTGCCAGCTTCGAGACGGCCTCGGAGAGTCCGCCCTGAGCTGCGATGACGGCCACGATGACGGCGACGATGCCGAAGAGCATGATGATGCCCTGTATGAAGTCGTTCATGGCCGTTGCCTTATAGCCGCCGAGAATGACGTACACGGCGGTGAGAATGGCCATGATGACCACACAATATTCGTAAGGTATGCCGAAGCCCATCTCGAAGAGCGTCGATATGCCTTTATACACGCCGGCGGTGTAGGGGATGAGGAACACGAAGGCGATGATGGAGGCAGCGATGCGCAGCCCTTGGTCGGCAAAGCGTGTACCGAAGAAGTCGGGCATCGTGCGGCTTTCGATATGCTGTGTCATCAGCTTCGTGCGCTTGCCGAGAATCAGCCAGGCCAGGAGCGAACCGATGATGGCGTTGCCCACGCCAATCCACGTTGAACTGAGGCCGTATTTCCAGCCAAACTGTCCGGCGTAGCCTACGAAGACTACGGCTGAGAAATAGGAGGTGCCGAAGGCAAAAGCCGTCAGCCAAGGGCCTACAGCGCGACCGCCAAGCACGAAGCCGTCAACCGAACTGGCCTGCTTACGGGTGTAGAGACCCACGCCAATCATCACGGCCAGGAAGATGATGGTTAATACAACTTTAATTACCATATTAAGCCCACCCAAGCCCTCCCGAAGGGAGGGGTGTTTTAATACAAGATAGGGTGGTGTTATCTTTTTAAATTGTTAAACATCTAAATCGTTGTTTACTGCCTTTCCAAGATTTGGTATCTAAACATCCCTCCCTTCTGGAGGGCTTGGGTAGGCCTTTAAAATGCCACCTGCACTTGTGCCTGCAGCCAGTTATAGTCGTCGCCAATCATGTCGCCGCAGAGACAGCGTGTGTACTGCAGTTGCAGACGGCACTTCTTGTAGTACCAGTACTGCAGACCGACGGTCAGGTTCGTCTGGTCCCAGCCGTCGACACCCGTATTGCGGTCGAACGTCTCACCCGAGGCCACCACGTCGAGGGCGTCGACCACGGGGATACATAGCGTGGCATAGCCGCCGCGACTGTTCACGTCGCCGTCCTTGCCGCCAAGCCATTCGGCGCGGATGCTGGCCGGACGAGCTTCCTTGTATTCAGCCTTCGAATAGGGGCGCGTCTTGTATTCGGCACCTACCGAATAGCGGTTGCGCTTGTAGTTGTCGCCCACGTTGATGGCGGGGTTCCAGCTGGCTGTGTTCACGGCGTTGCCCGTTCCGAGATAGCCTGAGCCGACGATGCGGAAACCGTCGAAAGGCTTGACTTCAAGTTTCGCGATGAAGTCCTTCTGGTTGTTCCGGTCCTTACGGTTGATGCCCTGGCCGCTCATCAGCGCCAGTTCGTAGTGCAGCAGATTATTTGCTAAGTCACCAAACACCATCAAGCCCATGTCGCGGCCGTAGTTCACGCCGTTCAGCGGGTCGGGACCCTCGCCGGCAAGGTAGAGTACCGCCTGCGAGTAGACGTCGATGAGCTCCAACTGCGTGGGCGACATCGGGTTCTCCATTGTGTAAGAGTGCTTGAACTGTCCGAGACGGACGGAAAGAGTTTTGTCGTTGGTGATGCGGTAGTCGGTATAGAACTCTTGGACTACGCTCGAAAAGTCGTGCATAAACAGAAACGACCAACGGTCGGTGATGCGGGCCTTTGCCCAGAGGAGTGTGCGCTTCAGGTTGTAGGAGTTCTGTTTCTGGCCATTCGGGTCTTGGTACGACCATCCTCCCTGTGCATAACCGTTCAGCGTGATGCGGCTGGTGAAGTCTTTCAGCCAGTCGATGTCTGAATCACTCTTCTGTTGTCCCATAGCAGCTGTGCTACTGAACGCCGCCAGCAATACCGCTAACGTACGCGTTTTCAATGCTTTTGTTCTCATGTTTGTTTTCTCATTGGTTAAAGTTTAATGTTTATGCGCTGCAAAATTACAACAATTATTGCAAATACAAGCACAATACTCCCAATTTTTTCAAGCAAAACAAACAGAGCCGCAAAAATGTATAACAGAAGAAAAGGCTATGTGATACTATAAAGGGCTCGCAGAAGAATGCGAGCCCTTGGAATGTTATCTCGAAATCCGTCTTTATTTGGTCAGTTCAAAGCCTACGCGGGCACCGTTGGCACTCTTGGCCAGTTGGCTGACGGCCTGAACAGCAGTAGCGTTGCTGACCTTGCCTTCCTTCTGCAGGAGGTTGGTCATCTGCGTGGCGTCAAACATCAGACCCATTCCCTTCTCGGTCTTTGTGACGTTGCCTTTGATGGTCTCGGTAGCCGTCTTGAGTGCGATTTCGCCGTTCTGGGCGTTATAGGTATAGGTGCCGTTGAACGCGATGCCGTTCACCTTAGCCGAGAACTTGTTACCGGCAAGGAACGAGAAAGAAGTGTTGCTGCGGTTGATACCGATGTTGCTGTAGTTACTTGCCAGCGACGAGGCCATGTTGTTGATCGTAGTCGTACCTCCGGCCTTTGTCAGGGCCTGTTGGGTAGTAAAGGCTGCACTCGGAGCGTAGTAGCTCCAGTTACCGAGAATGCCCGACTGGTCATACGTCGTTCCACCAAGCAACACCTGGCCCAATACAGCGCCAAGCACGCTGGTCAGTACGTCGCCGGTTGAATTGCCGGTAGATGTTGTTCCGAGTCCCGTTGACATACAGCTCGACATCATCAGAGTCATGGCTGCAAAGAGTGTTAAAATAGTTTTCTTCATAATGCTATAGATATTAACAGTTTATACGGAGCAAAGGTAGCTAAAAGATTCGATACATACTAACTTTTCGCCCGAAAATTTCGTTGTAGCCCCGCTTGGGGCACCGCTTTAGCGAACGTTTTAATTCACCAGTGTATCGCAACGTATACTTCATGCCTTGCATTGCTTGATAAGGTCTTCCACACTAATGGCCTCATAGACACGTCCTCGCTCAATATCTTCGATAGCACGATCCATCCCAGTCTTTGTACGACGCTTCAATGTAACACTGGTAACGCCTTTCAGCAGACTGATAGCCTGCCGTATCTGGTCGAGCATCGAAACATCTTCGATAGAAACAGTCAGTTGAGTCATAATTATTTCCGTTATAGTTTTACGGCTGCAAAATTAAACAATTGCTTTGGAATATCGGCTGTTTTACTAAAAATAATTGTGACTATTGTGCTTTTATCTGCAATATTTCTGTTCGAGAATGCCGTATTTCTTCACCTGTTGCGGATAGTCAGAAGATCTGCAACATAGGCGATAGGGAATGTGATTTCGTGCGTAGTGCCGGCTTGGAAATGGTTTCTTGATAAATAGAAATTGACAGTAGAAAAAGCAGCGACGAACGGTTATTGTCCGTCGTCGCTGCCTGTGCTATTAGTAGTGTGGCTTACTACTTGATAATCACTTTCTTCCCACCTACAATGTTGATGCCCTTGCGAGGCGCGGCAATGCGCTGGCCGGAAAGGTTATAGAGAGACGTATCCTTTGGTGTTATAGAAATAATAGGGTTGACAATTTTTGTCTCTACAGGTGTCGCTGTGACTGTTACAGCATATGCGGGCATCATAAACAATGCAGTTTTTCCCGATGTGTGACACATGATATTGTTGCCATTTGCATCTAACGCTTTTATATTGAAAAACGAATCCCCTAATAATGTTACAGTTTCACCTTCTCCCGCTTTCTCTGGTATTATAGTGATTGTACTTTCGCTATTGCTATCTTTGATTATCTCGTGTAGATAATCTTTAAATGTTGCTTCTATTTTAACGTCTGTTGAAGGCATAAGGAATGTTACTTTATCTCCCTCTGTTGTATAGTTAATACCATTGCCATTATTGTCGCAGATAGATAGCGTGTGCATCACACAGTCTTCCTCTGCATCAATAGTTAGTGTTACGGGTTCTCCTACTGCATAACTGTTTTTTGAGGTTTTGACTTGTCCGTGACTGTTTTTTTCTATCTTGACAGAATGCTTTATCATCCCAAAGTCTGCAATGACTCTGACATCAGATGGTGGCATAGTGAATGTTACTGTTCCATTTTCTATATTACTTTTAATGATATTACCATCTTTATCTATTACCTTCAATGAATTTAGTTGATAGCCGCTTTTCGGATTTGTGACGAGTGTGATTGCTTGACCGCTATTCGCTTTTTTGGATACCTGTTCTATTGATCCGTTTAAACATTCTGTTATTACAATCGGGTAGTCTTCTGTAACATTTACAATATAATTCGCGCTGTATGTTTCATCTACTGTAACTTTTACTGATGCAGTTCCCTTGTTATATGCTGTTAAAATTCCTTTCGGACTAACGGTGGCCACCGTGTTATTATTGCTTTCAAATTTGATGGATTGATAATCAGCACCATTTGGCATAAGTTTTGGAGTGATGATAGTAGTTTCTCCAATGTTGAGGTTAATGTCCTCAGTTGGTGTAGCAATGCCTTTTGCTTTTAACATCTCTTTGATGCCTTTATATATTAATTTCATTTGTCCGTTCTTTTCTCCACTTTGTTCTGTCGGAATATCTGTTCCGTATCCCCATAGACTTCCATCAGGTGAGATTGCCATAACATGATAAAAACCTTCCGAAACCTTTTCTGCATTGTCCATATATTTACTTGTATTGTAATACTGATGTAGTCTCCAAAGTTCATGGTTATTTGTGATATAACATAATGAAGAACTTGTGCATGAAAAATCGATGATGTCAGAAATAAGTTTCTGAGGTTGTTTTATATTGCTATTGTCGTTTCCATAATAGCTTGTAACTCCCCACCAATAGATGCTGCCATCTGTTCTTTTTGCAATAATTGATGTGCCAACATGTAATAGTGCCTCAACATCTGTTAGTGTTTTATATGGAGAGTTGCGCTGTGTTGTTGTGCCATCTCCTATAGACCAGCCGCCATTCTTTCCCCATGCCCAAAGACTTTTGTCATTTTTTAAAGCAAATGTTGTAAAAGTGGAGGTGTCATGATAAACATGTTTAACTCCCGACATGACACGTGTTGGTGTGGTTCGATCGTTTGTATCACCAGTGCCTAACTCTCCATTATAATTATAACCCCATGCCCAAAGGTTACCGTCTGTTGTTACATAAAAAGATAAATTTAATCCCATTGCTGCATCTATTACATTATCAGCCACCTTAATTGGTGTTGGTTGTGATTCATCAGCCCATACCTTAATGCCACCTGGCATTGTTTTCTGTACGGGTATCGTTCCCCATTGCCACAAACTTCTATCGTTCTTTATAGCAAAAGTTCTACTATTTTCAGTCCTAATTTCTTTAACATCATCCAAAACCTTTTTGGGGTAATATGTCTCGTATCCCCAACTCCATAGAGTTCCATCCTTTTTGATTACATAGACGCGGAAATTATCTACGACTATGGACTTTACATCTGTCATTACCTTAATTGGCTCTTTTCTATCTGTAGTGGTTCCATCTCCTAATCGTCCTTTCTCGTTTTTTCCAAAAGACCATAGGGTTCCGTTGCGGGTTATGAAAAAAGTAGAGTTATTTGCAGTTACGACGGTATCAATGTTGTTATCAATAGTAGCTATCGAAAACTTGTATTCTGTTTTTTCTATATTTGGAACGCTATTTGCATTTGTAAGTGCAGAGGAGGGAATGCAAAGAATGTAGTCGCCTTCTGACAAATCACTTTGAGGAACAAAAGAAAGATTATTATCAGTTATTGTGACATCACCATTGATATTACCACTGCCTATCTTTTTCAGTGAAATGCTTCCAAAAGAAGAACCTTTCCAGATTCTCTCGTTGAAGATAATATGTGGTACGATGTGCACATTGCTTGTCTTACTGTTTTCTGAAGGTGATAATGCAGATGGCTCAAGTGTAGCTACTGTATATGTTTTGGTTAGTACATCACTTGTTTCATAGTTGTTACCTACGGCTATAGCTTTTATAGTGGTAGTTTGATTAATAGTGATTGGCGATGAATAATTAAGACTCTGCGTAGAAGGTTCCCTTCCATCTGTTGTGTAATATATTGTGGTACCAGTCTTGTCGCTACTGAGTTTTACTAATGTTCCTTTATTGACTAAGCCATTATCGACATTAGTACTTACCACTGGTTTAGTCCTGTTCACTATAAATTTATTTGTGATTTCCATGTTGGGTTCCCCGTTAAGACTTTGTATAGAATGGTCTGGTATTGTAAGAATATAGTCGCCATTATATAATACTTTGTCCTTTGGCTCATAATAGAGACAGCTTTCTTTAATATATATTCGTCCGTTTATATCTATACCCTCTTTTTTTAATGAAATATTGTTGAAGTTTTTACCTGCACAGATTATATCATTGAAGGAAATGAATGGAATTATATGCTGATTGCTGGTTGATGTTCCATTTTGTGGGAAATTCTCTTTTGCGTTTAATCCAGTTACTTCGTACCATCTTATTATCGTGTTACTTTCATGATATTCACTTCCTATCGCAATGGCTTTCAGTGTAATGCTTTCATTGATGGGAATGCTGCCACTATAACGATTGCTATTAGATGTTGGCATACTACCATCGAGTGTATAGTAGATATCTGCGTCAGAATGGTTGGCCGTTAGTATGACTCTTGTTCCTTTAGCTATCAATCCTGACTCTGTATTACATGTTAGAGACAGATTGCCTTTTTCTACTGTCACCTTGCATGTCGCAGTCTTGCCATTCGCTGTTTTTACCGTGATATTTGCGGTGCCTGTTTTCTTACCGCTTACAACACCACTTGATGACACTGATGCGACAGAACTATTGTCAGAACTCCATGTGTATGTGGTTTCTGCATCAGAAGGTGACAGTGTTGGCTTGAGTGTAACGGTTTCGCCGACCTTTGTCGTTGCAGTACTGGGAAGTGACACGCGGTCAGGTTCAACAGCTTTCACTGTCACAGTACACGTTGCAGGATAGCCCATATTGGTTGTTGCTGTTATAGTGGCTGTGCCTGACGACTTTGCAGTAATTGTTGCATAATTGACATATGACGATGAACCATTTTCTACTGTAGCAACACTTGTGTTGTCACTTGACCATTCGACCCTTGCTTTTGAGGCCCATCCTGATGGCGACCATGAATAGGTTAAACGTGCGGTCTCGTTAGGTTTCAGCTCAATCGAGCTATTGCCAAGAACTATATTGACAGGCTTGCAAGTTATAGTCCATGACTTGGAGCCGGAACGAGCCCCTTCACGTCCAGTATATTTATTAAAATAGCGTTCTACGTAAGACATCGATACTGTCGCGGTGCCAGTGAAGTATTCTGAAATCTCGATAATTGCACCATAGGGATCTTGCGATGTAAATATGATGTTACCACTTGCATACCAGTTTGCATAATCAATATAACCTTCTGTGTCAGGTGGTGAAAGAAATTGAGCTTGCCCCACATACAGGGAATATTGTGCATTCACCAGAGAAAAAGGTAATAAAGATAGAATTAAGGAGAATGTATAATGGATAATAATACTCTTTTGCAGAATTGATCGTCTCATTTTTTGATTGTTTTTGAGAATAAGAAAGGGCGTGATACCATCCGATGCTTATTCTCATTCTTTGGTTACCGCCAAGTGACCATGCTACAAAACAAGCAAGAACAGTTCACGCCCAACGGACGTGAACTTTCTGAACTGCTTGCTCTCTGTAGCGAATATTGGCGGTATTCAAGAATGAGAGAGACAAGAGCCGAAAGCTCAAGTATCTAAAAAGACTGCGGACGGGGGCAACGCTCGATTCCTATATAGGTTAGTAAATTGAGTTAAATGTCCCCTTGGACGAGCGGTGCCTGGCACCACGCTACGTCCCCGTTTTGTTTGTCGCTATGTCATAGTCATTGTCAATTAATGATGGGTTATACCTTATATAATGCTTGTCTATAAACTGTTGATGATCTCAATGTCAAGGTCTGTGTATTTGGCTATCAGCTCGGCCGGCATACCGTCGGCCTTCATCTTTCGGGCGTTCTCACGATTAGCAGCTACAATGCCTTCGGCACGACCTTCGGCACGACCTTCAGCACGCCCTTCTGCACGCCCCTCGGCAAGTCCTTGCTTATAGCCGTGACGGATGGCACCGCGCTCGTTATACACAGCGTCCCAGTAATACTCGTAGGCTCTTAATTCCTCTTCGTTATAGGCCGACTTCTCAAGTATCTTCAGCGCCTTGCTGGTTTCGGGATTCTCCAACAGCTCGGCAGGAATCTCGTCGGTGTCACGGTCTATCTCGGTAAGGAAGCGAAGCCATAATACGGCCATCTTGCGCTCCTTGATGGTCTGGGGCTTAAACTTCGGCAGTTCGACGAACACGAAGCGCAGCCCCTCGATGATGCGGTCGCTGTGCTCCACATTGACGATGGCATAGTCGTGGTAGAACTCGTCGGGACCGGCATCGAAGCCCACGTCGTTTATAAGGTTTAGGGCGTAGACGGGCTGTAACAGCGAGTAGTCCTCGCTCGTGCCAAGTTGCTTCACGACGGCCTTTGTATCACATAGTTCCACATATTGTTGGAATACGTTATTCCAGTCTCTTTGGATCTCAACGATGAAAGGAGATGAATCTGTCTTTCTGCAATAAACAAAGATAGTACAGTTCTTCTTACCAGGATTCTCAGGAACCATCTCGGGTGTGAGGTACTCTACGTGCTCTATCCGCTTTCCCTCGTCAAGAGGCAGCAGGGCATTGAGCAGGCTCATCACCAAATCGGGATGTTCGCCGAACACCTTCTTGAAGGTCAAGTCGGCCTTCGGGTTCAGATATTTTCCTTTCATATCCTTCAGTTTTGCTCTTCTATTGTTCAAAGATAGTAGTTTTTTCCTAAACAGCCAAGAAAAACGGAAAATAATTGTAAGAAGAACTTTCTGCGCGCGCGTGTATTTGAATAGGCTAGGCGGAAAACACCCCACCCATCTCGCCCATGTCGCTCCTAAGTTCTTTTCTTGCAAACTGGCAAAAATCGAGTTTAGGGGTGGGATGAGCGAGATGGGCGGGATGATTTTTTGTTAGCCTAACCTAATGCGCGCGCGTTGTATTTTTACGAGAAGCTGTGACGTTTTTACGAGAAGCCGTTACGTTTTTACGAGAAGCCGTTACGTTTTTACGAGAGGCTTGTATTTTTTTTACGAGCGGCCGTGAGATTTTTCTGTGGAGCCGCGAAAATTCAAGAATTAGAAATATCTTTACAAGCGGAAAGGGCGCTCGGGGGCTCGATGGTTTACCGTAAGCAAAGCCGGGGTTTGCTTACGGCAAAGGGGGTGGTTTGCTTACGGTAAACCTCGACTTTGCCGGTTGCAAACCTCTGCGGCCGTATTTAGGGCGTTTCCGGCTGGTTTCAGGCGTCAGTCTGAAAGGTAAAAAATCTTGCGTGGCGCAATTTGTTTTTCTATAAAAAAAGCTAAAAGTTTGCAGACGTCGAATTTTTTTTGTAATTTTGCAAGTCAAAAGCTACGACTGACAATATGAACAACATAAGGAACTTCTGTATCATAGCACATATTGACCACGGCAAGTCGACATTGGCCGACCGTCTGCTGGAGGCTACAAAGACCATCCAGGTGACGGAGGGGCAGATGCTCGACGACATGGATCTGGAGCGTGAGCGCGGCATCACCATCAAGAGCCACGCCATCCAGATGGAGTATGAGCGTGACGGACAGAAATACATACTGAACTTGATTGATACGCCGGGACACGTCGACTTCTCGTACGAGGTGTCGCGCTCGATAGCCGCCTGCGAGGGTGCGCTGTTAGTGGTGGACGCCACGCAGGGCGTACAGGCGCAGACCATCTCGAACCTCTACATGGCCATCGACCATAACCTGGAGATCATCCCCGTTATCAACAAGATTGACATGCCGTCGGCTATGCCCGACGAGGTGGAGGACGAGATTGTCGACCTCATTGGCTGCGACCCCGAGGACATCATCCGCGCTTCGGGCAAGACGGGCGAGGGCGTCGACCAGATTCTGGACGCCATCGTCGACCGCGTGCCTCACCCCGAGGGCAATCCCGACGCTCCGCTGCAGGCGCTGATTTTCGACTCGGTGTTCAACTCTTTCCGCGGCATTATTGCCTATTTCAAGATTGTGAACGGCTCCATCCGCAAGGGCGACCTGGTGAAGTTCTTCAATACGGGAATGGAGTACGACGCCGACGAGATTGGCGTGCTGAAGATGGACATGATTCCACGTAACGAGCTGAAGACGGGTGACGTGGGCTACATCATCAGCGGCATCAAGAACTCGAAGGAGGTGAAGGTGGGCGACACCATCACTCACGTCGACCGTTCGTGCGACGCAGCCATCGAGGGTTTCCAGGAGGTGAAGCCGATGGTGTTTGCCGGCGTCTATCCCATCGACCCGACGGAATACGAGAACCTGCGTGCCTCGTTGGAGAAGCTGCAGCTGAACGACGCCTCGCTGACCTTTACCCCCGAGTCGTCGGTAGCCCTGGGCTTCGGCTTCCGCTGCGGTTTCCTCGGACTGCTCCACATGGAGATTATCCAGGAACGCCTCGACCGCGAGTTTGATATGGACGTCATCACCACCGTGCCCAACGTGTCGTATATGTGCTACACGAAGCAGGGCGAGGAGAAGGAAGTACACAACCCCTCGGGACTGCCCGACCAGACGCTGATAGACCATATTGAGGAGCCTTACATTCGTGCCAGCATCATTACCGCTGCCGACTACATCGGGCCGATTATGACACTCTGCCTCGACAAGCGCGGCGAGCTGATTGACCAGCAGTACGTCTCGGGCAACCGTGTGGAGCTGCACTTCATGCTGCCGCTCGGCGAGATCGTGATTGACTTCTACGACAAGCTGAAGTCGATATCGAAGGGTTACGCCTCGTTCGACTATCACGTCGACTCGTTCCGCCCGTCGAAGCTCGTGAAGCTTGACATCCTGCTGAACGGCGAACCCGTCGACGCCCTGTCGACGCTGACCCATCAGGACAACGCCGTCAACTTCGGTCGCCGTATGTGCGAGAAGCTGAAGGAGCTGATACCGCGTCAGCAGTTCGATATCGCCATTCAGGCCGCCATCGGCGCGAAGATCATTGCCCGTGAGACGGTGAAGCAGGTGCGTAAGGACGTGACGGCGAAGTGCTATGGCGGTGACGTCAGCCGTAAGCGTAAACTCTTAGAGAAACAGAAGCGCGGCAAGAAACGTATGAAGCAGATAGGCAACGTGGAGGTGCCGCAGAAGGCCTTCCTTGCCGTGCTGAAGCTGGACTAATGAATAATTGAAGATTGAAAATTGAAGATTGAAGATTGATAATTGATAATTGAAATATAGCCTATGCCTACCATTAGTATTGCCCCAAGAGACGTGGCGCGTGAGCTGGCCCGTCGCTACAGTACGATGACTCACGACGAGCTGGACTTGTTGGAGAGCATCCTTGTAGCCAAGAGATATGCCAAGAACGAGAAGATCTTGTCAGAAGGCGAGATCTGTGATAATATTTACTGGATTGTAAAGGGCCTTGTACGCCAGTTCTACTATAAGAACGGTAAGGAACTGACGGAATACATGGCTACCGAGAACAATATCTGTATGTGTATCGAGAGCCTGTTCAACGAACAGCCTACGCGCCTGCAGATTATGGCCATCGAGCCCACCATCCTCTACTGTCTGCCGAAGGCGAAGTTAGAAGCGGTAGCCATGAAGAGTGTGAACATCCAGATTCTGTATCGTAAGATTCTCGAGGAGAGTCTTATCCTGAGCCAGATTCATGCCGACATGCTGCGGTTTGAGTCGGCTATCGACCGCTACCAGAAGTTAGTGAAGCGTTCGCCGCAGTTGGTGCTGCGCGCCCCCTTGGTGTATATCGCGTCGTATCTGCAGATGACACCTGAGACGCTCTCGCGCGTGCGTACGCAAACCTTAATGGAAAATAGATAGTCATCCCCCTTACGGAAAAGCCTATGAAAAAGACGATGATTCTTGGCGGTCTTCTCGCCGCCTTTGTGGTGCTGGCTGGTTGCCGTCGCAACTATCAGGTTGTTCATGCGCGTCCGGCTGAAGATACCATTGCGCACGACGATGTGCAGAAAGTAGCTGAAGAGGACGTGTTCGACGAGCCTCTGGTGGACATTCCTGAAGCGCCAAAGGAGAGCGACTTCACAAATGTGGAGAACAGCGTCCGTAAGGAGTACGACGACTATATAAAGGGGCAGGGGCAATAAGTGTGCCCCTGCCTCAAGACTACATTTGGCGGAGAGCAGCGATCAGTTCGTTGTTCTCATTTTTTGTGCCGATAGTGATGCGCAGACAGTTGTGGCAGAGCTGGACGCGCGTGCGGTTGCGGACGATAACGCCTCGGTCGACGAGATAGGCGTACGTCTTTTGTGCATCATCCATCTTAGCAAGGAAAAAGTTGGCGTCCGTCGGGTACACCATCTGACAGTTGGGCAGCAGCTTGAATGCCTCTATCATGCGGCTACGCTCAACGAGCAACATGCGCACCCATTTGTCAACCTGGAAGGGGTCGTTCAAGGCCTCAAGAGCCTGCCGTTGCGTCAGCAGGTTGACGTTATAGGGGTATTTCACCTTGTTGAACAACTCGATAATCTCTTTCGAAGCAAAGGCCATACCTAAACGGATGGCCGCGCAGCCCCACGCCTTCGACATCGTATTGAGGACGATGAGGTTAGGATATTTCGCCAGCTCGCTACGCAACGAGGGTTGCGACGAGAAGTCGCTATAGGCCTCGTCGACGATGACGATGCCCTCGAAACCCTTGATGGTGCGCACAATCTCTTCGCGCACGATGTTATTGCCAGTAGGATTGTTGGGCGAGCAGATCCAAATGAGCTTCGTCCGTTCGTCGCACGCTGCTAACAGCCGGTCGGCCGTTATCTGGAAATGGTCGTCGAGCAGCACGGGGCGATACTCTACGTCGTTGATGTCGGCGCACACCTTGTACATACCGTAGGTAGGCTCGATGGCCACGACGTTGTCGAGGCCCGGGCGGCAGAAACAGCGGTAGGGCAGGTCGATAGCCTCGTCGCTGCCGTTGCCTAAGAAGATGTTCTCGGCGGGCACGCCCTTCACCTTCGCGACGGCTGCCTTCACCTCCAACTGTAGCGGGTCGGGGTAGCGGTTGTAGGGGTTGTTATAGGGGTTCTCGTTGGCATCGAGGAACACGCGTGCCTCGCGTCCAGCATACTCATTACGCGCCGAACTATATGGAGCCAGCGACCAGATGTTCGGACGTACCAACTGCTCTAAACTAATCATAATATCTAATGTCTAATTCCTAATTTTTAATGGAGTTCAAGCGAACGGTCATCGCATTCTTGTGGGCATCCAATTGCTCAGCCTCGGCCATCAGTTCAACGGCGTGCCCGATGTTGCGCACACCTTCGTCCGTCAAGTGCTGGAAAGTCACCTTGCGGCAGTAGCTGTCGAGGTTGACGCCGCTGTAGGTCGTTGCCCAGCCGTGGGTGGGCAGCGTGTGGTTGGTGCCGCTGGCGTAATCGCCGGCACTCTCGCAGGCGTAGCGTCCTAAGAAGACGCTGCCGGCGTTGACGACGCGCTCAGCCAACGTCTCGTAGTCTTCCGTCTGGATAATCAGGTGCTCCGGGGCGTAGGTGTTCGACAGGTCCATCGCCTCTTTGACGTCGTTCACTAAAATGATGCGGCTGTTCTCCAAAGCCCGTTGTGCTATCTCCTTGCGGGGCAGGCGGTCGAGCTGTCGGCTTACTTCCTGCTGCACGTCGTCAATCAGTTTGTTCGACGTCGTGATGAGCACTACCTGCGAGTCGGCACCATGCTCAGCCTGCGACAGCAGGTCGGCAGCCACAAACTCCGTGTTGGCCGTCTCGTCGGCAATAACACACACCTCAGAGGGACCTGCCGGCATGTCGATAGCCACGTCGTGGAGGCTCACCTGCTGCTTGGCAGCCATCACATACTGGTTGCCAGGGCCGAAAATTTTGTAGACCTTGGGAACCGTCTCTGTGCCGAAAGCCATCGCGCCAATGGCCTGAACGCCGCCAGCCTTGAAAATCTTGCTGACGCCAGCCACGCGGGCTGCCACCAAGATAGCGGGGTTGACGTGACCCTGACGGTCGGGTGGGGTGCAGAGCACAATCTCGCTGCATCCGGCAATCTTCGCCGGCGTGGCCAGCATGAGTACCGTCGAGAAGAGGGGAGCCGTGCCGCCGGGGATGTAGAGACCGACGCGCTCGATGGCCACACTCTTCTGCCAGCAGACGACGCCGGGCTGCGTCTCCACCTTCTTCGCGCGGAACCGCTGCGACTCATGGAACTTGTGGATGTTGTCGTGAGCTAACTCGATAGCCTGGCGCAGCTCTGCCGACACAAGCTTCTCGGCAGCAGCCATCTCAGCCTCGCTGACGGCTAATGTCTCCAAGTCTACGTGGTCGAACTTCAGTTCGTAGCCCTTGACGGCCTCGTCGCCACGAGCCTTGACGTCGGCCAGTACGGCGGCTACCGTCTGGTTGAGCTGCGTCACGTCGAGGTGAGGACGTCCCACAATCTGTGCCCACTCCTCGCGGGCGGGATATTTGATGATGTTCATGGGTTTACAGTATCATTTTCTCAATAGGCGTGACCAGAATGCCCTGAGCGCCCATCTCCTTCAGTTTGCCAATAATCTCCCAGAAGCGCTTCTGGTCGAGCACAGTATGGACGGAGCACCAGTCGTCGTCGGCCAGCGGGATGATAGTGGGACTCTTCAAGCCAGGCAGCACGCTGATAATCTCGTCGAGACGGGCTTTCGGCGCATTCATGCGCACATACTTCTTGTCCTCGGCATCCTTCACGGCCTTGAAGCGGAAGAGCATCTCGTCGAGCGTGGCGCGCTTCTCGGCGCTCAAGCCCTTGTGGCCGATGAGCAGGGCCTCGCTCTGCATCACCACCTCCACCTCGCGCAGGTTGTTCGACACCAAAGTCGAGCCAGAGCTGACGATGTCGAAGATACCGTCGGCCAGGCCGATGCCCGGGCTGATCTCGACAGAACCAGTAATGACATGAATCTCGGCCGAAATACCATGCTGCTGCATGAAGCTGTTCAGAATGCCGGGGTAGCTGGTGGCAATCTTCTTGCCGTTGAACCATTCTACGCCCGTATAGTTGATTTCCTTGGGGATGGCCAGCGACAGGCGGCAACGCGAAAAACCTAAGCGTGAGATGATGTCGGCATCCTCGCCACGCTCTACAAACTCGTTCTCGCCCACCACGCCTATATCGGCAACGCCCGAGGCTACGCTCTGCGGAATATCGTCGTCGCGCAGGTATAGCACTTCGAGGGGGAAGTTGCTGGATTGTACAAGTAGTGTGCGCTTCGATGCGCTCACCTTAATGTCTGCCTCGTTGAGCAGATTCATGGTGTCTTCAAAGAGACGGCCTTTTGACTGGACTGCTATTCTTAACATAATAATACCTAAAAAAGTGGTGCAAAATTACGGAAAATATTTTGATTATGCAATTTATTGTGTAATTTTGCGGCCAAAATGACAGAAATTTGAGAATTAAGGGTATATATATTCTGTTTTCAGCCGCCTTGCTCGTGGCTTGTGCCGACAAGAAGCCTGCGGAGCCTGTCGTCGCGCCGTGGGGTGAACTGGCCGACGACACGATGGCCGTTGATGCCGATTTCGACCTGGCAGAGATTCAGGGGAGTGGCGAGATGATACTGCTCACGATGACGGGTCCGGAGTACTACTACGACTACCGGGGCCGCCACATGGGCACCCAATATCTGCTGGCCGAGAAGTTTGCTGCCAAGTTGGGCGTGCGGCTGCGCGTAGAGGTCTGCCGCGACTCTGCAGAAATGGCAGACCGGCTGCAGGCCGACGAGGGCGACATCATGGCCACGACGGAGGTGGGGCGACTGGTAGCCTCGCCAGCAAAGGAGGACTTGGCCCGCGAACTGAAAGCCTGGTATTCGCCCGAGGTCTTGAAGGAGGTGCGTCAACAGGAGGCCTATCTCTTCAGCAGCCGTAGTGTGCGCCGTCGCATCTTCTCGCCGATGCTCGACCGCAAGGGTGGCATTATCTCTCATTACGACGGTTTTTTCATGCAGTATTGTCAGGCTATCCGTTGGGACTGGCGGCTGATGGCTGCCCAATGTTACCAGGAGTCGACCTTCGACCCGAATGCGACGTCGTGGGCAGGTGCTAAGGGACTGATGCAGATTATGCCGACCACAGCCGACCACTTGGGACTGCCGCGCAACCAGATGTGCGACCCGGAGAAGAATATTGCCGCTGCCGCCAAGTACCTGGGCGAGCTCGATCGCACGTTCAGCGATATTCCTGACCGTCGCGAGCGTACCAACTTCATCTTGGCGGCCTACAACGGTGGTGCCCATCACATTCGCGACGCGATGGCCCTCTGCCGGCGCGACGGCGGCAATGCCCACCAATGGAGCCACGTTGAGCCGTATGTGCTGAAGCTGTCACAGGCTCAATACTATAACGACCCGATTGTGAAATACGGCTATATGCGAGGTTCGGAGACTGCCGACTACGTCCGCAAGATTCAGGAACGCAGGCTCTCCTATCGTGGTGTGAAAAGCCCCCGACAAGGTTTTACGCAGGAACCGCGCAAAGCCCGACGGGAGCATAATAAGTACAAGCTGTAGAACGCCGTTACAGCACGCCCTTCGTTGAGGGCAGTTCGTAATGGTAGACGTCGCGACGGACGGCCATCTTCAGGGCACGTGCCAGCGCTTTGAAGATACCCTCAATCTTGTGGTGTTCGTTCTGACCCTCAGCCCGGATGTTGAGGTTCATCAGGGCGGCGTCGCTCAAGCTCTTGAAGAAGTGCAAGAACATCTCCGTCGGCATTTCGCCAATCTTCTCGCGGTGGAACTCGGCATCCCAGACAAGCCACGGGCGACCGCCGAAGTCGAGACAAACCTGACAGAGACAGTCGTCCATCGGCAGCGCATAGCCGTAGCGCTCGATGCCGCGCTTGTCGCCCAACCCTTTCAATAGACACTCGCCTAAAGCCAGCGCCGTGTCTTCGATGGTGTGGTGCTCGTCGACGTGAAGGTCGCCTTGGGTCTTGATGGTCAGGTCCATCATGCCGTGCTTGCCTATCTGCTCGAGCATGTGATCGAAGAATCCCAGTCCCGTCGAGATGTCGCAGCGTCCCGTACCGTCGAGGTTCACCTTAATATATATATCAGTCTCTTTCGTCGTGCGTCGCACCTCGGCCGTACGCTCACCGGCAAACAGCAGTTCGGCAATCTTTGCCCACGTCATGCCGTCGCGTCCTAATATCAGGCTCTTGCAGCCGATGTTACGGGCAAACTGGGCGTCGGTCTCGCGGTCGCCGATGACGTAGGAGTTAGCGATGTCGTATTGCGGGTCGTTCATGTATTTCTCAACCATTGCCGTACCGGGCTTACGCGTGGGGGCGTTGTCCTCGGGGAAGTGGCGGTCTATGAGCTGGTCGTCGAACGTGATGCCTTCGTCCTCAAGAGCCTGAAGTATGAAGTTGTGGACGGGCCAGAAGGTGTCCTCGGGGAACGAGTCCGTGCCTAAGCCGTCCTGATTGCTGACCATCACGAAGTGGAAGTCGAGGTTGCGGCGGATGAAGCCTAAGTGCTGGAACATACCTTCGGTAAAGCGCAGCTTCTCGAACGAGTCGATCTGCTCGTCCTCAGGCTCGCGGATGAGTGTGCCGTCGCGGTCGATGAAGAGAATTCTCTTTTTCATGTGGATTTACTTGTTTTGTTTGAGTTGTGACTGGCGCTCGGCCTCCGTTGCTACCGTCGAACCTTGGGCGTAGCGCACGGGGAAGAAGTAAGCCAGGTAGATGTAAGCCTGCATGAGGCTCGACAGGGTGAAGACGCCCATCGTGAGCCACAGCATATAGTCGGGCATGCCCAAGGGGTCGCCGTAGAGTACGCCCGTAGCTGCCTGGATGTTGGCAATACCTAAGATGACGGCAGGTATCGACGTCAGCAGCCACAGTCCGGCACAAGCCAAGAACGTCACCAAGGCCACGACGATGATCTGTCCCGGGTGGTGCAGATAGACTGACAGCGGAGCGCCCACGGCGGGGAGCATCGTCAGACGGCGACGCATGAGGAAACGGTAGACGACATACCACAGCAGCATGAACGCCAAGACCAGTATGGGGTAGTAGACTACCAACAGCGCCTCGACCACGCCGCTGACGACGGCAAAAGGCAGCTGAAACATCCATGTTGAGCGGAAGATGCGACGGAAATTGCCCGTGTACAAACGGAAACCAGCCGCTACGGCTGCCCGTGCTGAGCGTATCTTGATGAGTGACTCTTCGTTCTCTTTTTCCATAAAATCTGTTATAATTTGGTTATTTATTGCAAAGGTACTGACTTTTTTCGTAACTTTGCACCGTTTTAGCAGAAAATTAAAACATTTTATGAAGATTCTCAAGTGGGGGTTCATAGGTTGTGGTGAGGTCGCCGAGAAAAAGAGCGGCCCGGCTTTCAGCGAGGTTGAAGGCTCCAGTGTCGTGGCGGTCATGAGCCGTAGCGAGCAGCGGGCGCGCACATACGCCGTCACTCACGGAGTGGCGAGATGGTATACCGATGCGCAGCAACTCATTGACGACCCTGACGTGAATGCCGTCTATGTGGCAACGCCGCCGTCGAGCCACGCCACCTTCGCCATCATGGCCATGAAGGCGGGAAAGCCCGTTTACGTAGAAAAGCCTCTGGCGGCATCCTACGAAGACTGCGCACGCATCAACAGCATATCGGAGCGGACGGGTGTGCCCTGCTTTGTGGCTTACTACCGCCGCTACCTGCCTTACTTCCTTCGCGTCAAGCAGATTGTCGACGACGGACTGATCGGTCGCGTCATGAACGTGCAGGTGCGCTTTGCCGTACCGCCGCGAGAGCTCGACTACAACCACCCGGAAAACCTGCCCTGGCGCCTGCAGCCCGATATTGCGGGCGGCGGCTACTTCTACGACTTGGCTCCCCACCAGCTCGACCTGCTGCAGATGATGTTTGGCGTCATTCTCGATGCCGACGGCTTCAGTACGAACAGGGCAAGGCTCTATCATGCCGAAGATACGGTGTCGGCCTGCTTCCGCTTTGAGAACGGCCTTTCGGGCAGCGGCATGTGGTGCTTCGTGGCCCACGAGTCGGCCCGTGAGGATTGCATAGAGATTATCGGCGACCAGGGGAAAGTCATATTCTCTGTCTTCGACTATGCCCCCATCGTGTTGCATACCAGCGAGGGCGTGCAGCAGATAGAGGTGCCCAACCCTCCCTACGTGCAGTTTCCGCTCATCAAGGCGGTCATCGAGCATCTGCAGGGACTTGGCGTCTGTGGCTGTACCAGCGTGTCGGCCACCCCTGTCAACTGGGCGCTCGACCGTATACTAGGTAAAATATGATTGTGTGTGACGGATGATGATGAAGAGAGTTGTTCTTGTCTTGACGTTTGCTCTGACAATGGTTCAGGGAGCGTTGGCCGACGTGGCCGACTCGCTGCGTAACCGCAAGGTGCTGCATACCGTCAAGGAGGTGGTGCGCGAGTTCGACCGTACGGAGGACGACTACATCGAGCCGCCGCACTACGAGTTCTGCGTTGAGCTTCGCGCTACCCGCAACTTCGAGGACTTCGTGCTCAGCAGCAACGGCCAGAGCATCATGTTCTCGCCAGACCAGCGCATCAAGTTCGGCCCATACTTCGGCTGGCGCTGGATATTCCTCGGTACGACGTTCAACTTGAAGAACATCCAGCTCTTCGGCAATAGCGCCAAGCGCGAACTGGACTTCTCCATCTACTCGTCGCAGGTGGGCGTCGACCTCTTTTACCGCCGTACGGGTAGCGACTACAAACTGCGCGACGTCAGACTGGGCTACGGTATCGACGGCAATGAGTTCGAGGCTGTTCCCTTCGACGGCTTGAGTGTGGGCATTACCGGCATCAACGCCTACTATATCTTCAACCACCGGTATTTCTCCTATCCCGCTGCCTTCAGTCCAGGAACGGTTCAGAAAATCAGCTGCGGCTCGTGGCTGGCGGGGGCTGGCTATACCAAGAACACACTCGACCTGGACTTCGACCAGCTGAAGGATCTGGTAGAGAACCGCCTGGCGGGCAGCACGGATGTGAAGCTTGACAGCGGTATGCTGTTCGACCGTATCGAATACAACGACTTCAGCCTCTCGGCAGGCTACGCCTATACGTGGGTCGTGCTCAAGAATCTCATCTTCTGTGCCTCAGGACAGGCCGCGCTGGCATACAAGACCAGTCTGGGCGAGATGGCCGACGAACAGGAGGGCTTCAGCTTCGGCAAGGTGAATGTCGACGGAATCGGACGATTTGCGCTGGTCTATAACGACACGAAGTGGTATGCGGGACTGAACGCCATCGTGCGCTCCAACAACTACCATACGTCGCGCTTCACGTCGAACAACATCTATGGTTCCATCAACGCCTTCATAGGCTATAACTTCTTACCCCGAAAACGTTACAGAAAGAAATGAAACGACTGATCGTATTTATTATAGGTATAGTGACGGCCTGCTGCGTGATGGCCGCCGACACGGACAGCACTTTCGTGATGAAGGCGCTGAAGGAGGCACGGAGCCTGCCGTCGGCTACCAACTTCCCGCTGCACTTCGCGCGCCTTTTCATCGGACGCCCCTATGTGGCCCATACGTTAGAGGTGGCCGACCCTGAACGCTTAGTGATCAACACGCGCCAGCTTGACTGCACGACGCTGGTCGAGAACGTGACGGCGCTGACGCTCTGCGTCTACCGTAAGCGGTTTACTTACAGCGACTTCAAGAAGCATCTGCGTGAGATACGCTATCGCGGCGGCAAGCTGAACGGCTACACCAGCCGACTGCATTACTTCACCGACTGGATTAACGACAACTCCCGCCGGGGCATCGTCAGCGAGGTCAGTCAGACGACGGCGCCCTTCAATGCCGTTCAGACCGTCAAGGTCAACTACAT
Source organism: uncultured Prevotellaceae bacterium (assembly GCA_902800495.1). GTDB lineage: Bacteria > Bacteroidota > Bacteroidia > Bacteroidales > Bacteroidaceae > Prevotella. The sequence goes on from CADCET010000020.1 coordinate 58,156, forward strand.
GAGTCAGCATCCGCAATCGTACAAGGCGCTTAAGGCTCACCCCGAGATGGTCAGCGTCATTGCTGCCCAGGAGGCGGCGCTCACGGGGCGCACCTATCGCTATATCCCCAAGAACGACGTTGCCGACAACAAGGCCATGCGTGCTGCCGTCCACGACGGCGACATCATTGCCATCACCTGCTCGAAGCCGGGCCTCGACATTGCCCATTTGGGCTTTGCCGTGTGGCGACAGGACGGTCTCCATCTGCTCAACGCCTCACAGCTGCACAAGAAGGTGGTGGAGGAGCCCATGACGTTGCGACAGTATCTCAAGAAGCATCCGTCGCATACGGGCATCAGGGTGGTGAAGATTAAAAAATGAGAATTGAAAATTATAAAAAACAAGAGATATGGAATTACCTGATTTTATGAGTTATGCCAACAAATTTTCGCAGAGCGAGTTTGTTGAGAAGATTTCGCGCATCGCCAAGCGTGCAGGTGCCAAGCTGGTATACGCCGCACTCATTCTGTTCTATACCTTGCAGAGCGACCGCATCAGCGTGAAGAACAAGGCACTCATTATCGGTGCCTTAGGCTATATGATCAGTCCGCTCGACGTGGTGCCCGACGCTATTCCCATCGTCGGTCTGAGCGACGACTTGGCCGTGCTGCTCTATGTGCTGAAGACGGTGTGGACAGACGTCGACCCCTCTATCAAGGATCGCGCCAAGGAAAAGCTGTCGAAGTGGTTCGACGAAGACGAGATTAGCGAAATCGATAACCTCTTCGACTAAACCACCTATCGCATATAGGGATTGAACTGCTTTTCCGTGCCGATGGTCGTCGGCTCACCATGACCGGGGTAGACCTTTGTCGTGGCGGGCAGACGGCCTAAGACGTTTTTCAGGCTGTTGCCCATCTGCATCCAGCTGCCTCCGGGGAAGTCCGTCCGTCCGATACTCATGTGGAACAGCGTGTCGCCCGTGAAGGCCGTCTCTTCTGCTTCGCAGTAGAAGGTGACTGAGCCGCGCGTGTGGCCGGGCGTAGGCAGGACGGTCAGCTGGTGACTGCCGAAGCTGACGATGTCGTCCTTCGTCAGCAGTCGTCCTATCGGTGGCACGTCGTGCTCGTAGCCTGTGCCGAGAAACTCTGCCACCTGCGTCTTCAGGTCCATCAGCGCTTCGTCTTCTGCGGCCACCTCGGGCTTCAGACCGTAAGTCTGGAAGATGGTATCGATGCCGAAGTTATGGTCGAAATGACCGTGGGTGCAGAGCAGCCTGACGGGCTTCAGCTGGTGCTCGTCGATGTATTTCACAATGGCTCGTCGCTCCTCGTCGTAGAGGGCGCCGCAGTCGATAATTACCGCCTCGCGGGTCTCGTCGCTGACGATGTAAGTATTTTCCTGCAACATGTTGCAGACCATTCTCCGTACTTCAATCATAGTGGCAGGTATATCACGTTTTTCTCCTTGAACCATTCCTCGCCGAACCAGTTGTTGATAGGGTCGATCTCTATGACCTTCTTGAACGGCTGCGTCTCGGCCTGCAGCTCGCCGCCTTTCAGACAGATGACGCCGTTGGGCAGCACGTTTCTGTTGGTCTTCGAGATGTTCTTGCGCACAATCTTCACCAGATCGGGTAGGGGCATCACGGCACGACTCACTACAAAGTCGAACTTCCCCTTCTCGTCCTCGCCGCGCAGGTGTTCCGACTGGCAGTTCGTCAGTCCAATGGCCGTTGCCACCTCCTGCGCGACGCGTATCTTCTTGCCCGTGCCGTCAATCAGCTTGAAGTGGCACTCGGGAAACAGAATGGCGAGGGGTATGCCAGGGAAACCGCCGCCCGTGCCGAAGTCGAGTATCTCCGTGCCTGAACGGAACGTGATGGTCTTGGCGATGGCCAACGAGTGCAGCACGTGGTGTTCGTAGAGGTTGTCAATATCTTTGCGCGAGATGACGTTGATTTTCGCGTTCCAGTCGCGATACAGCTCGTCGAGCATTTCGAATTGCTGTATCTGCCGCTCGGTCAGTTCCTTAAAATATTTCTTGATTATTTCCATAGCTCCTTCAGGTCGTCGTTGTCAATCTCTAACTCTATCAGTCCAAAGGCGTAGGGCGCTATCTCGTAGGGGTTGTAGACGAAGGTGATGGCATCGTCGCCCAAGGCGAAGTTCTCTGATGCGAACATATCCGTTGCATACAGGTAGCCCTTGTCCTTCAGGTCGGACAGGTCTTCAGACTCTGTCTTCTCTATCAGCGCCTGCAACAGCCGCTCGCTGAGCTGTTGCTGGTAGCCTGGCACGAAGACGTCGTCGAGCGTCAGCAGCCGTCCCGTGGCGTTGTCGAAGTTCATCACTATCCGCTGGTTCATGCCGTGGGCACCACCCTCGTAGTAGTCGACGTCGGCCGTGTAGACCGTTACGCCGTCGCGCCCCTGCCGCGCTTCGCTCTTGATGTTGTAGTGATACTCATACCACGCCCGTTTGGCGGCGTCGCCACGATCCTCGCGGTAGAGTGGGGCGAAGTTCTGCCGGTAGTCGCTGGTGTATTGGTTGGCAAACGAGTCGGCCGCTTGCTTCAGGCCGACGCCCTCGATGTTCAGCAGCTGTTGCGCTACTGTCTCGTTGATGGTTTTCGTCCGCTCGGCAGGCTCACCCTTGGCTGCCGCCAATTGCAGGTTGACGCTGCATTGCGGAGCGCCCGCCTCGCCGGTAATGCCCACCGTCTTCTCCACCTTCACCGTCTCAAAGTCCAGCCCGCCGCCGGTGCTGTCGCCCCCGCAGGCTGTCCATATCGTTGCGACTGCTATCGCCGCCATGATCTCCTTGTACTTCATAATCGGCTGCAAAGTTACAAAATAATTCATAATTCATCATTCATAATTCATATTTTTTTCCTACCTTTGCGGCCATGAAAGCAGCATTATTCGATTTAGACGGCGTTGTGTTCGACACGGAGCCGCAGTACACGGTGTTCTGGGGCAGCCAGTGCCGCCTGTACCATCCAGAGCATCCAGGACTGGAACATGAGATAAAGGGTTCAACGCTGACGCAGATCTACGATGGTTGGTTCTCCGGACCGTTAGAGGCCGAGCAGCCAATTATTACCGAGCGTCTCAACGCGTTCGAGGCGCAGATGACGTTTGAGTATATCGCAGGCTTCGAGGCGCTTATTGCCGACCTGCATGCCCACGGGGTCAGAACGGCCGTAGTGACCAGTTCAAACCAGCCGAAGATGGAGAGCGTCTACCGCGCGCAGCCGGGTTTCAAGCAATTGTTTGACGCCATCCTGACGAGCGAGGATTTCGAGTATTCCAAACCCCATCCCGACTGCTATCTGAAGGCAGCGGCGCGCTTCGGCGTGCAGCCTTCGGAGTGCGTCGTCTTCGAGGACAGTTTCAACGGACTGAAGTCAGGACGGGCGGCTGGCATGAAGGTTGTCGGTGTGGCTACTACGAATCCGCAGGAGGCCATTTCTCCGCTCTCTGACATACAGATAACCGACTACGTCAGAGTTGATTACCAGTCGCTATTAAAGCTATTCTAACTTCGAACCCTCTAACAGTTTCGGACAGACGTCGACCAGCCCGCACTTTGCACACTTCGGCCGTTGCGACGTGCAGACGTAGCGCCCGTGGAGCAGCAGCCAATGGTGAGCCAGCGGTATCTGCTCGTCGGGGATGTTCGCCATCAACGCCTGCTCCACCTTTAGCGGCGTATTGTCGCGTTTCGATACCAAACCCAGTCGGTGGCTGACGCGGTAGACGTGGGTGTCGACGGCCATCGTCGAGCGTCCGAAGGCCACCGCCTGAATGACGTTTGCCGTCTTGCGCCCCACACCTGGCAGCTTGAGTAGCGCGTCCATATCGGCGGGCACCTCGCCCCCGTGGTCGCTGACCAGCGTGCGCGCCATCTCCACCAGATGCTTCGCCTTCGCGTTAGGGTACGACACGCTCTTGACGTATTCGTACACCTCGTCGGTCTCCGCAGCCGCCATCGACGCCGCATCGGGGAACCGCCCGAACAGCTCAGGCGTCACCATGTTCACCCGCTTGTCGGTACATTGCGCACTCAGGATGACGGCCACCAACAGCTGGAACACGCTGCCGAACTCCAGCTCCGTCGTCACCTCCGGCATCTGTTGGGCGAAATAGTCCAGCACCGCCTTGTATCGTTCTTTTCGCTTCATCTCTTCCGCATTTTTGCTGCAAAGTTAACAAGAAACCGAAGAAACACCAAACAAAAACACAAAAAACCGCCGCCATCCCTCACGGACAGCAGCGGTTTTTCAATTTTCAATAATCAATTGTCGATTGTCCGCTCGGCGCCTTGCAAAGCTTGCCAAACTTCAATTTTTCAATTCTTCATTTTTTCCGCTCGAGCTTTGCTCGCTTCGCTTGCGAAGAATTTTCCCTTAGGGCTCCGGCTCTTCGTCCGGGTCTGGCTCCGCCTGGCTGATGCCGTAGGTCTTCAGCGGCGTGCGTTCCTGGTAGATTCTGTCCTTGCCGCCGACCGTCTTGTGCTTCGTCACGATCAGGTCGTTCATCTCGAAGACGCACTTGTCCTTCAGCTCGCGCGACGTCAGTTCCTCGCCGCGGGCGTTCTCGGGACGGAAGCGCAGGTGTACGCCCTTGATGTGCTCCTGGGGCGAGTAGCCCTCTACGGTGTACGAGCCTAACAGCTTGTTCTCGATCGTCGGGTAGAACGTGCCCAGACCGTCCAGCTTC
>CADCET010000021.1:0-31591 GCA_902800495.1 uncultured Prevotellaceae bacterium
CCAGTCCGTCTGTATGTCAATTGTATATTCATAGTCTTTTTCTTAATTTGTCAAACCGAAATCGTATTGTAGATAGTCAGGTAACTCTTCTTCCATGTGAACCCTCTTTTTCAACTCTCCGAGGCAAAGATACAAAGAATAATCCAATTATCGTGCGAAAAAATGAAAAAAATGACGAAAAAAACAATTCAATTGCAATTCAATTGTTTTATCCTCATTTTTGGCCTCAATAATGCATATTCCGTAAAATTTTCGGAAAAATTCCACCACTTCCACCACTTTTTGCGTTATCTATCTGTAAATAAACGTGTTAGATAGTGGTGGAAATGATGGTTTTATTACCACCTTTCCACCACTTCTACCACTAATTGCCACTGCAATACCTGTTGATTCCGATAAAAATCGTTCCAACGGCCGCGGAACGATATTCCAACGGCCGCGGAACAATATTTTCGGGCTGCGAAACATAATTTTCGAACTGCGAAACAATATTTTCGGACCGACAAAAATCATTGTAGCGGTAGCAATTACCACTTTTCTGCTACTTTTTCGACATTTTTCAGCACTTTTTCGGCACTTTTTCGGCACTTTTTATCACTTTTCTGTCATTTTCTGCCAATTTTAGCTGGTTTTTAGCCAATTTTCGGCCGAATTTTGGCAATTTTTGGCCAATTATGTACAATATCCACCACTTCCACCACCTTTTCCACCACTACTAAACAAACTGAATATCAGATATTTAATAGCAAAAGTGGTGGAGCGCCATCGTCTTCTGCGTGGTCGGCGCAGTTACCGTATTGTGGATCTGGAAGAAACTGTTTGATTAAGAAATACAAAACAGCGTTAGTCAGTCATAATAATCGATTTGCAGTTCCCGGCTGACATCAAACTCGCTGTCATCCTCGCTTACGTTCAACTTGCGAATCATCCAAGCCATGTTGCGGCCAAAAGTCCGCATTGTTTTGTGCCCGAAACTATCATTTCTCTCAATTATTTGCCATAATCTTCTTAAAGTATCGTAATAATTGGGCACAAAGTTACGAAATATTATTCTTTTTTCGTATAATTGCAAACAAATTTGCTTATAATTATTCGGATATGAAACAGAAAGAGAAACCTATCGTAGCGATGATCTACGACTTTGATGGGACACTGGCACCCGGCAACATGCAGGAGTATGACTTCCTGAAGCAGGGCGGCTTGGCCATTTTGGTATTAATCTGTAGTTTCATTTGAGAGAAAGAAAAATAGTAAAATATGAAAAAGATTATGATTACAATGATGCTGGGCATCGCAGTGGTAACGGCATCGGCACAAAGGCTACGGGTAGGCGAGCTTGGCTCGGGTAATCGCGAAGTGCTTGCTCCCGACAGGGACGCAAGAATGACAGAGAAGACAAGAGGGTTTGATGACCTCTACCATTTCATCGAGAACCTCGACGTATTTGAATACGGTCAGGAGGAAGCCCGTGCGTACTACATTCCGGGGCATCACATCCTGCTTAACGGTAAGTGGAAGTTCTTCTATGGCGACACGCCGCAGGAGATACCAGGCAACTTCTTCGAGGAGAAGTTCTCCGACTCGAAGTGGGCGACCATCGATGTGCCGTCGAACTGGGAGATGAGAGGCTATGGCGACCCGCTGTTCCGCAACGTGGCTGCACCGTTCCAAGCCGACCCGCCGATGACCCCGCGTGACTACAATCCCACGGGAGCCTATCGCACCACGTTCACCATTCCTGCCGACTGGAATGGCGAGGAGGTGTTTTTGCGGTTTGAGAAGGTTGCATCAGCCTCGTTCCTGTGGGTCAACGGTCAGGAGGTTGGCTACAACGAGGGAGCCCAGGAGCCTGCCGAGTACAATATCACCCCGTATCTGAAGAAAGGTCGCAATACGCTGGCCATGAAGGTCATCAAATACAGCGACGGCTTTTATCTGGAGGGACAGGACTACTGGCGTCTGGCCGGTATCTTCGATGATGTGTATCTCTATGCTACGCCCAAAACCCGTTTGTTCGACTGGTATGTCACAACAGACCTCGACAAGGATTACCGCGATGCCGACTTGAACATCGAGGTGACCGTCAGGAGCTATGACGAGCAGCCTGTCACGACTCCCCTCAAAGTGCAGGCTGTGCTGACTGGTGCCAACGGAAAGGAAATAACACGATTGGAAAGTCAGCCAGCTACCTTCGCCAATGGCAGCAGCACATTGACGCTGAACATGAGCAAGCACATTTCCAACCCATTGAAATGGACTGCCGAGACGCCAAATCTGTATGAGCTCAAGATGTATCTCGTGGATGCCGCAACGGGCAAACGCCTGTCGGAAAGCACACCCGAGGATGCCCGTCAGGACGTAGGCTTCAAGGAGACCGAGATGCGCGACAATGTGTTCTATCTGAACGGCAAGCCACTGAAGGTCAATGCCCAGTGCTCGCACATGCAGGATCCCGACAACGGCCACGCTGTCACGGACGAACTCATCAAGAAGGATATGACCATCCTGAAACAGTTTGGCTTCAACGGTGTGCGCACGAGCCACTATCCACCCGTGCCGCGCTATTTAGAATACGCCGCCCGCTACGGCCTGTATATCATTGACGAGGCCGGCGTAGAGGCGCATGCCACCGAATGGGTTTCAGGCGACAAGCGGTTTATACCAATGTACAGGGAACGTGTGCGCCGCATGGTGCTGCGCGACCGCAACCAGCCTGCGGTGTTGTTCTGGAGCGCCGGCAACGAGAGCGGCGAGGGTCCCAACATCGGCGAGGTGATTGACGAAGGCCGCAAATACGACAAGACCCGCTGGTGGATGTACGGCGGCAATGCCTACAGCCATCCTGCCGAGGATATCATCGGTCCGCGCTACCCAACGCCGCTTGCCCTCGACCTCAGGGTGGGCCGTCATGGCGATGGCGATGTGCGCCCGTCGTTCATGGATGAATACATATCTGTGGCTGGCAACGGCGGTGGCATGTTCGACGAGATGTGGCGCGCCATCTATACCCACGAGCGAAGCATCGGCGGTGCCGTCTGGGACTTCGTGTCACCAGGTCTTACCCAGCCCGCCCGCAGGCTTGCTGACAAATCGGGTCATCAGGTGATGGCACATATCATGGGCAATGCCAAGCTTGTGAACGATACGAGGAATCGCAAGAATCACGTGATTGACTTGAGCGGACACGACGAGTGGGTGGAGGTCTATCGTGACGATTGCTTGGAACTTACCGGCAGCAACATCACCATCAGTTTCGATGTCTGTCCGCGCAAGCTCATCAGTTCCTGCGGCTCGTTCGTGACCAAGGGAGAGTGGCAGTTCGGCATCGAGCAGCGAGGCAAGGAACAGCTGTTGTTCTATATCAACACCGACAAGGCTCCTGAGGGGTCACAGAACGATGGCCGTCCCTTCGGCCGAAGACCTGCGGCCACGAACCACAAGTACGAACTCACGGCCCCGCTGCCCAGCGACTGGGAGAACAAGTGGCACCATGTGGAGGCCTGCTACGACGGCAAACGGATGACGGTAAGCATCGACAACGCTCAGGTAGCCCAGATGGAAGCTCAGGGCAACATCATCAATGCGCCTTTCCCTGTGAACATAGGCCGTAACGAGCAGACCCACGGACAGGATACTCGCGTCTATATCTGCGATGCACTGATGGACAATGTCATCATTGGCGACGCCTCAGGCCAACTGCTGAACCTCGACTTCGAGACGGAGCAGCAGGAGGGTACCTATTTTAGTTACGGCATAGGCGCACGCACCTACGGCACGATATGGCCCGACAGGACTGTCCAGCCGGAGATCTATCAGATGAAGAAATCTGCCCAGCCCGTATCATGTACGTTATTGAGTGCCGATAACGGTACGGTGGAGATATGGAACAGGAACCACTTCATCAACACTTCCTATTACGATATGAAATGGGAGCTTTACGAGGATGGCGCCTGTCTGCAGCAGGGAACGCTCAGTCCTGATGTGGAGCCGTTGGCCAAGAAGGTCATCACCATACCCTACAGTCGCCCCGCCCTCAAACCCGGCTGTGAATACCGCCTCATGATAACCAGCAGTTTGAAAGCTGATGAGATATGGGCGAAGAAAGGTCACGTCTTAGCTTGGGATCAACTGGAACTTCCCTGGCGCCAGTTGGCTGTACCTTCTGACAAGACCATCGGAAAGGCCGTGCTCAGCCAGACCAACGACACCATCACGGTCAGCGGCGACGGATTCTCCTACTCATTCACCCCCGACGGCCAGCTCTTCAGCATCAAGCAAGCAGGCAAGGAACTGCTCAAGTCGCCGTTGCAGATGAACGTGTGGCGCGCCCCGCTGGCACTTGAGGTCGACGGCTGGGATCAGTGGAACATCGCCTACAACAACCGCAAGGCTTGGAACGGCTCGCAGATAGCCAACGAGTTCTATAGCAACAACCTGAACGCCACCACCCGCATCCCCATCTCTTGCCAGGCCTTCGAGGCCAATGGACAGGTGTATGTCAATGTGCGCTGGTTCTCGCAGTTCGGTGCCCCTGTTAACACATCGCTCGATGCCTACATCACCGGCCTACGCTATTCTGGCTTCTCCGAGGTCTATGAGTACCGCATCAACGGCGACGGCACCATCGCCCTCCATCATATTCTGGAGCCCGAGGGACAGATGCCTTCACTACTGCCACGCATCGGACTGACGATGACGCTCTGCGACGAGATGCAGCAAGTGAAGTGGTACGGTCGCGGTCCGGAGGAAAACTATCCCGACCGCAAGACCGGTTACGCCATCGGTGTCTATGAGAAAACTGTGGACGATATGTTTGAGCCCTATCTCATTCCGCAGGACTGCGGTCTGCGCTGCGACAACCGCTGGCTCGACATGAGCAACGACAAAGGCCAGGGACTGCGCTTTGCGATGGACGAGCCGTTCAACTTCAACGCCTACCATTATAGCACCGACAACCTGACGAAGGCGGTATATACCTACCAGCTCCAGCAGCAGGACGGCATCACCTTGAACCTCGACTACAACACGACTGGCGTAGGCTGCACGGCCTGCTACGTCCTGCCCGGCTATCAGGTTAAGCCCACCCGCTACGAGCGTCGTCTGACAATAAAACCAATATCAAAGTGATGACGAATATTTGAGATGGGATTTTAAATTGTTACAATCTGAATTGCTGGGGTGTTACGCCGGCATGGGTTTTGAAGTAGCGGGTCAGGGCGCTCTGGTCGGCAAAGTGGTATTCGTCGGCGATTTGTTTCAGACTGGCCTTCGAGGTGCGCATGGTGAGTTTCAGGCGCAGCATCAGGTATTTGTCAATAATCTGCTTGGGCGAGAGTCCCGTCTTGCCCTTCACGATGAGTCCCAGGTATTTGCGGGTGATGTACATGCGGTTGGCGTAGTAGTTCACCTCGTGGCCCTGACGGAACTCGCTCTCCAGCAACTCCATAAACCTCACAAAAAGCTCGTCGGTGCGCTGCGTACCTTTATTCTGATTATCTTCGCGCGGATGGGCCTGCAGATAATCGTAGAAACCCAGAAAAAAAGCCTGCAGATGCAGTGTTACGATGCGATCGGTTAGCAGGTAGTGCTCCTGTGTGAAATAGAAGTCGAAGATGCGAAACATGCTGTTGACCACCACGTCAATCAACTCACGATAGCCACAGCGGCGGTCGGCTCGCAACTGCTCATACACGGCATGCTCCACATTCAGACTAGCAGCACGCAGAATGTCGGAACTGTAGCGGATGATATCGGCTTTAAAGTCATCGTCCATCATTTCCCATTTTACCACATCACCAGGAAAGAAGATGAGCACATCATGACCCCGCAGTTCCCATACATCGAAGTTGATGCGCACACGGGCTGCTCCTGCCTGTGAGTAAAGGATGGCACCATGGTCGATGGCATGTACTTCGCTATCGATGGTGGTGCGGTCTATTTTTTCCAAATTAGTCTCGTTCATGCCGCAAAAATAGCACTTATTTCCCAAATTGCCAAATTCTGACGCATTTTTGTTTGCAATCACATCAAATAATCGCCGTACCTTTGCAAAAAATTTGCAAAGATGGGCTGCACCTCAGCAATTCGAGCAAGCTCGATTGCGTTCGGTTTGCACCATCATTGCACCCGAAATCGAGAAAGGTATGAAAAAGAAGATTTTTATGATGCTGGCGATAGCACTCGCCACAGCTGTATCGACTGAGGCTCAGACCATCAGAAAGATGGATATCAACGAGCTGTTTCAGTTGATTAGCGAAAACAACAAGAGTATTAAGGCCAGTCGCACCACAGTGGCTGCTGCCCAGGAGGGCGTAAAGGCTGCTAAGAGTAATCGACTGCCCGACGTGAACGCCCAACTCAGCGCCAGCTATATTGGCAACGCGCTGATGACGGATCGTGACTTTAGCGACTGGCAGAACCTGACGTCGCCCCACTTTGGTAATCAGTTTGTGGTGGACGCCCAGCAGACTATCTATGCCGGAGGTGCCATTGATGCAGGCATAAAAATGGCAGAACTGGGTGTAGAGCAGGCCGCACTGGGCATGGCTCTGAACGAGCAGAACCAGCGCTTTGTGGCACTGAGTCAGTATCTCGACCTGCAGAAGATTGCCCATCGCCAGCAAGTACTTGAGAGCAACATTGCACTCACCCAGAAACTCATCTACAATATACGTGAGAAGCATGAGCAAGGCATGGCGCTGAAGAACGACATCACACGCTACGAGTTACAGATGGAGACCCTGCGCCTGAATCTGGTGAAGCTGCAGAATACACGCAGCATTCTGAATCACCAGCTGTGCAACACCCTCGGTATCAGCAATACAGAGATGATAGAACCAGTTGAACCTAGCTCGTCTGAACCTGAGTTATACTGTAATTACCGCTCCTTGCGATGGTTACATCGGTCGTAAGGATATCCACGTGGGCCAGTTGGTGCAGCCCGGACAGTTGCTGGTTAACGTGATCGACCAGAATTCGGTGTGGGTGATTGCCAACTATCGCGAGAGTCAGATGCACAACATCGCCATCGGTGCCCCTGTTGAGTTTGAGGCCGATGCCATTCCTGGCGTCACCTTCAAGGGTGTGGTGAAGAGCATCTCGGCTGCCAGCGGTTCGGCCTATAGCCATATGCCTGTTGACAATGCTACCGGCAACTTTGTAAAGGTAGAACAGCGTGTACCTGTACGCATAGAACTGACAGAGGATAACAATGAGGACGACATAAAGCGCCTGCTCTCAGGCCTCAATGTCGAGTGCGAAATCGACTATTAATGCTTAATCTTTAATGTTTAATATAGATTAATGGCCGATCCAATGATAGGGCGCCCGTTTGCGATGCCCATGCTTAAGCCCTTCGTCCCCAAGGCGCTGCAACCCTGGACATATCTGCTGATGGCAGTTGTGTTCCAGTTGGTAAATGTTACCTATATGGGTAACATGCACCAGATGATGGGGGCGATGAGCATCATGCGCGAGGATGCCACCTTTATATTCCTCTGCGGCGTGGTGGGCGTGGCTATGCCCTTCCCCATCCTGTTCCGATTGAAGTTCCGATTCACCAATCGCTCGCTACTGCTGTTCTCAGTATCGGGCATGATTGTGTGCATTCTGCTGTCGCTGCTCACAGAGTCGATACCCGTGCTCTGTGTGCTGTCGTACGCCTGCTGTTTTATGAAGCTGATGGCCACCTTCGAGTGCTTCAGCAACATACAGCTATGGATGACACCCAAGCGCGACTTTGAGATATTTTTCCCCTTGCTTTACATCGTGGTGCTGGGCGACATGAGTGCCAGCGGCTGGCTGTCGCAACAGCTCAGCTACTACTGCGGCAGCTATCACGCCATGCAGTATTTCATCGTGAGTCTGCTACTTGTGGCGCTCATCTTTATCTATACCTGCACGCAGCACTTCCGCTTTATGCGCCCCATGCCGTTTCTGGCTATCGACTGGTTGGGTTGTATGCTCTGGTCGGCCTCGGTGCTCGAAGTGATTTGGCTGTTTACCTACGGCGAGTACTACAACTGGAGCGACTCGCAAGTGTGGTGTACGGTGGTCTGTGCGCTACCCATCACGGTATTCTTCGCCTGTGGACGTATGATGCATATCCACCATCCATATATCGATCCACGCGCCTTCGGCTATAAGACACTGGCCGCCATCCTGTTCTTCTTCGTGGTCGAGGAATGGATGAACTCCACCCACAATGCGTTGGAAGGCGTGTTTACTGGTAGCATTCTGCACTATGGCATGCTCACATCGTCGCGATTCAACATCGTGGGCTGGATAGGTTCCGTCAGTGGCTGTCTGTTCTGTCTGTGGTGGATGAAGATGCTGCGCCTGAAGTACACACCACTGCTCACCATCGGTTTTGCGCTGATGTTAGGTTATCAGATTATGATGTACTTCTACATCACCCCAGAGCTGAACATCGAGCGACTCTATGCACCTACGTTTGTGCGCACCTTCGGCTATGCCATCTTCTTCTGCGTGCTCACCATTTATCTCGAGGAGTTGATGCCTTTCCAGCATTTCTTCATGAGTCTCACGATAGCCGCCTTTATCCGCAACGGCGTGGTAGATAGTATCAGCGGTGGTATCTACAGCTATCTGATGCGCTATCACGTAGCCGACAACCTGGCTCGCGGCGTGCCCATAGATGCCACACAGAGCATCATGCAGGCCGTGAAATATCTATATGGCGCCACATGTCTGATGGGTTGTTTGTTCCTTTTGCTGCTCATGCTATGGCACGTACAACCCGTACGTTCCACCTTGAAACATCTACCATATTGGAACAAAATAGGGCAGGAAATGAGAAAAGAACTGAGCAACAACTAAATAAAACATAAATCCCAAGGCATAATCATTGTGCTTTGGGATTATTTTCGTATCTTCGCGGCAGATTTAATATGTTTTGTGATATGATAGACCAGATTATTGAATACAATAAGACATTTGTGGCCCAGAAGGGCTACGAGAAGTATCTCACCGACAAGTATCCAGACAAGAAGCTGGCGGTGCTGTCGTGTATGGACACCAGACTGACAGAACTGCTGCCTGCAGCTCTCGGTCTGAGGAACGGTGACGCGAAGATCATCAAGAACGCAGGTGGCTTGGTGATTTCTGCCTTCGACTCTGCCATGCGTAGCCTGATTGTGGCCATTTACGAGCTGGGCGTTCAGGAGATTATGGTGGTGGCACACTCTCATTGCGGAGCCTGCCACATGAGCTACGACCACTTCCACCACGAGATGATTGCCCGTGGCGTGACGGATGAAACGCTCGATACCATCCGCAAGTGTGGCATCGACCTCGACCAATGGTTGGAGGGCTTTAAAGATACGCCGACCTCTGTCCGTAAGACTGTTGAGACTATCAAAACCCATCCGCTTGTGCCTAAGGATATTGTGGTTCGTGGGTTTATAATCGATTCAGAGACAGGAGCATTGGAAGAGATAAAAGCATAGCCCCCAATAAATATAATAATGTAGGAAACGCAAGTGCGGGAAGCCGAGAACGAAGATGTCGGCGCGGCTCCTCGCTCTTTTTTTTGTGACGTTTTGTTACTTTTAACGGCAAAAGCGAATAACTTTGCGAAATTATTTTTATCTTTGCACCCGTTAGAACAATAAAACGAAGCAATTAGCCCGCGTGATAGAGAAGATATGGGCCAGGCAAATATTTTGAAATCGTTCACTGACGCCCGCGTCGTTGGCGACTATCTGCTGGAGCGGGGCGTGGCAGCATAATATATCATAAAATATAGGACAGGTAAGTCGAAATAATGTGTGCCTTTGCATCTGCCTATAAGAAAAACTTAACCCCGAAGTTTGTCTTAAAGACAGGGACTCCGGGGGATTACGCTGCAAAGTTAGGCAAAATATCTGAATTGTGCAAACAAATGGCAAAGAATTTATGAAATATAAAGATTTTGAGAATGCTTTCTCGGCTGCAAGGCTCAACAAGTACAAGAATGCGTGCGGTGGCAACACCAACAAAGCCCTGACGCTCTACAGGCATAATGTAAAACTGTGTCAGAAGTTTTACGGTGTGCTGAATATCTTCGAGATTATTCTTCGTAACGCCATCAACCAACACTACACGGCCCATTTCAACGATGCCGATTGGATATACCACCAGTTGCAGAGCGGAGGGATGCTGGAACACTCGCCACATCAGCGCGACACGTTGAATGACATAACGGCGATGGTAGCCAAAGGCAAATACACCCCCGACAAAGTTGTTGCATCTGTCAGTTTCGGCTTCTGGACGTATATGTTCACCAAAGTTCCTTTCCGCCTTGGCGGTCAGTCTATCTTACAGATATTTACAGCGCGCCAACAAGGTCTCGGACAGAAAGCCATCTTCAAGGAGTTGCAGCAAATCAAAGCATTCCGCAACCGCATCGCTCACCATGAACCAATCTGTTTCGATGCTACAGGGCGCAAGAGTATGGTCTATGCCCAGACCAACTACGCCATCATCCTAAAATACATATCTTTTCTTGGCTACGACAAGGATGACCTTCTTTTTGGCCTTGACGTGATGCCCGATTCCGTGATGAACAAGATTATCCATTTGTGATAGTGGTTATTTCACCAAACTGCCTGATTGCTATACGAAAGGATAAAGAAACAGTAAAAGACCGCCACGAGGGACGGCCTGTAATATATAATAATGTGGAATATGACAACAAACAATCCATTGCTCAAAGTCGTCGCTGCCGAGTACATGCGCGACTACACGCTGCGCCTGACGTTCAACACTGGCGAGGTGCGGCTTGTGGACTTTACGCCGCTGATGCAAAAGGGCATCTGCCGTAAGCTACAGGATCTTGACTACTTCAAGTCGTTCCGCCTCGACCCATTCACTGTCGACTGGAACGACGAGATAGGCTTCGCACCGAGGTACTTGTATGAGAGGGGAATAGCTGCGTAAAAGAATAAAGTTACAGACGAGAATCAGATTCGGGAGGCTGGCGCTAGCGATTCAGCGGCGGCCTCCCGAAATTTATCGTCAGAGAGAAACTGATTTATCAGGCAGATTCTATTCTTTGACAACCCTGTGCCTTGCTTCAAAGGAATAGGGCTTCTTGGAATAATACTCCACAATGACTGCATATTTTTGAGACGATTTCGATTGGCAGTGTATTTTGAATGTCACATCATCCATACGCTCTACGCTAACGATGGTATATTCGTCTTTGTGGTCTGACCTTAGCTGATTCAAATATTTCTCTGCTTCCGGACATTCTTTCCCGTTACCTCCTGCTTCAGCAAGCCCCATAGTCATTGAAACGCCCATTGTCGTTTGAACAATCTTATTCCTGATGTATTCGTCATTCCATGTGGGATGCAATTTCCTTAACTGAGCAGACATTCCAAATATATTGATGCCATCATGATATTGAATGCCCAGCATTTCACACACCGCAGTCATCGTTTCCCTGCGTTTGGTCGCCTCATCTTTGACTACCACTTTCCTTTGTCTTATTCCCAGTTGTATTTCTATCTCATTCAAGACTTCTGCGGAATGATTTCCCTTTACATTATATTTGTTGTTCCTATAATCTTCAATCATCAAAGCATTCACAACCCAATTTAAGGCGTGCCGATACTCACTATTATACTCTCCCCAATATTCCTCATGTCCATTATTTGCTGACCAGTTCCAATACTCCTCGCAATGTTTGGCTACATACTGATGCAAATTCTTATGCAATTCTTCATAGATATCATTACGCCAGTTCTCCAGCCAATCTCTGTTACAACGGGCATATATCTTATTCTCAACCATATATAGAGATACAACCGAGGTGTCTTGATTTACCTGTTCAACTTCTGTTACCACCTCTTCCAGCTTCTTTGGTGCAGGCGGCAATCCTGGCTTGTTTTCTCTTACAATTTCACTAACATGCAGGATGATAGTTTTAGGCAGAGGATTTTCGGAAGGAGAATTTAACTCGTCGACTTTATCTGGATCGACGACACAGTAGTACGGGATGGCCAAGCACTTCTTAGGTAACACCACTTGTGCCATTTTACTCTTAACAGTCTCGTTCAAATCATTACAAAGCCCCCAAAAGGCTTGTTGGTAGTCAGAATTCATGGCAGAATTCATAGCTTTAAGGTTGCATTTCTCGTAATATTTTGATAGTAGATAAGCCACCCTCTTAAGATCCCCGTTTTTATCATAAATGAAACGGCCTCTCACTCGATAATCGGGATGGTTCTCAAAGATTCTGTAATAAGTTTCTACTGGGTAGGACACTTTCTTATTCTCACTTTTTTCAGTGAAGAGCCATTCCCATCCTTGCGTCTGCTGATTGAAATCTTGCTGGTCATTAGCTGTTGCAGACGAAATGCTTGCCAATAGCATAGCTATTATACATAAGGTAAGTTGTCTCATAGATGTGTTTGTTTTGATTAGTTTAACAGCGGCTAAAATGTGAGGGCACATTATTGCGCCCTCACCTGAGGTCGTCCTTTCCACGGGTCTGCAAGTAATCTGCAACTTCTGGATGACCAGTCACCTCATTTTATTTAAACCGCTTACTGATACTGATAGAAGCGTTTTACACGAACATCCAAGGCACTGTTCTCAATGTCCTGATAACATAGGATTTCGTTTAACATTCTCAGTTTCTTTACTGTATTCTTTTCATTGATGGTCTTTGCAAGTTTCCTGTAGTCCTCTGCGTAGATTCCATATTTTCCTTTCGGGTCAACCTTTTCATCAAACTTAAACAGTATCTCACCAAGTAAAATCACATCAGGTTGCTTACCCTCAAATTGACTTTTCTCGACCAATGCATCGTCACCGCGTTCTGCATAGTTTCTGACACCCATATAATGTGAAATCATCTGCTTGATGCCTTCACAGTAGTGTACATTTTCTGTTCCTTTCAATTCGATGGATGTTGAACCGCTGGCTATAATTTCATCCATTGAACCATCAAAGAGCCCCAGTAGCTGATACATATCCCGATATTCCTTACTGATGTCAGACTCCTTTCCACTGTTCAGATACTCACTGAATTTACTTTCAAGGAAGAGCAGCACATGCAGGCCATTCTCATCCTGTCCCTCAAGTACCACATCCATGTTGGAGGGACGGTGATTCTTGAAGACAATGGTTTTTACCTCAAAGTAACTATCGTAGAACGTGTATTCGTGCTTCTCTCCATCTGTCTGGAGTTCCAGCTTAATTTGATGCTGTTCGTCTATTCCATAGAAGAACAATAGTGCAGCAAGCGAAGAGGAGTGCAAGACGTTGATTCGTTTCTCCTCATTTCCGTCTCCATTGATGGCTTGATTGTATTTCTTGCGGAACAGTTCTTCGTTTTTGATTCCAAAGATTTCAATCAGTGATTTGCATTTGTCATGCTCATCCACCACAAATGAAAAAGAATTGTCAGAAGGCTTTCCATGCCATTCTGTCTTCTCAAAAGCACCGGGTATTTCGCTATTGGCGAAAAACTCCCAATAAACAAGGTTTTTAGTGTTGTCCATCATTTCGATTGTTTTTTGTTGTACTGCCCACTTTATGCTATTACGAATCCACCATACAGCGTATGATGGAAACTTTAACCCACGCTGCTCATCGAACTTTTTTGCCGCAGTAATCAGTCCTTCGTTTCCTTCCTCAACGAGTTCTTCAAATGTAAGTCCGCGATTCTGATACTGTTTCGCCACAGCTTCTACGAACCGTAGCCTGGTTTGCTTCAGCCTGCCAACAGCCTCTTCGCTTCCGCTTTGAATGGACTTCACCAATTCCAATTCCTCATTAGTACTTAATAGTTCTTTCTTCTCCATAGTCATGTTGTTGTTTTGGTTTAACTGTTTTTGCCTCATAATATATATATACGAAAAGGCTGTTGAGAGGGGGTCCGAAATTAACTATTTTACATCATTTTGTTAACATTTGCAACAAAGTTTAACTAAACGTCGCGTTTTTGACCTCTAAATAGAAGCGTGGAGCTGATGTACCACGTCTTCTAATGGAGGCTGTGAGAATTGCCCTAAGATGTAGATGCAGTAAACCAGTCCACGCTATACGCGCGAACCGCTCATACTGTCCTTGCATCTTATAGAAGTTTCTCACATTTCCATTAGCAAGTCGAGCATAACGCTTCGTTATTTCAATATGTCTTGTGTCTCTTGCGAAACACGGTGCAAATATATGAAAATACTTCCAATATTCCAAAGGAAAAGGACAAAAAGTTACGCTTTTATGGTTTTCTTGGCTGCAGCAATACGCTTTTGGTGATGATAGTACGTGGGAACAGGGGAAAAGGTACGGGCAAACAGGGAAGAGACGGCATGTAACAGGGAGCGAGACGGCATGTCTCTCAATTCGAACACCCGCCCGCACGAATTAGGGCGGGCGCCCTTATATCTTGGAGCACCCGCCCTGATATGCTGGAGCGGTCGGTCGAAACCGAGTTTTATTCCTTTGAAGTATCTTTCTTTGGGAAGTAGAGCCAACAACGTCTATCACTACGTCGAACACCATCTGCAACTCTCCTGTACGCAGGTTGCGATACTTGTTGCAGAAATCTTCCAGTTGCTTGAAGCTCTTCTTACGGCCTTTTGCCGGGCGCACATAGAGCAGCGGCTTGCCGTCCTCACCCTTCGTTGGGCGCGGATGAATCTCAAATTCTATTCCGTCAGTCTTACGTGGCATAATAATTCCATTTTAGATTGCAAAGTTACAAAAAAATGAGGAAGAATCCAAATATTTTCGTAACTTTGCACGCAGTATTTCAAACATGTATTAGTATGAAGATTTTTAGATTAAAACCGTGGATTCTTTCAATCGTATTGGTAACGTTGCTTTTGTGTTCATGCGGTTCCAAAGGCACAAATGGTTCACAGAGCAAGATAACAGCAGATATGGCATACGAAGGTGTGAACAACTATTGCCATAAGGAATATGACTGGAGTGTAGCAAAGGACAATCCTGACATCATGAATCTGACTATGGGTGAAGAGACTGACTCTACATACCAAGTTGTGTTCCGCAGCTACACAGGTGCCTTTGTGCATTTCTATGTCAATAAGACAAGTGGCACCACAAGAATGGTGGAGAAAGTGCCAAACCTCAATGTCGAGGAAGATGATGGTGAGCACCAATCGTCTGCAGGAACCATCAACTTATTTGATTACTTGGATGAAGTGAATGAATAGTGAAGTGGACAGTATTATCCGATAATCGGAGCAATTCCCACTTACTCGACGGACAAGAGACGGATGAAGAAGTAAAATCTTTGACTCAACGATTGAAAACCAATTATCCCAATACGCAGTTCTTCACCAGTCATTGCACAGGTGACCATGTGTATGATGTGATGAAAGGCGTGATGGGTGGGCAACTACAGTCTTTCAGTTGCGGATTTGTTAATTTGTCATGAGTATGACTACCTATATCCCAGATGGCATTCGCGAGTTTCAGGACTTCCCATCGGCCTCGCTCGGCTGGATGATGTATAGTGGATTTGGAAGAAGCTGTTTGATTGAGTATGCTGACGATTGACACCACAAATATGTGTTCGCACCTGCAACGCAAACTATTCGAAGAGGATGGCATATATCATTCTCTATGGATAGCTATGCAGGATGATCCAGAATTAACTACTGCAGTCCGCTCTCGCCAACTACATATCTATCGCAATGGCAAAAAGGTATTGGTGTTGGCAGGCAAATCTGCACCAAAGGTCATCAGAGAAGACTCGATTTGTGATCTTTTACAAATTGAGCGAATCAAGTGGATGGAGCAACGCTTCAATAATGCTTTGGCTGCTATCAAGGATGGGTCTGCTGATTCATTGAAGGCTATCAAAGAGGATGTTGCCGAACTCAGCAAATACTATGGCAGTGAGTTGTGGAAACTGGATTTTGCAGCTGATGAAAGGCAACGGGTAGGCGACGGTAATCGCGAAGCGCTTGCTACCGACAGGGACGCAAGAACGTCGGGAATGGCAGGGACTCTTCCCCCAGACCTCAAACGAGGAGTACTTTCAGAAGATGGAATTTGGAATCTGCTCTCTGACTATCGTGATATTCAAAAGAAGAAGCAATGATGGCAAACATTCTGCTAAATTAAGTAGGTGTTCAAAATTAAGCGACATGTTTAAGAAATCGAATAATATTCAATCCTTTTCCGATGTCAGCCAACGCTCTGTTGGTTGCATAGAAAAGCATGTCAGTACTTATGTAGTCTTGCGGCCTTATCCATTTTCCTTTCAAGATTCTCCAGAGTGTCTCTGCAATGTTCAGATGGGGGGAGTATGGAGGAAGAAAGAAGATGAAAAGGCCTCTCTTTTCCCATATCGGTCTGAGTTCCTTAATCCACCTGTTGCGATGTACTGTGGCGTTGTCAAGCACGACAAAGGTGTCCTTGTGGATGCGGAAGGAAAATTCGTCAAGGAAGCTGACAATTTTGTCAGCACTGCTCGCTATGGAGGGGAAGTGCGTGTCGCCGGATGAAGGAATTGTGGACGATGATGTTGACAAAAGCATCCACAATCTTACCAGCATTAGTGCCGAGGCCATGTGCAAAACCGATGATATGGTATTGAGCATCATGACATCGAAAAAGCAGAAAAGGCTATAACGCTACGGAAGTTGTATTACTTAATCAATACTTTCTTGTTTTTATTTATATAGAGTCCTTTTTGCGTAGGCCGACCGCTCAGCTTGCGGCCGTCGAGGGTGTACCAACCATCGTTACTTCTGACATCTGCCATCTGGCTTCCTATACCGATAACTCCCGTCGTGCCGTTTTCGTCAAGCCATTGGAAGTACTTGCCATAATCACCAGTGGTGGTGAGGCTAAGGTAGAATGCCGTTCCCATGTCAATATGGTCGCTGGTTATGCTGTTGTCTATCTTGTAGAGGGTGCCCTCACTGTCGGGATGGGCATCGTGGAATGAGAGGTAGTTGCTGTAAGGCACCACCATGTCGCCCTTCGAGTGGACGAACTGTATGCGGTGCTTCGGTTCCCAGCCCTCAGCCACACTATTGTCGGCCAGTGCACGGTGCAGGTCCTTATAGGCATTTCCCTTCTCCGTCGGCACGGCGTCGAAGTTCGAGGCATCAGTCAGGTATTCATAGAAGCCTGGCGTGAAGAGCTTGTCGAGGTGGGCCCAGACGCGATTTTTCTTGGGCGATTCAAACAACTCCGCCATCTGTTCCTTGGTGTAAGTGCGTCCGTTAGCCTCAAATCCCTCTTCCAGTTGGTCGTACCACATCTCATGGATGTCGTTGATGACGTACTCCTTGCTCGCCAGCCAGTCCATGATGCCTGTGTCGAGGAATTGCTGCGAGAGGTAGTCCGTCAGCTGATGGCTCTTCATGTCGGGGTGCGTGTCAATCATACCCTTGATAATCATGGGCACCACCATTGGCATGGTGTTTATGCCCTTGCGATGAGTGGTTTCCTGACCATAGCTGTTGCCATCGTCTTCTATGTAATAGCGCATGGTGGCAACCAGGTCGTAAGGGCCGTCGCCACAGATCGTGCCACGGTAGCGCAACTGCTCGTCAAGCCCCTGCTGCTCGATGTGTCGCTGTACGGCTAATGCTACGGCGCCTCCTTGCGAGAAGCCGAAGCCGAACGACCGCCAGTCACTCTTGAAGGGCAGCACGCGCTTGTCATTGACATGCTTCTGATAGAGTTTTAGCCCGTAGTCCACGGCATCCATCACCTGACGGGCAGTCAGTTCCTGCGCCAGATAAGGGTGCGGCACGTCACTTGTGGCGCCATAACCCTCATAGTCGGGGGCAATGATGACTGCGTGGCTGATAAAATCCTGAGTCGGATCCAATCCCAGTGCGTATTTTTCCTTCAACAGAATGCCAAAGAGCGCCAGTTCCTTCAGGTTGAGAATCGATGAAGGACACTCGTTGTCGGAAGTAATGGTAAAGTGGCTGTAGATGTGGAGCGACTCGATGCCGTCGTCCTCGCTGGGTTCTTCAGGGGACCATGCGACGAGTGCCGATGAGAGCACCACGTCCTCACCTGCGGCGTTCTTTGACGGGTAGTTGTAGACGTAAGTCGCGGCTTGGTTGACGATTTTTTGAAATTTCAGGCTGTCCGAAACCTCTGCAGCCCATGTGCCACTGGCAAAACTGCTTAGGAGGACGATAATTAGGTAGATGTGTCTTTTCATACGCAAGATCTCTTTAAGTGATATTACGTTTTAACGGATAAAGCTGGTTCTCAAAGGACTTTCCTGCTTAGGATGACCTTCCTCGCTGACATTCAGTCTGCGAATCATCCAAGCCATGTTGCGCCCAAGTGTACGCATCGTCTGCATTCCTTCCTCGTCCTGTGCTGCCTGTCCTGGAGTCTGGCCATACACCATATTCCAATACTGTGAACTCACGACGGGCATATTCAGAATCGTGAAGTATTTGTTCAGACGGTCAAAGGCTGCCGAAGCTCCTCCCCTGCGACACACCACCACACTGGCACCAGGTTTGAACTTCAGTTCATTTCCCAAGGAATAGAACACGCGGTCAAGCAGGGCACACAACGAACCATTCGGGCCGCCATAATATACTGGCGAGCCAATGACCAGTCCGTCGATACCATCCTTCACGGCTCTCCATACCTTGTAATATAAATCATCGCGGAACGTACACCGTGCGCCGTTCCGTCCACACATGCCGCAGGCGATACAACCTTGTACAGCCTGTTTGCCGATACTGATAATCTCAGTTTCAACACCCTCTTCATTCAGGGTCTTTGCCACCTCGCTTAGAGCCGTGAACGTGTTGCCGTTCTCTCTGGGGCTTCCGTTAATCAATAACACCTTTGCCATAATCCTTTCAGCTTTAAGAGACTTTGCTTATAATCTCATGAACTGCTGCATGAACTCATTGAGCTTCAACAGACCGTAGGAGCCGCTGACGCAACTGACTTCGTCGTACTGTTGAACGTCGTCGGGAGTGATGCCGCGATACCAGATGAGGAAAGGCACGGGCTGGCCGACGTGGATGCGCATCTCTACGGGGGTCAGATGGTCGGGGAGTACAGCGATGCAGACGGGCTCGTCCCTGGTGCATACCTCTTTATATATAGGAGCGATGAGGCGCTGGTCGAGGTATTCAATGGTCTTGAGCTTCAGTTCGAGGTCGCCGTCGTGGCCGGCTTCGTCGCTGGCTTCAACGTGAACGAAGACGAAGTCGTCGTTACGAAGGGCATCGATGGCGGCCTGTGCCTTACCCTCGTAGTTGGTGTCGGCAAGGCCTGTGGCGCCTTCTACCTCAATGATTTTCAGGCCGGCATAGTGACCGATACCGCGGATAAGGTCGACGGCGGAGATGACCGTTCCACTCTTGACTTGGGGGTACTGCTCCTGTAGGGTCTGCATGGAGGGACGGTAGCCGCCGCTCCAGGGCCAGATGCTGTTGGCTTGGCGCTCGCCGCGGGCGGCTTTGGCCTGGTTGTAGGGATGCTTGGCCAGCAGTTCCTGCGATTTCAGAATCAGGTCGTTTATCAGGTCGGCAGTTTCCTGTGCTGTCATACGGCCCGGCTCAACGGGAGCGTTCTCCTCAGCCTTTACCAGGAGTGGGCGCCACAACTCGTTAGGATGGTCGTGGGGTGGGGCACAGATGATGTGCTTGCTGCCGCCTTTGATAACCAGCAGGTGACGGTATTGAATACCCGTGATGAAGTGGACGTGCTCGTTGCCCAAGTTCTCGTCAAGATACTTGATCAGCACGTCGCCGTCGCAGGTTTGCAGGTTGCCGCCGTTGTGGGTGATGATACGCCCGTCTTCAAGCGTGATGATGTTGCAGCGGATGGCGAAGTCGTCGTCGGCCATTTCGTAGCCGATGGAGGCGGCTTCCAAGGGTCCGCGGCCTTCATAGACTTTATTGAGGTCGTAGCCGAGGATGGCGGTGTTGGCAACTTCTGAACCTGGAGGGAATCCTTCGGGCACCGTCACCAAGCGACCGCAGCGGCCTTCCTTGGCCAACTGGTCCATCATGGGCTTATGGGCGTATTGCAGTAGGGTCTTCCCGCCGAGTCTTTCCACTGGCAGGTCGGCCATACCGTCGCCCAGAATGATGATATGCTTCATAGGGGAGGATGAATAAGGGGCTGGACGGGGAAACCGTCCAGCACACTATTAGATATTGGCGATTGACATGATGTTGGCGAAGACACCAGCGGCTGTAACGGCGGCGCCGGCACCATAACCCTGAATAAGCATGGGGTACTCCTTGTAGCGCTCGGTGGTGAGCAGCACGATGTTGTTCGAGCCTTCGAGCGGATAGAACGGGTGCGTTGACGGCACCTCCTTCAGGGCGACGCTGGTCTTGAACGACGATGGGTTCTGCTCGTCGGCTTCCATCGTGGCAACGAAACGCCAGCGCTTGCCTTCGGCCTCGAGTACCTTGCGGCGAGCCTCGAAGTCGGCATCCAGCTCCGGCAGACGACGCCAGAAGTCGTCGAGACTGCCCTCGAAGTAGTCATTGGGCACGAACAGATGCTTCTCGACGTCGTCCTGCTCCACCTTGTAGCCTGCCTCGCGGGTGAGGATGACCAGCTTGCGGATAACGTCGGTGCCGCTGAGGTCGATGCGCGGGTCAGGCTCAGAGTAGCGCTGCTCCTTGGCGCGGCGTACGGTCTCAGAGAAGGGCACGTCGGCAGCAATCTCGTTGAAGATGAAGTTCAGCGTACCGCTGAGAATAGCCTCAATCTTCAGAATCTTATCGCCCGAGTTGCACAGGTCGTTAATGGTGCCGATGATGGGCAGACCAGCGCCTACGTTCGTCTCGTAGCGGAACCAGACGCCGCGGTCGCGAGCTGTCTGCTTCAGCTTCAGGTAGCTGTCGTAGTCGCTTGAAGCAGCAATCTTGTTGGCGGCGACGACGCTGATGTTATGCTCTAAGAATGTCTGGTAGAGCTGTGCTATCTGGCGGCTGGCCGTACAGTCGACGAAGACGCTGTTGAAGATGTTCATCTTCACGATTTCGTCGCGCATGTGCTCCGTGTTGGCAGGATAGCCTGCACGCAGGATCTTCTCGTAGTTGTCGAGGTCGATACCGTCGCGGTCGAGCACGAAGTTGTCTACATCGCTGATGCCGACAACGTTCAGCTTTAGGCGGCGCGACTGCATGAGGAACTGCTGCTGTGTACGGATCTGTTCGAGTAGCATGCCGCCCACAGTACCGATGCCGCAGATGAAGAGGTTGAGCACCTTGTATTCTGACAGGAAGAACGAGTCGTGGAGCACGTTGAGCGACTTGCGCAGGAAACGGCCGTCGACGACGAACGAGATGTTCGTCTCAGAAGCACCCTGTGCGCAGGCAATGACCGAGATACCAGAGCGTCCCAGTGTGCCGAAAAGCTTTCCAGCGATGCCCGGCGTGTGCTTCATGTTCTCGCCCACGATGGCGATAGTTGCCAGTCCGCTTTCTGCCTGCATAGGGAACATGGCGCCCGTCTCAATCTCCTTGGCAAACTCCTCGTTGAGCACCTCGACGGCAGCGTTGGCATCCTCATCGCGCACACCGATAGAGGTGGAGTTCTCTGACGATGCCTGGCTGACCATGAAGACAGAGATGCCGCGGTCGGCCAGCGTGGTGAAGATACGGCGGTTGACGCCGATGACACCCACCATCGAGAGTCCGGTGACGGTAATCAGCGTGGTGCCCTTGATGCTGGAGATGCCCTTGATGGGCTTCATGTCGTCGTCGATCTTGTCCTTGATGAGGGTTCCCGGGTGTTCGGGGTTGAAGGTGTTCTTTACCTTAATAGGTATATTCTTGATGCAGACGGGATAGATGGTCGGCGGGTAGATGACCTTTGCGCCGAAGTTGCAAAGCTCCATCGCCTCTACATACGATAGTTCGTTGATGGTGTAAGCCGACTTGATGACCTTCGGGTCAGCGGTCATGAAGCCGTCGACGTCAGTCCAGATCTCAAGTACCTCGGCATCCATAGCAGCAGCAATGATGGCTGCCGTGTAGTCGGAGCCACCGCGGCCCAGGTTGGTGGTCTCGTGGCTGTCGCGGTCGCGGGCAATGAAGCCCGGAACTACGGCGATGGTCTTGTCGCTCAGGTTCTTGAACGACTCTTTCACCAGCTGGTTGGTCAGTTCCGTGTCGAGCACGTGCTTACCCTGCTTATTCTCTGTACGGATGAAGTCGCGGGAGTTCATGCGCACGCCGTTCTTGAACATAGCAGAGACGATGTGCGAACTGAGGCGCTCACCATAGCTGATGATGGTGTCTTGCGTCTTTGCACTCAGGTCGTGAATCAGGTACACGCCGTAGTAGATGCTCCTCAACTGGTCGAAGAGCTGGTCTACATTATTGAATAAGTCTATGCGTTTTTTGTCGTCCTGAATGATGGCATCGATCATCTGGTGATGACGTGTGACCATTGCCTCGAATTCCTCGCGGTAATGGCTGTCGCCGTTCTTGGCCATTTCCGACGTGGCAATCAGCTTGTCGGTGATGCCGCTCAGGGCGCTAACTACAACTACGACAGGCCCCCGTCCGGCTTCTGCCTCTACAATTTGCTTTAAGCTCAAAATGCTCTTCACGGAACCTACGGACGTTCCGCCAAATTTCATTACTTTCATATTCCTATGCAATTTATCTTGCCGCCGGTACGCCTTTAACAAGCGGCGCTTTCTCCAACGGCGGTGCAAAGGTATATAAAAGTTGGGAGTAAGGAGAAAAGTGTCAGGATTTCATCCTTCTTTTTTGCTTTTTTTAACTTCCAAACCGCTGTATTGCTCGTCGTACTTCTGTCGTAGCAGGGTAGGGTTGGCTATCACGCTGCGCAGTTCGTTCAGTCGCTGTTCATTGGGTGAGCCCGGAATCCACAGACGTATGTAGCCATTGGCAGAGTATTTCTCGTCCATGTGCTGGCGGAATCGTTCCCACTGTTGTTCGTGGTCCAATTCCGGATAATTGGCAAGGCCAAACTCGATGGTACGGCGTATGACAACCTCTGGGACAATGTCTCGATCGGCCTCGGCAATGATTTTTCCGTAGAGCGAACGGGGAGCATGGCTGGCCGAAGCACGGTGATCCTCAACGGCTTCTTTCATGATTTTGATTTGCTCAGGCGAAAACCAACGCTTCAGCCTTGCATCGGCAGCCAGGATTTTCCCGCCCGTGATGTGGTGGATGGCACGAGGCCCCGACATGCCTAAGTCGTGGTAGGCAGCAATGACGTAGACCATATCAATGTCGGCACCTGTGGTGCGCACCAGGTCAAGGGCATTTCGGATGACGCGGGTGACATGCTCCATGTTGTGGGCACGGTCGAATTGTGCATACTGCGGCAGGATGTTTGTCTCGACAAACTCCACCAAATCGAGGCTGGGGCTACGGGTAATCATAAAAAAACTGTGAATATTTTTGCAAATGTACAAATTTCTCCTTACTTTTGCAAGGAAAAACGTAAAAAAAATGAACGAGACAACAAATATTAAGACCGATAGCCTGAAGGCGTGGCTCTTGGCAGCCCGTCCGAAGACGCTTTCCGGGGCAGCTGTTCCGGTGATGATTGGCCTGGCATTGGCCTGGGTCGATGCACAAGAATATATGTCGGAGGCTTTCAGTTGGACGGCCGCCGTGCTGTGTCTGCTATTTGCATTCCTGATGCAGATAGACGCCAACTTCATCAACGACTTCTTCGACTTTGCCAACGGCACTGACGATGCTGAGACCCGCTTGGGGCCACGGCGGGCTTGTGCCCAGGGGTGGGTGAAGCTCGACTCGATGAAACGTGCCATCGCGCTGACCACCTGTATGGCCTGTCTTGTGGGGCTGCCGTTGGTGTGGTATGGCGGGTTAGAGATGGTGCTTATTGGTGTGGTCTGCGTCATCTTCTGTTTCCTCTATACGACCCACCTTTCTTATATGGGGTTGGGCGACGTGCTGGTATTGGTGTTCTTTGGCCTAATCCCCGTGTGCATCACGTATTATGTGCAGTTGCATACCTGCACGTGGCAGGTGCTACTGGCTTCGCTGGCCTGCGGACTGGTGATTGATGGCCTGCTGATTGTGAACAACTTCCGCGATCGCGACGGCGACCGTGAAGCTGGCAAGAACACTTTGGTGGTGAATGTGGGTGCTGAAGCCAGTCTCGTGATTTATCTTGCTGTGGGCATCGTGGCATGTGCCATCGGGCTGGTCTTCTTGCTCAATGGCCATGTGTTAGCTTTCGTGCTGCCGTTGCTCTATCTGGTGCTCCACTTCTTCACCTACCTGAAGATCAAGCGTATTAACAAAGGAAAAGCGCTGAATCTCTGTTTGGGAGAGACAGCGCGTAATATCTTTGTCTACGGACTGACCGTTACCGTTGGTCTGCTGTTGTCTTAATTCTCCTGCCGCAGCAAGTTCACCTGTGTGACGTTGAGGTAAACGCCGTTGACAAACATACCTTTCTCGTTCAGATTCACGATGTCCTTGGATGTGAGTGGTATTCTGTAGACCGTAGACTTACGGCCAACGGGAGCGCATCCCCATTTGTTCAACGCTACGTTATTGCCCTCAAGTGTGGAGTCGGTGGTATTGTAGATGGTCTTGATCAGCCAGTTGTTGGTCTCCGGGTCGCTGGTGTCTGTGGTGTAAATAAATTCAAGCTTGTCGCCTTGGCGTGCGTTAGCACTTTTAAACAATTCTGGAGAGATGACAAATCCATTCTGCCATTTGCCGAACTCGCAGTTCATAGTTCTCAGCGGGATGGTCTTCCATGTGCCTGAAACGGGCACCAGTTTTACCTCTTTAATACGAATAATGGCCGAGTCAGCCGTTTGTATCGTCACCTCATCAATCGACGTGACGTCCTGGCCGTCGAAGTTGCACGTCAGTTCGGAGATGCCTTCTTTGCCAAAAGCCTTGTACTTGTCGGACACTAAGAGCTGTGTCTCCACCTTTGTTGGTTCGGCAAACACAACGGTGATGGCCTCGTAAGCCGACCAGTCAACGGGCAGATTGCGCTCCTTGACCGAACCGACCAGTCCGCCCCAGGAAACAGCCTTGTAAGTAATGATGCCGTTGTCCGGGTTCTGCTCTACAGACTCGTAGATGTTGAGCGTGCTGTTAAACCTCGACGTGAGCGTATTCTCTTCTTCGGCAGAGCTTTGGTTTGAGGGACTGCCACATGCTGTGAGCAGGAGAGCAGACATCAGGGGTAGTAATTTCTTCATAGATTAGGATTTCGTATTGGGTTATTAGTTAAAGAAGTTCCAGGAAACACCCATTCGCAGCACAGAGCTGTCGGTGGGGTAGTGAGGGGTGAGGAATGTCTTGCGGTTGAACGAACTGCTGGCGGCATTGGTCATCATCACAAAGAAGCGGGCGCGCTTCAAGTGCATATTGGCGTAGACGTCAATGAATGGGAAGTTGCCCAGCTTGATGCGGCTGTCGTCGTTCTGCTGAATAGCGTACTGGTTGAGTTGCGGGCAGAAGTCGGGGGCATCATACTCTGTAAAATAGGTGGCGTCGGCGCCTAACTCTACGGTCAGCACCTTGGCAATCTTGAATCCTAAATAGAGGTTCGTGAAAACATTGAGCATCGGCACCGGCAGCACGCTCTGGTTACTGCTGTTCTGGTAGGTGA
Source organism: uncultured Prevotellaceae bacterium (assembly GCA_902800495.1). Taxonomy (GTDB): domain Bacteria; phylum Bacteroidota; class Bacteroidia; order Bacteroidales; family Bacteroidaceae; genus Prevotella. The sequence goes on from CADCET010000021.1 coordinate 25,597, forward strand.
TGACGTTCTCCCAGTTGATGGGGCCTAACTTGAAATGCTGTTTCAGTTGGGCTGTCAGTACATTGATATTGCCACCGTGCTGTTCAGGGTTGGCTGTCAGGTACTTGCGGCCAGTGTTGGAGTAGACGTAACTCATACCGATGTAGGTGTAGTTCATAATCTCCTCGATGGCCACACGCAGGCTGGTCTTGGTCTTCTGGTAGCTGAAGAGTCCTTCGATGCGTGTATGCGTCTCCTTGTCCAGGTTGTCGTTGTCCCACCACAGGTGCTTGGAGTGGTAGTGGCGCTGGTAGTAGGTGGGATTCAGCCGGTGGAAGTGTGCGTGTGCCGCCAGTGTGACGGTATCGCCGAAGACGGGGAAGTTGAGGTCGGTATTGAAGCTGGCTTTCAGCTGTCCGGCATCTTCGCCAACGGTCCACAGTTCGGCCTGAGCGTTGTAGTGGAACGTCTTTCCTTGGCTTTTTATCAGCTGTCCGCCAATGCTGAAGTTTTGCTCCGTCACTTTCTGCATGACGGGTAACGTGTCTTGCAGCTCGTCCATCTTGAAATTGCGCATCTCATGTGTGGCGAAAATTTTCAGTCCGCTCTTCACCCACTTGTTGAACCCCTCAAGCAGCGCCAGGGCCACGGTGTTCTTGATTTGCAGGTGGCGTGTCTCGTCATAGATGGAGTCTTTTGTGCCCGTCTTATCCTTTCTGAAATAGGTGTTGGCATAATAGTCTGTCGGCGAGCCGTAAGTCATGAAGATACGTTCGTACTTATTCAGTTCTGCGGTATGGATGATACTGGTAACGGGTACGAACTCCTTCTTCATCGTCGAGTCCATCTCTTCTTCCTCCTTCTGCTTCTCAACCATCAGCAGACTGTCCATCACCTCTTGAGAGTCCACGGTGATACGCGTGGTGTCGGGTAGGGTAGGCTTCTCGCGGGCAGGCTCCTTGCCGGCAATGGCAGCATCCTTGGGACGTCCGCTGAATGTAGGCTCGGGCTCACGACCCTCTTTCTTGTCTTTTTCTTTCTGTTGCGCTTTTTTCGAGGCCTGGGCAAACTGTCTGGCTTTGATTTCCTCCTCCGTCATCTTCACCTTACGATAAAAACCAATGTTATAGCGATGGGTCAGGAAGAGGTGCAGGTTGTCGTTGCGGTTCCAGGTGCTGGAAAGCACAGTCGGTATTTCGTTCTCAGAGAACGTCTGTTCGATAGACTCTGGGTGTACGATGTACTCATCGTTGGTGATGCCGCCGTTCTCAGCCGCCTTCTGGTGGTAGGTCGAGAATATCAAGTGCAGGTTGTACTGGTCGCCTAAATACGAGCCGTAGAACAGACCACCGAAGTGTGAGGCTGCCTGGTTGGAAAAATAGCCTCGGGCATAGGCGTAGTTCAGGTCGAAGCCCAAGCCGATGCGCTTGCCGGCATTGACGGCAAACTTAGCCTGCAGGTGGTCTTCGCCCGTCTGCTTGTCGCCGCAGTTGTCGTACGACAGGTTTGTCAGTGGTGACAGGGTGTTAGTGAAATGCAGTTCGTCGGGGGCTTTATTGACATAGCTGTACACCTCGTTGAACATAAACTGCTGAGGCTCAGGTCGGTCGATGTATATACGGTTTAATCGGGCCGTGTAGTTGTTGCCCGTCGTGTTGTACTCACCATAGACGCCGGTATTGAGCGTCGTGTTCATATATAGGTGGGGCATGGTGTCGACCTCCACGGGGCGTATGTCGCCGAATTTGCGGTCGATGGTCCATACGTGTATGCCACGGGGAATCTCCTTGTTTTTCTTGGTCGTGTCGTTGTTGTGAGGGTTGAAGTTCTGGTTGTTCTGGTCGTACTGGTTGACGTTGCCCATCTCGTCAATCTGGTTTAGAACCTGACTGTGAGCGGGCAGTACCGCGAGAAACAACAGCGCGAATAAGTATCTCTTCATCCTACAGTTTGGCAATTCTTAATGTCAACTCAATAAACTTAAAGACGACGGCAGCTATCATAATATACACCGCCGTGTCATGATCTGCAACCATATACCACACCATACCGACAATGGCTCCCAGCATGAAGATGATGTTCAACCATTGTCGCAGACTGCGCAGACGTCCTCCGTCCTCAATGGGCTGTAAATGGTGGTACTTGCTCATTTCAGCAGCTCGGCAAACTTATTGAACAGGAAGTCCTTGCGGTCGATGGTCTTGCGGCGGAACTTTCCCGATATGCGGGCCAGCTTGTTCTGCTTCTTGTTCAGTCCCTCCTTGTCGGTAATCCACTCTTCGGCATTGTACGTCTGCGGCTGGCGCTCCTCGTCGTAGAGGTAGCGTATGTGTGTCATCGTGATGTCAGCCTTGCCGTCGTAGCAGTCCACGATGAGGTTGTACATCAGACGGGTACGGTCCAGGACGAGGGCTGTCGACTTGAAAACGAGCCACTCCTGATAGTAACCGGCCACCTCGTGCTTCACTGAGTCGTCCAGAACGATACGGCTCTGCTCAAACTGGTTGGCCTCTTTGGTCATCTTCTGCATGTATTGTCTGACGATGTCCTGAACCTCTGCGGCGCTCTTGCCCGGGGCATCGATGACGGTGTGGAACACCACTCGCCCGTCAACCTCTGGTACGGCACCGGCCAAGTATTTCTGGTCAGGGTTAACACCTGAGTTCTGTTCGGGCATTTCCCACGTATTTTGTGCCGACAATCCCAAGGGCAGGCACAGCATCATTGCAATGAAAAGCTTTTTCATATTTGACATTTTTGTTTTGTTTCGTTGTTTAACCGGGCAAAATTACAAAATAATCATTGAACATTGAACGTTGAACATTGAACATTATTTTTTTTTAACCCTTCACCTTTTATTTCAATTCTTCCGCTCGGCGCTTGCGACGCTTTGCTTGCAAAGAATTTTTCAATTTTTCAATTCTTCAATTCTTCAATTCCAACTCCTGTTGCATTCTGATAATCTCGTCGCGATACTGTGCAGCCTGCAAGAAGTCGAGCTGGCGTGCGGCCTCTTTCATCAGTCTCGTCGTGTTCTCGATGCTCTTCTCTAACTGTTGGCGTGTCATGCGTTCCACAATCGGGTCGGCAGCCATACCGATGGACGTGTCAGCAGATGCGGCACGCTTCAGCTCCTTGATGTCCGACCGGTCGTCGCGGTGCAATGCTGTCTGTTTCAGCGTCCTGACGATTTGTGTCGGCGTAATGCCGTTCTCCTCGTTGTAGTGCAGCTGTTTGGTACGGCGACGGTTCGTCTCGTCGATGGTGAGCTGCATAGAGGCGGTGATGGTGTCGGCATACATGATGACCTTGCCGTTGACGTTACGGGCAGCACGTCCTGCCGTCTGTGTCAGCGAACGGTGCGACCGCAGGAAACCCTCCTTGTCGGCATCAAGGATGGCCACGAGCGACACCTCGGGCAGGTCGAGGCCTTCGCGCAGCAGGTTGACGCCGACGAGGACGTCGTAGACACCGCTGCGCAGGTCTTCCAGAATCTTTACGCGGTCGAGCGTGGCTACGTCGCTGTGGATATATGCCGTCTGTACACCGTGGTTCATCAGGTATTCTGTCAGTTCCTCGGCCATGCGTTTCGTCAGCGTTGTCACTAACGTGCGCTCCTTGCGCTCCGTCCGCTGGCGTATTTCCTCCATCAGGTCGTCTATCTGGTTCTCTGTGGGCCGCACCTCTATCTCGGGGTCTAACAGTCCTGTGGGACGTATCACCTGTTCGACGACGACGCCTTCAGCCTCGCTCAGCTCATAGTCGGCGGGCGTGGCACTGACGTAGATGACCTGATGGACCATCTGTTGGAACTCGTCGAACGTCAGCGGACGGTTGTCGAAGGCGGCTGGCAGACGGAAACCATATTCCACAAGGTTCTGCTTGCGTGAGCGGTCGCCGCCGTACATGGCGCTGATTTGCGGAACGGAGACGTGGCTCTCGTCGACCACCAACAGGAAATCGTCGGGGAAGAAGTCGAGCAGACAGTAGGGACGTTCCCCCGCCTGACGGCCGTCGAAGTAGCGCGAGTAGTTCTCGATGCCCGAGCAATGCCCCAGCTCCTTAATCATCTCCATGTCGTATTCCACACGTTCCTTAATGCGCTGTGCCTTAACGCCGTCGCCCAGTTCGTTAAAGAATTCCACTTGCTTCATCAAGTCGTCCTGAATCTGCCTGATGGCAATGTTCGTCTGTTCCTCCGACGTGGTGAAAAGGTTGGCGGGATAGAGCTTGTATTCGTCGAAGGTGGCCATGCGCTGGAAGGTCACGGCGTCGACCTCTTCTATCTGGTCTATCTCGTCGTCCCAGAAGGTCACGCGGAGCACCACCTCGCTATAGGCCATAAAGATGTCGACGGTGTCGCCTTTTACGCGGAAGTTGCCGCGCCCGAGGTCCAGGTCGTTTCTGGTGTACAGGGCCGACACCAGGCGGCGCAACAGGGCGTTGCGGTCGAGAATCTGGCCGCGGTGCAGTTCGATGACATTCTCCTGTAGTGCTACGGGACTGCCCATACCGTAGATGCAGCTGACGCTCGACACGACGATGACATCGTTGCGCCCTGACAAGAGGTTTGACACTGCCGACAGCCTCAGGCGGTCAATCTCGTCGTTGATGGCCAGGTCTTTCTCAATATAGGTGTCGCTGCTGGGCAGGTAGGCCTCCGGCTGGTAGTAGTCGTAGTAGCTGACGTAGTATTCTACGGCGTTGTCAGGGAAGAATCCCTTCATCTCTTCATACAGCTGGGCGGCCAGCGTCTTGTTGTGGCTGAGGATGAGTGTCGGCTTGTTGATATTCGCAATGACGTTGGCCACGGTGAACGTCTTGCCCGAGCCGGTGACACCTAACAGCACCTGCGACCGGTCGCCACGGTTCAGTCCGTCCGTCAACTGGCGGATGGCTTCCGGCTGGTCGCCTGTCGGTTTGTATTTCGATATCAGCTTGAATTCTTTCATAACAAAGTGCAAAGATACTCAATTTTTTGTTCGGAACGGGCTGATTAACACAGATTATTATTAATTTTTTGAAAAAAAGCGTGTCAGACGTCTCGTGCGTGCCTTATTTTTATTATCTTTGCACCTCGAAATGAAGAAAAGTGTATTTTTCGCGTCTTGCATAGCGCTCTTTTTGAGCAGTTGTGCCGGCGAGTTCACAAAGGTTCTCAAGTCGGCTGACAGCGACTACCGTTACGAGTATGCCAAGCAGTGCTTTGCTGAAGGCAAGTATAATCGTGCCGTCATTCTTCTGCAGGATGTCGTTACCGTGATGAAGGGCGGCGACAATGCTCAGGAGAGTCTCTATATGTTGGGTATGGCTCAGTATATGAGCAAGGACTTTGAAAGTGCCTCTGAGACATTCAAGAAGTATGGGACGTCCTATCCCAAGGGCGTGTATGCTGAGAAAGCCTGCTTCTATGTCGGCGAGTCGCTCTACGAGAGTGCCCCTGAGCCGCGTCTCGACCAGACGCCAACCATAGGCGCCATCAATGCCTATCAGCGATTCCTCGACCTCTTTCCCGACTCCAAACTGTTGGGCGTGGCGCAGGACAAACTGTTTGAGCTGCAAGACAAGCTGATCATGAAGGAGTATCTGTCGGCCAAGCTCTATTACAACTTAGGTGGATACTATGGCAATATCAATGCCAACAATGAGAGCAACTACTCGGCCTGCATCATTACGGCTGAGAATGCCCTGAAGACTTACCCGTTCACCAAGCTGCGTGAGGATTTCATGTTGCTGGTCATGAAGAGCAAGTTCCAACTGGCTGAGAACAGCAGCGAGGAGAAGCGGCTCGACCGCTATCGCGACGCCGAAGACGAGTGCTATGGCTTCATCAACGAGTTCCCCGACTCCCGTGAGCGCTCTACCGCTGAGCGTTACATCGCCAAGTGTAAGAAAATAACAAAAGATTAAATAGTAAATACAAGTTTCGCATGTTGAGAAGATATAGGAAGATAAAGGAAGATATGCCGCTTTTCAGCGGCGAAAGGCTACGGGTAGGCGAGCTCTGCTCGGGAAT
>CADCET010000021.1:31612-139246 GCA_902800495.1 uncultured Prevotellaceae bacterium
CTTTCTGCAGCAAAACCATTGTCTTATATCTCCTTCTATCTTCATCTGTCTCCCTCTATCTACAAGGCAAGCGGAGCTTGCGAAAGTTGAATAAATAAATAGTAAATTGTAAATCGTCAAATAGTAAATAACAAATAAATAGTAAATTGTAAATCGTCAAATAGTAAATTAAAAATATGGATTACAAGAAATCAAAAGCTCCGGTAAACACCGTTACCCGCAACGTTATGGATCTCTGTAAGGACACAGGGAATATCTATGAGAGTGTAGCAATCATCGCCAAGCGCGCCAACCAGATCTCTATTCAGATTAAGGAAGACCTCAGCAAAAAGTTGGCCGAGTTTGCCAGCTATAACGATTCATTGGAAGAGGTGTTCGAGAATCGTGAGCAGATAGAAATCTCTCGCTACTACGAGAAGCTGCCGAAGCCCACACTGTTGGCAACGCAGGAGTTCATCGAAAATCAGGTGTACTGGCGCGACCCTCAGAAGGACCAGCAGAGAGAGTTTGAACTGACTGAGGCGTAATGTTATGATACAACGTAAGCAGACTGTTTTCCTCTTGCTTGCCTGCATCTTGGCTGTCGCCTGCTTTGCCATGCGGCTCCAATGGATTGACGCTTTGCAGGTGTTGTCGGCAGTATTGTCGGCCTATACCATCTTTCAGTATCGTCGCCGCATCTTCCAAGCGCGGCTTTGCCTGGCAGGCATATTCGTCATCTTCGCCTGGTATATCGGCGTGGCCGTGTTAGAGGCCAAAGTAGGAATGATTGAGGCTTTACCGATGGTGAACGCCATCCTCATCTTTATGGCCCGCAAAGGAGTCCTGGACGACGAGAAGTTGGTCAGGGCCGCCGACAGAATCAGATAGCATCAAAAAAAACAAAGTGAAGGCCTTCCCGCAAGAGAAGGCCTTTTAATTTTCAGAGTAAAAACTAAGATTATGAAGAAGTTTATATTATTCTGTGCGTTGTTAACGGTTTCCGCAGTGGTTACGGCGGGCGAGAAGCTGAACCTGAAGGCTATCACGGCCGGCGAGTTCCGTGCTGAGAGCCTGAACGAGGTGACGCCCCTTGCCGATGGTGAGACCTATGCCCAGATTACTGCCGACGGCCAGCGTATTGTGGCCTATTCCTTCCGCACCGGCAAGCAGACGGCCGTGCTTTTCGATGCAGCCACAGCCCGCGGTCCGAAGGTGAATCAGGTCGACGGCTATATCGTCAGCCCCGACGGTAAGCGTCTGCTCATCCAGACGCAGACGAAGCGCATCTACCGCCGCTCGTTCACCGCCACCTATTATATATATAGCATTCAGAACAACAAGCTGGAACCTCTCAGCGACGGCGGTCAGCAGCAGACGCCCGTCTTCTCGCCCGACGGCAATGTCATTGCCTTCGTCCGCGACAACAACGTCCACCTCGTCAAGCTGCTCTACGACAATGCCGAGAGCCAGATAACCACCGACGGTAAGCGTAACGAGGTTATCAACGGCATCCCCGACTGGGTGTACGAGGAGGAGTTCAGCTACAACTCGGCGCTGGTCTTCTCTGCCAATTCCGAGCAGGTGGTTTGGGTGCGCTTCGACGAGAGTCAGGTGAAGCAGTACTCTATGCAGCTGTTCAAGGGTATGGCTCCCGAGCGTGAGGAGTATCGTGAGTATCCAGGCTTCTATACCTATAAGTATCCTGTGCCTGGCTCTCAGAACTCAAAGGTCAGCGTCATGAGCTACGACATCAAGAGCCACAAGGCGCGTAAGCTTGATCTGCCGTTGGAGGCCGACGGCTATATTCCACGTATCCTGCCGACGCAAGACCCCACGAAGGTGGCTGTCGTCACGATGAACCGCCATCAGGACCATTTGAGCATCTATATGTGCAACCCGCTGTCAACCCTCTGCCAGCTTGTTGTCGAGGACAAGGCAGACAAATACATCAAGGAAGAGGTGCTCGGCGGACTTCGGATCACCAGCAGTCATATCCTGCTGCCTAGCGAGCGCGACGGCTACAACCACCTGTATCTCTACAACCTCAACGGACAGCTGATGCGCCAGATAGGCAACGGACAGACCGTCGTCACCGATGTCTATGGCTACGACGAGCTGACGGGCGATGTCTACTACGCAGCCCTCACCGACAGTCCTACCGATCAGAAGGTCTATGTCTCGCATAAGAACGGCAAGACCGACTGTCTGACGCCGAAGGCCGGCTGGAACACGGCCATCTTTGCGTCCGATTTCAAGAACTTCGTGCTGACCTGGAGCGATATCAACAATCCTGCCGTCTACTCGCTCTGCACGGGGCAGGGCAAGACACTCGCCACGCTCATCGACAACAAGGCGCTGGCCGACAAGTACGCCTCCTACGATATGGGACAGAAAGAGTTCTTCACCTTCACCACGGGCGAAGGCGTGAAGCTTAACGGCTGGCTCGTCAAGCCCAAGGACTTCAACCCGCAGAAGAAATATCCTGTCATTATGTACCAGTACGGCGGCCCTGGCAGCCAGCAGGTGCGTAACGCCTGGAACATCGGAATGTGCGGCAATGGTGCCCTCCTTGAACAGCTGATGGCGCAGCAGGGCTACATCGTGGCTTGTGTCGACGGTCGCGGCACGGGCGGCCGTGGTGCCGACTTCGAGAAGTGTACCTACCTGCGGCTCGGCGAGCTTGAGGCCCGCGACCAGGTGGAGACCGCTCTCTGGCTTGGTCAGCAGCCCTACGTCGACAAGGAGCGCATTGCTATCTGGGGCTGGTCGTACGGTGGCTGGAACACGCTGATGTCGATGTCCGAGGGCCGTCCCGTCTTCCGTTGCGGCATCGCTATCGCACCGCCCACCAACTGGCGCTTCTACGACACCGTCTACACCGAGCGCTATATGCGCACACCGAACGAGAACCTGCGCGGCTACGACGATGTGAACCCCATTGCCCGTGCAGGAAAACTGCACGGAGCGTTGCTGCTCTGTCACGGACTGGCCGACGACAACGTCCACTACCGTAATACGGCCGAATACGTTGAGGCGCTAGTGCAGGCCGACAAGGACTTCCGCCAACTGGTCTACACCAACCGCAACCACAGCATCTTTGGCGGTAACACTCGCAACCACCTGTTCCGGCAGTGCCTGAACTTCTTTAAGAGCGAATTGAAAAACTGATTTAACTGAATACAATAACTAAAAATCCAAAAGCCTATGACATCTCTGATTTCCGTTATTCCCATCCTGTTACTCATCGTACTGATGATGGGATTTAAAGTGTCTGGTTACAGGAGTGCTATGGTAACTCTTGTCGTAACAATCCTTCTGGCTCTGTTCGCCGTACCTGCGATGGGAATCCTGCCTGAGAAGTTTGTAGGTGTTTCCATCTATGGTATCGCCCTGTGGTCGGTTGTGGAGGGTCTGCTGAAGGCCTGCTTCCCTATTATCCTGATTATTCTCTTTGCCATCTTCAGCTACAACATCCTATGTGAGACGAAGGAGATTGAGACCATCAAGACCCAGTTTATCCAGATGACCTCCGACAAGGGCCTTCTGGTACTCATGTTGACGTGGGGCTTGGGTGGCGTCCTCGAGGGTATGGCGGGCTTCGGTACGGCAGTGGCCATTCCCGCAGCCATCTTGATAGGACTGGGCTTCAAGCCGATGTTCTCGGCCGTTATCTGCTTGGTGGCCAATACCGTGGCTGTAGGCTTCGGCGCCGTAGGACTGCCTGCCACGACGCTTGCCAACCAGGTGGCTGCCAATGGTGTGGCTACGCCTGAGGAACTCTGCGAGGTGGCCACGTTCATTATCTTGCAACTCTCATTGATGTTCTTCATTACGCCGTTCCTGATCCTGATGATGACCGACCGTAAGAAGATTGTGAAGAACATCACCATCGCCCTCTTCGTGGGTACTTGCTCCATCACAGTGCAGTTCTGCTGCGCCTATTTCATTGGTCCCGAGACACCTGCCATCCTCGGTTCGGTGGCGGCCATCATTGCCATGCTGATTTACAACAAGCTGTTCCTGCGCCATGAGGCCGAGAAGGACACGGTACACGTCGAGAAGAAGAACTTCGGCCTTGCCAAGACGCTGAAGGCATGGAGCGTCTACGGCCTCATCATCTTCTTCATTCTGATAAGCAGCAAGATTGTACCTCCGGTCAACGAACTGTTGAACACGACGTTAGTCACGAAATTCGACCTGCCCGTCATCGGCAATACCTTTAAGTTCGGTTGGCTGTCGAATGCCGGTCTGATGATTTTCCTCGGTGCCATCATCGGCGGCTTGATACAAGGCTTAAGTTTTGGCAAGCTGATGACGCTACTGGCCAAGACCACGCTCAACATCCAGAAGACGGTCGTTACCATCTGCTGTCTGGTGGCGATGGCCATGCTGATGAATAATACGGGTATGACCAACGACATTGCCAAGGGACTCGTCCTGCTCACGGGCGCTGCCTTCCCGTTCTTCGCACCGCTTATCGGCTCTATCGGCACTTTCGTCACGGGCAGTGCCACCAATGCCAACATCCTCTTCGGCAAACTGCAGGCAACGGCAGCCAGCGACCTCGGACTGGTCAACCAGGGCACCTTCTTCGGTGTCAGTGGCAATGAGACCAACTGGCTCGCTGCCGCCAACTGTGCCGGTTCTGAGGGTGGTAAGCTACTCTCACCACAGTCTATCGCTATCGCCACCGCCGCCTGCGACATGGAGGGTCAGGACGGCGACATCATGCGTAAGACGATGCCGTTTGCCATCTTCTGGATTCTGATGAACGGACTGATGGTCTTCCTTGGTCTACATATTATTTAAAAACCGCTACTACTATGATGAATCAATTTCTTGCCGATCTCAGACAGTTCATGCCGTCTGAGCGTATCTATACCGACGAGCTTCGTACCCTCGGATGGGGAACCGACGCCAGTTTCTATCGACAGATACCGAAAGTCGTGCTCCGCAGCGACGGTGAAGCCGAGATTTCAAAGATTGTCACACTTTGTAAGAAATACCACTTGCCGTTCACGTTCCGTGCGGCAGGCACCTCGCTCTCTGGTCAGAGTTGTACTGACTCCGTGCTCATCGTTGCCGGCAAGCACTGGGAGAAATACGAGATTGGCGACCGTCAGGAAACCATCAAGTTGCAGCCTGGTATCGTGGGAGGCCGTGTCAACGAAATCCTGAAGCCTTATGGTCGCGTGTTCCCGCCTGACCCCGCCTCTGTCGGTTCGGCAATGGTGGGTGGTATTGTCGTCAACAATGCCTCTGGCATGAACTGTGGCGTCCATGCCAATAGCGACCGCATGCTGGTGTCGGCACGTATCATCCTCACTGACGGCACCGTCCTCGATACCGGCTCGAAGGAGAGCCGCGATGCCTTCCGCAAGAGCCATCCGGAGTTTATCCGGCAGATAGAGGCCCTGCGCGACCGGGTGCGTGCCGACAAAGAGCTGGCTGAACGTATCCGCAATAAGTATAGTATCAAGAACGTCACGGGCCTGAACCTGCGTCCGCTCGTTGCCTACGACGATCCGTTCGACATCATCGCCCACTCGATGGTCGGCTCCGAAGGCACCTTGGCCTTCTTGTCAGAGGTCACGATGAAGACGCTGAAGGACTATCCCTTCAAGGCGTCGGCCATGGTGTACTTCATGACGATGAAGGAGAGCTGCGAGGCCGTCGTGGCTATGAAGAAGCTGAAGGCTGGCGACGAAGACCTCGCCATGAGTGCCGAGCAGCTGATGGTGAAGAGTGCCGAGATGCTCGACTATAAGTCGCTCAGTTCGGTCGACGACCCCGTCTTCCTGCAGTACCAGAAGGATGTCGATGCCGGCAGGATAGAGGGCGTAGAGCCCGGCGACTATCATAACCTGACGGCTATCCTCACCGAGACCAAGGGCATCACCCACGAACAGCTGCTTGACAAGATCCGTCAGATCACCGCCTGTCTCAGCCGTTTCCGCCTATACGTCCCCGCCTCTACTGCGGCCGCCTCTTCCCCCGCTTCCGTCCCCGCCTCTACTGCGGCCGCCTCTTCCCCCGCTTCCGTCCCCGCCTCTAGTGTGGGCGACGGTTCCCCCGTCGCCACTCCCGGCGTCACGTTTACCGAAGACCCTGCCGTCTACGGCAAGTATTGGGCCATCCGCAGCGGCATCTTCCCCAGCGTCGGCGGCACGCGCCCTGTGGGCACGTCGTGCCTCATCGAGGACGTCGCCTTCCCCATAGAGTCGCTGCCCGAGGCCACGGTGAAGCTCCAGAAGCTCATCGCCGACCACGGCTACGACGACGCCTGCATCTACGGTCACGCCTTCGAAGGCAACTACCACTTCATTCTGAACCAGAGCTTTGCCGACGAGCACGAGGTGGCCCGTTATGCCGAGATGATGCGTGACGTGGCCAAGTTAGTGGTCGAGGGCTATGACGGTTCGCTGAAGGCCGAACACGGCACGGGCCGCAACATGGCGCCGTTTGTGAAGTACGAGTGGGGCGAGAAGGCTTACGAGGTGATGAAGGCCCTGAAGGCCATCTTCGACCCTGAGGGCCTGCTGAATCAGGGGGTCATCTTCAATGACGACCCCGACTGCTTCATCAAGTGCCTGAAGCCGTTGCCCGTGCTCGATTTCGACTACGACAAGGTGCCCGACGGTGGCCATTATCTCATGGACCCCGCCCTGTCGACGGCCAAGGAAACCATCGAACAGGTGAAACGTGCCAACAAGTGTATCGAGTGCGGCTTCTGCGAGGTCAACTGTATGTCGTGCGGACTCACGCTGTCAAGCCGTATGCGTATCGCCGTACAGCGCGAAATCCGCTACCTCACCGCACAGCTCCGAGCAGACGGCGGCTCTCCTGCCGTCAAAGAGCGCCTCGCCACCCTCAAGCGCCAATACAAGTACTATGGTGACCAGACGTGCGCCACCGACGGTCTGTGCTCGACGTCGTGCCCGATGAAGATTAATACCGGCGAGCTGACCCATATCATCCGTCAGATGGATATGAACGAGAGTCCCATGGGCTATAAGCTGGGTGAGTTTGCCGCCAACCACATGGCCGGCATCAAGAGCGGACTGCGCGTGGTGCTCGACGTGGCTCACGCTGCCCACGTCACGCTCGGCCCGACGCTCATGACCACCGTCTGTCGTACGATGAACAAGATGGGAATGCCGCTCTGGACGACGGCCATGCCGAAGAAGAAGCGCCAGCCCAAACCCTCCGACCTCACGCAGTTCATCATTGAGAAATCTATCCCGCATCATCATGAGGATGGTAATCATAACTCTCAACTCTCAACTCTCAACTCTCAACTCAAGGTCGTCTACTTCCCCTCCTGTATCAACCAGACGATGGGCCAGTCGAAGCACGGCGGAAAGATTCACGACCTTGTCGACGAGGTCATCCAGCTCATGGCCAAAGCCGGTTACGAGGTCATCTTCCCCGAGGGGATGGAGCGGATGTGCTGTGGACAGATCTGGGAGTCGAAAGGTATGCTCGATATTGCCGACCGCAAGAGTGCCGAGCTCGAGGCTGCCCTGTGGAAGGCTTCCGAACAAGGCAAGTATCCTGTACTCTGTGCCCAGAGCCCCTGTCTGCACCGCATGAAGAAGGTGATGCACAAGATGCACCTCTACGAACCTGCCGAGTTTATCATGAAGTATCTTGTCGACCGTCTCGACTTCCATCCTACCAACAAGCATATCGCCCTCCACCTGACGTGCTCCACGCGCCAGATGGGTGTCGACAAGGATATGATTGCGCTGGCGAAGCTCTGTTCTACTAACGTCTTCCTGCCCGAGGGCGTAGGCTGTTGCGGCTTTGCTGGCGACCGCGGCTTCACCTTCCCCGAACTCAATAAGTACGGACTCCGTAAACTGCGCCCGCAGATTGAGGCCAACCATATTGAGGTAGGATATAGCAATAGCCGCACCTGCGAGATTGGCCTTGAGACGAACGCGGGAATCCCGTATATGAGTATCGTCTACTTGGTCAATGAGTGTACCACACCCAAGAAGGCATAGAAAAACGAAATCCCCAGACAACGCCCGTCGTCTGGGGATTTCGTTTGCAACGTCGCGTTTATTTTCTTGTCCATGTTTGCGTCTCGTAGAACATGGCGACGTAGCCGCGGACCTTCAGGTTGTTGCCTTCAAGCCAGATGGAACACTTGTAGGTCTTCCCGTTTTTGGGATTGTAGATCTTACCGCCTTCCCACTTGTCGCCTTTCTTGGTGAGACCAGTCAGGATGTTGACACCCACAAGTTTGCGGCTTTGCAGCTTCTTGTCCGGATTGTGTACATCCTGCTGGCCGTCGCCTTTCTTCAGCCAGACGATCTTGCCGTTCAGCTTGTCACCACTCTGGTAAATCTCCACCTGAGAATCACCACCTTCTGTTACCCACTTGCCGACAACGCTCTGAGCGTATCCGGCTACTGACATCATTGCCAGCACTAAGCAAATTATTACTTTCTTCATGTTCATTGAAAATCTTGTTTTTACATTATTGGTGCAAGATACCTAAATTTTTCACGGCCTCTCGTGAAAATTTCACGCCGTGAAATTTTTCTGAGAGGCCGTGAGGTGGTGTGACCACTGGTGAGGCTTGCGTTAGAACAGCTTGTTGGGATAGACGCCCTCGTCCACTAACTTCTGGATGCGCTCTACGGTGGCCTGACGGTCGGCGGCGTAGGTGACGCCGAACCACTTCGAGGTCGTGTCGAGCACCTCGCAGGTAGCTGTGCCCTCGGTGATGAGCTTGTTCACCATCAGCGGGATGAAGAATTCAGCTTTCAGGTTCTCCATGTTCTTCGGGTCGCTGAGGAACTCCTTGAAGTAAGCCTCCGAGTAGTCGAAGTAGTCGGGGGTGAAGCCCCACATGTTCATCGATACCGGCACGTTCTCCTCCAGCGGCTGCCATTCGCCCTGTTCGTCCTTGAAGCAGATAGGAAGCAACCCCTCCTCATTTCCCCCGAGGGGGGATGCCGCAGCGGAAAGCCTCCCCTCGGGGAGGTTGGTGGGGGTCGTTCTCATGATTTCGGTGCGCTCAACGACGTCCGTCAGGTGGCGCTTGTCGTTATAGGCACACACGCCACGGGCCACCGAGCCGTTCTCTGATAGCGTGTTGCAGCAGCGGAAGCCTACCATCGCATACTCGTTCTTCGAACCTTCGGGCAGGTTAGCGAGGAACTTACCTATCTGCATGAAGGCGTCGCGGCCGTAGAAGTCGTCGCAGTTGATGACGCAGAACGGCTCACGGATGACGTCCTTGCCCATCAGCACGGCGTGGTTCGTGCCCCAAGGCTTCTGGCGGCCTTCAGGTACGCTGAACCCCTCGGGCAGGGCGTCGAGAGCCTGGAAACAGAGTTCGCAGGGCACCTGTCCCTCATACTTTGCGAGTATCTGCGTGCGGAACTGCTCCTCGAAATCCTTGCGGATGACCCACACGATTTTTCCGAAGCCAGCCTGTATGGCGTCGTAGATAGAATAATCCATGATGGTTTCGCCGTTGGGGCCCAGTCCGTCGAGCTGTTTCAGTCCGCCGTAGCGGCTACCCATACCGGCAGCGAGTAAGAAAAGAGTTGGTTTCATAATCATTATTTTTTAGTAGGTTATATATTAAGTGTCTGCAAAGGTACAACTTTTTGTGAAGTAAAAGGAGTCAAAGGCGTTAAAAGGAGTTAAAGACCATTAGAACGGATAGCCGACGGCGAAGTGCAGGGTTTGGGCATCGCGGAAGCTGTCGACGTTGAAGTAGCCTGAGCGGTTGGTCTTATAGGGCATGTGGAGAGCCAAGCCCCAGTCGATGCGGATGACGAGGAACCCGAGGTCGTAGCGCAGGCCGACGCCCGTGCCGAGAGCTATCTGGTCGATGATGGTAGAGGAACGTGGTGCCCATCCCGAGAACCAGTCGTTCATATAGTCAATGATTTTCTGTTTGGTAGCGTCATCGTAATGACTATACTCTTCCTCGGAAACCATCTCTTTGAGGTCGTCTAAGGTGAACACCGGGTCGTTCCACCGCCAGACGTTGCCGGCATCGAGGAAGATGGCTCCGCCAAGGTTGCCGAAAAGCCGTGTGCGGTATTCGAGGTTGGCAACGAACTTGATGTCGCCGTTCTGAACGACGTAGTTGAATTGGCGCTGTTTAGCGACGATGCCGTCTTTTGTGCCGTTGAAGGAGCCGGGGCCTATGCCGCGTACGTTGAAGGCACGTATGCTGTTGGCACCGCCCACATAGAAGAGTTCGCTGAAGGGCGCGTCGTCAATCCCGGTGTTGCCATAGCAGCGCATGATGCCGGCATTGACGTGACCTACGAGCTGTGCGGTGGCCGATGTCTGCCAGGTCTTGGTGAAGTCGGTCTCCAAACGGACGAACTGGGCGTAGGGGTTCCTGAAGAATGTCTTGCCGGTGGTGCTCCAGTTGTGGCCTTGTAAGAGCACGTCGTAGAGCGCCATGCCGTTGCCGGCCTCGGCCACTGTGGTTTCCCAGCGGATGGGGTGGCGCTGTTCGGTAGGGCTTGTGTAGGTATAGGTGTAGCGCATCTTGGGAATGAACTGATCCTCCATTGCCGTGGCCTGGAAAACGTTCTGCGCCATGATGGCGCTGAAGGCTTCGGTCGAGCTGTTGATACGCTGGTATTTCAGTGTCAGTGGCGAGAACTCATGGCGGCTCTGCTCGGTAGGCTGCCAGCGGTAAGTCCACTCACCGGCGGCAATGTGCATACGGTAGTAGTCGGGACGGTTGACGATGTCGAACGAGAGCTTGGCCAGCGTGGTGGGCGTTGAAAAATGGCGTCGCGGGCGGGCCCGTCCGTCCTTGCTGAGCCGGCGGCGGTAGCTGTCGTAGAAGGGTGCGATGAGTCGTGGGAACTCTATGGAGGCGTCGACACCATACTGGTAGGTGTTCATATTGCCGCCGCCCGAGTTCTTCTGCCATTCGTAGTTGCCGTGCAGGTTGACGTCGAGGTTCTCGCCGCCGTGGAAGGCGTTACGCTTGGTGAAACCCACCTTCACCTCGGGACCGTAGCGGCCGATGGTGCGGGCGTTGAGGTTGGTCTCGAAATAGAAGTCGTAGGGCTTGTCGAAGGTGCAGTTCAGCCTGAGGTCGAGTGTGTCGGCATCGCGTGGTGTAAACTGGAAGTCGACCGACGAGAAGACGCCCGTGGCGTTGATGTTGGCTGCCGTTTCCTGGTATTTCTCGTAGCTGAAGAGCCGTCGCGGGAAGAGCCGCATATCCTTCAGCAGCACGCGTGGTCGGATGGGCGATTTCTCACCGCTGAAGTGTATGTTCAGATGGCCGCGTTGTAGCGAGTCGGTCAGCTTGTCGGCATACGAGCGGCGCAGGTTGATGTCGATGTTGCCGATATACCACTGGCGCTGCGCTTCGTCGGGCAGGTCGCCGGTAGGTTGTATGCGCATCTGGACACGGTTTCTGACGTTGACGGTGTCGGCCAGGAAGTTGGTGTAGTTGCTGTTGTAATAATAGTAGCCGTTGTTGCGCAGCAGGGCGCTGAGGCGCGAACGTTCGGCCTCAAGCGTATTCACGCTGAAAGGCAGGCCGCGCCTGATATAGGCACCGTCGGTGGTCGAGTCGATGAGCTGTTTTTGCTTCTCGTGGAATCCTATGTAGGCGACGCTGTCGTAGGTGAACAGCGTGTCGAGGCATACGTGGTAGGCAATCTTGCCCTTCTTGGGATTCTTCTGTGTGACGTGTTCATAGGTGACGCTGCCACGGAAGTAGCCGCCCGAGCGCAGCACCGACTGAGCCACCGATGCGCGCAGGGCAGGGTTCACCTTGCTCATCAGCACGGGCGGTTTGCCGAACGACTTCATCATCCACTTGGCAAACTTCGACTCCTTGCCGCTGAAGCGGTTGTAGACCCATAGCCGCCAGGAGAAGGGTGCATGGTAGTAGCTGCTGCCGAAGATGGCACCGTTGGGCATCGTGGCCAGCGCAGCTTCCACCTCGGCCTTGATGTCGTCCTCGTGGTGAGGGGCGAGGGGCGAGGGGCGCGACGGCATTGTGTCGGTGTCGTAGCTTATTTTCTTCAGGCCGGTGAACAGCTGGTCGCCGTCGGGCACACTCTCTGTGGAGATGCAGGAGGTGAGGAGGAAAAGGAAGAGGCCCACCCCAAAGCCCACCCCCAACCCCTCCCGAAGGGAGGGGAGTTTGAAATGTTGTTTGATAGAATATAGAACTCTCTTCATTACATTTACTCCTTATTAATACTTAGACTATCCCGACGCTCCTCCCTTTTGGTTGGGGTAGACTTCTCCCCTCCTTCGGAGGGGTCGGGGGAGGCTTCTCTCCCCTCCCTTCGGGAGGGGTCGGGGGTGGGCCTTGTGTTGGGGGTGGGCTTTTCTTTGCTGAAAATCTTGAAGACGTCCCAGAGCGTGTCCATCTTCCTGCGCCATGTGAAACCGCCGCCGTAGAGACCGGTGTAGCCGTCGAGCCAGTCGTAGACGTTCTGCTGGTAGAACAGCTTGACGCTCTTCGTGGCGTTCTGGTCGAGGCGGTATTCCATCGTGACGTTGTCGAAGAACGACTGCTTCTGTCCGCCCATGTCGTTGTCGCCGCTCGACACCTTGCCGCCGAGCTGTATCTTCAGCCGGTTGTCGAAGAGACGTTTCGAGAACTTGAACGAGTAGTCTGTGTGCGACTGGCCGGAGGCGTCGGTGGTGTTGTCGAGTCCTACACTCAGGTCGAGTGTCTTCAGCGCCGACCCGGTGATGTTGTTAATCTCGCTTTGCAGGAATGAGCTGAGAGCAGAGTTCATGGAGAAACCGCTGGTGTTGCCGTCGGTAAGGAACATTCCCGTGGTGAGCATCGTGACGGCAATCTTGCCGCGCTCCTCGGTCGACATGGCCTGCAGCTCGCTGTTGATGGTGTTGTCCTCGGGGGCTGAGATGATGAACTGCAGCCCCATGTCGGCCAGCGTCTTGGTGATGACCACGCCGCAGTCGAACACCACCGAGCGGGCCTGTGAGTCTTCGCCACTGCCACTGACGGTAGCCTTGGTGCGCTCCGTGGCAGTGATGTTCAGTCGCGGGTTTGCGGGTTCGCCCGTAAACTCCACGTAGCTGCCGTTCTGGATGGTGAAGGTCTTCAGCGGTATGACGGGCAGCGAGTATTTCATTTCGCCGTTGGCCAGGGTGTAGCGGCCGTTCAGCGTCAGGCCGTCGCGGCCGTAGCGCATACGCAGGTCGCCGCCGCCCATCAGGTCGACGTAGTTGGTCTGCTCCTGATTGAGGTTACAGGTGAAGTGGGCGCCCTGAGCTATACTCAGCGTCAGGTCCATATCCATGCCCGATGGCGTGGGACGTTTTACGTTGACCACCTCGACGGTGTCGTTGAAGTCGGTGAACTTCACCAGTTCGTCCAGCCGGTTGTCGGTAGACAGGGGTGAGTCGAGCAGCATATAGGTCAGGTCGGTGGACCCTAAGACGTTGAGGCGTCCGCGCATCTTGAGGGCATCCAAAGGTCCGTTGAGGTTGGCAAAGAAATTGACGAAAGCCTTGCCGAAAGCCACCGACTTGGCTTCCTGGCGGGCATTGATAAGTTGCAGGTTTTGGGCTCTCATTCGCATATCCATCCGGATGTGGTCAAGGTTGGAGAAGTTGATGTCGCCCTGAAGGTTCAGAGGCTCATCATTGTAGGCGTAGAGTCCGAAGTTCTCGAGCAGCAGGTGTGAGCCGACGATGCGTACGGGGTCGTTGTCGAAGCGCATACGGACGCCATAGGGCACGCTGACCAAGTAGGCTGAGTCTAAGTAAACTTCGCCGTCGACAACGGGTGCTGAGGTTGTGCCCTTAATGGTCAGTTCGCCCTCGCCGAAGCCCTCAAGACCGATAATCTGGTCGGTGACGAATCCGTTGGCTATCGACAGTGGGAAACGCGTCATCTTGAATGTTGCGTCGATGTCGGTCTTTGCCTTGTTGGGCGTGAGATGGCCCTGCAGCAGTCCGAACTCCTCGTCGTCGAGCATCAGGCGTGCTTCGACGGCGTGACCGTTGTCCTCGCGCTGCATGTAGACAAGCTCAGTACTGAGGTTGCCGATGGGCGACCCCTCGAAGGCCATGTCGCTGATGGCCATGTCGGACACGACGCTGATGTGCTCGTTGCGGTCTATCACGATATGGTAGTCGCCGTCGAGCTTGCCAGCAAGCTTCGGCAGGTAGGGCAGCACCGACGTCACCTCAGCCAGGTCGATGCGGTGGAGCGTGACGGTGAGGTCTTGCAGGTAGTCGTTAGAGTCGCCGGAGTCGCCGGAGTCCTCGGTATAGATCTTGACGCCGGTCTTGTCGTCGGCAATGAGGTCGATCTTGGCCTGCAGACGTCCCGACTTAGGCAGCAGCAGGTAGTTGTCGCTGTTCAGGTTGAACTCCTTGTAGCCGATTGTCGGGCGCTCGGGCATCAGCTGTAGGCGCAGCCCCTCGTCGACCATCGAGGCTGTGGCGCCGAGGCGCACACCCAGGCGGTCGCGGTCGTCGTAGAAGCGCAGGCCCGCTAAGACGCCGTGCTCGTGGACGTGGCCGTCGATGAGGGCGTTGAACACGTACTGCGGGTTCCTCCTGTTGTTGCGCACCTGTCCCTGATATGTCATGCGGTCGCCCTTCTGCGTCAGGTTCAGCTTGATGGTGTCTATGCGTGTCGAGTCGTAGTTGAGCGAGAGGAGGTGCATCTGGCCGTTGACGCCCGTCTCGGGCGAGGTGCTGAGGTCTGCATACAGCTCCTTGAAGTCGATGGCCTTCGAGCGCAGCAGGTTGGCAACGGGGTTGTTGCGCTTCGACTCGACGTGCAGCTTCATGGTGGGCAGCAGCCGCTTGATGGCCGGCTGGTCGATGACCTTGTTGTTATACTGTGCCGTGATGGAGTCGAGTAGGGTGGTGCCCTGCTTGATCAGCCGTTCGTAGCCGCTGTTGGCATCGAGCTTCACGATGAAGTCGCCGCTCTGTATGCGGGCCAGCGTCGTGTCGCGGGTGGTGCGTAGGAGCAGTCCGATATCCTCAGGATGATAGGTCCTCGTGGAGTCTTTCAGGCTGAGGCTGCCCAGTCGTCCTTTCAGCTCGTGATTGTGTTTCAGGTCGGAGTTGATGGTGACGGCACCGTCCATACCTACCGTCAGCGGTGTGTCCCAGAGGTGAAGACCGTAGAGGTCGGCCTTCTGCAGACGGGGCTTGATGGTGGCTTCCACGCGCTTGGTGCTCAGCAGGGCGTCGATGTCTACCGTACCGTCGAACAGGGCATTATGCCCCGTGATGGTGCCTATGGCGCGACCGTTGCGCAGGGTGGCCTCGGCTGTCATGTCAGCCGTATAGGCGTAGCGGGAGTCGCCGCTCAGGAAGTGGCTCAAGTCCATCTGGCTCATCTTGATGTCGGCCGTATAGGTGGTGATGTCCTCTGGCTTGCGTGTCGATACGACGGCCTTCACCGTGCCCTTGCCTTCATGTAGGGTCAGGTTGGCGTCGTAGCGCTGGCCGTCGGCTGTCACCTTGCCGTTGAGGGTCATACCCTTCGGCAGTCGTACGCCCTTGGGCAGCATGGGGCTGACGAAGCTGAGGTCGTGGGTCTCGGCTTTGAGGTCTATCTGTCCGCGCAACTGCTCGGGCTTGTCTACGTGATAGGCCACACCGTCGGCTTTGACGTGGAGTGCCGTCGGCAGACTGACGTCGAGACCCGTGAACTCCAAACGCTGTAGGTTGCCGTTGACGGAACCCTTGACCGACAGCGGGTGGTTGGGGTATTGGCGCACGACCGACTGCGGCAGTGAACCGGCAAAACGCATGATGTCCTGCTTGCCAAACTGGGCGTTGAGCCTGACTTTCATCTTGCCCGGATTCTGTGCGTCGGCCACGTTGAAATCGACGTTGGCCTCGGCCTCAATGTCTGAGTCAGGCGTGCGCAGCGTCAGGTGCGGCACGTCGATGTGGGTGAACGCTGTATCGAGACGGACGCCGCCGCACAGTTCCGTGATGGCCAGTCCGCTCTTCTCCTTCAAAGCCGTCTCGCGTATATATAAAGAGGTGCCTTGAGGGCCGTAGTAAATAGAGTCGACGCCTAAGCGTATGTCGCTGATACCGATATGGTTGTAGTCTAATCCTTCAGTCGGTTGTTCGTTGCTGTTGTCGTAGGTGAGCCGCCCGTCAATCCAGTCAAAACTGCCCACGCGGTAGGTACCCGTGCCGAGGTCGATGTCGGCGTCGCGGGCTACGGTGTGCCCCATGTAGGCCGTCACGCCAAGTGTGTCGCCCGGCAGGTGCAGAGCCACCGCCGTGCGGCTGATGCTCAGCGAGTCGGCATTGATGCGCCAGCGTGCTTCAGAGGTGGTCGTGTCGACGGCTGCCGTGTCGCTCAGGGCAATGTCGAGGTCGGCGTCAGCAAGTCGGGCACCGTTCACCTCGACCGTCTCACGATCCAGGTCAATGCCGTTTGAGCGCAGCCACAACTCACCTACGTGACCCTTTACCCGAAGGTCGCTGATGAAGCCGTTGGTGTTCAGCTTGGCGCGTTCGACAGACAGCTCGTTGATGACCACGCGCTTGTCGAACAGCGGACGCAGCTGGACGTCCACCGACAGGTGGCCAACGTCGGCCAGGGTGTCGCCCTCGTGGATGGCGCGGAACTCGTCGATGCCTAAGTCCAAGGGCCACTCCAACCTCACGGTGCCCACGCTGATGTCCATCCCCGTCTTCTCGGAGGCAATAGCCGCCACCTTGTCCACCACCCAGTTCTGTACGGGCGGCAGGTAGAGCAGCGCTGCCAATATGAGGAAGAGTAGGACGGGCGTCAGCAGCAAGCCCACCAACCACTTGAGAGTTTTCTTCATGAGTCTTGGGGTTTCAGCGCTTTCCAAAGGTTATCGTCAGGCAAAGGTGCCTCGACGACAATCTGTTCCTTCGAGACGGGGTGAATGAACTCCACACGGCGGGAGAGCAGCGAGATAGAGCCGTCGGGGTTGCTGCGCGGTGCACCGTACTTCAGGTCGCCCTTGATGGGACACCCCATCTTGGCTAACTGACAGCGAATCTGATGGTGGCGCCCGGTAAGCAACTGTATCTCTAACAACGTGTAATAATCTGAGCTGCCTATCATTCTGTATTTCAGAATAGCCTTCTTCGAGTTCGGCTTCTCCGTGTCGTAGGCATACGACTTGTTCTGCTTCTCGTTGCGCACGAGCCAGTGGGTCAGCGTGCCCTCTGGCTGTTCCGGCCTGTTCTTGACAATAGCCCAGTAAGTCTTGTGTACCTCGCCCTCGGCAAACATACGGTTCAGCCGTGCGAGCGCTTTCGACGTGCGGGCGAAGACAACGAGGCCAGAAACCGGACGGTCCAGGCGATGCACCACGCCGAGGAACACCTCGCCCGGCTTTTGGTACTTCTCCTTGATATACTGCTTCACCAGTTCCGACAGCGGTGTATCGCCCGTCTTGTCGCCCTGCACAATCTCGCCGCTCGTCTTGGCCACGATGATGATATGGTTGTCTTCGTAAACTACTTGCATAGGGGATTACTTCATCTTGATGCACTCAGAAGTCCATGTGGCCTCGTCGGTGAGCCGCTGAATCTCGGGTGTCAGTTGTTTGGCTATTTTCTTCATAAGCTATATTATTTCTCATATCAGCTTTCGTTTTACGAAAAACTTGCTGCAAAGGTATAGAAAAAAATGTAAATAATGAAAAGAGTTTCCATTTTTTTCATTCCCCGACTTGCATACGCCATTTTATCGGCAGACAAAGTCCTGAAAGGACAGTGAGTTAATAGCCCGGTGGTGGCTCCCTGAGTTAGGTGCTGGTCGCCCTTTTCGGGCGACCAACGGTAGGTGCACCAATCATTCATCCCCCAAAATTTTTTTGCTGATTTTATTACCACTTCCACCACTTTTATAGTTAATCGACTGTTTATCAGAGTGTTTGATAGTGGTGGAATTAGTGGTGGAAGTGGTAGATATAGTGGTGAAAGTGGTGGAAATGACGAAAAAGTGATGAAAAAGTGACGAAAAATGGATGAAAAATGAATGAAAAAGTGATGAAAAGAGATGAAAAGTGACGAAAACAGATGAAAAAGGAACGAAAACAGATGAAAAAGGAACGAAAAATGAATGAAAAAAGGGACGAAAAGTGGTAATATGTAACCGCGACAATGTTTTTTCGGGCCGCAAAAAAATGTTCCGCGGCTGCTGGAACATCGTTCCAAGGCCGTTGGAACGTTTTATCAGGAAACAACAGGCGTTGCGGTGGCAATAAGTTGTAAAAGTGGCAAAAAACTGGCAAAAATGATGGAATTATGGTAGAAAAGTGGCGAAAACGTGGTGGAAGTGGTGGAAAGGTGGTAATAAAACCGCCATTTCCACCACTACTTAATCACCTTATTTACAGGTAGATAACATAAAAAGTGGTGGAAGTGGTGGATTTTTCTCAAAAAAATCATTGTATGCAAAATTAATCAATTATTTCGAATTATTGTAATATTATGGTCCAGCTCATCTACCAGAGCACGACAACGACGATATTTTGTGCGGAGGTCTGTTGCTGTCTCAGTTGCCAGATTCTTTGCTCCGTAGTTACTGATACGACGTAAGTAATTGCAAATTTCCCGATAGGTGTCGCGTCCTCGCGAATACTCCATCAGCCGATAGATGTAGTTTCTCTACGTTTTGCCATATTATATAACCTTTTTGTTCTTGCAGCTCTATTGTTTGATGAAAATGGATTAGGGGATACCCCATAATTCCGTTGCTATCGTATGCAGAAATTAGCCGATAATCGGATGAGTATTTATAACTTCTGGTTTGTGACAAATCATTAATAATCAAAGCAATACACCTTTTATCAGCTAAATATCGGCTAATTGTTAGCCAATACTACATACCTCGTAGCAGGACCAGAACCATCTTTCCGGCAGAGGCCTGCATTCACCATCTGTTGCAGGTCGTTTTTGGCTGTCGGATCGGAAATCTTATAATTCCAATATTGACATTTCTTAAGCCATTTGTCATTAAAACGTTTTAGTTCCTTGTTCTATTGTTTACGTGAATCAGGAGAACCGTCCGAACCGTCCCCGTGATTCCTCTTCTTTGTTTACTAACCGTGCAGCACGATAGCGACTCTCCAATATCGCCTCTTTAATTGCTTTTACTGCCTCAGCATACGTCGCTGTTATTTGTTTCTGTTCCATATTAATCGTTTGCAAATCACTTATAGAAGGTAATCCAATTGGTTCTGTACTTATAACTTGGAGCCAACTTGCTTTCAGGGAAGACCTCTTTCACGACTCCGTCTTTGTCTCGATACCAGGCATAGTTCCAACCTCTGCCCATATCCAGATAGAGAGCATGGGTAACCTTATAGGCACTCAGACACTTTACGAAGAACTCGTATGTCATCACCTTCTTCGACTCTATGATACACAGCTTGCCATCCTTCTCACACAATGCCCTGTAGATAGTCCTGTTATTCTTCATCTTTGCGCCAATAGGCCTGACTGCGCTATCCTTGATAATCAGCAATTGGCAGAATCCCATATTCCATCCATTTGCTTCTGTAGGATAGTCAGCTTTCCTCACAAACTTCCATTTGCCATTACGCCAAACGAAGCCTCCTGTATTAGTCTTACAGCGATAGCCCTTCTTCATCACCCCATTGCAGATATGGTTATCGGCAATGTTCGAATGCCTGAACTCATTCAACAATTCACCTGTAAAGGCCGCCTCGCAACAAAACTCCACATCCTTCTGTGCCGCCTTCGGCATCCGCCCACACACCAAGTCTATCTTTGTATACTCAGGATAGTACACATTGAGATTAGTTGTTGTCTCAACGGTTACTGCAAAACAACGGATTTGCAGTAGCACCAGAGCCATTATAAAAAAAATCTTTTTCATTTCTCGTCGGATGTGATTTCCCAATAACCGCCTTTGTCTGGGCCAACACGATGAATGATACCCTGCTCCTGAAGACGCTTTATGTGCCTGGCAACACCACTTCGGTTTATACCTAACTGGTCAGCAATAGCCTGTGTAGTAATATGAGGGTCTGCCTTAATGAGAGAAACTATTTTCTGTACACTTTTCTGTACACTTTTCTGTACACTTTTCTGTACACTTTTCTGTGTACTTTCCGCCTTTCCGTAATGAAACACCGTCCATATCTCGCCACTTCTGCACTCAAATGTCGGCTCTGGACAGCCTGCATTCTTGCACCCATTGATGATTCTCTCTATGCCGCGCCCCCATGTCTCAATCTCTCCGGCACGGAAGAACGCATTGGCGATGTCGGGATTGTAAGGACGGCTGCGATGGCTGCACAGTAGGTTCTCTATCGTCCAGTTCTCGGGCAGATAGCCGCAGTTGAAAATCTCCAGTTTGTTATCATAGACAGCAATCTGAATCGGTGTCAGCGACTCGTAGGCCTTGTGTACGACGGCATTCAACAAGCCCTCACGCAGAGCCTCACGAGGAATGGGCAACGTCTCTATTCGCTGAATACCTTCATAGCTGATAAGCGCCCGCATGTATTTCGTCGTAAGCAAGTCCATTGTTTGCCTGACCTGCTGGAACAGACTGCCGTGTACTTCATCTTGGTATATCAGGTCGGCATGTTCCCTGAAATAACCAATCTTGATATAGGCTCCCGTTACGAACCGCTCTGGGTCAGGATGAAACAGCAAGGCCGCAGCCCGTTTCAAGTAGTCACCTTCCACCAGCCGCAATTTGTCAAGCAGCATGGCATTGTCATCGCGCAAGTCTGCCTCGTCCATACGTCCACTCAGCTTGGCCATCCTGCGGAACAACGTAAAAGTGGCTTCATCCAAGTCCTCCGTTTTCAGATAAGGCACAGGCACACCGTCCCACGTCTTACCCTGTTTGCGTAGCATAAAGCGGTCGAGCGCAGCCCCTTTCAACTCCTGTTTCGTACTGCCACTGCGGTAGTGATACTGCCCTTTGTAGCTGACAGGGTAAGGATATGGTTCCGTGACAATCTCCAGATAGTCCTTGCCGTCCTCCACATGAAGATTCACGTCCACGACGATGCCCAGCACGTCGCGCACCTTGTTCGGAATATCCTCCATCAGTTTCTTGGGGTTCTCCACGCCCACCACCTCTTTCTTGTCGTTCACGCCGATGAAGATGCTGCCGCCCTGCGCATTGGCAAAGCCGCATATCCACTTCAAGTATTCGTCACGCCACGACTCCTTGTATTCTATGTTCTGCGATTCGTTGGTCATATATAACTTATAACGTTTTCGTTGCAGTTTCTATTATATCAATGAATGTGCTATATAAATCGTAAGGGTCTTCCACATCTTCTACTAGATATTGCCCTTCTTCTTCACTCAAAGAAGCCCAAACGCACAAGCCATTACTCCCCACACTTGTACCAAATCCCATATTTACGAACTCTTGATAACAATTGGATATAATAGCCTCAATCCTTTGTTCTTCATCTGGGACGCTATTTGTAAACTGACACTTGCAGTTTATCACAAATGTATCATTCTTCTCCAACACTCCACAAAGACTTAATCGCAGGACAAGTATATTCTCTACGACGTAGTCAACAAAGATGACGTAATAATTTTGGCCCTTTTCCGTCAAGAAAGAGGATGGAGCAATTCTTTTCCATCTGCCATTAGCAGCATCTTCTTTCAATGCAGGGATAACAACCTCCTGGCAATATCCCTCAAAACTCTCAATTATCATCGTATTCATATTTAAATCAGCCCTTTCTTCCTCAATTCCCAGAAACATTGTTGCGTAGCTTCAATATCACTTGCTGCATCATGTGCATCTTCAAAATCTCGGCCAAATAGTTTGGAACACAGAAGGGTCTCCGGTGTGCACTCATTTCTTTTTCTTAAAGCGATTCTTACCATCGTCTTTAATATCTATCTTTCCTATGACATTTATGCCTGTTACTTTCTTCTTTCCCAGTGTTCTTGCATATTCTCCAATGCTTGGAATGGAAGGAATGCCTTTCTTAATGTAGTCAACATATTGTGCCAGTACTCCCATGAACTTAAAAAAATAGAATGATTTCAATGGAAGAATTCGTTCCTGGGTTTCCTTTTCCCACTGGTTAAGAGTATTGCCACGATGATTCATATTTCTGCATTGATATATGTTATTCAACAGTCCAGTTAATTCTACATAACTGTCAAAGTCACTTGCTTTCATCATTGCTTTATAACCTAAAAAGTAAACCACAATGCGCATCTTATCAACTGCATACTGTGCTTGAAGTGTAACTCTTGATTTCTCGACAGAATATGGTTGGCCTGTATTTTTGTTTTGGCCAGAAAAGAGGAGCATTGCGATATTATAGTTTGACTCAGAACGATTACTGATACTAATGGGAGAGTCTTGTTGCGTTTTGACATATGCAGGAGAAGCCCACATTTTTTCTGTGATGTCAGCCAATTCTTTACTTTCGCATATTTTGTTAGTCATTCCTTCAATTTGTTGGTATAAAGACAAACAAAAGTCGCCAAAACAATCTTTCCGTCGGAAAAACTCCATTCTCACAAAATCTTCTATCAAATTGGGCACAATGGTCTTTAGTGGGAAATCTTTATAGAATTCTTCGGCCTGCTTTCGGATAACCTTCTCAATACAGTACTCATAAATTTGCCCGATACGTTCATCATCTAATAAAACAGACTTTGCGGAAGGCATTACCATTAACGCCTTTCGCAAATTGATATTGAACTCTTCGTTCTGCTTTGACAGTTGTACTATCTTATCTATCGTAGCTTTTAGTTTCTCTTCCATACTTCACATGCTTAGTAGTAAATCCAAATTTCTATTCAGTTCATCAATGTCCACTTCCTTTTTCTTCGGAGCGATGATTTTGTCTATTGTATGAACAAGCCAGAAGGTATCACCCTTTTCATCAATACAAAGAGAAATGGCCAAATGCTTTTTGTCTTTCTCTTCATCAGGTGTAATGTTCTTATTCACAGAAGCCTTTGCGTTCTTGCCGCCAAATATGAAATGAGCATAGCGATGTGAATTTTCAGACGTAGTTATAACAACTTCCGTTGAATGCTTCTTTTCAAACTCCAGTATTGCCCATGTTTCAATGTAGGTCACGTTTTGTTCCGTTGTTATGCTCTTTTCCTTCATCTTCGCTACCAGCGTTACGAACTTATTGTGCAATCGTTGGTAGACAGAATCCTCTTCACCCTTGACCATTTTCAGGTACATCAGTTTTCCATCAATTACGTTCTCAAGGTTAGGATTTCCTTTCTTCACATGACCTTTCTCCTCCTTGTATTTCGGTATGAACTTAGCCAAGGCACTTGGATACCCATATCTGTCCCAAATATAAAGAATATTGCGAACGTCGCGGACATACTTCTGCGTCACATTCAGCTTTTCACTAACAATAATACCCGTAACTTCCTGCCTGTCGCCCTTCTTCTGCAAGCGGGTTTTATCATCATTGATAGTAAAGTGCTGGTCAGTAATGATCCTCCTCAACTCTTTCCTGAACTCCCCATTCTTCTGATAAACATGATGCATAGAACTGAAAGTTATGTCATCGGCATAACGTGAGTAGTGCAAACCGAAACGTTTTGCTAAACCAGCTAAGCGACGGTCAAGCGTGTCACAAATCATATTGGTGATGATTGGCGAGGTTGGCGCACCTTGTGGAAGAACAAAGAAAGTCTCTTGACGTCCATCTTCATAAGCACGTGTTTCTTTCATGGAACACATGCCGGCTATCAGGCTGGCAATCTTCTCAGGAAAGTTGAAAGGTGTAAGTTGCAGCCTTTTCCATACTCTCGGCTGTTCAATACTGGGAAAGAAGTCCTTCAGGTCAATGTTGAACACATAATTCTGCCCCTTGTGAATATTGGCGTTACTCACTACAGAGCGTCCTTCCGTAAATCCCATTGCATAATCAGAAGGTGTGTACATTGCCTTCAAAAGCTCGTTGACAGCAGAAAGCATCATCATAAAACTCCTGTTACGTGGAGTCGTAATCAAACGGAATCCGCCCGACTTCTTCTTTACCTTAAACTGACGATACCTATGGAAGGCGTTGTTGGGGTTGCAGTAATAATTAATGTGCTTCATCGTGAATGGATGGAACTGGTCTTGCAGTCCAATCTCTTCTAACTCAGCCTGTTTAATGCGGTTGAGAAGTGAGAGCAGATCTTCTTTGGATTTCATCTGCGAGGCCGTTTTTGCAATTTCTTTTCTATCCATTCTTTTGA
The DNA here is from genome assembly GCA_902800495.1 of uncultured Prevotellaceae bacterium. Classification (GTDB taxonomy): domain Bacteria; phylum Bacteroidota; class Bacteroidia; order Bacteroidales; family Bacteroidaceae; genus Prevotella. The sequence goes on from CADCET010000021.1 coordinate 55,799, forward strand.
TTCATCTTTATATATAGCGGTCTTTGAGAGTCTGTCTACTGAAACTACTTTTCTTTATGTAATAAATAAAAATAAAAACCATAATAAAATAATAAAAACAGTACGTAAGTACAACAGTATCACGTTAACTGCCTAACATTGTTATCTCCTACAAACTCCGAAAAGCTAGGAGACATCCAGCGAATCTACTCCCGAAAGAGCAGGGCTGAAGCCACGCCGGACGAAATTCAAAATGCCGTTTCAGTTTCCAGACTTGTCAAAGACCGCCTTGTTTTCTTTTCTGGTGCAAAGGTACAAATTGTTTGCGAAATCTAAGTTCGTTGCCCTTCATTTTTTGAACGAACTATACGGATAGGGAGCTTGTAACCAGAAAAGAAATTGGCAATTTCTTTTTCAGGTATCCTCTTCGTTCCTGCACTTACATGAATAGCATTCTTTTCATTTGTATCTCCATTATCACTTATCCAAAAATAAATATGTCCTCCTCTGTAAGATGGTACTCGTAATATTTCCTTATCTTGTACGTATCCCTTTGAACGTAAATATATACTATTCCCATTAGGTCCAATACACGTCACCCCATAAAAAGATAAACCACTACTACTATATTCACCTTTCCATCTGCATATTTCAAGTAATTCGTTCCATTGTTCCTCCGTTGGGAGTTGATATTCTTCAGCTGTGTGGTACGGCAAATATATAGTTTTGTCATTATCGTCTGTTTCGTAATCCTTTGCCCACAACGTACCACTTGGCAAGCCGAGGTCAACATACTCTGTCTTATTGTCGCGTAAATCAACGAGGATTTCCTCCCCACGGTCTTTGTATCCATCGTGGTAGCCATCAGCGTATGCCTGAGCAATTGCCTTTACCATCACTTCGTTTGTTTTCTCTGCTGCGTAATTCTCAGCCTTTGTTGCTAATTCAATCATAGTTTTCTGTATTTTAGTTTTTATTTCTATTACAAAAGTACAAATAATTCGTGAAATCTATGTTCGTGATAAAAAGATTTTCAGTCTATATTCCAATATGCATCAGGTTCACCATCAAAGGCATCGTTGATGACATCGTCGCTATATCCTGCCACATCTTGTGCGTATGTGCCAGCGTATTCACCATAATGTTTACCGTATGGCTCTGGCTCCTCCCTCAAAATGCGGTACTTTCCATGTCGAGGCAACTCTGGATTCAAGTCATGAAGAAACACTTCTTTCTCTACGCCGTCTTTTACAGCTTTTGTCGAGAAGCGGTTCTTTCCGTAGAAGTTCCAGATATTGTCGTACACCAATGATAAAACCTCCTCGCCCTTCGTGTTTATAATGCCCCATTTCTTGTTTTGACAAACCCTGGCGAGGCCGTGGTCAAATCCATCAATCCAGTATTTCCCGAATGGAACAACTATCGTACCTTTTCGGTCTAAAACGGCATGGCCTTTCTCTCGGTCTTGAACGGTAATGAACTTGTTGTCAGTGGATTTGATGATAGTGTCAAACTCCATATCTGTAACGAATTCACCATTTGCCTTCATTGCCTTGAATTTATATCTGACATAAGATGTAACTCCGCCACTTTTTCTTGGATAGCCATAAGGGTACAACTTACCAACTCTGACAATATCATCATCAGAGAAGCAGTCGTCAAGGATTGCATTATAAAGCGGTTTCAAAACAACTTCGCCATTACGGTTAAGCAGTCCCATTGTATTGTCAAATCGATTAACAAATGGAATTAAAAGCCTTTTCTCATGTGATGGACTATAGTCATTCACATTCACAATAATCCTTATTCCATCTTCAAGATGCTGCGCCCAGTTAGCTATTATCTGTCCTTCTTCCATTGCTGCAACAATTACTATTTTTATGTGAGTCTCAAAAAATTTGAATGAAATCCACTTCTACCAATCTTCAGGAAGATATTCTCCTGAAAAAAAGGCATCCTCTAATCTTTCTTCGTCGAAATAGCCCTCTCCATTAATGTCAAAGTTGTTGCCAGAATAATCGTCATAATCTGAGGTGGACGAATAATGATCCTCTATTCCCCTAACTGGTAAAGAAGGATTTAAATCGTGAAAATACACCTCTTTATATTCCCCATTCAGCTCAACTCTTGTAGAGTACCTATCCTTTCCCAAAAAGTTCCAAATATCATCATATATTAATGGAAGAACCTCTTCTCCCTCTTCATTGATGATACCCCACTTTGCATAATTCTCTGGATGTTTAGACCTATCATTATCCAAGAAACGTTGGATATTCTCCTTTCCTTTTATAGATGTACCCTCAATGTCATCCAAATCTCCTATTATTGCAATGGTATTACCTACACGGCCAGAATGCTTATGGGTTCTTGCCCGTGCCAATCCCTGGTCAAATCCGTCAATCCATCCATATTTCCCGAATGGAACAATGACTTTCCCTTTGATGTCAATTACGCCCCATTGATAATCCTTGTGCTGGACGACAATCACATCACCATATTGATTTGAGCTCCTCACGTTTCCAAGCCGAATGTCTTCCAATTCTTTTTTACTAGTTATTGCCTTTTCTAATGTGGCCTGCATCCTCTGAGCATTGTTGTCATGCTGAGTAAATACTTCAGCCATCTCTTCTAACGCGGCTTGCTTTCTCTGAGCATTGTAGTCATACTGAGAAATTACTTCAGACATCTTTTGAAGTTCTGTATCTGTCATAATAGTTTTGTAATTTTAACGATGCAAATTTAAATACAAACGGCGAACACTATGTTCGTACTTTCAAATAATCTTCTACCATCATCGAAATACGATTGAAAACTTGGTTTTGGATGCTTGATGGCTCAAGCACAATCAAGTCTTTTCCAAAGGAGCAGAGTTCGCGGATTAACTCATAGTTAGGTATGCAGTCGATGGAGAAGAAAGCACCGCCCTCAAACTGGGGGTGCTTTTCGTGCAGATTGTTTTCTGTTTCCCCCTTAATGGATGTCTGCGATTCATGGATGGGCTTCGTCATGATATAATCCTTAGAGGCATCACTTGCCCAGAACACGATGTGCTCTATCGGGCGGTCTTCGTAGAGGGTCACGCCCACGATGTCCTCGAAACGCTCAGAGAGGTCTTCGAGGCATGGAACATATTTCTTTTCAGGCAGTGGTTCCACCTTGTCAATGCGGTCGAGGGCAAAAGTGAGAATCTTCCCGTCGTCGTCGGCTGCACCGAGGAGGAACCAACGGTTGTTGACCTGCTTCAGCAGATAGGGATGGAAGTCGATGCTACGCGTCGTCCGATTAGAAAACGTATGGTAGTGCAAGCGGATGACCACCTCGTTGGATATATGGTCAAAGAGCGTGCCCAGCAGATTGGAGTTCTGTAGATAGGGATTGTTGCTGAAACTGATTATCTGGCGGCGACGGGTATTGCCCAGACCTGACTTGAACTTGTCAAGCCACCCAAAGTTGTCGAGTCCGTCGAACTGGCCGAGGGTGTTCAGCAGCTCGCGCAACAGGTGACGCTCCTCACGGCTCATCTCCTGAATGAAGATGGAAAAGGATGGATTCTTATAGACTACACAGTTCTTGCCGTTGTGCTTGAAACGCTTGATGGGGGCACAGAAAGGGCGTTCCGTCAGATAAACCAGGTCCTTTTCTATGCAACGACGCGTGACGGTCTGGAATCCTTCGTCTTGAAGCAGTTGGTTCACTTTCTCTGTCAGGTCGTTGATGTCATAGTAGTGATGACGGTCTGACAGCAGCGTGTCTAAATGCTTGTATCGTATGAGTGCGTTCTTGTTTGTTGCCATATTCTTCTTGCAATTTTCGTGCAAAGATAATCACAGTGTACGAACTCCATGTTCGCAACTCAGAATTATTTTTGATGGAACTAACCTTCGCTCTCGCTCAGCCGCGGCCTTTAGCCTGTTATAGCGTTGTATCTTCATATCGCTTTTAATTATTCTTGCCCAACATTGAGCGTTCTGTGCGCAAAGATAATAAAAATTATCGAGGATATGACAAATCGTGAACATATATTAAGAAAAAAAGCGGTCTTTTCTCTTGATATGCTTTCTCTTGATATGGCAATAGTTCATATAGATTTCTGTTTGAAATGCCATAGAAGACCAACCTTCCCCAATTTCTTTATGCCATCCAGCTGGAGTGTCCCTACAGGGAGAAATAGAAGAACTGGAAACCGACATACATTCCATACGCAAGGGCAAGGAAGAGAATTGAGACCTTGTTCTCACAACTAACGGATCAATTCCTCGTCATCAGAAACTACGCGAAAGAGACATGCGGTCTGTTTGCCAGAATCATTGGCAAGATTAGTGCGCTGACCGTATTACAATATGTGAACTACGTTAATGGAAAGCCCTTAGGCAGGATTAAGTACGCACTAGTGGTTTTTATCGTTCCAATAATGGAAGGGTAAGAATCATTATTCCCCTCATAGTAGTCTGTATTAAGTGCTCATGAATATTTTGATTCCAGTTCGGAAAGAAACTCATCGATGTTGACAACGGAAACGGAAGGAAACGGAATATCCTTCAGCACATTGAAATGATGGTCTTCAGTAACAATGAACCTCGCATTGGCAGCTATGGCACAATCTACAAACTTGTTGTCATCAGGATCGGCTGTAATCAGATTCCACCTGTATGAAGGAACTATCTGCCTGACATTGTTACGCTCCATAATGGCATAGACAACGTAGCGGGCTGCATTGACGTTGATATTGCGGGCTATGACTTCTGCATATTCCTCTAAAATCTCATTCGAGATACAGAGGATGAAGTCACCCGCAAGAAACGACTGCCATATCCGATGGTAACCGCTTCTTGAAGAGATGGACATAATCAGGCAATTTGTGTCAATGACGATGTTGTCCATCTGAGCACTATTTATTATAAGGTGTGCGTTCGTGGAGCGACCTGAAACTCTCCACCTTACCTTCCGTCAGGATGCCGTCGGACCACAATTGGTCGATTTCCGCCTCTGCTTTCTGGGCGAAATAGTTTGAAATGGACTGCTTCAAATCCTTGACGGCCTCCGGGGTGTTAAAGACTGACATCATTCTCAACACTTCCAATTGTGCATCATTAAATACCGTTGTTGCCATATTCTCTTTTTTTTTCGTCCGCAAATATACGAACTATTTCCGAAACCGCCAAATTATTCTGACGGTTTGTTCATAAAGTACACAAAAGGAACCGTCCGAACCGTCCCTTTTGTGCTGAAGACCTACGGCATCAGTCAGGCTGAGCCGGATCCCGATGACCCAGACGATGGCGATTAAGGGTTGACAACTGAAAAAAGTCCCTGAAAGTGTTGATGCTTTCGGGGATTTTTCGTAACTTTGCATCACAATCAAGGAAATGAGAAGCTTTTCGTGATAGAGACGATGGATCGACTATGGAACAGGAACTATTGTAAGGTGATGGCGGCGAACTTCTCGCTGTTCTTCGCCTTCTATGTGCTGACACCGCTGCTGCCATTATATCTGAGTGAACACTTTGGAGCCACGAAGGACGTCATCGGACTGGTGCTGTCGGGCTATACCGTTACGGCACTGGTCATGCGCCCGTTCAGCGGCTTCCTGGTCGACTCCTTCCCCCGCAAGACGGTACTCATGGTGAGCTTCACGGCCTTTGCCATCTTCTTTGCCGGCTATCTGGCAGCATCGACACTGTTGCTATTCCTGATTGTACGCACCCTGCATGGCGGTCCGTTCGGCGCACTGACGGTGGCCAACTCGACAGTAGCCATCGACGTGTTGCCCTCCAGTCGCCGCACCGAGGGCATCGGATACTACGGCCTGTCTAACAATCTGGCGATGGCCATTGCCCCCACCATCGGCATCTTCATCTACCGCTACACCCACAGCTTCGACCTGCTGTTCTGGATAGCGCTTGTCGTGGCCTGCGCCGGCATGGCGGTGGATGCTACGGTGAAGACCCGCCCCCGGCCCCTCCCTGAAGGGCGGGGAGTAGATACTTCAAGCACGAATAAAGGTAATGACGCCCCTCCATTCAGGGAGGGGAAGGGGGTGGGTCTTTCCCTCGACCGCTTCTTCCTCGTCCGCGGTTGGTTGCTTGGCTTGAATATGGTGGCCTTCGGCTTCTGCTTCGGTGTGCTGAGCAACTACTTAGCCATATACGGTAAGGAGGTGATGGGCATTACGGGCGGTACGGGCACCTACTTCATGCTCTGCTCCGTGGGACTTATTCTCTCCCGTCTCCAGGGCGGCAAGGCCCTGCGGCAAGGCCGCGTCACCCACAACGCCGCCGGGGGGATGGTCATCTCGCTCGTAGGCTACACCTTATTTATATTAGGCCCCACGCTTAACTTCTCACTTCTCACTTCTCACTTCTCACTCTTCACTTACTATGTCTCAGCGCTCCTCATCGGACTGGGTAACGGCCACATGTGGCCTGCGTTCCAGAACATGACCATCAGCGTGGCCCCCAACAGCAAGCGCGGCACGGCCAACTCCACTATCCTCGTGTCGTGGGATGTCGGTATGGGGCTTGGCATTCTTCTTGGCGGTGTCATCAGTGAGATGGCTGGCTACTCGGCCGCTTTTTGGACGGTTGCCGGTGTCAATGCCTTGGGGGTACTGCTATTCTTCACCGCCACCCGCAGCTTCTTCCTGAAAAGAAATCTTAATCCAACAGTCAAATAACCAAAACAATGAAAAAACTACTACTACTTGGAGCTGCCTTCATGACCTTCTGCGTCATGGGCACGCAGGCACAGCCGAAGTCGTGGACAGCCGACAACGGCAACGGTACGTTTACCAACCCCCTGTTCTACGACGAGTTCTCCGACCCTGACATTCTCCGCGTGGGCGACGACTACTACCTCGCCGGCACCACCATGCACGCCGTGCCGGGGCTGGTCATCCTCCACTCGAAGGACCTGGTGAACTGGGAAAACGTCGCCTACTGTTTCGACCGCTTCGACTTCCCCGAGGACCGCTTCTCGCTGAAGAACCACCAGGAAATCTACGGACAGGGCATCTGGGCTCCCTGCATCCGCTATGCCAACGGCCAGTTCTACGTCTTTTCCAATGTCAACGGCAAGGGGCTGCAGTGCTACACGGCAAAGGACATCCGAGGCCCGTGGACGCACCATAACATGAAGGGCAATATCTACGACCTCGGCGTGCTGTTCGACGACGACGGCAAGGTGTACGCCATCCACGGCTACGGCACGGTGAAGTGTACCGAACTGAAGCCCGACATGAGCGGACCCGTCGAGGGCACCGAGCGCGTCATCATTCCTGAAGGTAACGGCGTGGGCGAAGGCCATCACATGTACAAGATTGACGGCATGTACTACCTTATCTCTACCGACTACTCGCCCAACGGCCGCACACTCTGCTCGCGCTCGAAGAGCATCTGGGGGCCTTACGAGACGCGCGTCATCACCGCCGACGAGACCTACGGCTACCACGCCGCCTCGCTGACGCAGGTGCCCCGTGGCACGAAGTACCGCATCGGCGAGGACGGCACGAAGTTCCAGCTCAGTTCAATGACGGCTCGTGGTGGGCACTCTTTATGCAGGACTTCCACTCCATCGGCCGCACCGTCTGCCTGATGCCCATGACGTGGGAGGACGGATGGCCGATGGTGGGTCTGAAGGGAAACCTGGGGCGTGCGCCGCGCACGTGGTTCAAGCCGGGAACAACCCCTCCTTCAGCCCCCGAGGGGGCTACGATAGTCCCTGCCGACAAAACTATAGAAGCCCCCTCGGGGGCCGTAAAAGGGGGATATGACCGCAGCGACAACTTCAATGGTAAGACGCTGAAGCCTGTGTGGCAGTGGAACCACAACCCCGACGACAAGCAGTGGAGCCTCCGTGGCGGCCGTCTGCGCATACAGAGTCAGCCCGCCGAACAGCTCATGTGGGCCCGCAACACCCTCACCCAGCGCGTCATCGGCCCGAAGAGCGTTGCCACCGTCGAGCTCTACACCAAGGGCATGAAGGACGGCGACGTCTGCGGACTGGGCAATATCAACGTTCCTTGCTCGTGGGTCGGCATCGTCAAGCAAGGCAGCACCCTCGCCCTCAGCTGCTTCGAACAACTCACCAACGACACCGTCAGTGTGCTCGTCGGTTTGCCCGACGGTAAAATCTACCTCCGCTGCATCGGCGACTATGACAACGATAAAATGCAGTACGCCTACAGCACCGACGGCAAGACGTTCCAGACGTTGGGGCAAGAGATGCCCCTCAGCTACCAGCTCATCACCTTCCAGGGTTCGCGCCACGCCCTCTTCGCCTTCAACACCAAGGGGAAGAAAGGCGGCTATGCCGAGTTCGACAACTTCACCGTCGACGAGCCTTGCGCTGACCGCAGCGGAAACATTCCCTACGGCAAAACCATCCGCATCATCAACAAGGCGACCGGTCGTCCGGCCATCGCCCTGAAGCACGGCGTGCTCTACGATACCCGTGCCACCGATAAGAGCGAGCTGACGCAGTTCAAGGTCATCGACCGTGGTCAGGGTAGGGTAGCCCTCCAATGTGCCGACGGCCGCTATGTCAAGGTCTACGGCGACGGTCTGCCAGGCGACGTCCGCTTCACGACCGACAGTGCACCCGTCGGTTCACCCGACGGGAAAAACCTGCCCCCCACCACCGACGAGGTGAACAGCACAACCTTCCTCTGGCAGGACTTCCTCGACCACGACTTCATGCTCCTCTCGCTCAAGAACCACCGCTACCTCGGCAAGAGCCCCTCCACCGGCAGCCCCTACTCAATGGACTTCGCCGGTCCTGACCCTGCTCGTCGCAACGGTTCCGTACTGATGTGGGAAGAAGTGAAGTGAGTGATGTCTGTGACTGAATAAAACGTAGAATATGACGGTCAAAGAAGTGTTTGACCTGCGGAAGCAGGGAAAGATTGAGGAGGCATACGAAGCCATCCGGCCAATGTATGCCGTACACCAGGGCAAGTACACCACGCTGTGCATGTTCTGGACGGCAAGTGACATCCTGAAGAAACGCATCAAGGAGAAACGGCTCGAAGAGGCCGAGAAGATATTCAAGGCCCTGCTGCGCGTGCTGCCGAACGTTGATGACAAGGACGGCAAGGCACACAGCAGCATCCTCTACGCTGCCGTGACGCTCAGCAGGGAAGACAGGAACTTCAGCATGCTGGATTTTGTGGAGCAGCTGAAGGTGGAACAACTGAGTGACGAAGACTGGAAGACCATCATCGCTCCCGCTGTCGACGGCCAGCCGAGCCACCCCATACCTTCCGTTGCCCAGCAGGTGCTCACCAGTGCCTTCCATGAACTGCAGGAGCAGAGGGACGGCGACTTCATGACACGAAAAGCCCCTCGGCCACACGCTGATGTGCTGTCCGGCTGTCTCAAGGTGATGCCCCTGCTACAGGAGGCCATGCGCCGCAATCCGCGTGACAAGCACAACCAGCGCTATATGGCGGTGGTATATACCGTCATGGACGAACGCGAGAAGGCCGTTGCCATCTACCGCCAACTGCTGCAGCGTTGTCACGACAGCTACCTTTACGCTGAACTGGCCGAGCTGACCGATGAACCAGGACCGAAGGCGGCCCTCTATTGCCGAGCCATCATGAACCAGCGGCAGGAGAAGTTCCGCACGGGCTACCGACTGGCGCTGGCCCGTCTGCTCATCGACCGAGATAAGCCGCGTGCTGCCTACGAGCTGCAGAAGTGTGTAGAAACGCGCAAGGCACTGGGCTATCACGTCACCCGCGACCTGGAGCAGTTGCTCCAACAGCTTGCTGGCGTCCAGCCCGTCGCCGACACTGAGCAGCAGTCGTTCTACCAGCGGATGATGAAGAAATATCCTAACTGATGCTATCGGTCAAGGAATGCAAAAAGCCCCACCGTCTGTTTTTGACGATGGGGCTTTAATTTTACTTCTTGAAGTTCAGCGCCGCTCCTATGGCTGTGCAGTACTGCGAGTACTTCGGTATGTGGTAGCGGATGTTGTAGAGCTGCTCTAACGGTGGGAACACCTCCTTGCACTGAGGCAGCAGCGTCAGGTTGCCGATGAGCACAAAGTCGCGGATGTCGGAGCCACGGCTCGACAGCCATGCCGCAGAGCCGATGGTCTGCAGCACCATCGAGATGATGCCCGCTGCAATGTCCTCCTTTGCTGCGTCGCTCTGTGCCTTGGCCAAAATACTGGCCGTGGCGTCCATTGGTAAGCCGGGTAGCGGTTCGGCCGATATGTCGCCTATGAGCAGGTGTACGTTTTTCGTATCGCCCTGCATGGCTAATGCCGATACAGCCTTGATGTCGCTGGTGTTCAGCAACAGGCGAGAAAGGCCGGCCAGTGTGCCGCCGCCTATGCCGATACCGCCGATGTGGCGCATCTCGTCGCCGTTGCATAACACGAAACTTGTACCCGTGCCCATCGAGACTACGATGGTGTGGTCGAGCTTTGACTCATAGCGGGCACCAAGACCGTCGGCTACGAACTCTTCTACTTTCTGCGTGGGTAGTCCGTAGACAGGTCCCTTCACGTAAGCCGAACCCACGCCGGTGAGCATGACCTGCTCTACGTCCTGAAGATTGATGTCGTTGTCGTGCAGGTACTTGCCGAAAGCTCCGTAAAGCGATGTGATGGGGTCGGCAGCAGTAATGCGCGTTGGTGACGCCACCCGTCCGTCTTTCAGTCCTACAATCTTTGTGGTCGAAATGCCCACGTCAATTCCGATGATGATTCCCATAATGTGTAGTTTTATTTTTGTCTCATAGGTTTCTTCTTTAGTTTCAGTGTGCAAAATTACGAAATAATTGTGAAAAGCACGTCAACTTTACCAATTATTTGTTGTACCTTTGCCGTCAAATAGATTTTTATCATTTATCTGACTATGCGATACACAGAATTAGGCAAGACGGGAATGAAGATTTCCCATTTGAGTTTTGGCGCTTCGTCGTTGGGCAGTGTCTTTCACGAAACCCGGCTCAACGAGAGCATCGAGGCTGTAGAAGCTGCCATTGACGGTGGCATCAACTTTATCGATGTAAGTCCCTATTATGGTCACTACAAGGCTGAGACCGTATTAGGGCAGGCCCTGAAAAACATCCCGCGTGAGAAATACTATCTCAGTACGAAGGTGGGACGCTACGGCAAGGACGGTGTCAATACCTGGGACTACTCTGCCAAGCGGGTGACCGACAGCGTCTATGAGAGTATGGAGCGACTGGGTGTTGACTTCATTGACCTTATCAACGTCCACGACATAGAGTTCCAGTCGGCTCTGCCCGGCGGACTGCAGAAGGTGGTCGACGAGACGCTGCCTGCTCTGGTGGAGCTGCGCAGCAAAGGTGTCGTCGGCCATGTAGGCATTACCGACTTGCAGCTGCAGAACCTGAAGTGGGTCGTGGAGCACAGCGAGACGGGAACCGTGGAGAGCGTGCTGAACTTCTGCCACTACTGTCTGAATGACGATGCTTTGGCTGATTACGTGGAATTCTTCGAGCAGAACGGCGTTGGAATTATCAATGCTTCGCCACTTAGCATGGGACTGCTCTCGCAGCGTGGCGTGCCCGACTGGCATCCAGCCCCCAAACCGCTCGTTGATGCCTGCCAGAAAGCGGCAGAATACTGCCGTGAGAAAGGTTATCCCATCGAGAAACTGGCCGTCGAGTATTCTGCGAGTTCTCCGCATATAGCTTCGACGCTCTTCTCGTCGGCCAATCCTGACAATGTGCGCCGCAATATACAGTGGGCAAACGAAGAACCCGACTGGCAATTGGTGGAGGAAGTGAAGAACATTATTGGTGACCAACAGCGTGTGACATGGGCCAACACATAATCGACGCACATTCCCATCTGTGGTTGCAGCAGGACACGCAGGTGGACGGCAAACGGATATTGAGCCTGAAGAACGGTCGCAGTATCTTTATGGATGAGGAGGTTCAGATGTTGCCGCCGTTTATGATTGACGGCGTGAACTCGGCTGAGGTGTTCCTCTCAAATATGAACTATGCCCAGGTGGCGGCTGCCGTCGTGGTGCAGGAGGTGATTGACGGTTGTCAGAACGACTATCTGGCCGATGTCCAGCAGCGCTATCCCGACCGCTTCTTCTGTATGGGTATGGCATGGAACGTGGAACAGGCACGGACTGTCAGCGATGCCGGATTGCGAGGCGTGGCTATTCCCGGTCATCGCTTTCACGAGCCGTTGCACTCACTGCTGCCCGTCTTCAAACTGATGGAGCAGCGTGATATGGTGCTCTCTATGTGTTTGGGCGACGATGAAGCTCAGATTGCCGAGATGCGCGAAATCATTCAGGAGTGTCCCCGCCTGCGGGTGGCCATCGGCCATTTTGGCATGGTCACCACACCGTCGTTCCGCAGTCAGGTCATGCTGGCTCGTGAGGGCGACCGCGTGATGATAGAATCGGGTGGCATAACGTGGCTCTACAACAGCGAGTTCTATCCTTATCCATCAGCAGTGCGTAGCATCCGTGACGCTGCCGAATGGGTGGGCATGGACCGGCTGATGTGGGGTTCCGACTATCCGCGTACCATCACTGCCATTACTTACCGTATGTCGTACGACTTCGTCAGCAAGAGCCGTGAACTGACTGCCGACGAGAAAGCCCTGTTCCTGGGCGGCAATGCCGAACGCTTCTACGGTTTGAAGAACTTACCCGAATTACCTTATATAAAAAATATGTCAGAATGAAAGCAATAGAAATTTCTCACAGTCAAGAACTGAACATCATTGATGTTGAAAAGCCTCAGGCTCTTGGTCCTGAGGAGGTGTTGCTGCGGTTAGCTTATGTCGGCTTTTGCGGCTCAGACTTGAACACGTTCATGGGTCGCAACGGTATGGCCTTGAATCCCGTGATTCCTGGTCATGAGGTTGGTGCCGTCATTGAGGCCGTTGGTGCCAATGTGCCTGAGGGATTGCGTCCCGGCATGACCGTCACCTGTAACCCTTATACCAATTGCGGCAAGTGTGCTTCGTGCCGTAACGGCCGTGTGAACGCCTGCCAGCATAACGAGACTTTGGGCGTGCAGCGTCACGGCGCTATGAAGGAGTATATCGTGCTGCCCTGGGAGAAGGTGATTCCTGCAGGTCTGCTCACGCCGAAGACATGTGCCCTGGTGGAGCCGATGTCCGTTGGCTTCCACGCTGTCAGCCGTGCTCAGGTTACTGATATTGACGTGGTGCTTGTCATCGGCTGTGGCATGGTGGGTATGGGTGCCGTTGTCCGCTCGGCCATGCGCGGTGCAACCGTAGTGGCTGCCGATCTTGATGACAGCAAATTGGAGCTGGCCCGTGAGATGGGTGCCTCCTATACCATCAACACCAAGACGGATGATGTCCACCAGCGCCTGCTTGACATAACCGGCGGTTTTGGCCCCGACGTTGTCATTGAGGCTGTGGGTAGCACACCTACCTATCAGATGGCTGTCGACGAGGTGGCCTTTACGGGACGTGTCGTCTGTATCGGTTATGCCAAGGCTGAGGTGTCGTTCGAGACGAAGTACTTTGTCCAGAAGGAACTCGACATCCGCGGTTCGCGCAATGCCATGCCGCAGGACTTCCGAGCCGTCATCCACTACTTGGAGCGTGGCACATGTCCTATTGACAAGCTGATTACTCGCGTCATTCAGCCAGAGGAGGCCCTTGACACGATGCGGTGGTGGAGCCAGAATCCGGGGAAGGTGTTCCGCATTCTGGTGGCCTTCTAAACACTATGCAAAGAAAAAGAGGTTCAGCTGTTGCTGAACCTCTTGATTTTTTCTATGTAGTACTGTCGTAAGTCATCCCAGCGATAGTAGGGACCGCTGACGGGCTTGCCGGGCATTGTCATCTCGCGCTCGTTGAGCAATGCTTTCACTAAGATATCGCCCTTCTTGCCTTTCTTGGGGCGGTAGAACACCAACTGAATGTTGCAGGCCATGGGGAAGATGCGGTAGTTGCGCCACACACGGTCGAGCGTGTCGAGGTTCTCTACCTGTGCGCCACACTGGCCAAGTTCCAGAAGACATGCCAGCGGCATGACGCAAACCTCGTGGCCGAAGCGAAGGGTGGCCTGTGTCTGGCGAACGGTGTCTGCCGTCTCGATGATGTTCTTCAGCAGGTTCAGCTGACTGAATGGCATGATGGCGCCCGTCTGTGGAGCGGCAGCATAATCCAGGTACCAGCCGATGTTCCGCATACGCCACTGGTCGTAGGTCTCTTCATCGGTAAAGAGCGAATAAAGTTCGATGTCAGTGTCGTGGCTCTGCATATTAGCTGCTATTTCAAAGAGCTGGCGCATCAGCGAACTGGCACGGATGTTGTCGTAGACGTACTGCTGGTCGTTGAACAGCAGCTTCATCAGCCGCTCGGGGTGGCTATACTTACGCTCATATTCACCGCACACCTTACGGCCATCGCGACTGGCATGGCGCAGACGGTCGCTCCATCCCTGGTTCAGGTAATACTGCAACGACTCGCTCACGTCATTGTGAATACGTGCTGTAGGGTTGGCGGCTGCCAGTTCCTCACATTCGGCCTCCATCGACAGGATGCAGCGGATGACGACTGTAGAGCGGGCATCAATGGGAACGTTCTTGGCCTTGAAGATTTCAGGGAAGTTTCGGGCCAGCCGGCTGCCGATGCCGTGGTGCTGACGCTCGCCGACGGTCGTCAGTTCGCCTAAACGCTTGACGGTTGTAGGAAAGAAATCCTCCAGCTTCTTCAAAACGGCTTCACCCTCAGCCGTCAGTTTGCCTGCCTGATGAGCATCGCGCAGGATGTTCAGCGGTGTGGTGTAGTCGCCTTCGCCAATAAGCCAGCGCGAGCCATGACGCCCGTAGTGGCTCATATAGAACGGTTCGTAACCCTTTGGCGCCGGCGTCAGCGGTGTGGTGCTGAGCTGGCGGTCGTAGTCCAGGTAGTTGGAGCCCGAGAGGTAGCGGTTGGCTTTCAGCTCCTCTTGGGCGGTTTGTGCTGTGGCGATGCCGCAGCACAGCAGACAGAGGGCGATGAGGGCTTTGCTCTTCATAAGCCTAACTTTTTACGGATGTCGGCGGGGATGGCCTTCTTGTTGATGAGGAAGTCCATGGTGTTGGCGGCGATGAACGTTTTCGTCATATACCAGATGCCCTTATAGGTGCCGGTCTCGCCCCATGAGTTCTTCACCATGTAATACTCCTTGCCGTTCTGGTCTTTAGCTACGCCGTAGATGAGCATACCGTGGTCGTCGGTCAGCTCCCAGTTGTCGAAGCGCTCCTGGCGCATCTCCTGAGTAGCCACAATCTCGGGAACGGTACAACCCAGCGAGTCGATGATGTTCTTCTTCTTCTCGGCGGTCATCTTCAGCCACTTGGCCATGTCGCTACCGGCCAGGCTCTCGGTCTTCTTGGTGTCGACGGCGTAGGCCAGTCCCTGACGGGTGAAGCCCGGCTCCGACACGTCACCGCCCCAGGCTATGGTGTAGCCTTCGTTGATGGCGTTGTCGATGACCTTCATCATCTCGTCCATCGGCAGATTATACGACAGGGGGAATCGCCAGTTGTCCTGCACCTCGACAGCAAAGGCCGTGTAGAAGGGGTGGTGTGTGTAAGAGGTGATGCTGACATAGTCGTTGAAATCGATGCCCAGGCTGGCAGCGAACGACTTCGGCGTGTACTCCTTGCCCTCGAAGGTGAATTTCTCGGGGCACTTGCCGAGATAGGCGTCGAGGATACCCTGCATACCAACCTTCCACTGGTTGGAGATTTTCTTGGCGTCGCTCTTGGAAACGGCAGCCACGTAAGGTTCGAGCACTGAGAAGAACTCGTTGAAGTTGTTCAGCGAGTCGCCGTAGAGTGAGCCGGGGAAGGGCATAGCGTCGTCAGGGCAGATGCCGTGAGTCTTCAGCGTGTGGAGCACGTCTTCTGCAGAACCACCTTGCGCAAACTGGCAGTCGCCGTGATAGCGTACCACCTGGATGGCACGCTCCATGTACGTCTTGTTGGCCACGAACGACTCGCAGAGGTCGTAGGTTTTGCCAGTTGCCTTCAAGATTTCAGCCTCGAAGAAAGAGAGTGTAGAATAGTCCCAGCAGGTGCCCGAACGGTTCTGATCCTTGATGCTGGTGATGGGATTCTCCTTGATAATGGTGAAAACGGGTTTGTTCTTGTCTTTTGCGGGAGCCTTCTTCTTGGCTGCGCCGGCACTGAGAGCTATCATGGTCATCAGTGCGAAAGTTAAAATTTTCTTCATTTACAATTTACCTATTTATGATTTACTATTGATTGTCTGATTTTCCTATTTGGCTATTGATTGACGGCCATAAACTCTTCGAGTTCCTTGGGGTGGTAGGGTATGCGCTTTTGTCCGAGGAAGCGGCAGCCGTCGGCCGTGATAAGCAGGTCGTCCTCGATGCGGATGCCGCCGAAGTCCTTGTACTGCTCCAATAGGTCGAAGTCGAGGAAGTCCTTGCAGTGGCCGCTGGCCCGCCATTCGTCGATGAGTGCCGGAATGAAGTAGATGCCCGGCTCGTCGGTGACGACAAAGCCCGGCTCTAACCGGCGTCCCATACGCAGGCAGTTGGTGCCGAACTGTTCGAGATTGGGACGCGTCTCGTCGTCGAAGCCGACGTAGATTTGTCCCAGACCTTCCATATCGTGTACGTCCATACCCATCATGTGTCCCAGTCCGTGCGGCAGGAACATGGCGTGAGCACCGGCTTTCACGGCCTCGTCGACGTCGCCCTTCATCAGTCCCAGTTCCTTCAGCCGCTCGGTCATACGGCGGCAGACGGCGAAGTGGACATCCATGTACTTCACGCCGGGCTTGGCCACCTCCAACACATAGTCATGACACTCCTCGACGATGCTGTAGATTTCCAACTGGCGTTGCGTGAACCGTCCGTTGACGGGCATGGTGCGCGTATGGTCGGAGCAGTAGTCGTTCAGTTCGCAGCCAGCGTCGCAGAGTACCAGGCGTCCGTCCTCCAATGGTGTGTCCGACGGTGCACCGTGCATAATTTCGCCATGTTGCGAGAAGATGGTGCCGAAACTGTTGCCTTGAGCCAGCGAACGGGCTATGCCGTCCACCTGTCCGGCCACGAATCGTTCTGTAACGCCGGGCTTGATAAGCAGCTGTGCAGTGGTGTGCATGACGTAGCCGATGTCGCAGGCAGCGTCGATGTAGGCAATCTCCTCAGTGCTCTTCGTGGCGCGCATCTTCACGACGGCCTGTATCAGCTTCAGCGAAGCGGCTTCCTTCTGCTTCGACGGGTGGATGCCCGTGAGGTCCATAATCTGAATCTTCGTGTCGTAGCGGTAGGGGGGCAGGAAATGGAGCGTTTTGTTTGTTGCTGTACCACAGCAACAGACTGAACGGAGCTTTGCCATCGGGGCGGTCTTCGTGATGCCCACCTCTGCGGCCAGGTCGGCCACACTGGGTGTATACCCCATCCATACGATGTCCTCTACGTCGATATCGTCGCCGATGAGCCATTCCTCGTCGTTGTCAATGTCAATGACGCCCACCAGTCCGTCGCGATGCTGTCCGAAGAAATACAGGAACGACGAGTCCTGCCGGAAGGGCGTGTAGCCGTTGGCAGGATAGTTGTAGGGCGCCTCGTTGTTGCCGAAGAGGACGATGACGCCCTCTCCGACCAAACGTTTCAGTTCGGCACGTCGCCGAATGTAAGTTTCCTTGCTGAACATGTCAGTGTCGTTTTTAAGTCCTTCAGCTTAACGTGCGCTGACGTATTTGTGCAGGGTGGCGCGGACAGCTCCGTTGCCGGCGTAGAGTTCCTTCACCATACCCTCAATCTGTTCGCCAAGCCCAGCCTCGTAGAGGTCGAGACCGAAGACGTCCTTGCGCGAATACAGCTGTTTCAGGCATGAGTAGTCCTGGTCGGCCTTGCCCACTTCCAGCGGGGCGACGATGGCCTGCAGTTCGGCCAGCATGGGGTCGGGTGATGGCTCGAAGGCCGTGCCGTCGTCCTTGATGCCCTTCAGGTAGCGTGCATAGCCGGCCAGCGTGAGGGGAATCAGTATGAGGTTCGACTTGTCGAGACCACGTGCAATATACTTCTTCAGCGTCTCGCCGAAGCGGATGGGCAGTTTCTGTGACGTGTCCATCGCAATACGCTGCGGAGCGTCGGGCATGAACGGGTTCGGCAGACGGCGGTTGATGACGGCACCGATGAACTCGTAGGGATTCAGCACGCCCGGGTCTACCACCACGGGCATAGCCTCCATATAGCCAATCTTCTGGATGAAGGCACGCAGGTCGTCGTCCTGCATCTCAGCCGAGATGAGCGTATAGCCCAGCATACAGCCGTAGATAGACATCGCCGTGTGCAGCGGATTCAGGCAGGTTGTCACCTTCATCGTCTCCACCTTGTCGACGGTTTCGCGGGTGGTGTAGAGTGCTCCGCCGAGGTCCAATGGCGGCCGGCCGTTGGTGTAGTTGTCCTCAATGACGAGATACTGCACCTCTTCGGCATTGACGAACGGTGCCGTGAACGTGTGCTTTTCTGTTTCGATATAGTCATTGTCCTCGAAGCCGTCGGCAGCCAGCAGCTCCTTCACCTTCTCATGAGGACGCGGTGTGATTTTGTCAATCATCGACCAGGGGAAGGTCACCTTCGTCTCGTCCTTCAGGTAGTCGAGGAACGCCTGCGGCACCAGTCCGTCCTTCACCCAGCGCTCTGCGTAGGCAAAGACACCGGCCTTCACCTTGTCGCCGTTATGTGAACAGTTGTCCATCGACTGCACCGTGAGAGGCAGTTTGCCCGCCTCGTATCTCTCATACAGCAGGGCACAGACCTTACCCATTGCAAACAGTGGGCTGAGGCCACGGGCCAGGTCGGCCTCGTTGTAGGTGTAGCCCTTCTCGGTGATGGTGAACGAGATCATCTGCAGGCTGGGGTTGCGGAAGATTTCCACCAGCCGCTTCCAGTCTTCAAACTGCGGGTCGGCCTTCAAGGCTTCCGTCACGGAGGCAATAACCTTCTTCTCGATGTTGCCGTCCGACTGCAGCGAGACGAGCAGCGACAGATTCTGATAAGGCGTATACGCCTTGTCGACAACCTCGAAGTCGAACGTCTCAGCCACGATGACGCCACGGTCGTACTTACCCGTGTTCAGCGCGTCGTTGAGGATGGCAGCGGGGAAGGCACGGAAGATGTTGCCGCCGCCGAAGTGTACCCACGTCGGCTCTTTTGCAGTCTTCTCACGAACTTTGGCAATGTCAAACTTAGGAAGCTGGTAGCCCTTTGCTTCCCACTCTGCGGCATTGAACTGGCCGCTCAGTATATCATTCAATTTCATAATTCTGAGTAATCTGAGTGTTCTGAAATTTTAATCGAAGAAACCGGGCTGTTTGTAGGGGATGCCTAATTCGCGGTCGACGGTGGCGAGGATTCCCTGCACCTGTCCGAGGGCGAACATACGTCCGAGGAGTGTGTAGCCGGCGTTGTGACCGTGGCTCGACTCGTCCATGATACCGCCGGGCTCGTCGGTAAACGTCATACCGTGGTCGACACGCATCGGTAGTTGCGGATTCTCCTTCTCGAAGATGCGGCAAAGCTCGATGATATCGGCACGTCCGCCCAGATGGCTGGCCTCTGTGAAGTCGCCTGTGGGGAAGATGTGGCATGAGCGGAGGTGAACGAAGTGAGTGCGCGAGGCAAACTTCTTGGCCATCTCCACCACGTTGTTGTAGGCACCGGCAGAGAGCGAGCCGGCACAGAAGGTCAAGCCGTTATGCTTGTTGGGAACGGCGTCAAGGAACCACTGGATATCCTCTTCGGTGCGGACGATGCGCGGAAGACCGAGAATCTCGATGGGGGGATCGTCGGGGTGGACGCACATGTTCATGCCACACTCTTCGCAGGTAGGCATAATGGTTTCAAGGAAATACTTCATGTTCTCGCGTAACTGCTTCTTGTCGATGCCCTTATACAGGTCGAGGAACTCGCGGAACTTCTGTATCGGTGCTTCGTCGTTCTCGCTGAAATTGCCGCTGACGAAGCCCTGCGTCTTGATGACGATGTTCTCCACTAACTTGTGATCTTTTTCGGGCGTCATCGTCTTGGCCAGCTCGTCGCATTCGGCCAGTACGTTGCGGCCTTCGCCCCAGCCCTCGGGGAACTTGAACTGTGCCCACTCCTCGCGAGCGCCCTCACGCTTCAGAATATAGATGTCGAAGTAGGCAAACTCGGCATAGTTGAAGTAGAGATTGGTCGAACCGTTTGGGTTGTTGTGGAAGAGGTCGGTACGTGCCCAGTCGAGCACGGGCATGAAGTTGTAGCAGATGCAGTGGATGCCCTCAGCCGAGAGGTTGCGCAGGCTCTCCTTATAAACCTCAATCTGGTGGTCGCGGTCGGGTCCGCCGTACTTGATGGTCTCCACCACGGGCAGGCTTTCAACCACGCTCCAGCGCATGCCGTAGCTCTCGATATACTCGCGAAGGTCGCGAATCTTCTCGCGTGTCCAGACCTCGCCAAGAGGTACGTCGTGCAGGGCTGTAACGATGCCCTCGACACCGATTTGTCTTAACATGGCAAGCGTGATCTTGTCTTTCTTGCCAAACCATCTCCAAGTTCTTTCCATAGTCTTAATGTTTTGGGTTATGTTTATAATTCTTGAGGAATTTCTTGCGTTCCTTTTTGCTCATGCGATAGTAGAAGGGAGGAATCTCCGTATCAGATGGCGTTAACGGACGGATGGCGCCCGTAGAAACCTTGTGGCTCTTCTTCAACCATGTGGCTGTACTCTCGTTGCCGTATCGGTCGAGTGCCGTCACGGCGTAATAGAGTGTCTGTCCCTTCGTGTGTGGAACTGTCAGCTGTTCGGCCGTCAGACGGGTGGCAATCAGGTTGCGAGGCTCGCTGACATCGATGTCGGGTGTCGTCGATGCGTACACATTATATAATAGGTACGAGGAACGCGATGTGTTGACGGCTCCGCTCCAGCTGATGCGGTCTTGTTGGCTGCTGCGCTTCACATCGAGTCGGGTAGGGGCAGATGGTGCCTCACGCCACGCCCACGTCATTGGTGGAATCAGGGCGGGGGCTTCGTCAAACTGGCGCGCAAACTGGTAGATGCCCCGCGTGTCGTCGGTCAGGAATTTTGAGCGGAAGTAAGCGTGGCCGATGCCGTTCTGGCGTAGGAAGTGCATCTCGCGGGTGACGTCGCCGAGCACCCAGTTGCCTTCGTTGGTCGAGAGGAA
This sequence comes from uncultured Prevotellaceae bacterium, assembly GCA_902800495.1. Lineage (GTDB taxonomy): Bacteria > Bacteroidota > Bacteroidia > Bacteroidales > Bacteroidaceae > Prevotella. The sequence continues at coordinate 76,955 of CADCET010000021.1, forward strand.
GTAGATGCCTAATCCTGAGACGATGGTGCGTCCGTAGGAGCGTTCCTGCCAGTCGAGGGCAAAGGGATAGAAGTTGTTGCCCCGGAAGTACATCATTGGGTAGAGTTGGTCCATCAGTCCCTCGCGCAACCATCCCTGGGCGTCTTGATAGACGGCGTTGTAGGCGTTCCAACCGCCTGAGGGGTAACGGCTCAGGTCGCCCGACTTGCCGATGGGGGAGCACGACAGCTTTACCCAGGGCTTCAGCGCCTTCACGGCACGGTTGATTTTGCGGACGATACTGGTAATGCGTTCTCTCCTCACTTCTCTCTCCTCTTTCTTCTTAGCTTTCGGCCAAGTCTCAGGATAACGGATGTAGTCGAGGTGGATGCCGTCGATGTCGTAATTTCGTGTCACCTCCTCGCAAATCCGTGCGATATAGTCACCCGTAGCAGGGTCTTCAGGATTCATGAAGCCGTCCTGTCCGATACTTCGGGCCAGTTTGGGATTCTTGCGCTTGAACTCCTTGAAGCGTGCCTCGCTGGTCTTGCCGACGGGGATGGTGACCATCCACGCGTGGCACTCCATACCGCGGCGGTGACACTCGTCGACGATCAGCTTCAGCGGGTCGTAGCCGGGATCTTTACCGTGGGTTCCCGTCAGACACATATCGAAGGGTTCAATGCTGGATGGATAGATGGTCGATGCGCGCACACGTGTCTGAATCATGACGGTATTAACATTGACGCGCTTCAACTGGTCGAGTATGCAGCTCAGTTCCTGCTGTTGTGTGGCGGTATTGTGACTTCGTGGCCAGTCAATGCCTCCGATGGTTGTCAGCCAGACAGCGCGTACTTCGTGCTTTTGCGCGTGTAGTGTTAGGCAAAGAAAGACCAGTATGATGATGAATTTTGCTCTCAATTTGTTATTTCCTTTTAATTTGCCTGCAAAATTACGATATTTTTTTCATTTCTCAAATAAAAGTATTAACTTTGCAATCAAAATTTTTGCAAAAATGATTTCATTTAGTTTGAGCCTTGTTGCTCTCGTGTTGGGTTATCTGCTCTACGGACGCTTTATTGAGCGTGTGTTTGGCCCTGATGACCGCGTGACGCCCGCCGTAGCAAAAGCTGACGGACTTGATTACATCGTGCTTCCGAATTGGAAGATTTTCATGATTCAGTTTTTGAACATTGCTGGTACCGGGCCTATCTTCGGTGCCATTATGGGTGCGAAGTTCGGCCCCGTGGCCTACATCTGGATCGTTCTCGGCTGTATCTTCGCAGGAGCCACCCACGATTACCTCAGTGGTATGCTCTCGATGCGTAACGAAGGCGCAGGCCTGCCGCAGCTCATCGGCAAGTTCCTGGGTAAGACCACGAAGTCGGTTATGCTCGTCTTTACCGTGTTGCTGCTTATCATGGTGGGTACGGTCTTCGTCTATTCGCCGGCTGAGATCCTCCATTCCATTGGCGGCGACACGATGATGTGGGTGTGCATTATCTTCTGCTATTACATCATCGCCACGATGCTGCCTATCGACAAGATTATCGGCAAGGTGTATCCGTTGTTTGCGTTCTCGCTGCTCTTTATGGCAGGTGCGCTGATGGTGTGGCTCTTCCTGCATTGGCCGACGGTGCCTGAACTATGGACACACCTTTATAATATGGGTGCTGCTACGGAGCCCGACAAGTGGTCGGATGCCATCTTCCCCGCTCTGTTTATCACCGTTGCCTGCGGTGCCATCTCAGGTTTCCATGCGACGCAGAGTCCGCTGATGGCGCGCTGTGTGAAGAGTGAGAAGATGGGACGCCCCATCTTCTACGGAGCTATGATCACTGAGGGTATCGTGGCACTTATCTGGGCCACCGTCTCGGCTTGGTTCTTTTACGGCAATCCAGCTCCTGGTTATGAGTTGATAGAGGCTGCCACTGCTGGCTTCCATACATCGGCACCTGCCGTTGTGAACCTCGTCTGCAACGACTGGCTTGGCGTGGCTGGTGCCATCTTGGCCATGCTCGGTGTGGTGGCTGCTCCCATTACCTCTGGCGACACCGCTTTCCGCTCAGGCCGTCTCATCGTGGCTGAGTGGCTGAAACTCGACCAACGTCCCATCGCGAAGCGCCTCATGATCTGCATTCCGATGTTCCTTTGCTCCATTGCGATGCTTGTCTGGCAGATTGAGAATCCCGATGGCTTCAACACCATCTGGCAGTACTTTGGCTGGTCGAACCAGGCACTCTCGGTATTCACGCTGTGGACGCTGACCGTTTATCTGCTGCGCGAGGGGAAGTGCTTCTGGGTGACGTTCATTCCCGCCCTGTTCATGACCACAGTCTGCTCCACGTGGCTTTTCGTCTCGAAGCAGGCGTTCTGTCTGGGTGATATGGGCTACGGACTTGGAATCATGTGTCTGGGCGTGGCCGTTATTTGGTTTGTCGTCTGGCATCATAGAGAATTTGGTAAAACACATAAATAAGCAATAACTATGAAGAAAATCGTTTTCGTTATCGCTGCTATGCTGGTATCCTTGGCATCGCATGCGCAGTTTGAGGCAGGCAAGGCATACGTAGGTGCCTCGCTCTCAGGTTTTGACCTCAGCTACAATGGTCTGACCAAAGGTCACATGAACCTTCAGGGCAAGGTGGGCTATCTCTTTGCCGACAACCTGATGGGAACGGCACAGATAGCTTATGACAAGAAGGAGGACGTGCCCTATGCTATTACCGTTGGTGCGGGTGGCCGTTACTATATTGAGCAGAACGGACTCTTCCTTGGAGCATCTGTTCTTTTCAAACATCAGGATCGTTACGACGATATGCTGCCCAGCGTTCAGGTAGGCTACTCGTTCTTCGTCAGCCGCACGGTGACCGTAGAGCCCGAGATCTACTATGAGCAGTCGTTCAAGAACCATAAGGACTATAGCCAGTTCGGTCTGCGTATAGGCATTGGCGTCTACTTGTTCCGCGATCCTAAACAGAACTAAAAATCCACGTGTTATGTTAAGTGTTGACGAATTAGTTGACAGGCTTATCGACCTGTCGTTTGCCGAAGATATCGGCGACGGTGATCATACCACCTTGTGCTGCATCCCCGAGGATGCTATGGGCAAGTCGCATCTGTTAATCAAGGAGGACGGCATCCTGGCTGGCGTCGAGATAGCCCGTGAGGTGTTCCGTCGCTTCGACCCCGAGATGACGGTCGAGGTGCTTATGGGTGACGGTAGCCGTGTGAAGAAGGGCGACATTGCCATGATTGTCACCGGCCGTGTGCGCTCTTTGCTCCAGACGGAGCGCCTGATGCTGAACATCATGCAGCGCATGAGCGGCATTGCCACGATGACCGCCCGCTACGTGAAGCGGCTCGAAGGCACTGGCACCCGTGTGCTCGACACCCGCAAGACCACGCCGGGTATGCGTATGTTGGAGAAGCAGGCCGTGAAGATTGGCGGCGGCTGTAACCACCGCATCGGTCTGTTCGACATGATTCTGCTGAAAGACAACCATGTAGACTTCGCCGGCGGCATTGTCAACGCCATCGACCGTTGCCATCAGTACCTCGAGGAAAAGGGTCTCGACCTGAAGATTGAGATTGAGGTGCGCTCGTTCGACGAACTGCAGCAGGTGCTCGACCGCGGCGGCGTCGACCGCATTATGCTCGACAACTTCAGCGTCGCCGATACGAAGAAGGCCGTCGACATCATCAATCACCGCTTCGAGACCGAGTCTTCGGGCGGCATCACCTTCGACACCATCCGCGACTATGCCGAGCAGGGTGTCGACTTCATCAGCGTCGGCGCTTTGACCCACAGCGTCAAGGGCCTCGATATGTCGTTCAAGGCATGCTAAGCACCGTACTCAGCATCCTTTTAAGCATCTTTACCCCGCCAGTGGATGACGCCATCTCGCTGGCGGGGAACTTTGGCGAACCCCGTCCCCACCATTTCCACGGCGGCCTCGACGTCCGCACCGATGGCGTTGAGGGCAAGCATGTCTACGCCATTGCCGACGGCTACGTCTCGCGTATCACGGTGGGGAAGAATGGCTTCGGCAATGCCATCTACATCACCCATCCTACGGGGCAGACGTCGGTCTACTGTCACCTGAAGTCGTTCTCGCCGCGCATCAAGGCCGCCCTGCGCCGTTATCAGTACAAGCATCAGACTTGTGACGCAGATGCCCACCTGACGCCGCTTGACGTGCCTGTCAGCGCCGGGCAGTTTATAGCTCTTAGCGGCAATACGGGCCACTCCACAGCCCCCCACCTGCACCTTGAGGTTCACGACACACGGACGGATAATATGCTCGACCCCTACCAGTTCCTGAATGAATTTATCGAGGACACCGTCCCGCCACAGATTCACGCCATTATGGCCATTCCGCAACCCGGTGGCTCGTTCAACGGCTCTTCCCAACGTTCTACACTTAGCGCCCAGCTTCCAACGGCGTGGGGCAGGGTAGGCTTTGCCGTCTGGGCCGACGACTATATGCAGGGTGCCTATAACCATTACGGCATTCACGAGACGCTGCTTTACGTTGACGGGCAGATGGTGTTCCACAGCGTCGTCGACAACATCCCGATGAGCATGAACCGTATGGTCAACGCCTGGGGCTGCTATGACCACTGGCTGCACCACAAGACGTGGTACATGAAGTCGTATATTGAACCCGGTGTACGCCTGCCGTTCCTGCAGGCCGACGACCATCGCGGCATCGTCAACTTCAGCGAAGCGCGCGACTACCGCCTTGAATACGTCCTGCGCGACTTCAAGGGCAACGAGACCCGCCACGGCTTTACCGTTCACGCACAACCCCTTCCACTCACCCATCCTTCGGAGGGTTCGGGGGAGAACCTTCTCCGCTGGAACCGCACCAACAGCTACTCGCGTCCCGGCGTCCAGCTTGTCGTACCATACGGCTATGTCGCCACCGACACCCCCTTTACGCCCGTCGTCAAGCGCCAGCCCGATGCGCTGTCAGACGCTTATCAGTTTGCCCAGCAGTCGCTTCCCCTGATGGCCGATGCCCCGTTGAGCATTTACGTCCGCACCCCTCACAACGCCGCTTTCGACACCTCGAAGCTCTATATCGTCAACGAGGCCGGCCGCTATATGGGCGGCGACTTCAACAACGGCTGGGTGACTGGCTATGTGCGTGAACTGGCTGGCCGCTATGAGATAGCCTACGACGACCAGCCGCCTGTCGTCACGCCGCTGTCGCTGACGGGCGACCGCCTGCGCCTCAGCGTCACCGACGGCAAGAGCGGCATTGCCTCGTGGACGGCCTCTGTCGACGGGCGCTTCATCGTCTTCGATGCCATCGAGAAATCGACGACCTACGCCTGCGAACTGCGCGAAAGCTGGCTGCACAAGACGGGGAAGACGCACCACCTGCGTTTCGAGGTGGCCGACAACCGTCAGAACACTCAAATCTACGAAACAACATTTACCTATTAATATGAAACGACAAATACTATTATCACTGGCTTTTGTGGCTGCCGTAGGCTCTATGGCATGCACCAACTTCATCGTGGGCAAGAAGGCTTCGGCTGACGGCTCCGTTATCTGTAGTTATAACGCCGACTCCTACGGCGCTTTCATGCATCTGTATCACTATCCGGCAGCCAAGCACCAGCCGGGGGAGATGCGCAAAATCTATGAGTGGGACACCAACAAGTATCTGGGCGAGATACCCGAGGCTGCCGAGACCTACAACGTCATAGGCAACATCAACGAGTGGCAGGTGACCATTGGCGAGACAACCTTTGGCGGTCGCGAGGAAATGGTCGACACTACGGGTATCATCGACTACGGCTCACTCATCTACATCGCCCTGCAGCGCTCGAAGACGGCCCGCGAGGCCATCAGCGTCATGACGACGCTCGTCGAGAAGTACGGCTACTGCTCAGAGGGCGAGACCTTCACCATCTGCGACCCCAACGAGGCTTGGATTATGGAGATGATGGGCTGCGCTGCCGACCGCAAGGTGTCGCCCGAGCGTACCGTCTGGGTCGCTTTGCGCGTGCCCGACGATATGATTTGCGGCCACGCCAACCAGAGCCGCATCACCACCTTCATGCCGGCCAAGAAGCAGAAGAAGGGACAGGAGACCGTGCTGTGGTCGAAGAACGTCGTCAGCTATGCCAAGAAGATGGGCTGGTACTCGGGTAAGGACCGTGACTTCAGCTACAATGCAGCCTACGCCAAGCCCGACTTCTCCGGTCGCCGCATCTGCGATGCCCGCGTCTGGCAGTTCTTCCGCCGCTATGCCGACGGTATGGACAGGTACATCCCCTGGGCTGAGGGCCGCGATGCCAATGCCGAAGTGATGCCCCTCTGGGTGAAGCCCAACTGTCTGCTGACCGTCCAGGACGTGCAGGCTGCCATGCGCGACCACTTCGAGGGCACGCCTTTCGACGTCTCCAGCCAGTCTAAGGACAAGAGCGATATCGGCGGCGGCATCTGGCAGATGCCTTATCGTGTGACGCCCCTCTTCTTCGAGGTCGACGGCAAGAAGTGCTTCAACGAGCGTCCCACCTCGACACAGCAGACCGCCTGGACCTTCGTCTCGCAGATGCGCTCATGGCTGCCCCGCGAGATTGGCGGCTGCTTCTGGTTCGGCAACGACGACCCGAATATGGTTCCCTATACCCCCGTCTATTGCTGCACCACCCGTCAGCCACTCTGCTACAGCGGTCGCAGTGCCGACGACGTGACCTTCTCGATGGACAACGCTTTCTGGGTCGAGAACTGGGTGTCAAACATGGTCTATCCCCGCTACAGCGCCCTCTTCCCCGACCTCATGCAGGTGCGCGACTCGCTGGAACATTCCTATTTCGCTGCACAGGCCGACATCGAGAAGCGTGCACAGGCTCTCGAAGGCGATGCTCGCCAGAAAGTCCTCAACGACTACACCTGCCGCAAGGCCGACGAGATGATTGCCCGCTGGCGCCAGCTGGCTTTCTTCCTCATCGTCCGCCACAACGATATGGCCGTCCGTCCTGTCGACAAGTCGGGCAACTTCAAGCGAGGCAAGTATGGTTTGGGCGAAAGGGTCGAGCGGCCGGGCTACCCCGAAGCCTATCGGCGGGAACTCATCAACCGTACGGGTGACAAGCTCATCAAACCGGCAGAGTAATCACATCCGTTTGAGGAAGTCGACCAGGTATTTGCGCCAGTTCTCCCACGAATGGTCGCCGTCGGTTTCTACGTAGGTATATCGATAGCCGTGACTGTCCAGTAGGGCGCGATATTTCTTGTTCATATCATACAGGAAGTCATCGCGCCCTATTGCCATGTAATACAGGCGTGGAGCGTGCTCGAACTGCCGTTGCAGTTTCTCCTCCATGTGGCTGTAGATGTCAATGTCGGCAATCCTGCCCGAGAGCGAGGCCGGCCGTGCCATCTTGTCCCTGACGATAGCCATCACGTTGCGTAACCGCTGCATATTATGGTTCACACGCTCCATCTTGATGATGTTGTTCTCGTTGAGCATGTTGGTGGTTTGTGCCGAGAAGAGTCCCACGCAGTCGAACAGGTCGGGATTGTTCAGCGCGATGAAGAGCGTATGCAGACCGCCCATCGACAGTCCAGCAATGGCACGGTGCTGTTTGTCGGCTTTCACGCGGTAGTGCTTCTCGGTGTAGCGCACGATTTCGCGCACGAACAGCTTCTCATATTTGCCTAACCACGAGCTGATGTTGTTGCCCGTCGGCTTCTTGTCCATATACGGACTCTCGCCGGGTGCAGCGTCCAGCTCCACGTTCCCGTTGGGCATCACCACAATCATTGGCTTGATGCTGCCCTGAGCCGTCATGTTGTCAAGTATCTGGCAAGCCCGTCCGTAGTCCGCCCATGATGTCTCGTCGCCGCCCGAGCCGTGCAGCAGGTAGAGCACGGGGTAGGTCTCTACAGCCGTCGTGTCGTAGCCGGGAGGCGTGTAGACAAACATCCGCCGCTGCGACATACCGTTGAGCGTCGACGGATACCACACCTTGTCAATCCTGCCGTGTGGCACGTCCTTGTCTAAATAGTAGTCGGCAACGTCGCCTTCGACGAAGAAGTAGTTCATCATGACGTCAATGTCGCGCGTCACGCGGCTGTTCTCCGGGTCGAGCATCTGCTTGCCGTTTTTCAGGTAGTAATAGGTGTACATCTCCGACGCGAGCGAGTCGGTATGGCAGGTGAACGTGTCGCCCTGCCGCTCCATCTTGTACTTCTTGTTTGCCAGCACCAGTACCATCTTCTTCGCCCCCGGAGCCTTCAGCGTGAACGTTGCCGAGTGGTTGGCGTTCACCACGGGCTGCTGTGCTTGTGCGGTACAGGGGCAGAGCAACGCTACGGCTGCCAGCAGCTTAGAAGCGTAGCCCCACGCGGAACGAAACGCCCTCCAGTCGGTCTTTGCCTGTTTCTTCTTCATGTCCCTTCAGTTGTTGAAACGAATAACCCAGCTTCAGGTAGCCTGCCGTCCTGGGCGATATGCCGAAGCTAACGCCCGCAGAGGGGTTGAGGTAGAACCCCTTGAAACCCTTGACGGAGTAGCCCGCGCGCCCCTCGACGAATGGCGCTATCCGCGTCCTGAGCAGGTAAAACTTGGCGTCGGCAAACAGCGGTATCGTGCTCTCTGTGTACGACATCTTCAGACCGCCGTCCTCATACTGTACATGCAGGATGCCGAAGCCCAGTCCCAAGTAAAGTAGCGGCGAGAACTGGTAGCCGTGCGAGGTGAACAGTGCCGTCGTCACGATGCGTGAGTCTGCCGAATTGACGTCGCTGCCGTATTCCAGCGACCCCGCATAGCCTCTCGGCCGCCACCGGCGGTGAGCCAGCAGGTTGTCTTCCTGTGTGTTTACCACGTAGATGCGCGTGCGCTCCTTGGCTATGCGCTCAATGTCGCTGAAAGCGCATACCAGTATGCCTCCGTCGATGGTCTCCATACGCAGACTGTCTGCCGGATAAAGCTCCTTGTAAAACCCCTTGATGACGCTGCCGTTCTTCAGGAACACCACGTCGCGGTATTCCTGTGCCCGGACTGTCGACGGCAGGCATGCAAGCAGCAAGGCCGTCAACCATAGTAGCTGTTTCGTTTTCATATCTGGTTGCAAATTTAGATAAAATTTTCGAGATTATAAGACAGTCGAGATAAAAATGTGAGCGAATTGTTCCGAAAAGTTGGAAATCAAGGCTCACATACACTTAATCCTAATCATTTCGTGCTCTTAGTCACAAAATATGCCGGGGTGTTAAAACATGGAAAAAAGTTTGGCTGTTTCATCGTAAATGCCTACTTTTGCAGCATGAGAATAATACAATTGATTACAGCTATCCTGCTTGTTGCTACGGCGTCGGCACAGGAACATTTGCAGAAGAAGGCATTGGCCTCGGATGCGAAAAAGACTTTTACTGTTGTTAAGGAGAATCCCATCACCAGCGTCAAGAACCAGCATCGCAGCGGTACGTGTTGGGCGTACGCTACAATGGGCTATTTCGAGAGCGAGATACTCCGCAAGACGGGAAAAATCTACGATCTCTGCGAGATGTTCGCTGTCAACAAGGACTATATGGACTGTGCCACGCACTATGTCCGTATGCATGGTTACAGCCAGATTTCGGAGGGCGGCTCGTGCGACGATGTGCTGGAGGTGATACGCCAGCACGGCATCTGTCCGGAAGAGGCTATGCCAGCACCCGGCTCACTCGTGGGCGACTCGCTGGCCAACTTCAAAGTGTTCTTTCCTGAGTTGGAGCGTATGGTGAGCAGCGTTGTCAAGAAAGACGCAAAGCAGCCGATGTCGCATTGGCAAGACAGCGTACAGGCGGTTATCGAGAAATATGTAGGCCGCTGTCCGGATACGTTTGTCTATGAGGGAAAGACGTACACACCGAAGACATTTGCCGCCAGTCTCGGCCTTGATCTTGACGACTATGTCAGTCTGACCAGCTTCACCCATCATCCGTTTAACCAGTGGTTCGTCATTGAAGCACCTTACAAATGGCGGTTGAAGCCCAGCTACAACATCCCCATCGAGCAGCTGATGGACATACTCGACAAGTGCATAGACGCTGGCTGTACGGTAGCCTGGGGTGGTGATGTTACAGGTGACTTCACTCGCACGGGACTGGCGATGCTGCCTGACAGTATCCAGCCTACACAGCAGATGCGACAGGAGCAGTGGGATGACTGGCGGATGACCTACGACCACGTGATGGTCATCTATGGCAAAGCCATTGACGAGCAGGGCAAGCCGTACTATATGGTGAAGAACTCATGGGGAAAGAGTGGACAGTACAAGGGTATCTGGTATATGTCGCGTGACTATATGATGCTGAATACTACCTATCTGTTCCTCAACCGTCAGCAAGTGGCGTTACCTTGCTGCACGAGCCGTTTGGGACAGGTGTTGACGAAATAATGCGGCGGAATGTTTGGCTGTTTGGCGTTTTTGTTGTACCTTTGCCGACAATATGAATGAGGATATTTATATATTAGGTATAGAGTCGAGTTGTGACGATACGTCGGCAGCCGTATTGAAGAATGGTGTGCTGCTGTCGAATGTCACAGCGTCGCAGGCCGTACACGAGGCCTATGGAGGCGTCGTGCCCGAACTGGCCAGTCGCGCCCATCAGCAGAATGTGGTGCCCGTAGTTGACCAGGCCCTGAAGCGGGCTGGGGTAGGGAAGGAGCAGCTGACGGCTGTGGCCTTTACGCGCGGGCCGGGCTTGATGGGGTCGTTGCTGGTAGGCGTCAGTTTCGCCAAGGGTTTTGCCCGTTCGTTAGGTATTCCCATGATTGACGTGAACCACCTGCAGGGCCATGTGATGGCGCACTTCATCAAGGAGTCGGACGACGACCACGGCCAGCCGCCGCTGCCGTTCCTCTGCCTGCTGGTGTCGGGCGGTAACTCGCAGATTGTCAAGGTGAACGCCTACAACGATATGGAGGTGTTAGGACAGACCATCGACGACGCAGCCGGAGAGGCTATCGACAAGTGCTCGAAGGTAATGGGGCTGGGCTATCCCGGCGGTCCTATCATCGACCGTCTGGCGCGTCAGGGTAATCCGAAGGCTTACCAGTTTGCCGAGCCGAACATTCCGGGACTGGACTACAGCTTCTCGGGTCTGAAGACGTCGTTCCTCTACTCGCTGCAGAAGTGGGTGCAGGAGGAGCCCGACTTCGTGGAGAACCATAAGGAAGACATTGCGGCGTCGTTGGAGTGGACGATTGTTGACATTCTGATGAAGAAACTGAAGAAGGCTGTCAAGCAGACGGGCATCAAGCACGTGGCTGTGGCTGGCGGCGTCAGTGCCAACAACGGCCTGCGTAATGCCTTCTACGATGCACAGAAGCGCTACGGCTGGACTATCTATATTCCGAAGTTCAGCTATACTACCGATAATGCTGCCATGATAGGCATCGTGGGCTACTACAAATATTTGGACAAGGAGTTCTGCTCGATTGACGCGCCTGCCTTCTCGAAGGTCACGTTCAAATAGCCCAAAGGAATAAATTGTAAATCGTAAATTGTCAAATCGTAAGTAACGATGATGGATTTTGAAGCAAAGATTACCAGCAGGGAGATTAGCGAACTGCTGTGGGATATGGAAAAGACCGTTGGTACGGCAGAGAGTTGCACGGGTGGCCGCATAGCCGAAGCCATTATTGCCGTGCCTGGTGCCTCGAAATATTTCAAGGGAGGCATCATCTCGTATACCAATGAGATAAAAGAGTCGCTGTTGGGCGTCAGCCACGAACTGCTCGAAGAGAAAACGGCCGTCTGCGAAGAGGTCGCCATAGCGATGGTGAAGGGTGCCTGCCGTGCGTTGAACACCGACTTCGCCATCTCGGCAACGGGCATTGCCGGCCCCTCAGGCGGAACGAAAGACATTCCTGTGGGCACCATCTGGCTGGCCTGCGGCAATGCCGACAAGGTGGTGACGCTGAAAGTGGAGGAGGATCACGGTCGCGACATCAACCTCGCCATAGCCACCAACAAGGCGATGTCGCTCTTCCTCGACTATCTGAAGAGCCTATCGGCTGATACGCTCGATACGGAGGCGTAACAGTCCGGCTGGCACGCGTACCTCGACTATGTCGCCCTCCTTTTTGCCTAACAGGGCCTCGCCGATGGGCGACTTGACGGAGATCTTGCCCTCGCGGAGGTTGGCTTCGTGAGGACTTGCCAGCGTGTAGGTCATACGGTTGTTGTTGCCAAGATTGGTCATCTCAACATGACTGAGCAGTTGGATGGTGTCGTTGCTCATGTGCGACGTGTCGAGCACGCGGGCATGTTCCAGTACGCGCTGCTTGAAGCGGATACGCCCCAGGATGCGACCCTGCTCGCGCTTGGCAGCGTGGTACTCAAAATTCTCGCTCAGGTCGCCCTTGTCGCGGGCCTCTGCGATAGCCTCCTTCACTTGCGGCAAATCAACATGCTCCAACTGGTAGAGTTCGGCCACGAGCTTGTCGTAACCCTCTTGTGACATATATTCCATAGTCGTCAGAATAAGAAAAAAGGGCCGCATCCTTCAACGAGGTGCAGCCCGATTTTTATGTGTGATTTAAAAATCCAATGCTTAATTCTTAATTCTTAAAGAAGTCCTTAACGGCCTCGTTGGGAACCATCTGCTCATCGAAGATATATGCACCCGTCTTAGGACTCTTCACCATCTTAATTACCTTTGTGTAAGCGCGACCATCCTTTGAACCTTCATGGAGGGTAGCAACGGTTTTCTTTGCCATACTTCTGTAATATTATTATTTGATTTCCTTATGAAGAGTCATCTTCTTGAGAATGGGGTTGTACTTCATCAACTCCAGACGCTCAGATGTGTTCTTACGATTCTTTGTGGTGATATAACGGCTTGTGCCGGGCATACCACTGGCCTTGTGCTCGGTGCACTCCAAAATGACTTGGACGCGATTGCCTTTTGCTTTCTTGCTTGCCATGATTATTAATCTCCTATCACTTTAATGTCCTTCCAGTCTACATATCCTTTGGCAACAGCCTGCTTCAATGCAGCGTCAAGACCCACCTTGTTGATCATACGAAGACCGGCGGCGCTAATCTTCAACTGAATCCAGCAAGCCTCCTCTACGTAGTAGAACTTCTTGCTGAAGAGGTTGACATCAAAGCTCCTCTTGGTATGGTGCTTTGAGTGAGACACATTGCAACCTATCTGTGCCTTCTTTCCTGTAATTTGACAAATCTTAGACATTTCTATCTACTTTAATTGTGTACCTTTTTGTAACTTATTCCAAACAGGGTGCAAAGGTACACATTTTAATTGAGAATTAAGAACCATTCTTTAATATTTCTTGCAGTCTTAACATTATTTAATATGCTATAATATGGGGAATAACGCTTGTGTTTCAAAAAATTGTCGTATCTTTGAGCTGCGCTCGAAGGTACTTCCGTTCTTGCGTTTCAGTAGCAAGCGCTTCGCGATGACGGAAATACTCAAATAAATTTGGTAATTCGCTCACTTATTCGTACCTTTGCATCAGAAAACCAACAAATACCGTATTAAGATGGAAGTTAAGACTATCGGATTGGCCAGCGACCACGCCGGCTACGCATTGAAACAGTTTGTGAAGAAGTATCTCGAAGAGAAGGGATACGAGTATAAGGACTATGGCACATACACGGAGGACTCGTGCGACTACTCTGACTTCGGCCACGCTCTGGCCCGCGGCATCGAGGCTGGCGAGGTGTTCCCCGGCATTGCTATCTGCGGCTCGGGCGAAGGCATCAACATGACGCTGAACAAGCACCAGTCGATTCGTGCCGGTCTGTGCTGGATTCCCGAGATTGCCCACCTCATCCGTCAGCACAACAATGCTAACGTGCTGGTGATGCCCGGACGGTTTATCGACGAGGAGATGGCCCGCAAGATCATGGACGAGTACTTCTCGACGGAGTTTGAGGGCGGACGTCATCAGAAGCGTATCGACAAGATACCCGTATAAACCCCGCTTTGCTCTCGCGCACGTTCATTATTATATTTATATAGCCCTTCTTTTTGGCGAAAACAAACCAAAAGAGGGGCTAATTTTTAATTTTTTGAAAAAAAACCGCTGAAAATTTCTATATCTCACTGAAAAACAGTATCTTTGCAGTCCGAAATTGAAAACAGTAAAGATAACAGTCAAAAATTAAAGTATTTTAAAGACATGACAAAGGCAGACATCATCAACAAAATTGCTGACGAGACAGGTATTGCTAAGAAAGATGTAGCAGCAACCGTTGAGGCTTTTATGGAGGAGATTCGTGTGAGCTTAGCCTCAAACAAGGAGAACGTCTATCTTCGTGGCTTTGGCAGTTTCATTGTCAAGCATCGCGCCCAGAAGACGGCTCGTAATATTTCCAAGAACACGACATTGGTTATTGACGCTCACGACTTCCCCGCTTTCAAGCCCGCAAAGAGTTTCATTGGAAAGATGAAGTAATCTCAAAGTAAACATTTCAATATTAAAACATTTAAGAACTATGCCAAACGGAAAGAAAAAGAAGGGCCACAAGATGGCTACTCACAAGCGTAAGAAGAGACTGCGCAAGAATCGTCATAAGAGCAAGTAAGCTCTTACCTGACAGTAAGGAAATGAAGGGAGTGTGGTTGCGTGGGTACGCGCTGCACCCCTTTTTGTTAAAACCCCAAAACACCCCAAGCAACGTTTTTTAAAGACAAATGACAAGCGAGCTAATTATTGATGTGCAACCGAAGGATATTTCCATGGCGCTGCTTGAAGACAAGCAGTTGGTGGAGTATCAGAACGAACGGCGCGAAGCCTCGTTCTCGGTCGGCAACATCTACATTGCGAAAGTCCGTAAGCTTATGCCTGGACTGAACGCCTGCTTTGTCGACGTAGGGTATGAGAAGGATGCCTTCCTTCACTACCTTGACTTGGGCACTCAATTCAGCTCTTTTGAAAAGTATCTGAAACAGGTACAGAGCGACAGAAAGAAGCTTTATCCCATACAGAAGGCCACGAGGCTGCCCGACCTGCCTAAGGACGGCAGCGTGCAGACCACCTTGCAGGTAGGTCAGGAGGTGATGGTACAGGTGGTGAAGGAACCCATCTCTACGAAAGGTCCCAGACTGACGTGCGAACTGAGTTTTGCCGGCCGTTACATCGTGCTGATTCCCTTTGGCGATAAAGTGAATGTTTCTACAAAAATCAAGAAAAGCGAGGAACGCAGCCGCCTGAAGCAGCTCATCCAGAGTATCAAACCGAAGAACTTCGGCGTTATCGTCCGTACGGTGGCCGAAGGCAAGCGTGCCGCCGAACTGGATCAGGAGATGAAGATCCTGCTGAAGCGCTGGGAGGACGCCATCACGAAGGTTCAGAAGACTCAGGAGCGCCCGCAACTCATCTATGAGGAGGAGAGCCGGGCCGTTGCCTTGTTGCGCGATTTGTTTAATCCCACCTATGATGGTATCTACATCAATGACGATACCATCTTCCAGCAGGTGAAAGACTACGTGGGGCTGATAGCCCCCGAGCGTCAGGAAATTGTGAAGCAGTATACGGGTACTGTCCCCATCTTCGACAATTTCAACGTCACCAAGCAGCTGAAGTCGGGATTCGGCAAGACCGTCAACTACAAGCGCGGTGCCTATCTCATCATTGAGCATACGGAGGCTATGCACGTCGTCGACGTCAACAGCGGCACTCGCGTGAAGAAGGAAAACGGCCAAGAGGCAAATGCGCTTGAGACGAACTTAGGTGCTGCCGACGAACTGGCACGGCAGTTGCGATTACGCGATATGGGAGGAATCATTGTGGTCGACTTCGTGGACATGAATCTGGCAGAAGACCGTCAGCTGCTCTACGAGCGTATGTGCAAGAACATGCAGAAAGACCGTGCCCGCCATAACATCCTGCCGCTGTCGAAGTTCGGACTGATGCAGATTACGCGTCAGCGCGTGCGTCCGGCTATGGATGTCAATGTAGAAGAAGACTGTCCCACCTGTTTCGGTACTGGAAAAATCCGGTCGTCCATTCTTTTCACCGACCAGTTAGAGAGCAAGATTGACCGCCTGGTCAATAAAATAGGCATCAGCAAGTTCTACTTGCACGTTCACCCCTACGTAGCGGCTTACATCAATCAGGGAGTCATCTCGCTGAAACGCCGCTGGCAGATGAAGTACGGCTTTGGCGTACACGTCATCCCCTCACAGAAACTGGCATTCCTGCAATACGAGTTTTACGATGCCAAACGCCAGTTTATTGACATGAAAGAGGAGATTGAAGCAAAAAAATAAGAGGGAACATCAAAAATGTTCCCTCTTTTCTTGCCTATGTCGATTTTTTTCCGTTTCTTTGCATAGAAATTGGAAAGATAGTCATTTATGATGGGCTCTGTCAAGCTGATTTTCTGGATTTGCCTGTTCCTCGTTTTCTATACCTACATCGGGTATGGGCTGTTGCTCTATGTCCTGCTTCTGTTGAAGCGCACATTCGGGCGCAAGCCGCCCGTCCTGACCCTGCCTGCCGACGACCAGCTGCCCGCCGTCACGCTGATGATCTGCGCTTTCAACGAGGAAGAGGTCATCAAGGAGAAGATGGAGAACATACGCCAGATAGACTATCCGCGCGACAAGTTCTGCGTCATGTGGGTGACCGACGGCAGTACCGATCGCTCTAACCAGCTGCTCAGCGCCTACGACGACGTGACGCTCGTCTTCAGTCCTGAACGGCGCGGCAAGGCGGCTGCCATGCAGCACGGACTGCAGGAGAATAAGGCTGAGTTCGTGGTGTTTACAGATGCCAATACGATGCTGAATACCAATTCGATACGCGAAATCGTTCGACTGTTTATGGACGAGCGTGTAGGCTGCGTGTCGGGCGAAAAACGAGTGGCTGCCCGTGCCGACGGAGAGGTGGCTGCCGAGGGCGAGGGACTCTACTGGCGCTACGAGAGCACGCTGAAGCGTTGGGACAGCGAGCTCTACTCCGCTATGGGTGCTGCCGGCGAACTGTTTGCCGTGCGTATGTCGCATTATCGGGCTGCGCCCAGCAACGCCCTGCTCGACGATTTTATGATTTCGATGCTCATGGTCGAGGACGGCCACCGCATAGCCTATACCTCTGAAGCCTACGCCGTGGAGTATGGCTCTGCCAATATGCACGAAGAGTCGAAGCGCAAGCGCCGCATTGCCGCGGGCGGACTGCAGAGCATCTGGTGGCTGCGGTCGCTGATGAACCCGCTGAAATACCCCGTCGCCAGTTTCCTCTTCGTCAGTCATCGCGTGCTGCGCTGGTCGGTGACACCGTTCGCCATGCTGGCCCTCATTCCGCTGAACGTCGCCCTGATACTCATGGGCTGCGGTACGGTCTATACGGTCATTGGCGTGTTGCAGGCACTCTTCTATGCGGCAGCGGCCATGGGCTGGCTGCTCGACAAGATAGGGCGTAAGAGCAAGCTGTTGTACGTGCCATATTACTTTATGTTCATGAACGTGAATGTGTTCCGTGGCATCAGCTATCTGACCACTCACCACACCAGCGGAACGTGGGAAAAAGCAAAAAGAGGGTAAAATTATGTAAAATTATTTGCAGATTACAAAAAAACTGCTTATCTTTGCAGTTCTAAAGGGACAAAACAGGGGACAATGGATCAAGACGAAAGAGAAATCCTAATGCAGAAGTTTGCCGACGCTAATAGGCGATTACTGTTAGCTAACGAAAAACTGAATGCAGCAAATGCCAAACTGAAGGAATACGAGGAAAAGGCCGCCAAAGCAGAGAATGCCAGTCGCATGAAGTCTCTGTTCTTGGCCAACATGAGCCATGAGATTCGTACACCCCTGAATGCCATTGAAGGTTTCTCGCGCGTTATTGTCGAGACCGACTCCCCCGAAGAGCGCATGAAGTATATGGAGATTATTGAGAGCAACAATAATCGCCTGATGAGCCTGATAAACGAGATTCTCGACCTCTCGCGCGTAGAGTCGGGCGAGATTGTCATCAAGAAGGCTCCCGTCAATCTTGAGGCGCTCAGCAAGAGCATCAAGCAGCTGTTCAAGTTCCGCTGTCCCGATACCGTCGTTCTCGACTGCAAGAACCCCACGATGCCCATCACGATGAATACCGACGAGAACCGCCTGACGCAGGTGCTCTCCAACCTCATCAGCAACGCCCTAAAGCACACGCCCAGGGGCCGCATCACCTTCGGCTACGAGATTCTCGACGACGGGCAGGACATATCCTTCTACGTGAAGGACACAGGCTCGGGCATCGCCCCCGAGTTCATCGAGCATATCTTTGAGACATACGCATCGAAAGACGCCGAACAGCAGAAGGGCTACGGACTGGGTCTGGCCCTCTGCCGCATCATTGTCGAGAAGATGGGCGGTCACATCAGCGTGGAGTCAGCAGTAGGCGAGGGGTCTACCTTCACGTTCGTCCTGCCGTTCCACGGCACCATCGGCGGTATGGCCACCAGCAACCGCACAACGTCTACCAACGTCCGTACGCTGCGCGTCAGCAACCGTCCCGACGAGTCGAGCCTGAAGACCATCCTCGTGGCCGAAGACGAGGAGAGCAACTTCGAACTGGTGCGCATCGTGCTGCAGAAGCGCTACCGCCTGCTGCGTGCCCGCAACGGTATTGAGGCCGTCACCATGAACGAAGACGAGCATCCCGACCTCATCCTCATGGATATTCGAATGCCCGAGATGAACGGACTCGACGCCACGCGAATCATCAAGGAGGTCAACCACAACACCCCCGTCGTGGCCCTCAGCGCATACGCCTTCGAGGAGAACATCCGCGAGGCCCTGGCCGCCGGTTGCGACCAGTTCATGGCCAAGCCCTTCCGCGTGGAGGACCTCATAGAGGTTTGCGCCAAATACACGAAGTAATCACTATAGAATAACCACTTGCTGTCTATGGGTAAGTTAGCTGTCTACAAATATTTTTCGTTTATATTCCTCATCACCACCTTCCTCATGGTGGGCTTCACGTTCTTTGGACTCTTCGGCGGCAACGTGCCCCCAGCCGGAAACACGGCCCGGGCCATGCTCGTCTATATCCTGCCCCTGCTCATCATAGGCGACTTCGTGCTGCTGCTCTATTGGCTCGCACGTCGCCGCTGGCATTGGGCTGCCTTCCCCTTCGTGACGCTACTCTGCTGCATTCCCTACTGCGGAACCATCTATCAGTTCGGCTCCTACGACCAGAAGGCCGAAGCCAAGTCGGGACTGAAGATAGCCACCTACAACGTGGCACGCTTCAACCGCGAGACAACAGGCTTCATCGCTATGGACATACTCGCACAGATGAGGAAGCAGAACGTCGACGTCCTCTGCCTGCAGGAGTACAACGACGTGGCTGGCGACAAGAAAGTCTCCGAGAACTATAAAGAGTACTTCCCCTATATGGCTATGGGCAAGAACGACATGGTGGTCTTCAGCCGATTCCCGATAACAGGCAAGCGCAACATCGAGTTCGAAGAGACCAACAATAGCGCCATGTGGGCCGACGTCAACGTCAACGGCCAGCTCATCCGCTTCGTCAACGTCCACTTGGAGACCACGGGCTTCAACCGTACGCTCCACCAGGCAGCAAAGCTTGACGTACAGGGGCACGACGTCAAGAACAACCGACTGATTCGCGCCATCTACGGCAACTACACCATGGGCATGATGGTGCGCGCAGGGCAGGCCGAGCGCATACGCAACGAACTGCTGATGGCCCGCGACAGAGACGACCACGCACTCGTCATCTGCGGCGACTTCAACGACGTGCCCTATTCATACGTCTACAATACCATGCTGGGCGATGACCTCATCGACGGCTTCAAGGAGTGTGGCAGCGGATGGATGTACACCTTCCGTGGCGGCAAGGGCGTACGCATCGACTATATCTTCCACGACGAGTCGATGAAAGGCCTTACCTATTACAAACAAGACCTAAGCTACTCCGACCACTATCCCGTCCTCATGAAGGTCGAGCTTTAAGCCGCAACACTCATACAATCTTGAACCTCACGCGGAACGAGTGTTCCATTTCGTCCCAGTTCGTGCCTAACAGCTCGAACCGCCCTATCTGGCTTGTCGAGCGCACGTGTCGCCCTATACACGGGCAGACGTCGTAGTCGCCGATACGCACCAGTCGTATCGTCTCAGAAGCATCCTCCGGTAGCCGTTCCGTCGACACACCCTCAGGCAGCTCGTCGCGCGTGACGAACTCAAACGTCACCGGCATGTCTTCCGCTATCAGCTCGTTCATCGTCCGCTCTATCTCCTTCTCCTGCTGTCGCGTAGGCTTCTGGTCGAGGTGGAAGCTCATCTTGCTCTTTTTCCGCTCGATATGCGCATTATACGACCGTCCGCAGCCGAAGAGCCTGATCATCGTCTGGTTCAGCAGGTGTTCCGCCGTATGTGCGGGCGGAAATTCCTCCTTGTTATGTTCGTTCAGAATGTAGTTGTCTGCCATCGTTATTGTTTGTCATTGTTGAAATTCTGCTGCAAAGATACGAATTATTATTGACATACAAACATAAATCCCCAGAACTTTATATGTTATGGTGGGGTATGAAGCACGTCATTGAACTTCCAATCGCTTTTCTCGAACACTTATCATCAGCGTAACATCAGCGTAACATCAGCGAAAAGGCACGAAAACTTTGAGATAACTTTGAGGAAAAACATATTTTTTGAAAAAAGTTGCCGAAAAATTTGGTGGTTTCCAAAAAACTACGTACCTTTGCACCCGCAAATCAGAAATGAGGAATCTTTTGCAGGTCGGCATCGCCTACCAGACAAGAATTTAGGTTCCGTAGCTCAACTGAATAGAGCATCTGACTACGGATCAGAAGGTTGTGGGTTTGAATCCCGCCGGAATCACAAGAAAGAAGAAAATGACTGCCTTAAGGCAGTCATTTTTCGTTATAGGGGACTTCAACGTAGGTGCTTCAGGAAGTCTTCGGCGCGCTGGAGGTCTTCGGGGGTGTCGATGCCTACTGTCTCGACATCGGTCTCGCCGACGCGGATGCGGTAGCCGTTCTGGAGCCAGCGGAGCTGTTCGAGGCTTTCGGCACGCTCGAGCGAACTTTGCGGCAGACGGGTGATGGCAGCTAAGACGTCGCGGCGGTAGGCGTATATGCCGAGATGCTTGAGGAAGGGGTAGTGGCCGAACCATTCTGTCGGCTCCTCACCGCGAATGAAAGGTATGACGGAGCGGCTGAAGTAGAGGGCAAAACCACGGACGTCGGTGACAATCTTCGGCGAGTTGGGGTTCATGACGGCCTCCATCGACTCGAAGCGCTTGCCGAGGGTGCCTATCTGCGTCTGCGGGTCGTCGAAGAGGCGGCAGAGGGTCTCAATCTGCGACTTTTGAATGAAAGGCTCGTCGCCTTGAATGTTGATGATGACCCTCTCATGACTCATTTCTGACTTCTCATGACTCATTTCCAACTTCTCCACCGCTTCCTCAATGCGGTCGGTGCCGCTCTTATGGTCGGTGCGAGTCATAACGGCACGTCCGCCGAAGCCGATGACGGCGTCGAAGATGCGCTGGTCGTCGGTGGCAACGTATGCCTCGCCAAGTACGCTGACGGCTTGTTCGTAGACTCGCTGGATGACGGGCTTGCCGCCCAGCACGGCCAAAGGCTTTCCGGGGAAGCGCGTCGAGGCGTAGCGCGCCGGGATAATAGCTATGAATTTCATAAGTGATGTGTTTAAAACTGCTGCAAAGTTATAAAATATTCGGGAATTATCCTTAAAAAACGTTCATATTCTTTGCCGTTCGGCATTTTTCTGCTATCTTTGTGCGATTAATTCTTAAAAAGCAGCGTTTTGAAACATTATATATTATCATTATTATTAATAGGTCTGCCGCTTACTGTCGGAGCTCAGAAGATTACTCTTGGCTCCACGATTACTAAGGACGGCGGCGACTATCAGGGAGAAATGCTGGCCGGGAAACCCCACGGTAAGGGCAAGGCCACGTATAAGAATGGTAACACGTACGAAGGCGAGTATGACAAAGGCAAGCGTCAAGGCTATGGCACGTATACGTTCTTCGACGGTGAGCGCTACGAAGGCCAGTGGTATCAGGACCAGCAGCACGGCAAGGGCGTCTACTACTTTGCCAACAACAACCGCTACGACGGTCTCTGGTTTCGTGACTACCAGCAGGGTCACGGCGTGATGTACTACTACAACGGCGACAAGTACGACGGCGAGTGGAAGCTCGACAAGCGCGAGGGCAAGGGAACCTATACCTTTGCCAGCGGTGCCTATTACAAAGGCGACTGGAAGGACGACATGAAGCACGGTAACGGCTTTTACGACTGGTCAGACGGCTCGACGTACGACGGCCAGTGGGTGAGCAACCAGCGTCAGGGCAAGGGCACGTATCGCTACGCCACCGGCGACGTCTACACGGGCCAGTGGCGCAACGACTTGCAGCACGGCAAGGGCATCTACCGATTCCAGAACGGCGACGTCTACGAGGGCGACTATGCCGACGGCAAGCGTAACGGCACGGGCATCATCACCTACGCCAACGGCGACAAGTATACAGGTCAGTTCCAGCTGGGCGACAAGTCGGGTACGGGCACGTTGGTGTGGAAGAACGGCAACACCTACGTTGGCCAGTGGAAGCAAGACAAGCCCAACGGACGCGGCAAGCTGACGATGAGAAACGGCGACGTCTACGAAGGACAGTTCAAGGACGGTAAGATAGAGGGCGAGGGTATTGCCCGCTTTGCCGACGGCATGAAGTTCAAAGGCACGTTCCGCAACGGCAAGCGCAACGGCAAGGCCATTGAGGAAGACAAGGACGGCAAGCGCTTTGAGGGCAGCTATGTCGACGATCTGCGCGACGGTCCCTTCGTCGAGAAAGACCGCAACGGCAACGTCATCGCCGAAGGCACTTATATCCGCGGACGCCGTCAGCGATAAGAATGAAACATCAATGTTTAACTTAAAAACTAACAGAATATGATTATTGACACACTTGACAACTTAGGCAAGTATGTGGGGCTGAACCCGCTGTTTGCCGATGTGGTGTCATTCCTGAAAGAGAATGACCTCAGCACGCTGGAGGACGGCAAGCATCCGATCAAGGGTGGTGACCTCTTCGTGAACATCACCACAGCTAAGGGTCGTACGAAGGAAGCCGCCGTGCTTGAGACCCACATCAACATGATCGACATCCAGATTCCCATCGACAACGATGAGACCTACGGTTACACGCCGCTCCAGGACCTGCCCGACTTTGAGTACAATGCCGAGAAGGACATCACGAAATACGGCACGACGCTGGCACAGACCTACGTCACCTGCCGCCCGGGCCAGATGGCCATTTTCTTCCCTCAGGACGGCCATGCCCCCTGCATCGGCGACAAAGACATCAAGAAAGCTATTTTTAAAGTAAAAGCATAACACAACTATGGCAACGACAAAGAAAACGACGACAACGAAGAAAAGTACTGCCGCCAAGAAGACTACGACGAAGAAAGTAACCAAGAAGGTGGCTGAACAGGCTCCACAACATATCGGATTGGTACAGCACGACTCATGGCTGGAACCCTTCGAAGGTGCCATCCGCGGACGCCACGACCACGCTCTGTGGAAGATTGGACAGCTGACGCAGAACGGCAAGAGGACGCTCTCCGACTTTGCCACCGGCCACCTGTACTACGGTCTGCACAAACTGACCAAGGGCTGGGTGTTCCGCGAGTGGGCCCCCAACGCCACAGAAATCTACCTCATCGGCGACTTCAACAACTGGCAGGAGAGCGACAAGTACAAGTGCAAGCGCATTGAGGGAACGGGCAACTGGGAACTCAAGCTCTCGGAGAAAGCCCTGAAGCACGGCCAGCTCTACAAGATGAAGGTGAAGTGGAACGGCGGCGAGGGTGAGCGTATTCCCGCCTGGTGCCGCCGCGTCGTCCAGGACGACCAGACGAAGATTTTCTCGGCTCAGGTGTGGAACCCCGAGACACCCTACGTCTGGAAGAAAAAGAAGTTCAAGCCCGACACCGCGCCGCTGCTCATCTATGAGTGCCATGTGGGTATGGGACAAGATGCCGAGAAGGTCGGTACCTACAAGGAGTTCACCCAGAACGTCCTGCCGCGCGTGAAGAAGGACGGCTACAATGCCATTCAGGTGATGGCCATTCAGGAGCATCCCTACTACGGCTCCTTCGGATACCACGTCAGCAGCTTCTTCGCTCCCTCCAGCCGCTTCGGTACTCCCGAGGACCTGAAGGAGATGATTGACACCGCCCACAAGCTTGGCATCGCCGTCATCATGGATATTGTACACTCCCACGCCGTGAAGAACGAGGTGGAGGGACTCGGCAACCTCTGTGGCGACCCCAACCAGTTCTTCTATGCCGGCGACCGCCACGAGCATCCGGCATGGGACTCGCTCTGCTTCGACTACGGCAAGGACGAGGTGATGCACTTCCTGCTCTCGAACTGCAAGTACTGGCTCGAGGAATTCAAGTTCGACGGCTTCCGTTTCGACGGCGTCACCTCTATGCTCTACTACTCGCACGGACTGGGTGAGGCCTTCGGAGGCTATGGCGACTACTTCAACGGTCACGAGGACGACAACGCCATCTGCTACCTCACGCTGGCCAACTGCCTCATCCACGAGGTGAACCCCAACGCCATCACCATTGCCGAGGAAGTGTCGGGTATGCCCGGCCTGGCTGCTAAGTTCGAGGATGGCGGCTACGGCTTCGACTACCGTATGGCCATGAACATCCCCGACTACTGGATCAAGACTATTAAAGAGGTACGCGATGAGGACATCAACGTCTGCTCCATCTTCTGGGAGGTCAAGAACCGTCGTCCTGACGAGAAGACCATCTCTTACTGCGAGAGCCACGACCAGGCATTGGTGGGCGACAAGACCATCATCTTCCGCCTCATCGATGCCGACATGTACTGGCACTTCGCCAAAAAGGACGTCAACGACATGGCCCAGCGCGGCATTGCTATGCACAAGATGATCCGACTGGTGACGGCAGGCGCCATCAACGGCGGCTACCTGAACTTCATGGGTAATGAGTTCGGACATCCCGAATGGATTGACTTCCCGCGTGAGGGTAACGGCTGGTCGTACAAGTATGCCCGCCGTCAGTGGAACCTCGTCGACAATCCCGACCTCTGCTACCACTGGCTCGGCGATTTCGACCGCAAGATGCTCGAGGTCATCAAGAGCGAGAAGAATTTCCAGGCCACGCCCGTCACCGAGATATGGCACGACGACGGCGACCAGGTGCTCTGCTTCATGCGCGGCGACCTCGTCTTCGTCTTCAACTTCTCGCCGACGCGCTCGTACACCGACTACGGCTTCCTCGTACCCACAGGTTCCTACGACGTGGTGCTGAACACCGACGCGAAGGAGTTCGGCGGCAACGGCTTTGCCGACGACTCAATGACCCATATCACCAACTTCGACCCGCTCTATGTGCAGGATAAGAAGGAGTGGCTGAAACTCTACATCCCTGCCCGTTCTGCTGTTGTACTGAAGAAGAACTAATGAACTATAACCATCAAGTCAGGAACGATGGCACCACGACTATCAAGGCCGTGTGTGCTGTCGTTCTTGTTTGTTTCACCTTCCTCTGGCTCTATTGTTTCCAGGCTGACGTCATGTATGTGGCCCAGCATGTGCTCAGCGGCGGGCAGACGCGTTACCACCGCTTGTGGGGAGCTGTTGTCCTGACAGCCCTGCTATGGCTGTTACAGGCGTGTGTCTACAGGTTCGTCAGACTGCGGCATCGCACTCACGCGCTGACGTGGTACCCCTCGATGATGGTGTTGGCCATGCTGACCTCCGTCAATGCCGACATCGACCGTCACGTCACCCTGGGCGTATGGGTGTGGCTGGCTCCGCTGCTGCTCATCCTGTGGTTCCTGTTCGTCTGGATAGCACGAACGGTACAACCGTTTGAGGACAATCGCAACTTCTCATCCCTGCGCCGCTTCTGGCTAAACCTGTTCATCATCGTCCTGATGATCATTGGTGTTGCCGCCTGTGGCAATACCAACGCCGTGTTCCACTTCCGCACCCATGCTGAGGTGGCCATGCTTCACGGTGACTACGATGAGGCCCTTCGTGTTGGAGAGCGCTCGTTGGAAACCGACAGTAGCTTGGTGATGGTGCGCATGTATGCGCTTTCGCGTCAAGGACAACTGGCCGACCGCTTGTTTGAGTACCCCTTGGTGCCGACGAGCGACGCGATGCTGCCGACGCAGCAGCAGGCCACCCGTCTGATGGCGTATCCCGCTGACAGCCTCTATCGCCATTTGGGTGCCATTCCCCGTCGTGCTATGCAGCCTATGGACTATCTGCGGGCCATTCTCCGTTCCGGTCAGGCCAAGCCCGCCGCTGTCGACTATCTGCTCTGCGGCTACCTGATAGACTGCGACCTCGACGGTTTCGCCAGCGAACTGACACATTATTATACGGTGAGCGACAGTCTGCCCCGCTACTACCGCGAGGCTTTGGTGCTTTACAACCATCTGCGCAGCCATCCGCTGGTCGTCTATAAAGACCCTGTGTTAGACACCGACTACAAGGATATGCGCAAGATGCTGGCCACCTGTCGTCAGGAAAGCGAGCGCAGAAGTATGCTTTTAGAGAATTACGCCGGCAGCTACTGGCATTATTTCTTGAACTTCAAGAACAACTCGTGATCGATACATGCAGGACGCTCCTCTTTGTAATGACTGACAAAGATGAGCGTTTTTTCAGGCCGTTGGCAGAAAGCCTCGATAACGTCCTTGACCAGTCGGCGGTTGACGTCGTCGAGACCGTGTAGCGGCTCGTCGAGAATCAGCAGTTCGGGGTCTTTGACGAAGGCACGTGCCAACAGCACCAGTCGCTGCTCGCCGCTCGACATACGCAGGAACGAGCGGTCGGCAAGATGGGCAATGCCGAAGATGTCCATCCAGCGTCGGCAGACCTGCAGCTCCTCTTCAGTAGCCCGCACATACAGCCCTACGGTGTCCTTGAGTCCGCTGGCCACGATGCGCACGGCCGGCAGGTCGCGCTGATAGGAGCGGTGCATCTCGGGCGATACATAGCCGATGTGGCGCTTCAGTTCCCAGATGCTTTCGCCCGAGCCGCGCTGGTGGCCGAAGAGTGTGATGTCGCAAGCGTAGCCCTGTGGGTTGTCGGCACAGACGAGCGACAGGAGTGTCGACTTGCCCGATCCATTCTGTCCTGAGAGTACCCAGTGCTCCCCTCGGTTCACCCGCCAGTCCAAGTCTTTCAGGATGGTGCGCTCGCCGTATCTGATGCTGACTTTCCTGCAGTCTATGACCGCTCCGTCCTGATGGTTGTCAGCGGGGTTGCTCATTGCGATGATGGCGTTGCGCTTCTCGTCGCTCAGTCCCGGTCCTTCGCCTTCGTCCATGCTGCCTATCGTCACCACGTCGGTCGTGAATGGCGGTATGTCGCGTGGCGATGCTACCACAAGATAAAGCTCCATGTTCTGTTCGCGAGCCAGTATCTCCAACAGCTGGTTCAGCTGCGAGCGTGCCTCGCTGTCGAGCCCAATGAACGGAGCGTCCATGATGAGTGTCGAGGGACGTGTCAAGAGCGTCTTTGCCAACTGGAACTTGCGCAGCTCGCCGCTCGACAGCGTGATGACATACTTGTCGAGCAGCGACTTCATGTCGAACAAGTCGTAAAGATGGTGCTGCCACGCGCGCCGCTCTGTCGTGTCGTCGCCCGTCATGCTGAAGGCCCGTTCCAACAGCTGGCCTGCCGTAGGCGTCTCAGCGTCAATGTCGTGCTGGTTCCAGCGCAGCTGCAGGTAGTAAGCCTGGTCGGTGGCCACGCCGTAGGAGTCGCGGAAGGCGATGTATCTCACTTTGTCGCTGGCCAGCCGGCGGCGCATCTGTTCCACGTACTGAGTCTTTCCGCTGGCGTTAAGCCCTACTATCGCTGTTACTTTCATTGCTTGCGTTTCGATACTTTATCCTGATTCTTGTTCACAAAGTCCTTCCAGCCGTGATACTTGACGTCGCTTTCCGGGCGGCCTATCTGCATATAGTGGCAATAGGCGGCGCCGAGGGCGTCGGTGGCGTCCATGAACTTCGACATATCGTCGTCCTTGAGTTTGAGCAGCCGCTGCAGCATGCCGGCCACCTGCTCCTTCGAAGCCGAGCCGTTGCCCGTCAGGGCCATCTTGATTTTCATCGGCGCATACTCATGAATAGGTACGCCGTGATGGATAGCGGCCGCGATAGCAACGCCCTGAGCCCGTCCTAACTTCAGCATCGACTGCACGTTCTTGCCGAAGAAGGGTGCCTCGATGGCCATCTCGTCGGGCAGCCACGCGTCGATGATACCCGTCACGCGCTCGAAGATGTGCCCTAACTTCAGATAGCCGTCGCCAGCCTTGCGCAGGTCGATGACGCCCATCGTCAGCATCTGTGCCTTGCCGTCGACAACTTTCAGCAGCCCGTAGCCCATGATATTCGTGCCCGGGTCGATGCCCAGTATGATTTTTTCTTTCATTGCGGGTGCAAAGTTACGAAGAATTCCTTGAAAAAACATCATTATTTATAGGTATTCTTACATTTTTATGTGCACGTGCAACCGAGTTGCAAAAAAATAGTCGTATCTTTGCAGCATGAAACTATCAGAACTGAAGACTGGCGAGCGGGGTGTCATCGTCAAGGTGTCGGGACACGGCGGCTTCCGCAAGCGTATCATCGAGATGGGATTTGTCAAGGGACAGACCGTCGAGGTGTTGCTCAATGCGCCGCTGCAAGACCCTGTCAAGTATAAAATCATGGGCTACGAGGTGTCGCTCAGACATCAGGAGGCCGACATGATTGAGGTTGTAAAAGATATCCAGCAGACCCACCCCCAACAGACCCACCCCCATCCCCTCCCTGGGAGGGAGGGGGGGAATATGTCTGACGGCGAGGTAATCACTCCCCTCCCTCACAGGGAGGGGACGGGGGAGAGTCTTCACGAGGCCCTTCGTGCGCGCCGCCACCTGCACGTCGCTCTGGTGGGCAACCCCAACTGCGGCAAGACCTCGCTGTTCAACTACGCCTCGGGCGCCCATGCCCACGTCGGCAACTACAGCGGCGTGACGGTCGATGCCACCGAGGCCGAGGCTCAGTTCTTTGGTTACGACTTCTCGCTGACCGACCTGCCGGGCACCTATTCGCTGACCTGCTATTCGCCCGAGGAGCTGTATGTGCGCAAGCACCTGACGGAGCAGACGCCCGATGTGGTCATCAACGTCATCGACGCCTCGAACCTCGAGCGCAACCTCTATCTGACCACCCAGCTGGTGGATATGAACGTCCGTATGGTGTGTGCCCTGAATATGTATGACGAGTTCGAACGCCGCGGCGATCATGTTGACCTGAAAACGCTGTCGACACTCTTCGGTATGCCGATGGTGCCCACGTCGTTCAAGACGGGAATGGGCGTCAAGGAACTGTTCAAGGCCGTTATCAAGGTGTATGAGAATACGCAGGGAACGTCGCGCCATATCCACATCAACTACGGCCACGAGATAGAGGGCGGCATCAGCGGCATACAGAAATACCTGAAGGCCGACGAGCATATCCGCCAGCGCTACTCGACGCGCTATCTGGCCATCAAGCTGTTGGAGGGCGACACGTCGGCAGCGGCATATATCAAGCAACATTTCGACGAGGAGCACCGTCCTGAAGACTACGCGGCGCTGCAGCAAGCCTGTCAGCGTGCCTCGAATCGTGTCAAGGAAGAGACGAACAACGACGCCGAGACGGCCATCATGGATGCCAAGTACGGCTTCATCAACGGTGCGCTGACGGAGGCCGGCTACCAGACGGGCACGAAGGAGAACATCTACCGCACGACCCACCTGATAGACAACGTGCTGTCTAACAAGTACGTGGGTTTCCCCATCTTCTTCCTCATCCTGTTCGTGATGTTCCAGACCACCTTCGCCTTGGGCCAGTACCCGATGGACTGGATTGAGGCGGGCGTCGAGTGGTTGGGCGAGTGGATAGGCTCGACGATGTCCGACGGTCCGCTGCGCTCGATGCTGGTCGACGGCGTCATCGGCGGCGTGGGGTCCGTCATCGTGTTCCTGCCGCAGATTCTGATACTCTATTTCTTCATCTCGCTGATGGAGGACTCCGGCTATATGGCCCGTGCCGCCTTTATCATGGACCGCCTCATGCACAAGATGGGACTGCACGGCAAGTCGTTCATCCCGTTGGTGATGGGCTTCGGCTGCAACGTGCCCGCCGTGATGGCTACGCGTACCGTCGAGAGCCGCCGCTCGCGACTCATTACGATGCTCGTGCTGCCGTTCATGTCGTGCTCGGCGCGCCTGCCCATATATATTATGGTGACGGGAATGTTCTTCGCCGAGAAGTATCAGTCGTTAGTCATGATTTCGCTCTACGCCGTCGGCATCCTCATGTCGGTCATCGTGAGCAACGTCCTGTCGCGCTTCGTACTGAAAGGCGAGGACACGCCCTTCGTGATGGAACTGCCGCCTTATCGCTGGCCTACCGCCAAGGCTATCGGCCGCCATACGTGGGAGAAAGGCAAGGAGTACTTGAAGAAGATGGGCGGCGTCATCCTCGTGGCCAGCATCATCGTCTGGGCGTTGGGATATTTCGGCACTATGGGCGTCGCACCGTCGCTGGCCGAGAGCTTCATTGGTAGGATGGGGCAGGCCATAGAGCCGCTCTTTGCCCTGCAGGGCTTCAACTGGCAGTTAGACGTCTCGCTCCTTGCCGGTGTGGGTGCCAAGGAGATTGTCGCCTCTACCATCGGCGTCATCGGCGGTCTCGACACCATCACGCCGTTGGCAGCCTACGCCTACCTGCTCTTCGTGCTGCTCTACTTCCCCTGCATCGCCACCCTCGTGGCCATCAAGCACGAGACGGGCCGCTGGCGCTGGGCAGTCATAGCAGGCCTCTACACCACCTGCGTCGCCTGGATCGTCTCTGCGCTGGTCTATCAGGTAGGGTCGGTCTTCTGACCGGATTCAAAAAACTTGCAACCTTTGTGCAAGGTTGCAAGTTCTAACATCTAACATCTAACATTTATCGACATTTAGCATCTCAAATTTTAACTTATAAAATATTTATATTATATATATTATATATAATATATATAATAATAATATATATAATATAAATATTTCTAAAATTAGATTTTCGATTTTCTCTGTCAAAACATATTTCGCTCGGTGACGCAGGAAATGCTACGGGTTCTTTTCAAGCTAAATGTTAGATGTTAGATGTTAGATTGCACGCTTCCGCAGTGTTTACCCCGGAAAGCGGCATTTCAGGCCATCATTTGGCGTTTTAATTTTCGCGGCCATTCACAAAATTTTCGCGGCCGCTCGCAAAATTTTCGCAGCCATTCACATTTTCATTGACTTCTTTAAAAATGTAAAGCCGAAAATTTAGCCGTTTCTTTTGGCGGTTTAGAAAAAAGTTCTTGCTATGGCAAGCGAGCAGAGCTCGAGCGGTAACTTTGCAGCACATAATCTAAAACAAGTGCTATGACAGATAATTTACGCAAATTGTTAAGAACAATACTTAGTTAATTATACATTTAATCGTTTGAAAGTCAATGAGTTACATTAATATAATACAACTAATATAATTTGGTCAAGTGCCTGATTTTCAGTAACTTAGTAGTCTCTTACATTACTTAGTTATGACGAAAATCACAGAAGCACTCGACCAATATGTGGGGATACGCAAGAAGGCTATTTCAGACACTGGGAAAGCGGCGATTATTACATATTACATTCTTTGCGCTGCAAAGCTTGCCGGAGTTCCCAGAAAGCAACGGCAGCTGCGGCGGCTACGTTGAGTGAGTCTACGTGGTGCGACATTGGTATGCGTACCACGTAGTCTGCTTTTGCAATGGTGGAGTGGGGTAGTCCGTCGCCCTCGGTGCCCATGATGATAGCTAAGCGGGGAATGGTTTTCAGAACGGGCGCATCCAAGGGGATGCTGTCGTCGCTGAGGGCCATTGCTGCGGTCTGAAAGCCGATGGCGCTGAGACTGTCGACGGGATCGTCAACCCACGTCCAGGGAACTAAGAACACGCTGCCCATCGATACTCGGACGGCACGGCGGTTCAAGGGGTCGCACGACGAACGGGTCAGCAGGACGGCGTCAATGCCCAAGGCGGCTGCCGAGCGGAAGATGGCGCCGATGTTCGTCGTGTCGACGACGCTGTCGATGACTACCACACGACGGGCTCCGGCCGTCACCTCTTCGACGGAACGCTCCTGTGGGCGCCGCATGGCACAGAGTACGCCGCGCGTCAGGGTGTAGCCCGTCAGTTGCTCCAGCAGTTCACGCGTGCCAGTATAAATAGGTATGTCGCCACAGCGCTCAATAATGGTCTTGGCGTCGCCCTCGATATGCCGGCGCTCGCAGAGCAGGGCCGTGGGCTCGTAGCCTGCGTCAAGGGCCACGTGAATCACTTTTGGACTCTCGGCAATGAAGATGCCCTTGCTGGGTTCGGTACGGTTGCGAAGCTGAGCCTCGGTCAGTCGACTGAAGACATTTACCCCCGTCTGGTCGAGCGATGTTATCTCAATTATGTCTGGATTCATCATTTTTAGTATTTTTCTTTGTTCAGATTGCAAAGTTACGAAAATTATTTCGTAACTTTGCAAACGTAACTATTAAACAACTAAAAACATCAAAGATTATGAACAACACTCCAACTCCCCACATCGGGGCCAAGTACGGCGAAATTGCCGAAACAGTCATCATGGCAGGTGACCCTCTTCGCGCTAAGTTTATGGCAGAGAACTTCCTCGAGAATCCTGTCCAATTTAATAATGTACGCGGTATGCTCGGTTTTACCGGCACCCATAAAGGCAAGCGCGTCAGCGTGATGGGCCACGGCATGGGCATCCCCTCTATCGGCATCTACACCTACGAGCTTTACAACTTCTACGACGTGAAGACCATCATCCGCGTGGGCTCTGCCGGCTCTATCCATCCCGACCTGCACGTCGGCGACCTCTGCATAGCCATGGGCGCCTGCACCAACTCCAACTACGGTTCGCAGTATGAGCTGCCGGGCACGTTTGCACCTATTGCCGACTTCGACCTGCTGCGTGGTGCTGCCGACGCCTGCGACCGCTTCGGCTATCGCTACAAGGTGGGCAACGTGCTGTCGAGCGACACGTTCTACTCAGAGAACGCCCACAACGACCGTTGGATGAACATGGGCGTGCTGTCTGTCGAGATGGAAGCATCGGCCCTCTACATGAATGCCGCCCGTGCCGGTAAGCGTGCCCTGGTGATCCTGACCATCTCCGACCACATCCTGACGGGTGAGGTGACAACGGCTGAGGAGCGTCAGACGACGTTCACCCACATGATGGACGTAGCATTCGAAATTGCATAACTACTTTACCTCCTTACTCCTTACTCCTTAAATTAAATTTTTATGGCGACAGTTGACGACAAGAAAGTGATTTTCTCGATGGTCGGCGTGAGCAAGACCATTCAGCAGAATCAGAAACAAGTCCTGAAGAACATCTATCTCAGCTTCTTCTATGGGGCGAAGATAGGCATCATCGGTCTGAATGGTGCCGGTAAGTCGACCCTGATGAAGATTATTGCCGGACTGGACGAGAAATTCCAGGGACAGGTGGTGTGGAGCCCCGGCTATTCCGTGGGCTACCTGCCGCAGGACCCGCCGCTTGACGAGACGAAGACCGTCAAGGAGAACGTCCAGGAGGGCGTCCATCATGTCTATGATGCCCTGAAGGAGTATGACGACATCAACGTGAAATTCGGACTGCCCGAATATTATGAAGACCCCGACAAGATGGACAAGCTGATGGCCCGTCAGGCCGAGCTGCAGGACATTATCGACGCTACCGACGCCTGGAACATGGACTCGAAGCTCGACCGCGCGATGGCCGCCCTGAACTGTCCGCCAGGCGACTGGCCCGTCACCAACCTCTCGGGAGGTGAGCGCCGTCGCGTAGCCCTCTGTCGGCTGCTGTTGCAGAAACCCGACGTTCTGCTGCTGGACGAGCCTACCAACCACTTGGATGCCGAGTCCATCGACTGGTTGGAGCAGCACCTGCAGCAGTACGAGGGTACGGTTATTGCCGTCACCCACGACCGCTACTTCCTCGACGATGTGGCCGAATGGATTCTGGAACTCGACCGAGGCGAAGGTATTCCCTGGAAGGGTAACTACTCGTCGTGGCTCGAACAGAAAAGCCAGCGGCTGGCACAGGAGGAGAAGCAGGCCTCGAAGCGCCGCAAGACCCTGGAGCGCGAGCTGGAATGGGTGCGTATGGCCCCGAAGGCTCGCCACGCCAAGGGTAAGGCCCGTCTGAACTCCTACGAGATGATGTTGAACGAGGAGCAGAAGCAGAAGGAGGAGAAGCTGGAAATCTTCATCCCCAACGGTCCGCGACTCGGCAACAAGGTCATCGAGGCCGAGCACGTGGCCAAGGCGTATGGCGAGAAGACGTTGTTCAGCGACCTGAACTTCGTGCTGCCGCCCAACGGCATCGTCGGCGTCATCGGTCCCAATGGTGCGGGCAAGACGACGCTCTTCCGTCTGATCATGGGACTGGAACAGGCCGATGCCGGCACGTTCAGCGTGGGCGAGACGGTCAAGCTGTCGTACGTCGACCAGCAGCATAAGGACATCGACCCGGCGAAGTCGGTCTACGAGGTGGTCAGCCAAGGCAACGAGACCATCCGTATGGGCGGTAAAGATATTAATGTACGTGCGTACCTTAGTAGATTCAACTTCAGCGGCGCCGACCAGGAGAAGAAGTGCGGCGTGCTGTCGGGTGGTGAGCGCAACCGCCTGCATCTGGCCATCGCCTTGAAGCAGGAGGGTAATGTGTTGCTTTTAGATGAGCCTACTAACGATATTGATGTCAATACGTTACGCGCATTAGAGGAAGGTCTTGAGGCCTTTGCCGGCTGTGCCGTCGTCATCAGTCACGACCGCTGGTTCCTCGACCGTATCTGTACGCACATATTGGCATTCGAGGGTAGTGGCAACGTCTTCTACTTCGAGGGCAACTTCTCAGAGTACGAGGTCAACAAGGCCCAACGACTGGGACTTGAAGAACCCAAGCGTGCAAGGTATCGTAAATTGATGGAGGATTAGTACTGATTATGATTGAGTATTTCTTATTGAACATGTGGCAGTTATGGGCGGTGGTTGCCGTTGTCTGCCTGATTCTGGAGCTGATGGCGGGTGACTTCTTTATTATCTGCTTCTCCATAGGTGCCGTCTTTGCTGCCGTCGCTTCGGCCGTAGGGTTGAACATCTACTGGCAGCTGGCACTCTTTGCCGTGTTCACGCTTATCAGCCTGTTCTGGGTGCGACCCTTTGCACAACGCTATCTGCACAAGGGCGAGGAGAACCGCGTGAGTAATGCCGACGCTCTGATGGGCCGACAGGGCCGAGTGGTGGAAGCCATTCAGGCCGGTGGCTACGGTCGCGTGCAGATTGACGGCGACGTATGGAAGGCCGTCAGCGCCGATTCCCAACCCATCAGCGAAGGGGCAACGGTCTGCGTCGTTGGCCGCGAAAGCACGATTATTACCGTGAAAATCGTTTAATCGAAAAATCGTTTAATCGAAAAAATAAATTGTAAATCGTAAATAGTTAAATCGTAAATTATCATGACTTACATTCTGATTGCTATTATCGTCTGTGTGATCATCTTTGCCAAGATGGCGCTGGTCATCATTCCACAGTCTGAAACAAAAATCGTTGAGCGACTGGGACGCTACTATGCCACACTCCAGCCGGGTATCAACATGATTATCCCGTTTATCGACCGGGCAAAGTCTATCGTCGTACTGAACCACGGTCGCTACCAGTACTCGACCACCATCGACCTGCGCGAACAGGTGTACGACTTCCCGAAGCAGAACGTGATTACAAAGGACAACGTGCAGACGGAAATCAACGCCCTGCTATACTTCCAGATCGTAGACCCCTTCAAGGCAACCTACGAAATCAATAACCTGCCCAACGCCATCGAGAAGCTGACGCAGACGACGTTGCGTAACATCATTGGCGAACTGGAACTGGACGAGACCCTCACCTCGCGCGACACCATCAACAAGAAGCTGAGTGCCGTGCTCGACGATGCTACCGACAAGTGGGGCGTCAAGGTGAACCGCGTTGAGTTGCAGGATATTACACCTCCAGACTCCGTGCTGACGGCGATGGAGAAGCAGATGCAGGCCGAGCGTAACAAGCGTGCACAGATCCTGACGTCGGAAGGTCAGAAGGCTGCTGAGATCCTGGCTTCAGAGGGTGAGAAGACGGCTATCGTCAACAAGGCCGAAGCAGCCAAGCAGGAGGCCATCCTGCAGGCTGAGGGTGAGGCTCAGGCACGCATCCGTGTGGCTGAAGCCGAAGCCAAGGCCATCGAGCTCATTACCGAGGCTGTGGGCAAGTCGACCAATCCTGCCAACTACCTGCTGGCTCAGAAGTACATCCAGATGATGCAGGAACTGGCCGAGGGCGACAAGACCAAGACGGTCTACCTGCCATACGAGGCCACGAATCTGCTCGGCTCTATCGGCGGAATCAAAGATCTGTTTAAAGCAGAATAGCCTATGAACATCCATCGAACGACACTCTTGGCATTAGCTGCGCTTAGCGCGGCTATTGCCGTTGCCCAGAATGATGGCCAGCGGTCGTCCTCAAGCCTGTATCTCCAGGCACTCGCCAAGCCCGACGTCTCGTTGAGCTTTGACGTGACGGCACAAGGCAAGCGCTTTCAGCCTGTATGGGGACTGGATCAGGCTGCAGTCAGCGAGCAGGTAATCAAGAAAGGCATCAACCACATGGGAAAGGAGAATATCAGTATTGGACGCGTTGCCTTCAGATACACGTGGCCTCTTATTGACGACTCCGTACTGTATTCGACGCTCATTGACACGTTGCGCATTCGTTGCACCAACTTCAATCAGGTGAGCCCTACCTTGCCGCTGGTGCTGACGGCCGACCAGGGAGCCTTTGAATATCGGGACGCGCAAGGGAAAACCGCTACTCATGCTCCGCACGACTATTATGTGAAAAACAGCGTTGTCAACATCGAGCACTGGGCGGCTATGATCAATAGCCACGTACATTGGATACAGAAGAACACGAAGCATCCTGTGCTGGGCATTTCGCCATTCAACGAGGGCGACTACTGGTCGAAGGAGGAAGGAGCAACGGCGCAGAAACACTATCAAGTTGCCAAGCTGCTCAAGGAGAATTATCCGCGTTGTGCAGACGTGATAATGGTTGGTGCAAACACCTTGAACAATGACAAGGCACTTGAGTGGTACAATCCCGGCAAGAACCTCTATAAATGGGGAAACACCCACCAGCTGGCAGGTTCGTTCGATACTTTTGCTAATTTCTATCAGCAGTTAGAGAAGGACGGCAAGGTTGGCTATGCAGACGAGATGCATAATGTGGCCGAGGCTATGGTGGGATTGGAATATGGAATGACCTATGGCATCTGGTGGGGATTCGACAGCCGTGCTCGTGGCGAGTTCTGTCAGATAAGCCGAAATGGAGAACGACTGGCCTATGGTGAGCATCGGACGAATTGGACGGCTGCCTCAGTATGGCGCCACGATGACGGTCGGGTAAAAGCCTTCGTTGGTAGCAGCGAGCGACAGGCCGTGACCACCAACTATCAGTTTGTATCGGCTGACCGCCTGGTCTATTTCGACGGATATGGTCCCCAACACGAGTTTGTGAAGACTCTGCCAGGAGGAACAGGCTATCAGAAAGGCCAGACCAACGCGGAGTGTGTCATCGATGTAACGTGGGGTGAGGACGTTCCTGTAGTTCCTATTACGGCAGGTGTCTATCGGTTGGTGAACAAGAGCGCGTCGAAATATGCCACTTGGTCGGGAGACAATATCGCGTTGATGAATTATTCTGAAGCGTCGAAGATGCAGCAATGGATTGTATCCCCCGCCGTGTCGGCCAACTGCAAGTATGGTGGTGATTACAGCTTCTACGACTTCGTTTGCGTAGCCAATAACGCCACACGTATGAACGTGCTGAACTTCTCTACGGGTAATGCCAACGTGATAGGCTACGCCCAGAATGCCGTACCCGACACGAACGAGCAATGGTATCTGGAGTATGCTGGCGACGGCTATTACTATATCCGC
This sequence comes from uncultured Prevotellaceae bacterium, assembly GCA_902800495.1. Lineage (GTDB taxonomy): Bacteria > Bacteroidota > Bacteroidia > Bacteroidales > Bacteroidaceae > Prevotella. The sequence goes on from CADCET010000021.1 coordinate 115,092, forward strand.
AATCGTGAGAGTGCACAATATCTGGCGGCAAGTACCGACGGCACAGACGTTGTACAGAGCACCATGTCGGCTACAGCCTCGCAAACCGTCCGCAACCGTATGCAATGGAGAATCCTGCCTGTCGACGTGAAATACGAAAGAGTAACTCCGGCACAAGTACAGGGACTGACGGCCCAGGCCAATGCTGCGTCGGTAACCTTGAGTTGGACGGCGAATACCGATAGCGACTTGGCCGGCTATATGGTCATGCGGGCTGAGAAGGGCTCTAACGAGTGGAATACTGTAGGACGTATGGTCACCACGAACACCTTCACGGACAACACCTGTCGTCAAGGCGTCACATATATATATAAGGTGAAGGCTGTCGACACGGCGCAGAACCGCTCCATACTGGCTTCTGAAGAAGTGGAAGCCACGCCGACAGGACGGCGGTCGCTCGTTGCTCATTGGCAGATGGAAGACAATCTGAATGACGAGACGGCAAACATCATGGATGCTGTGGCCTATGGTAATGTCAGCTATGTTGACGCCGGAACATCGACGGGCAAGGCTCTGCGGTTGATTAATAACAACAGCAATAACCAACAGTATGTGCAGATGCCCTACGAGGTGGCCGGTAGTGAGGAACTGACGGTGGCAATGTGGGTAAAACTGCAGAGTAACACGACGTGGATACGCCTGTTTGACTTTGGCTACGATACAGGGCACTACTTGTTCCTGACACCCAATGGCGGCAACGTCATGCGTTTCGCTATCAAGAATGGAGCCGAGGAGCAGACCGTAGACTGCCAGTCGAAACTGCCGACAGCCGTATGGAAGCATGTGGCCGTAACCATCGGCAAGGAGAAAACAACAATCTACGTCGATGGCGAGGTGGCTGGATCAAGTACGGCAATTACCATCAGTCCGGCTGACGTACGTCCTGTGCTGAACTATCTGGGACGCAGTCAGTTTGTGGCTGACCCCTTGTTCCAGGGCCAAATCGACGATGTGCGCATCTATAACTTTGCCGTAACGGCAGACGATGTGAAGACCATTATGGCAGGAGGTGAGGCGGTAGCTGTTAAGAACCCGACAACGGCAGCTCAACCTAACGTCATCTATGACCTGAATGGCGTCAGACAAAAAGCGCCAAAGAAGGGAATAAACATCATCGATGGTAAGAAAGTCATGAAGTAACCGATGTTTTTCGCCTTTTTTGTTGCAGAATCGAATCTTTTTGAGTAATTTTGCAGCGAATTTGACAGAAAAGGTTACAAGATGGTACAAAACATATTCAAGGGGTTGGGTATTGCGCTCATAACCCCGTTCAAGGAAGACGGCTCCGTTGACTACGATGCACTCAAGAGATTGGTGCAATATCAGTTGGACAACGGCGCCGACTTCTTTTGTATTCTCGCTACTACCGGAGAGACTCCGACTTTGACGCTTGACGAGAAAAAACGCATCAAGGATCTTGTCGTCGACATCGTTCAGGCCCGTGTGCCCATCCTGATGGGCTGTGGCGGGTTTAACACGGCTGCCGTCGTCGAAGAACTGAAAACGGGCGACTTCAAGGGTATCGACGGCATACTGAGCGTCTGCCCCTATTACAACAAACCGTCGCAGGAAGGACTCTACCAGCACTTCAAGGCCATTGCTGCTGCCACACAGCTGCCTGTCGTGCTCTACAATGTACCAGGACGTACGGGTATTAACATGACGGCAGAGACTACCGTCCGCCTGGCTCGCGACTGTCGTAACATCGTCGCCATCAAGGAGGCCAGCGGCAAGCTGGAGCAGGTTGACGAGATTATCAAGAACAAACCCCGCGACTTCGACGTCATCTCTGGCGACGACGCCCTGACCTTCCCGATGGTCAGTTGTGGTGCCGTAGGTGTCATCTCGGTCATCGGCAACGCCCTGCCGAAGGAGTTCTCAAAGATGATTCGCCTGCAGATGCGTGGCGAGTACGATCCTGCCCGCAAGATTCACCATCGCTTCATCGACCTCTTCTCGCTGCTCTTCGTCGACGGCAACCCTGCCGGCGTCAAAGCTATGCTCCACGAGATGGGCTTCATCGAGAATGTATTGCGCTTGCCTTTGGTGCCTATGCGCATCCAGAACATGCAGCGGATGTCAGACATCCTGAAGGAGCTGAAGATTTAACAGATATAACACACAACTTCCTACCATTCTCGCGGCGCGAAAATTTTTTTTCACGCCGCGAGAATTTTTTTTCAAGGCGCGAGACCTGAATTTGAAAAAAAGAAAATCTTTGTGAAAAATTTCAGCGAAAAAACTTTTCCGTTTCGGAAATTATTTGTAACTTTGCAGCCGCAATTGTTATCCGAAACGGGAAACTTTTTGTGGCCGACGATTGCAAAAGTTTTCCAAAACGGAAAAGAATTAGGAAGTTGAAAATGTGTAAATGATTGAAACACAAGACAATAAAAAATAGAAATATAACTCTTAACCTGAAATGGAAATTAAAAACTTTACCATTACGAAGCGAGATGGATCAAAAGACCGCTTCTCGCTTGATAAGATTATGAACGCCATTGTTAAAGCGTTCGAGAGTGTTGACGAGCCGACGGACTTAGGGGCTATCTCTAAGATTCTCAGCCATTTGGATATTAAGGACGACATTACCGTTGAGGATATCCAGAACCAGGTTGAGGAGGCTCTGATGAAGGAAGGCTACTATAAGGTGGCCAAATCGTTTATGCTCTACCGCCAGCAGCATACCGAGGATCGCGAGACTTTGGAGAAGATGATGTTCTTGTCGGAATACATGGAGTCGGTGAATGCAGCGACTGGCTCAAAGTATGACGCCAATGCCAACGTGGAGCACAAAAATATTGCGACGCTGATAGGTGAGCTTCCCAAATCGAACTTCATCCGCTTGAACCGCCGTCTGCTGACGGAGCGCATTAAGAAGATGTACGGCAAGCAACTGGCCGATGAATACATCGACCTGCTGACTCACCACTTTATATATAAGAATGACGAGACGAGCTTGGCTAACTACTGCGCCTCGATCACGATGTATCCTTGGCTCATCGGCGGTACGGTGGCCATCGGCGGCAATTCGACAGCACCGACGAACCTGAAGTCGTTTGCCGGCGGATTCGTCAACATGGTGTTTATGGTCAGTTCAATGCTGAGCGGCGCTTGTGCTACGCCAGAGTTCCTGATGTATATGAACTACTTCATCGGCAAGGAGTACGGCCTGGACTACTGGAAGCATCCCGAGCAGCAGGCCGACCTGAGCCTGAAGAAGCGCACCATCGACAAGATCATTACCGACTACTTCGAGCAGATCGTCTATACGCTGAACCAACCGACAGGTGCCCGCAACTATCAGGCCGTGTTCTGGAACATAGCCTATTACGACCGCTACTATTTCGAGTCGATTTTCGGCGATTTCTACTTCCCCGATGGTTCTAAGCCCGACTGGGACGGTCTGTCGTGGCTGCAGAAGCGCTTTATGAAGTGGTTCAACAAGGAGCGCACGAAGACCATGCTGACCTTCCCCGTCGAGACGATGGCGCTGCTCACCGACGAGAACGGCGACTGCAAGGATCCGGAGTGGGGCGAGTTTACGGCCGAGATGTACTCTGAGGGTCACTCGTTCTTCACCTATATGAGCGATAATGCCGACTCGCTGTCGTCATGCTGCCGTCTGAGGAATGAGATTACCGACAACGGCTTCAGCTATACCCTCGGTGCCGGCGGTGTGTCGACCGGTTCTAAGTCGGTGTTGACCATTAACCTGAACCGCTGCGTCCAGTATGCCGTGAACCACAAGAAGGACTATCTGGAGTATCTTGGCGGTATCATCGACCTGTGCCACAAGGTGCAGACGGCCTACAACGAGAACTTGAAGGAACTGCAGGCCCACGGTATGCTGCCGCTGTTCGACGCCGGCTATATCAACATCAACCGCCAGTATCTGACCATCGGCATCAACGGTCTGGTGGAGGCTGCAGAGTTCATGGGTCTGAAGATTACGCCGAACGACGACTACCAGCACTTCGTTCAGGGCATCCTGGGGCTGATTGAGAAGTACAACCAGAAATACCGCACGAAGGAACTGATGTTCAACTGCGAGATGATTCCTGCCGAGAACGTTGGCGTGAAGCACGCCAAGTGGGACCGCGAGGACGGCTACTTCGTGCCCCGCGACTGCTACAACTCCTACTTCTACGTCGTCGAGGACGACTCGCTGTCGGTCATCGACAAGTTCAAGCTCCACGGCCGTCCCTATATTGAGCACCTCACCGGCGGTTCCGCCTTGCACATGAACCTTGACGAACACCTGTCGAAGCAGCAGTATCTGCAACTCCTGAAGGTGGCCGCCAAGGAGGGTTGCAACTACTTCACGTTCAATATTCCGAACACCATCTGCAACGAGTGTGGCACCATCGACAAGCGCTACCTCAAGGAGTGCCCCCACTGCCACTCTCACAACGTTGACTACATGACCCGTATCATCGGCTATCTGAAGCGTGTCAGCAACTTCTCGCAGCCGCGACAGGAGGAGGCCTCGAGGAGATATTACGCGCATGCGTAATATCTCAAATGAGAAATGAGGAATGAGAAGTGAGAAATGCTGAAATACGTCAATACTGATGTCGTCTTCCAGGAGATTCCCGATGAGGTGACGCTGGCCATCAACATATCGAACTGTCCCTGCCACTGTCCGGGATGTCATAGCCAGTACCTGTGGGACGACATAGGACTCCCTTTGGATACCGAGGCTGTCGATGCGTTCGTCAGCCGCCTGTCGTCCGACATCACCTGTATTGCCTTTATGGGCGGTGATGCCGATCCGAAGGGTGTCAATATGCTTGCACAATACGTCCATGAAGAATACCCGGAGTTGAAGGTAGCGTGGTACACGGGACGCCTCCGTGTCCCCGCTATCGTCAACAAGGCCGACTTTGACTATATCAAGGTCGGCCCTTACATTCGCCATTTAGGTCCGCTGAAGTCGCCGTCAACCAACCAGCGTATGTATCGCCAGCAGGACGACGGCACGTTCGAGGATATCACCTATAGGTTCTGGAGGGGTGAAACAGAAAAAGGATAGGCGGCTTGCCTATCCTTTTTTCTGAGCCTCTTGTCGGATTCGAACCAACGACCCCGAGATTACAAATCACGTGCTCTGGCCAACTGAGCTAAAGAGGCGGGTGAGCCAGCGGTCTGCATCGCGCCGCTACAACCAAGTACCTTTGCTACGTTCCCGTCCTGGAGGATTCCTCAGGAGCTGGCCGTACAGGACTGGCTCATGTTTCGCTAAAAGCGGGTGCAAAGGTACAATAAAAAAGTGGAATGTGGAAGTCGTTTGCTTGAAAGTTTCGTTTTTTAACGATATTTTAGATTGCAAATGGTTTTTTCTTCGTACCTTTGCAGGCATGATAGAGCAAATTATCATTTCAATGCCCATGTTTGTGTGTGGCGTGCTGGCCTTGGAGTTGGTCTTCAGCCTTGTCAAGCACCGCGATGTCGCCAGGGCATGGCTGCTGGCGTGGGCTGTTACGGCAACAGTTCTCTATGCCTGTCATTTCGTCTACTTCCAGCGCCTGACATCATGGCTGCCCCTGACCGACAGCGTCTATGCCGTATGCAATATGGCCGTCTATCCGCTATACCTTATATATTTATACGTGATGACCGACGAGCGCCGCCCTGGCTTGTCGTTGCGGCTGACGCTTGCGGCGTACGTCGGGCTGACGGTGATTGGCGGCGGTGCCGTAGCCGTTCTCTACAGTCAGATGTCGGCCGACGAGCTGCAGCAGTTCATCACGCACTATCTCTATCATACAGACCGTTCGTTGCTGACCGGACTGCCTGTCGTCCAGGCTATTGTTCACGATGTGTGTAAGATTGTTTTCGCTTTTGGCGTCATACTGTCAGTCGTCATCGGCGGTAAGCGGCTGAAGCGCTATAACCTGATGGTCGACCAGTTGTATGCTGATACCGACGACCGCTCGCTTCGCGTATTGACGACGATGCTCGTCTGCTTCTTAGTGACAGCCGTCTTGTCGCTGATTGCCAATGCCATTGGTCGCCAGTGGTTTATGCCCGACGACCGTCTGGGGCTGGTGTGCCTCTCGCTCACGTCGGTGGCCTTCTCCGTGATGCTCTGTGGTGTTGGCCTCATAGGTTTGCAACAGCAGTTCAGCGTGGCCGACATAGATGTCGAGAGCTTGACAAACGACCCCATACCATCGCGAAGCGACCGTCTGCAGACGGTTGCCGACGACTTTGTGGCGCTGATGGACGGTGAGCAGCTTTACCTGCAGCCCGACCTGCGGTTAGACACCGTTGTAAAGAAGATGAATACCAACCGCACCTATCTGCTGCAGGCATTGTCCGGACAGTTGGGTGTTACGTTTACTGAATACGTCAACCGCCGCCGCATCGAGCACGCCTGCCGCCTGATGGAGCGCCAGCCGGGAATGAGGCGTCTGGATGTAGCTACCGCCTGCGGCTACAGTTCGTTAGTCACGTTCTATCGGAATTACAAGAAGTATGCCGTCGGCGGGGTTGATTTAACTTAATTTTAAGCAGTTTTGGCCGTTATATGGCAGAAAATACGTAATTTTGCAGCCGAAATTTGCATATAGTTAAATACGAGAGAGTTTTGACACCAGCAGAATATGTCCAGTTGAAAGCCTTCGCCCGCATTGACGGTGCGAGGCTGGCTTTGTTATGGGTAGCCAGTTTCACCTGCTACATCGTAGGCATTGCCAATCCGCTTTATGGTATGGTGGCGTTGGTGCTGATGGTTACTACACCATTCTTTGTGAGCCGTCGGCTGATGAAGTTCCGCGACGAAGGTCTGGGCGGCACCATCTCTTTCGGACGCGGGTGGGGCTATTCTCTTTACACCTTCTTCTATGCCTCGATTCTGTTGGCTTTAGCGCAGTATGTGTATTTCGCATACATCGACCAGGGCTACCTGATGCAGTCGTTCTCTCAGGCCCTCACGTCGGCAGAGGCCCGACAGATGATTGAGCAGTACGGCATGCAGCAGGCTATCGAGGAGAGTCTGGAGCAGTTTGGCCGGATGCGCCCCATCGACTATGTCCTGAACATCTTGACCGTGAATATTATGATTGGAGCAGTCTTGGCGCTGCCTATTGCTGCGTTTATTAAGAAATTGAAATAATGGATATATCAGTAGTTATACCTCTATATAATGAGGACGAATCGATTCCCGAGCTCTACGCATGGATAGAGCGCGTGATGAAAGAGAACAAGTTCACGTACGAAGTCATCTTCATCAACGATGGCTCCACCGACCGCTCGTGGGAGATTATCGAGGAGCTCCACCAGCGTGAGCCCGAGGTGGTGCGTGGCATCAAGTTCCGCCGCAACTACGGCAAGAGTCCCGCTTTGTACTGCGGTTTCGAGCAGGCTCAGGGCGACGTTGTCATCACAATGGATGCCGACCTGCAGGACTCGCCCGACGAGATTCCCGGCCTGTACCACATGATCATGGACGAGGGCTACGACCTCGTGAGCGGCTATAAGCAGAAGCGCTATGACCCACTGTCGAAGACGCTGCCCACGAAACTCTTCAACGCTACGGCGCGAAAGGTGAGCGGCATCAAGAACCTGCACGACTTCAACTGCGGACTTAAAGCCTATCGCAAGGCTGTTGTCAAGAATATCGAGGTCTACGGCGAGATGCACCGCTACATTCCCTATCTGGCCAAGCAGGCCGGCTTCGACCGCATCGGCGAGAAGGTGGTTCACCACCAGGCCCGCAAGTACGGCCAGTCGAAGTTCATGGGGCTTAACCGCTTCGTCAACGGCTATCTCGACCTGCTGACATTGTGGTTCCTCTCAACGTTTGGCAAGAAGCCGATGCATGTCTTCGGCTTCCTTGGAACAATCATGTTCTTCATAGGTTTCGTTGCAGCCTTTGTCATCGGTGTCGGAAAACTGTGGTGTCTGGCTAACGACATCCCCCAGCGCTTGGTGACCGACTCGCCTTACTTCTATATAGCCCTGACGATGATGATTATCGGCACCCAGCTGTTCTTGACGGGCTTCGTCGCCGACCTTGTCAGCCGTTCGTCGGCCGGTCGTAATGACTATCAGGTAGAGGAGACGTTATGAAACGGACGCCGTTGTTGATATTGCTCGTGGTGGGGCTGTTGAGTGCCTGCGTTAGCATCGATTGTCCTATCGACAATGTGGTGCGCACGTATTATGAGCTGAAGACCCCAGCAGCCACCGCCGATACGCTTAAAGACACTCTGACCATCGTCAGCCACCGTGTTGACGGTACTGACACCTTGCTGCTCAACAAGGGCTACGCGATTACCAAGTTCAATCTTCACGTAGGACATGCCAATCAGGAAGATACGCTCTACTTCCGTTTCAGCAACGGCGCTTACAAGGCTACAGACACCGTATGGGTCAGGAAGGAGAATTATCCTCACTTCGAGTCGGTTGACTGCGCTGGCACCTTCTTCCACCAGATAACTGGCATCAGCACGACCCACCACGCGATAGACTCCATTGTTATTAACTACACGTCAGTGACTTATGATACATCGCCCGTACATTTCTACCTGTATCTCAAGAAGCGTCATTAGCATCTTTGTGCTGATGCTGGCAGCATTGCCGGCAGAGGGGCAAAAACTGTTCAAGCTTGAGAAGGATTCCATTCCGCTGATGCGAGGCTTTCAGGTCTCTTTCGATCTGGTGGGTGCCGCCCAGATGATGCTGAGCGACTACGGGCAGTATGAAGGAGCGCTGCGCCTGAACCTGCACGACCAGTGGTTCCCCGTCTTCGAGTTAGGCATAGGCAAGGCTAACCACGAGGACGACGAGGTGACGGACTTGTCGTATAAGACGTCGGCTCCCTATTTCCGCGTGGGCGTCGATTTCAACCTGCTCAAGAAGAAGCATCAGGCCAACCGCCTGTTCGCTGGCTTCCGCTATGCCTATACGTCGTATAAGGTTGATGTGTGGAATAGTAAGTTCACCGACCCCGTCTGGAAATGGCCCGTACAATACGAAATCCGCGATGCGAATTGCTATCAGCATTGGGCAGAGGTCGTCTTCGGCCTTGATGCCCAGATCTGGGGACCTGCCCATTTGGGCTGGAGCGTCCGCTACCGTCAGCGGCTGTCGCACAACGAGGAGTATCTGGGCAGCTCGTGGTATGTGCCGGGCTATGGCACTCAGGACACGTCGAACATCGGCGCTACGTTTAATGTAATCATTGATATATGATGGACGAGAAACAGAAGAAACGCCTCCTCTGGCAGGTGCCTTTCCTGGCGCTGCTGATTGTGGGTACCGTCCTGATTATCCGCCAGCAGCAGTCGATGCCTTACCAGCACGACGAGGGTTTTGTATTCGGCACGGTCTACAGCATCACCTACCAGTCGTCCGATAACCTGAAGGTCGACATCGAGGCCGAACTGCAGAAAGTCGACGACGAGTTCTCGATGTTCAACGAGCGCTCGACGGTGGCCCGCATCAATCGTGGCGAGACGGTTCAGAAGAGTGATATGTTCAACGAGGTCTTCGAACTGGCCCAGACCGTCAACCGCGAGACCAACGGCGCTTTCGACATCACCGTTGCGCCGCTTGTCAACGCCTGGGGTTTCGGCTTTAAGCACGAGTCGATGCCCACCCGCCAGCAGGTCGACTCCTTGCTGAAGGTACGTGACCAGTACGACTTCTCGGCTATTGCCAAAGGCTACGGCTCCGATGTTGTCGCCCGTCTGCTGCGCAAGCGTGGCGTTCAGAACTTCATGGTCGAGATAGGTGGTGAGATTGTCACTCAGGGCATCAGCGAGCGCCGCCTTCCGTGGAAGATTGGCGTCACCAAGCCTACCGACGATTCGCTCTCTGTCAGCGGTGAACTGCAGACGGTGCTCAACATCACCGATGTGGCGATGGCCACCAGCGGCAACTACCGCAACTTCTACTATAAGGGCGGACGTAAGTATGCCCACACCATCGACCCCAAGACGGGCTATCCCGTCCAGCACTCCTTGCTCTCTGCCACCGTTTTGGCCAAGAGCTGTGCGGTGGCCGATGCCTACGCCACGTCGTTTATGGTGATGGGTGTCGAGCGTGCCAAAGAGCTGTTGGAGCGTCATCCCGAACTGATGGTCTACTTCATCTACGCCAAGCCCGACGGCACCAACGGCGTGTGGTTCTCGCCATCGTTGAAAAGCAAGATAGCCGACTGACACCGCTATGCCACTTCTTCAGCTCTACGACCAGCTCCTGCAGTTCGCCCTGTTTCAGGGCATGAGCCGCGACGATCTTGCTCAGGTGGCGGGCCACACGAAGTTCGGCTTCCATAAGCTGTCGGCAGGACAGACGGTCGTGGCTGCCGACGACCCTTGTACGCAGCTCTTCTTCCTCCTTTCTGGTACGCTGCAGGTGGAAACCTTTTCCGACGACCGTTCCTATAGCGTCGTCGAAGAGCTGACGGCGCCTTACCTGCTGCAGCCCGAGGCCATCTTCGGCTATCACCAGCGCTTCACCCATACGTTCAAGACCAGCACCGAGTGCCGGTTCATCACGCTCGACAAACCCGAGGTGATGCGCCTCTTCGAGCAGTTTCTCGTCTTCCGCCTGAACCTCCTCAACATCTACGCCACCCAGAGTCAGAAGCGTCAGCAGCAGTTGTGGCACCGCTATCCTGAGACGCTGACGCAGCGCATCGTCCGTTTCCTCAGTCAGCGCTGTCTTTATCCCGCTGGTCCAAAGACGTTCCATATCCTGATGACGCGTCTGGCCGACGAGGTGGGCGACAGTCGTCTCGACGTCAGCCGCGCCCTCAACCAGCTGCAGCACGACGGCCTCCTTCAGCTCCATCGTGGCCGCATCGAGATACCGCAGATGGAGAATCTGCTGATGCAGTAAAAGTTTTTGCGGTCATTTGGTTAATGGTCATTCTCTTAATGTCTCTTCGATAATCTCACCTTCATCGACGGCAACAGCGACTACTGCCACATCGTAGCCCTGCACATCAGCAAGAGCCTCTGATTCGTCAAGCTGTCGGGTCTGTTTTTTATGGCAATACTGGCAATAACCGCCGTTTCACAACCCTTCTACTTCCGAAATATAAGGGATTAATTGTCAAAGATCGCTTTGTGTCCGTTCGGCTGTCGACGCATGGCTGTCGGATAGACTGCTGACGCGCCAGGGGATTGCACCGAAGTTTGCAACCAGATGATGGTCGCCCGTATTTTGGCAGTCAGAACAGCAGCCGTTTCCGACGAGGAATCCTAAACTGTCAAGTGGCTGATTGTCAGTGCTGTATAGGCCGCTCTGATGTTTGCCGTCTCTTGATGTCTTTCGTCCTTCTTGTCTCTCGCCTTTCGTCCATCGCGTCTCTCGCCTTTCGTCCTTTTGCGTGCGTGTGCACACGCTTCAGTCGAATGGCGAAAGTTGGTAACACCTCTTACACCAACCCTGATTATCAGCAGTTTACAGGGATGTTTACCCGCACCAATGGTCGCACCAAGTGTCGCACCAAGTGTCGCACCAAACCTTTCTGCCAATGTTTCACGCCAAAAGCCAGAAACGTACAAGCCGCTCGTAAAAATTTCCCGGCCGCTCGTAAAAAAATATAAGCCTCTCGTAAATGTTTCACGGTCGGCCGATACTTTCTGGTGTCACCTTTGGTGCGACTTTAGGTGTCACCAAACTCGAAAAAATAAGCTTTGATTTTCAGATAGTTAAGTGCCAGGTGTAAGAGGTGCTACCTATTGTTTCCATAAAAGTGTAAGTACACAGAAGGGACAGCCCCTTCTGTGTACTTTTCTGTTTCGTTAGAGTCCCAATATGATGTGCATTGGGTCGTTGCTATTTTCAATGACGTCGATGACATCGATGGTTTCCGTCTCGCCCTCGTTCAGCATCGAGGTGGCAATCATTTCGGTGGGAGCAGCCGCCACCACTTCGGTGACGGGCTGCTGATACGTCTTTGATTATCTTCTTACCATTACGGATGTAGAGGCCGCTTCGTGGCTGCTCAACCCGACGGCCTTGCAGGTCGTAGACGGCAGACACACCGTCCTGACGCTCCACGTCGCTGATGGCCGTTGCCTCGTCCTCATCGTCGAAACTGATGGTGAGTGCGCGGCTGCCAGCTGCCGTCTCTGTGGGTATCTGTAGGTAAGCGTGGCCAGCTGTCAACGTTGTGCCTCCTGCAGGAACCCGATAGAAGCCTGTGCCGTTGCTGCCGCTACCTAAGACGTAGTTGGCATAGCTGCCGGTAGTGGCAGACAAGTTCGTTTCAGATGATACGCCTTTCAGCAGGTTGCTGTAAATGCTGTACGACTGTTGGTAGGGTATCTGGTACGTGCCTGACGCACCTTTCAGCAGCAGTCCTTCTCCAGCAGGCACATCATATACTCTTGTCATGGTCAGCACCCCCGTCTTTCGGTTGAAGCCGCTGCCGATGTAGGCTTTCACGCCACTGACCGACGTGAAGTCCACGTCGCTAACAGGGCTGAATGTGACTACACCCTGACTGCCGACCGTCACCGTAGCATAGTCGGCTGCCGAACCAAACGTGACTATCACCGTCATATTCGCAGTCACGTTGCTCAACGTCAGCTGTCCGTTCACCACATCTGTCGTTTTGTCCTGACCGTTTACTATCACCTTACTAACTTTAAACCCGTCATTCGGCGTTAGCGTCAGCACGACATTCGAACCTTCTTTCACATTGAACGTTAGCTGACCGTCTGTAACGTCAGTTGTTCCGTAAGTCACCATACCAAAGGCGTTGTCTACTTTGATGGTCATATCGAAGAGCTGTCCACCGCTTTCGATGCTTACAATCTTCTGAAAACCGCTCCATGGAACCGTAGTTTTGTAATTTTCAATGGCCGACTCTGGCACGTGAAGTGTGGAATAGTTGATGTAGGAACCGTCAAAAGCATTTGAATATGTTGAAGGTACCGTTTCTGCATAGCAATATACGTCAGTGAGTTGGGGACAGTTTTGGAACGCACCAAACCTGATGCTGGTCACAGAGTTGGGGATGGTGATGCTCGTCAGGCCGGTGCAATTAGAGAATATATTAAATATTGATAATCAGCAAATTACGTTTTAAATGGTAGAAAAGTGTTTTCATACGATATAGGGCAGTTTTAAATAGGTTGAGATTTAACGGATTTAACATTCGTTAGGTCAAAATGAGGCATTTGTACAGTTTTTGCTTAATAAAGACAGCCTTAAAATTACATTGCAGCTCTAACAAACAACCCATTATTACCATATATCATCTGCACAAAGGGCAAATCCTGCGACTGCTGCTCCATCCACAATTCCTCAAACTGTTTTTTATCAGTTTCACTTGGAGTATTAGGCATGTTGGGATGTGAATGCCACTCACCCAAATAACGCACTTGATGATACGTTACTTTTGTTATCCTCTCATATTCCTCTGTTAATCCTTTAAAGCCACGAACAAACGATATAGGACCATGAATACTGTCCTCTGGGGCAGACACCATATAATATACATAAATGGTATTATGGTCGCGGTCATAACTACCAAACAGGCAACCTCCAGTTTCCTTATCTGGCGATGCGTCTGTCATTGTTTGTATCTCCTTTTCTACGGCATCGGAAATATGAATCCTAATACCACTCAATACTTCGGTGCGCCAGTTTGTTATAGTCATCGGCAAACTTGATACTGTCCCATCTTCTGCATTAAAGTGCCAGATACTTAAACATGCTTGCCCCAGTCTATAATACTTTCTGATTTGTTTTGAAATGATGGCCGACAATACACGTACATTCTCATAGTTAAGAATCATTGACTCTGACCTACAACTGAAACTATTAGTACGGACAGTCTCAGTTTGTTCCAAATGAAGAGCAAACTTTTCATCAACAATCAGATTACGATAATAATCCATCTCCAACAAATCAAGTCGAGAATACCTATCCTTGTCTTCCATCAGTAGGACAATCTCATCACCTTTAGGATTCAAGAAAGATGTGCACCTACGATATGTTTGTCCTTCTTGTGCAAGTTTCCTTTCAACAGCTATGGAAGTGCTAAAATCCATTACCAATTCCGTGTCCCTATAGAGTCGCTCTCTCTCATTTCGGTTCAACGTGAGAAAGTTTCCTTCTATGGCATTTATTTTCTGAAACAAGATACCATGATAGGTGTCTTTGATGGAACGAACCTTTGAGGTCATCACCTTGTCAGTGGCAAGCGTATGACGGCTAAGATTATGCGGCAGCAATATATCACAATCAACTATATTGATTTCTTCGGAGCATCCTTGTCTCACCAAATGGTCGATTACTGCAGATCCAAGTGTGCCAGTCCCGACAACACTCACTTTATTGAAGTTGTCTTTGATTCCATTATTGATGGCGTTTCCACAACGTGAAGTCATGAATTCTAAAAGTACCACTTCTACAGACAATTCATAAAACCATTTTTCAAACGCATCCTTAGTAAGAACCTTCTTTTTTAGTACTATATCCTTAGGAAGGCTGTTTGTCTTGATGAGGAAGAATTCTTGTGAGACCTTTTTATCATCTTTGCTTGTCTGAGTGATATAGATCGATATAATTAGAGGAAGTGTAGCCTTCCCTGCTATACTTTTTGTTAAAACTGCCAAGAGGCTGTCCGTCAAAGAGAATTGGTCAGTTGACTGAACGTCTTTCAAGTCTCCCATCGTTTGGGGTATCCGAACAAAATTGCTTGCATGGATTTTTTCTGTAGGGATACCAATCAAATAGTGAGTAGCTTTGCTTTTCTCAACAAACTCCAATGTAGAAGAATACTTCGTCTTTGGAGAGTACTTAATGTACGGATTACCACCTGAGCGTTCATTCAAAATACAACAGACCTCTTGAAACCCGAAAAAAAACTCTAATGGGCGGTTTGTCTCATGCAATTTGTTTATGCTATTCAAGCTAAACCAACGTCTTATTGAATTAAGAAAATCATGCGCATTAAATTGCGGCCGAATATCAGCAAATGCCACGTCCGATACACACAGTGATACAGGGTGTGCATACGGTTTTGCATTTGAATGAGGTAATTCTGTTGGAAAATCTTTTCTTAGCGCATATACTTCTGGTATATTGACGTCTTCAGGATGGCAAATAATTGCAATTTCCTCTTCATCATGTATGTCAAAAACAGGCTCATCTGGAATTTCAAGATGCGTCAGGCGCATTTTGATAACAGCATCACCCTTCCCATTGACATAACATTGTATATCCTTTGCGAATGGATGTCCCAGGGCGGCCTTATAGATCGCCTTAGCTCTCGATAGTTTTAGGTATTCACCTCTAATTGGAGAACCCTTGCTTTTTTTATGGTTATAATCTATCATCTGCCAGCTCGTGGTGCAGGATTGGAAACAGACGATGCTCCCGCTACTGTAGCATTCTCTCTAAGTGTCTTTCCGTTTTCGTTAATTTTAAAGACAATAGGCTGTGGTATACTACCCACTTTACTGTGTGTAGCGGTATTAAGGAAATGTGATGAACCAGACTTCAGCTTTTTTACATATTGCTGTTTAGCTTCGTAGCAAGGAGGATTGTTATTATCATTTTTTATTTCATTTGAAGAGGCTATAATATGAGCATAATTACCAATCTGCTTGTCCAATATGGCCTCCGCAGACGGTTTAATTTCTTTCTTATTATCAGGTTCATTGAAGAAAGACCAAGAGCAATGATGAGGAGCAAGGAAGATATTCCACTTCAGCTTTTCTTCATCTGTGTTATTGTCAAGTATGTGTTGCCAGATTTCGTGTTCTGCATCACCTCCCATCAGCACGCGGCTCTTGTAACCCGTGTAACCGTCTATTTTAAAACCAAACTGCACAACGACTGAAGTTGCATTCTTGTCGTCATACTTCTTGCTGGTCTCAACATCCTCCTTAAATGGAGCATGAACGAAAATTTCCAACCAAGATAGGCTCGTTCCATGAACAGTTGTAACAAGTTTTCCCGGAACATAACAATATCGGCTATCGAACTCTTTGTCTTTATCGTATCCAATAATCCTTAGATAATTACCTTTTGATCCTTTAAAGTCTGCATCTTCGTCGTACAGTTTTCTACGTCGCTTGGCTTCTTTGCGAACATCTTCTGCAGGTGCAGACAAGTCATTCTTTAAACCACGAGGAGTAATCCATAGCTCTTCTATAATAATCTCATCCTTGTTTTTGTCCTTATCATAATCAGCCACATCACCATGATAAAAGTTTCCGGCAAATCCTTTACAATGATCGTCATGAGGATGTGTACTGATAAAGAGGTCTACAAAAGGACGCCCCGATCCATCTTTTTTTAACTCACTTAGCAAATCTGCTTTTACGTCAAACATCACCTGCTTTCCATGGCCATCAGTCAGGTCTGATAATATTTGACAATCCACAATAATTGTCTTGCCATTATCCAATTTTATCAACGTGCAATCTGCATTGCCAACAGGGTAATACTTGATAATATGTTCCATAACTTAATTTTTTAGTAATTATTCTTATCATCATCCAAATTCAAGAAGACGTTATATAATCTCTTAGCATATCTTCTACCATTTGTATATGCAAACCATGTGGTAAAAAACGAGACCATAACACAGGTAATTCCTCCCCACAAGAAAAAGCGTCCAAGTGGTAACGACATGCCCCACCTGTTGATAGCTGCAAGGGCAAACAAGACAATACCATCCATAAATATTGCCGCAGTTAGGTTACGATAAAAACCATAAATGCAGTTATAATCGAACAGTATATCATCGAATCTGGTTACATCCAACAACCAATTAACAGCTTCATCTACACGCTTTACATATTTCTTATTCTTGTAAGTCTTGTGCTTAAACGACTGAAGGTCTATCCCCTTTTTGGATTTGATCTTCTTTCGTATAGCGGTTTTGTTTTCCTCAGTAAACACATCATCGTCGGCATAAAGCATCGAAGTTGTCGGCTTCAACCTGTCACAAAACAAGATCTTGCCAGGATATACCAACGAAATGTCTCTTAGCACAAGTCGCAATAAGAAAAACAGTGCAGAACTGATAGCACCCAATGACAAGACATAGACCAAAGCCTTGCCCCACATTTTGGTTTCAAGAAACTCGTTAAATCCCATTGCGAGTCCCACAAAGATTGGGACTATGAGGAAAATATAGGCAGGCTTTATACGTGCCTTGCTATAATAAACTTTACTACGCTTTTCTTTTGTCTCTTTATCTATTTGTTTCATTTTTTTTATTATTTTGCAGGATAATAGAACAAATGCCAATAACCTGGATTATCTGTATTCATGACAGCACCATCTTTTTTGAAGAATTCTTTCCTATATGCAGCTGCAAATGTTTCATTCGAGCAACTCACATGCATCTCTCCGTTAAAAATGTCAACTAAGATATTACCGCCTTGATTATTTTGAATATGTTCAAGGTCCTTCGAATTCCATTTGTCGTATGCTAAATGCTGGCATTTCGCATTGCCAATCAGTGTGAGTTTTGGTTTCATTATATCCAAGAATGTAAAATCCTTGTCACTATCTCTTCCATGATGAGGAGCTATAAGCACATCAAGGTTGGAAACTTCATCTTTATGGTTTTCAAGTAAGTGTGTTATCGTGCCCATATCAGCATCGCCACAAAACAGAATCTTTCGTCCTTGGACGCAATATAAGATAACGTACGAACTATCATTCCAGTTTTGTGCCTCTTCAGCAGCTTTCAGTAAATCCTTTGTAGGGGCGAGTATCTTAATAAAGTCATCTTTCAGTATACCATTATCATCTTCAGCATAATATTTATTCGTGCTACCGTCATAATAGAATAAAGCTTTGGGATTTTTACTATTCTTCCTTAACTTCATATAGCAGTCCCAATCTTGTTTCAAAAAGCGTCCAGATTTACCATTCTCATCAAAATCCTGCTTCTTTGTATTTTCTGTATCCCAGAAATTCCAGATGGGGAAACTGTCACTTAGATTCTTCAACCCATCCATATGATCCATATCGGGATGTGTTTGAATGTATCTAAATATACTCCTAACATTGTGTCTCTTTAAATATTTAACAGGATTGGTCGGATATGCTTTCTGATTATAATTACCCCTAAGCCGGTTAACAGAATCTGCACTGAACATTTCTGTCAAAGGTACTTTCTCTTCAACATTGCCACAACAGATGTCAATCATAGTTACATTGCCGTTATCATGCTCTATAATTGAGCAATCACCTTCATCTACGTTCAAAAAATGTATTTTTGCCATAGGCTATATGTTTTTATAGGGAGCAACATTACTCCAATATAACTCATTGCAAAGTCTGTGCCCAAAGCTTATTTCACAAGATGTATGAAAGATTGGCATAATCTGTGGTCTGTTGCATGTCATTCTGGCAGGTCTCCATATCTCAGAATAAAGTGAGGACAGAATTCTCAGTTTCCTATCCTCACTAATTCAATGCATCAGAACGTATATCCGTTCACGCTGTCCCAATCTGGATCGGCGGTGAGGCGGAAGGTGCCGTCGGAGGTCTGGCCGCTGCCGCCATTACCAAAAAAACTGCCAGTGTAGCGGGTAATCTGGTTGCGGGTGACGGGGATGTTCTCAAAGATGCGCTCCTTCACCGTGTTGTCGTTGGCATCAAGTGCGGTGACGGTGAGCTTCGTCAGCACGTCTTCCTCAGTGTGGGGCAGGGTGAAGATTTCATAAAGTCCATCGTCGGTAACAGGACGGATCTCCGTCTGCTTCGAGTTGACGCAGCCATAGCCTGCCGATGGCGAGAATGTGGAAGAACCGCCCGTGTAGTAGAACTTGAACTTTGTCACCGTGCACGGGATTTCCTCGTCGGTCAACACCATGCGGAACATGGCGACGGCACGGGTCAGCGTGAGGTTGTAGGACTGCACCTCGGAGGTCACAACCAGGTCACCATAGTAATAGAAGGTGTCGGTCACTTTATTGTTCGGGAACGTCACCTTCTCGGTCGAGGTAATCGTGGCCGAGCCTTCGCCGTTGTGGGCAATGACCACAAGCTGGTACGTCCCGGCAGCGAGTGTCAGGGCGACAGTGCCAAACGACGCGTCGCCCTCTTTCTGCGCCACGGTCTTGACCTTCGTGCCATCATCATCGAAGATGGCGATGTTCAGACGCGAGCATAGTTCCGTGATGTCAGTGGCGGCACGGGTAGCTGCACGGTTTCCACTATTGCCAAATGCCTCCTGCTCATACTGTGTCATGTGGAGGATGACATTCGCCTCTTTTCTTGTGACTGCATCCTCTTCGCCAAGGATAGGCTTCTCACACGCTGCTACCAGCAGGGCGAGAGCGAAAAACAAATACTTCTTCATGGCGGTTTAGTCTTTAGTGATAGAAACGATGGCGACAGGACGGAGGTTAATGCCTGTGAGATAATTGGCAGAGCCAGTTGCGCCAGTAGCCAGATTGTACTGACAATAATTCCCGTTGTTATTCTTATAGAGGTAGATTCCGGCTGCAGGTGCAGGAGTCACGTCGTTCCGTGCTGCTGCAAAGGCATCCACCTGCGCTTTGGTTGGCACCGTCCAGTCGCTGATGCCGTCCACGCCGAGGCTTGCCAGGGCTGACTCTGCATCACTGGCACTCGTCACCGCCCGCTCGTTGGGCGAAAGCAGCATAACCTCAGCCGACTGCTCATCATCTTCCACCGTCACGGCAAGCACGTAGCATCCTTGGTACGTGTCACCGACCGATGGGAAGTCCTGCGTATCACCACCATTATCCCCACCGTTATTGTCACTCCCCGACGTACTACTGCCATCCTCGTCGAACGTAAAGCTAATCGTCCTTTCCCCAAGCCACGTTGCGCCCGTGATAGTTCCAGTCAGGTTCACGCCCACGGCCTCGGTATAGGTTCCGTCAATATTGATTTTATATCCCGCCTCCAGTTCGTCGCTGGTACTGTAGGTATAAGTCTTCGTTGTGCCTCCCACAGTGATGTTCACACTCATGCTGGCGGGCTGACTGCTTGGTGGCAGCAGATAGGCACTGCCGCTGTTCTTCCACGTCCTCCCGTCCTCCTGCTTCGTCAACGTAATGGTGCTACTGCCGTTCGTCGAGCTGTACGTCCAGCCAATGGTCAGGCTATGCCATAGCGGGGCAATCGTCACCGTGACAGCCGTAGCCGTCGAGGGCACCTTCTTGATGGTCACGTCCTGAATCAGCATCGTCTTTCTCGTCATGCCCAGCGTGACGGTATTCGTCCCGCCGTCCACCAGCGTCACCGTAGCCGAAGCCGTCATCAGATCGGTCAGTTCCTTTCCCTCTTGTAGTGTAATCGCCGATGATGTCAAAGCGTCCGACACTGAAGGCAGGACATAGTCCGATACCGACACTCCCCCCACAGCATACACCGAATACGTCCCCTCCGTCAGTGCGACGTTCAGTGTCTGCCCTTCGCCGCCGATGGTCTGTGATGCCTTGCACTCGTCACCCTCGAACACATACACCGCAACAGGGTATGCCACCGTTGCTCCGTCGCCCGATGCTCCACGTGTCCGCACCTGCAATACGGAGTTACCAACCTGACCCGTCGTAGAAACTGCCGCTTCGTCCTCGAGCCCTTTCTCACACGCAGTCAGCCCCAGCACTGCCAGGGCTGACGCAAACAATGTTTTTGTTTTCATTTCATACAATTTTGTAGGTTTTGGGAATTTCCCCAAGCGCTAGACGTTCAAACCGTACAAATTTGTATGTTGCATAGGCAAACTTTAACTAAGAATAAGAGTATGCAACGTTTTATTATCTATGATTAAGATTTTTACTCTACCTTTACATGTTGATGAGTGCGAATCTCAATTGTATTCGAACATATCAGGTTAACATGAAGCTGCTCTTTGTAAGTCAGAATACGTTCGGGTGATGGATAGAACTGGCTGAATGGTATCATTTCGTCATGCTCTGGAAGAGAAACAACCCATATATACCGGTAGTCGGACTCACCAAACAGGTGTTTTATATCTCTCAAATATAGAAAAGTGTCCTTTACCTGTGAAAGAGCTTTCTCAAAATTATCATTCACCGTCCTTGGATCTCCACCACAATATTTCAACTCTGCCAACACCAGCCACCCCTTCTTACGAGCCTTGTCTGAAACAAGCATACATTCACAATTCGAAACAAGTTCGTGATCATTGTCCCTGAAATAACTCAAATTCTTCTCGAAGTTGACAGCCAATACAGGTATATGCTGTTTGTTTTCGAAATGAAGTGTTTTGATATCTGCAAACGGCATGTTTGACATTACAACACCCGTCTTTCCGCAAGTCGGATGACTCTCTGAATATCGCGTATAGTCTCCAATATAGAAGTCGGACTCAAATCGTTCAGTTTCTCTGAATATCTTTTCCATCTCAGATTTTAGTCCTTATACATCAGCAGATTATTAAAATCACGCATCACATCGCCCATCACACTATTGAAGTAGTTCTGTCTTATCAGTCCATCTTTATCTTGTATAGTACTGTTGGCAGATTCCTCACCGTATGTTTTCATGCTTCCATTCTCTATTTCCCACACGCCCACATCGCCAGGAGCTATAACAACATCTAAACAATTTATGTTCAACTCTGCATTTTCTTCTTTAAGAATTTCTTCCCGGACAATATTTGCCAATAAGCAATTATTAAGAGCATAAAGTATATAGGGACTGTGTGTTGTTATTACAGCACGGTGTGCTTTGCCATGATTCAAACAACTTAGCAGATGATACATCAGTTGGCACTGCGTATTTGGGAACAGATTCTGCTCAGGTTCTTCAACGACAAACTGGGTATGAGTATATACTTTTCCCTGAAGAAATCCTTTTATGCGGTCTATCAGTTTCTGCTCCATTCCATCTTTGGCTTCACTCGACACACGCGAAAGAATCTCTCTCATCTGTTCGTTTTCTGCTGGCGAAAAAGGTTTATTTTCTTCATAGATTGTTGATGACAGATAGCTCAGCAAAGCCATTAATGGCACAACAGACTGAAAACCGCTACTTGACTGGCTAAGCCTAATCTTTTGTCCAGCCATAACCACAATGTCGCTATCAGTCTTAGAACTGTAATAATA
Source organism: uncultured Prevotellaceae bacterium (assembly GCA_902800495.1). GTDB lineage: Bacteria > Bacteroidota > Bacteroidia > Bacteroidales > Bacteroidaceae > Prevotella. The sequence goes on from CADCET010000021.1 coordinate 137,180, forward strand.
CTCTATACCCAACATTTCTATCTTCAGCGGCTGTTTTTCTGTATATGCCTTTTTTGCAACGAACCAGTCGTTCACAAAACTCTGAAGAGAATCGTCTTGCTCCGCGTATTTTTGGAGATTAGGTACAACAGACACGAAATTTCTCTCAGCAGGAATATATATCACCTTAGGGTTGACACTTCTCTGAGCCTTATGGAAAATAAACTCATCTTGGCGAAAGTGAGATGGGGCAAAATCGTCAGATTTCCAATTGAGAGGGAATGGTTCGGGAAAATGATAGAAAAAGGCCACATCATCTCCAATGTATGCCAGTTCTGACTCATCCTGGAAATAGCCTTCCATTCTATGGAACTTCATCATTAATGACACAAGACCACCCGTCTCGGCTTTCATCGTAGCATCACTATCTTTCTCAAGCCAGGAACAAAAACTGATGATTTTAGCAAGAGTGCTCTTGCCACAACCTTGAGGCCCCATGAAGACATTGACCTTCCTTAGCTCAATATCCACATCCTTTATTGGTCCTACATTTCTAACTATAAGTCTTGCCATGTTCCTTGATTTATCAATCTATGAAACTTATTTTGGGTACAAAATTAAGAAATAAAATTTATATAAACCTATTTACGTGCAAAATACTAAGATTTTTTAAGTAATGAGACAATTTCTACCCCTTCACCCTCTCATACACCGCGAGCATTTCCTCTTTCAGCAGTTTCGGGTTCATACCGTCAATAAGTGAGTCCTGGAAGGCGCGACCGTAGAAGAGGCTCATCATGATCTTTGCCAAAATGGTGGGCTTCACGTCGTTTTGCAGTTCGCCATTCTCCACGCCTCGGCCTATCACCTCCATCCACAGCTTTTCCTCCTTCGCCATCGCGTCCTGATATGCCCTATACACATCTGGCAGCAACACCGACACCTGCGAAATCATGTTCAGATAAGCACGGCAGCAGTCTTTCTTCGGCACATCCCGACCGATGATGTCCCAAAGGCTCTCCATCGTCTGCTCCACACCAGCAACGTATGTCTCAATGAAATCAAGCAACGTACAACCGTCGGCAACCTGAACCTTCCTCTCTATGTCCTGCCGCTCCAGCACATAGTATTCCACCACTTGACGGAACAGATCCAGCTTCGTGTCGGCATAGTGGAAGATGGTGCCGCGCGTAAAACCCGTCGCCTTCTCAATATCGGGATCAGGATGAACATCTTGAATGCCACGCGGAACAGTTCGCGTTTATGGCTCTTTCTTGACATGTCTTGCATAAGCCCGCTTTTTGCGTGCAAAGTTACACAATTTCCCCCGTAATCACGTCATTCCTCTGCTAATTCTCCTTGAAAAGCGTTAAAACCGTACCTGTTTGTACGGATATTCAATCAAATTCACTACCTTTGCCAGCAAATTCACTGACGATGGAACAGAAATCCGGAGCAGCGAGAGCAGAGTCAAGCTTTTAATCGAATAAAACAAAGAGCAATATGACACAGATAGACGATTTCTTTATGTACGAGAACCGTGTGGAGGGCATCACCGATGCCGACTACCAGCGGGCGCAGCCTTATGTGGAGGCGGCTCAGGCATTCGCACAGACCACCTACCAGAGCATCTACATCATCGACTACTACCGCAAGAACTTCCTCTACGTGTCGGACAATCCGCTCTTCCTCGTACGCCAGATGGGCTATGGTTTCTACCTGAGCCACGTGCCTGAGGACGAGGTGCCGATGCTGACCGAACTGAATCGTTCCGGCTTCCGCGCCTTCTACGACGAGCCCGTGGAGAACCGCCGCCAGTGCATGATGTCCTACGACTTCCACATCACCCACGGCGACCGTCTGCTGCTCGTCAACCACAAGATTACGCCCCTCGCCATGACCGACGAAGGCCGCGTCTGGCTCGCCCTCTGCACCGTCTCGCTCTCGCCCCACAAGGAGGCCGGACACATCGAGTTCCGTCAGTTTGCCACGGGCGAGAAGCGCGAGTACTCTTTGGAGGCCCACCGATGGAAGAGTCGCGAGACCATCACCCTGAAGCCTGAGGAGAAGCAGATCCTGACACTCTCA
>CADCET010000022.1 GCA_902800495.1 uncultured Prevotellaceae bacterium
CTTGAAACGAGCCATCAATACAAAGATAGCGAGAAATAGTAGCACTACCAATGCAACCAACCAAGGAAACGTTAATGTTATCATAACAATCTTTTTACGGAGTGCAAAATTACACAATAAAAACCATAACCAAATAGTGTTGAAAATAAAAATCCAAAATTTAACACTTCAGCCTGACACACATGAAGGATGACATACATGATACTAATTGCGAACTTCACAGTTAAACAATCTAAATGACTATAAGCCGAAAAACGATACTTATGGATGCTTATTGCTACGCACTATCTACTATTAAAAAATTGGGATATATTTGCGACACGTTGCTGTATCTTACTGATTTTCAACCACAATTATTTTTGAGGAGGTGAAGTAAAAATAGAATATTATCAGATAGAAATCGTGCAGGCCGATGGTGGTCTGCACGATTTTTTTGAGTTTAGAAGATATTCAGGAAGAGGGTGATGATGCCTGTATTGGTCAAGTCTGCGAACATGGCACCGATGATGGGGACGATGAGGAAGGGCTTGACGGTATAGCGGTATTTATAGCATACCGCACTCATATTGGCCATCGCATTGGGGGTAGCACCAAGGCCGAAGCCACAGATGCCAGCACACAGCACGGCAGCATCGTAGTCACGACCTAACAGGGGGAATGCTACAAAGTATGCAAAGAGTGCCATCATCAGTATCTGAGACACCAGGATAACTATCAGCGGGAGGGCCAGGTTCTGGAGTTCCCACAGTTTAAGGGAAATCATGGCCATTCCGAGGAACATCGACAGACAGATGTTACCGACACTAATAATCCGCTCCATATCCAGCAGCCTGTCAGCTTTCACCCATTTTCCATCGTCCTTATAACGGAAGAATCCTATGGTGTTACGCGTGATGGCGGCTAACATCAAGGCGCCGAAATAGGTTGGGAACGTGATGCCTGTCTTCGCGAGCAACCAACTCAACAGGGTGCCGCCACCCATGACCAGGATGATGCAATAAGTAGCCTTTGCATACTGCTGGAACTCCTGTTCGTTCGTGCTGATACGCTTTGCACGACCTGTTGGCGAAGCTTCATCACTCTCGATACCTGCCATTGCCGGGTCTATCTCTTCGTCTGGTGCATGCATCTGTTCGTGCGTCAGTTTCTTGCAGATAATACGCTCTGCCAACGGTCCGCCTATCATGGAACCCGCAATCAGGCCAAAGGTGGCTGCTGCCATACCTATTGTTCCAGCGCCATGCAGTCCCATTCCCTCAAGCACTCCCGCAAACCCGCCTGCCGTACCGTGTCCGCCAGTCATTGAGATGCTGCCAGCAGCCATACCAATCAAAGGATCAACGCCCATAAGTCGGGTGATTCCCATTGGCATCAGGTTCTGCATAGCAATAATGACAACCAGCAGGGTGAGCATGATGACCAGGAGTCGTCCACCTTGCTTGATGACTTTCAGGTCACTCTGAAAACCGACGCTGGTAAAGAATGCCAGCATAAAAGCTTCCTTCAGCGTACCATCGAACGACACCTCCACATGGCCCCAACCGTATAGCATCAGGGTAATCACCGAAAAGATGATACCACCGCTTACTGGCGAGGGCACACAGAATTTCTGCAGGAAAGCAACCTTGCGTGTCAAAATCATACCAACAATAAGTGCTAAGGCACCTATGCCGGCCGTTTGTATCATATCCAATTCTATCGTTGTCATACAGACTGTTTAGATTAGTATCATATCATATTTCATTCTTCGGATGCAAAGGTAAACAATTCTTTTGATTTTACCATCACATCACATTTTTTTTCTCTTTTCATCGTTAATCGAAAGAATTATTGTAATTTTGCACGACAATATGGAAGTGGACGACAAACGGTTTATCCAGAGGCTTATCAGCGAGGGAGAGCACCAGCAGCAGGACTTCAAGTATCGGGTGTCCGATGCCATGAAGTTAGCTAAGTCGGTATCGGCCTTTGCCAATACCGACGGCGGACGGTTGTTGATAGGCGTTCGTGACGACGGGCACATGTCCGGCGTCCGCGACGAAGAGGAGATTTACATGATGCACCAGGCTGCCTATCGCTATTGCCGCCCACAGGCCAGCATCAAGTTCGACACCTACCACGTAGAAGGCCGTACTATCGTCGTTGCCACCGTTCCACCCTCCGACAAGCGTCCTGTCTGCGCTATCGGCGATGACGGCCGCCAGCGTGCATACATCCGTATTGCCGACGAGAACATCGTGGCCTCACCCGTCCACCTGGCCATTTGGCGCGAGTCACAGAACCCACAAGGCACCATCATGACCTACACCGACACCGTCAGCAAGCTCATCAACACCCTGCAGGGCCGGCATCTCACGCTCAACCAGCTCGTCCGCCATGCTGCCATTCCCCGCCCGAAGGTCATCACCCTTCTGGCCCGTCTCATCCGTTTCCACGTTGCCGAGTGGGAATACGCCAACCAGCAATTTCTTTTCAGTATCATAGTATGAAGGTTATTATCGCGATAGATTCGTTCAAAGGGTGCCTCACTTCCAAGGAAGCCAACGAGGCAGCGGCTGAGGGTATCAGGAGTGTTTATCCCGGCGCAGAGATGATTGAGGTGCCTGTCAGCGATGGCGGCGAGGGTTATATGGACGCGTTCCACGCGGCTATTGGAGGCCGAATAGAGGAGGTGACGGTGAGAGACCCGCTGATGCGTCCAGTTGTGGCGAAATATCTGCTGCACAACGAGTTGGCAGTGATCGAGATTGCTCAGGCCAGTGGTCTGACGCTTCTGACAAATGAAGAGCGCAACCCGATGGTTGCAACGAGCTACGGCACGGGGCAGATGGTGGCCGATGCCGTCGGCAAAGGGGCAAGGCACATCATCGTCGGACTGGGCGGCAGCGCCACGAGCGATGCAGGCATCGGTATGCTCAGGGCGCTCATCGACAGATATGCCAAACACGGCTCATGGGACGACATCAAGCTTCTGAAGGATGTCAGGTTCACTATCGCTTCCGACGTCAAGAACCCGCTTTATGGCGAGACGGGCGCAGCCCACGTCTTCGCTCCACAAAAGGGAGCCACACAGGAGATGGTAGTCGCCCTCGACAAGCGGGCCAGGAAGTTTGCCGAACTGTCTGCCAAGCATTTCGGCTACGACCGCTCGCAGGAGGCTGGTGCCGGTGCTGCCGGCGGTCTTGGCTATGCCTTCCTGCAATACCTCAACGCGGAAAGTACTTCTGGCATCCAGTTGCTGCTCGACACCATCCAATTCAGCAAACTTGTTGCAGATGCCGACCTCGTCATCACTGGCGAAGGCTCTGCCGACCGTCAGACGCTGATGGGCAAGTTGCCGACGGGAATCCTGGAAAAATGCGGACACGTCCCTGTCTTTCTGATAGCGGGCAGAATCAGCGACCGCGAGGAACTGCTGAATGCCGGCTTCGCCCGTGTAGAGTGCATCAACCCGCCAGGCATCTCGCTCGAAGAAGCGATGCACAAGGAAGTAGCCCGACAGAACATCTGCCAGCTATTCACCTCAAAAAAATTGACTATCTAAACATCAACACAATGAACATACAGGAATTACTGAATCGCACAGACCGCTTTGCAGCCAACGCCGGCTGCCAGATAACAGAAGTAGGCACAGAACACGCTGTGGCAGAAATGGTCGTAACAACAGACCACCTGAACGGTGCTAACGTCTGTCAGGGCGGCGCCCTGTTTACGTTGGCCGACCTCGCCATAGCAGCCCTGATGAACGCCCGCGGCCAGCTTACCGTCGGCATCAGCAACAGCATCATGTACGTCTCGAGTGCCAAAGAGGGCGACCATCTGCGGGCCGAAGCCGTCAGCGTATGCGACCACCACAAGATTCCCTCCGTCGAGGTGCGTGTCACCAATCAGGACGACCGTCTCATCTGCCACGTTACAGGCCTCGGTTATCGCAAATCCGTTTCTCTGCCTGAGAATAACGTTACCGCGTAGGGCGCAGTTCGCTGGGACGGCGCCCCGTCTTGGCCTTGAACTTGGCCGAGAAGTAGTCAGGGGATTCGAAGTCGAGGCGGTAGGCTATCTCCTTGACGCTCAGGTCGGTAGTAGACAGCAGCTCCTTGGCACGCTGCAGGCGCAGGTCCTGCTGGTAGATGGCCGGCGATATGCCGGTGTGCTCCTTGAAGAGCTTGCGGAAGTTGGAGTAGCTGATGCCCATCTCCTCGGCCACCTGCTGGATGGTGAGGTTGCTCTCGAGGGCCTCGCGTATGCGCAGGCGCGCCCTACCTATCATATCTACGTGCGCCTGATTGCGACTCAGCTGTATGTTACGCTCCTTGGAGTACATCATGCCGATGAGCATATTGACGAGTCCGGCCATATACTGCTGCGAGTAGGCGGCCTCCTCGACGGCGGCGTCGTAGGCGGTCTTGTAGACGCTGACGATGGAGTCGCTGAAGCCGACGTGGTAGATGGGCTTCTGGGGCGAGAGGAAGCCGGCGCGCACGCGGTCGTCCATGTTGCGGCCCTTGAAGCCTATCCAGTAGCTCTTCCATCCTGTCTTGGGATTCGGGTGATAGGAATGCCATTCGCCGGGGAAGAGCAGCCAAAGGTCGCCCTCGCGCAGGGGTGCCTCGCGGACGGTGGCGCTGTGGAAGATGCCCTCGCCTTCGGTGAGATAGAGCAGCTGATACTCGTTGAGTTCGCGCCCGCGGTCAAGATTAAAGTAGTAACCGTCGGCATGTCCACGGGTAGGGTAGTCGTCGCCGGGCTGTATCTCTTCGTACCCTACGGTGCTGACGGTGAGTCCCCAGAGCGCGTCGCGCTCATTGGCGAGCAGGTATTTGCTGATTTGCATGGCCATAGTCCGTTTCTCTTGTTTTTTTACCTCGTTTCTGTGTGCAAAAGTAGTGAAAAAATAGAGAACGTCAAAATTTAGTAGCAAAAAAAATGTAAAACGCTTGGCGGTTTCGCGGAAAAGCGTTACTTTTGTAGGGCAGAAAAATCTAAACACGTAATATTATGATCGACGTAAAAGAAACATTAGGAAAAGCTGAGGAGCGCATGGAAATGGCAGCCATGTTCTTAGAAGAAGAACTGAGCCGCGTACGTGCCGGCCGTGCTAACGTGGCCATCCTCGACGGTGTCAGGGTAGAGTCTTACGGCTCGAAGGTGCCCCTGAACCAAGTAGCAACCGTGACGACGCCCGACGCGCGCACCATCGCCATCAAGCCGTGGGACCGCAAGCAGATTCGCGACATTGAGAAGGCCATCATGGACAGCGACGTAGGCATCACGCCCGAGAACAACGGCGAGGTCATCCGCTTAGGTATCCCCCAGCCCACCGAGGAGCGCCGCCGCGACTTGGTGAAGCAGTGTAACAAGATAGCCGAGAAGGCGAAGGTGGAGGTGCGCAACGTGCGCGGCGACATCAAGGACAAGCTGAAGAAGGCCATCAAGGACGGCCTGTCGGAGGACAACGAGAAGGACGCCGAGCTAGAGCTGCAGAAACTGCACGACAAGTATATCAAGAAGCTCGACGAGCTGATGGAGGCTAAGAACAAGGAAATCATGACCGTATAATTGGAAATGAGAAATTAGAAATGAGGAATTAGAAATTATGATATGTCTGCAAGTCTTATAACGACCACAGATTCAACAGATTAAACAGATTAAAGTGGCTAAAGCCACGATTGTTTAATCTATGGTAGAAAAAATACTTGTGGTTTCAAACTATAGTATGACATATCATAATTTCTAATTTCTAATTCCTAATTTCTAATTCCATTTCTCATTCCTCATTTAAGCAATGAAAGGCTTAGTCGTCAAGAATACGGGCAGCTGGTACACCGTCCGCACGGACGATGGCCAGCTGCTCGACTGTAAAGTGAAAGGCAACTTCCGTATCAAGGGCATACGGAGTACGAACCCTGTGGCCGTCGGCGACCGTGTGACGGTCAAGATTGAGGAGAGTGGAGAGAGGAGAGAAGAGAGAGGGTGGATTGTCGACATCGACGACCGCCGCAACTACATCATCCGCAAGAGCATCAACCTGTCGAAGCAGAGTCACATCCTGGCGGCCAACGTCGATCTGGCCCTGCTCGTCGTCACCGTTGCGCGTCCCGAGACGTCGACGACGTTCATCGACCGCTTCTTGGCTTCGGCAGAGGCCTACCGCGTGCCCGTCGTCCTCGTGTTCAACAAGACCGACCAGCTCAGCGACGACGAGCGGCGTTATCAGCAGCTGATGGTACAGCTCTACGAGACCGTCGGCTACGAGTGTCGCCAGATATCGGCAGCGACAGGCGACGGCGTAGAAGCCCTGCGCCCGCTACTCGAGGGTAAGATCACGCTGCTCAGCGGCAACAGCGGTGTGGGCAAGTCGACGCTCATCAACCGCCTCGTGCCCGGTGCCAACCTGCGTACGGCAGAGATCAGCGATGCCCATCAGACGGGGCAGCACACCACAACGTTCTCCGAGATGATTGGCCTCCCCCCATCCCCCTCCAAAGGAGGGGGGGCTGCTTCCCCTGTCGGACGAGACAACAGTCAGAGTAATGACTCCCCTCCCTCACAGGGAGGGGATGGGGGTGGGTCTTACCTCATCGACACCCCAGGCATCAAGGGCTTCGGTACGTTCGATATGGAGCGTGAAGAGCTGACCAGCTATTTCCGCGAGATTTTCGAGTTCTCGAAGCAGTGCCGTTTCTCCGACTGCACCCACACCCACGAACCCGGCTGTGCTGTGCTGAAGGCTGTCGAGGACCACTATATCGCCCAAAGCCGCTACCAGTCCTACCTCTCCATGCTCGACGACAAGGACGAAAACAAATACCGCGAAGCCTACTGACACAGGCTTCATCTCAAGCTTTATTACGACCACGAATTTTGCGAATTAAACGAATTTTTCCATGCGGAATATGATGATTATAGTGCATCACCGAATTTCACGAAACTTGTCGAAGACTCACGAGTGCTCGCAGTAATTGGTTGGCGCACCAAGAAATCGCTTACGATTTCATTTGTGAAATTCGTAATAATTTAAAACAACGCGCAGCCCAAATTCGTATAATTCGTGTAATTCGTGGTAGAAAAAAACTTTCAAAACTTGTATCAAAGAAAAATGAAGAAAGAAATGATGATGGTGGTTGGCGCATGGTTAGCGTCGGTCACAATATCGGCACAAGTGAAGACGTCGGTGACGGCGTTCCGGCAGGCGGGACCCTTTGCCGTGGCCGCACCCTCAGCCGCCGACACCGTCGACGTGCAGGGACGTAAGTTCGACAACCAATCGCTGCTCTCGGCAGTACCCTGGCAGACCGCACCGACGGGCGTGTTCAGCGGCGGACGACTGCCGTCGCTGACGGACTCGAAGTCGGTGGGCGTGCTGTCGTTCTTCGTCAACAACGCCGATTACGTCAAGGGAAAGATCGAGGTGAAGGGGCCGAAGAACTACAAGCTGTTCGTCGACGGCACAGAGGCCGGCGGCGAGCTGAAGTTAGCCCCCGAGCACCACACCTTCGCCATCCGCTATCTCGCCGAGCCTAACGATACCGACAGCATCAGCGTGACGTTCGACACACAGATAGCCGTCGTGCCGACCACCGACCAGCGCCACCCCTATATGGTTCACGACCTGACCGACGGACGCCGTGTGCGCGGTGTGTCGCTCTCGCCCGACGGACGCATGGTGTGCGTCAGCTACCAGACGACGGAGCGCGGCGGCAATAGCCGCTGGGCCTACGAGCTGCGTGACACAAAGACGGGCCGCCTCATCAGCCGTCCGACGCACAACGTGCGCTGGATGCCCCGCACCGCCGCCTGGTTAGAGGAAGAGCGCGAGCAGGGCTTACGCGTATTATATAAGGTGAACCCCACGACGGGCGAGCGCACACGCTGGGCAGCTGGACTGCCCGAAGGCTCGTACACCGTCAGCCCGACGGAAGACTACCTCATCGTCACCGCCGAGGAAGAGGGGCCGAAGGAGGACAAGGACGTCTTCGAGGTCGTCGAGATGGACGACCGTCAGCCAGGCTGGCGCAAGCGCCACTATCTCGTACGCTTCGACGTGCTGTCGGGCATCTCGCAGCGCATCACCTTCGGTCCTAAGGGGCAATACCTGCACGACATCACGGCCGACGGCTCGAAGCTGCTGGTAGGCTCGTCGTACTCACGGCTGGCCAAGCGTCCGACGGAGGTGCAGGACCTGTACGTCATGGATGCCCGCACGCTGAAGACCGACACCCTGCTGCGTGGCGAGGGATTCCTCGGCAGTGCCGGCTTCTCGCCCGACGGTCGTCAGGTCCTGCTGTCGGGAACGCCGGAGGCTTTCGGCCGCATCGGCTGTCAGTTGCCTGCCGACAAGACGCCGAGCATGACGGAGAACGAGCTGTTTCTTTACGACATCGCCACGAAGAAGGTGACGCCGCTGACCAAGGACTTCGACCCGAGTCTTGACGGCGGTGCCGACTGGTCGTGGGCCGACGGCATGGTGTATTTCCGTGCTGAGTGCCGCGACTATATCTATCTCTACCAGTTGAACCCGAAGACGGGGAAGATTGTGCAGCTGCCGTGCAAGGGCGACGACGTCTATCGCTTCGACATGGCGGCTCATGCGCCTGTCATCGCCTATCTGTCGTATAACACGATGGAGCCAGCCTCGGCCTACGTCTACGATATGAAAACCAAGAAGTCACAGACATTCTTTGCCGGTGCTGATGCCTTGGGCGATGCCGAGTTAGGCACCTGCCAGGACTATAAATTCACGAACTCTAACGGCGACACCGTCTACGGGCGTATGTACTTGCCGAAGGACTTCGATGCGTCGAAAAAGTACCCGATGATAGTCTACTACTACGGCGGCTGTTCGCCCGTCTCGCGCTACTTCGAGTCGCCCTACGCCCCGCAGATGTGGAACTCCTTGGGCTATGTGGCCTATATCCTGCAGCCCAGCGGTGCCACCGGCTTCGGCCAGGAGTGGGCCTCGCGTCACGTCAACACGGCCGGCGGTACACCTCGTGCCGACGGCAGCGTGCCCGGCGGTTCTCCGGCCGGTGACATCATTGAGGGCACGAAGAAAATCTGTGCCGACCATCCGTTCATCGACGCCACGAAGATAGGCTGTATGGGCGCCTCCTACGGCGGCTTCATGACTCAGTATCTGCAGACCGTCACCGACATCTTCGCCTGCGCCGTCAGCCACGCCGGCATCACCAACCACACCAGCTACTGGGGCGAGGGCTACTGGGGCTACAACTACAGCGAGGTCTCGATGGCCAACAGCTACCCGTGGTCGCACCGCCAGCTTTACGTCGACCAGTCGCCGCTCTTCAATGCCGACAAGATTCACACGCCGCTGCTGTTGCTTCACGGCAATGCCGACACCAACGTGCCGCTCATCGAGAGCCTCCAGATGTTCACCGCCCTGAAGCTCTTAGGCCGCGAGGTGGCGCTCGTCGAGGTCGAGGGTGAGAACCACCACATCCTCGACTACGCCAAACGTGAGAAATGGCTCGCCACGCAGATGGCCTGGTTCCAGAAATGGTTAAAGGGCGACCCCACGTGGTGGGACGCCCTCTATCCTAAGAAGCATCTGTAGGCATGGTTTTCTACGACAACAAACTCCACTGCATCAGAGACTGAACAAATCATCCATGGTCACAACTTTTTGAAATCTGTTTGAATATTCATTTCTCTCAATGCCATATGTGGTGACGAGTACGGAGATTACCGGCTTGCTATTTCCCGTGAACTCCATGGTACGGCGGATGCGTTCCTGGAGTTTTTCTGCGTAATCGCGCCGTACGGAAAACCTTCCTTGTGAAAATTTCATCTCGCAAAGACATATCTTACGGTCATCGCGGTCTATTACCATGTCAATCTGCATCCCTCTCTCTGCCTCTGTGCCAGAAACAATCCATGATGACTCTCGAGTGGTTACGTCGCCGATGCCCAATGCTCTCTTTATCTGCCTGACATGTGAATGGCAGACATCCTCGAAGGCATATCCCGACCATGCCAGCATGGCTGGGGAATTGAACATCGACTGCCAATAGGCAGTCCTGTTACGGTTGTCTTTAACATGCTTCAGGTAGAACTTGCAGAAAGGGTCTGTAAGCCTGTATTTCTGCAATTTCTCGCCAAATGGAATATAGGGCGAGACAAACGTACTCTTCTCAAGAGCAGAAAGCATTCGCGTGAGACCACCACCAGTCGTGATGCCACATTTCTGTGCAATTTCCTCGCGCGTATATCCAGCCCTTTTACTGGCAAGTAATGTGACAATCTTTTGCAACTCGCCGGGATGGGCAAACTGTGAACTGAAGAGCCTGTCGAACTCATCGCCAAGCGGGGCTTGTCTGCCATAGAGGAGGGCATCAAAATTCTGGGGGACACTAAATCCCTTCCTGAACTGGTCAAGGTAGTAAGGTATGCCACCGAAAGCCATATATGACAAAACGATGTCATAATCGTCCATTGCATACCCTCCATCATGGAAGAACTCTTTGCACTCTTTTAAGGTGAAAGGCTCTACGAACATCGGTAGAGTTACCCTGCCATACAAGCCTCCCTTGTTGTTTACCAGCTTGTCGAGAATCCATGACGTGGCACTCCCACACACTATCAGCTTCACATATTTCCGAGCCAGCACCCAGTCATTGCAGAAATGCTCAAAGGCTGGTACGAAGTTAGCCCTCGGAGTGTCAAGCCAAGGTAGCTCGTCAAGGAATATCACGCATGGCTGACCGGGAGTTTGCTTCGCCTCTAACAACTCCTGTAGCTGGTGGAAAGCCTCAAACCAGTCTGATGGTACCGAACTGCCAGCCGGAAGTCCAAAGGAGCGCAGCGAATAGTAGAATTCCCTTAGCTGTATCTTCATCAGGTTATGCTTGGGCTTCATGTTTTCATTTAGTGGCGATACAGCTGTATGCTTGAACGCATACCTGTTCTGGAAAAACTCATTCACGAGAAAAGTCTTTCCAACCCTGCGGCGTCCATAAACCACAACAAACTGTGCCCTGTCCTTCTCTATTGCCTCTTGGAGAAGCTCCTGTTCTACTTTTCTTCCTATCATAAAATGTCGCTATTTGGCCACAAAGGTACAAAAATGACACGATTTGGCCAAATATAAGCAGATAATTTCTTGTGTTCCCGCCAAAATTTGCAGAATTCTTGTTCCATCTAAGTACGAAGAATATTGCTGAATGGCCGTTACGCTTCGCCGCCGCGAGGCGAGAGAGAGGCTGATATGGGCCAATATCAGCACTGAGTCGGCTGGTCGGGTGTGCTCTACACGCAATGTTATAGAAACAATAGGTGACACCTCTTACACCTGGCACTTAACTATCTGAAAATCAGGGGCTATTTTTCGGTACTAAGTCGCACCTATAGTCGCACCAATGGTGACACCTGGTCATATTGTCATGCTGTGAAACATTTACGAGAGGCTTATATTTTTTTACGAGCGGCCGTTAAATTTTTACGAGAGGCTTGTACGTTTTCAGCTTTTCGCGTGAAACATTTTCGGATACGCCAAACACAATATTAAAGAAACGAATTTGAATAATTATTATAATTTTGCCCATAAATTTGAATAATTATAATTTGGGGGATTTGAAGACTTTGTATGCGCTTTGTTTGCGAATAATTATTATAAAAATTTGTGGATTAAATTATTTCAATTATTCAAATTCGTTTCAAAAAACAATTCTGTTATAATGCGTTAATCAGTGGTAGGTGTAAGAGGTGTCACCAAACTACAGTCCTGTATGTATATAGCGTGCGCGCATGCGCGTACACAAGATTTGAAATCCCCATATTCACTGCGGCCGGAACTGATTACAAGCGTTCCATCCAGTGAGAAAGGAAAACATCGCTAAGAGAGTAGATTGTTCCTTCAAGGGTGACATCGTCGTTGAGCAGGCCTTTCTCGCAGAGGGCTTCTGCAAGACGACGGGAAACTGAAGGTGTACCAATTTTGTGTTTCTTAAGGAAGGCAGAGGCCGAAATCTGCTGAACGCATCCTTCTTTGGCAACAGCGATAAGATAGCCCCATTGCTTATCTGTCAACATCTGACGGTACTGGAGATAGACAGCCTCACCCTGTTTCATCAGTTGCTCGCAGGCCTTCTTTACATCCTCAACAGTGACGTCTGTACTCCCATTTGCATAAACAGTATGGCAGAGCTGCTGGGTGTAATAGGTATGGCGGCGAGTCCAGTCCAGAATGAATAGCAATGCCTCATCAGTAATGCTGCGTTGTCGTTCACCAAACAGTCGACGGATGAAAATAGAGTAGGATTCTTCAGATATTTTATCGAGCGACACGAAAGCTGTGCTATTATAAAACGGTTTCTTCTCGTTGGCAAAGATATCGGCCATCATGCGCTTCTTACTGCCACAGAACACAAAAGTCAGATTGTGGGTCTGCTGAATATAGGTTCGCAGTAGGGCTTCCATATTCTGTTCAGGATATTCTCGTATCTGCTGGAATTCATCAATGGCTATGACGATATGCTCGTTTTGGCTGTCAAGGAAATCGAAGAGTCCTTTCAGTGTGTATTCTTTTTCATGGGCAGTCTGATAGGCTATCTGCAACTGAGGCTCCCCCGTGATGTTATCGAACGAGAGTTGTGGACGGAGTGATTTGATGAACTTCAACAGTTTCTCTCCCATTGATGTCTTTTCCGGGAATGACTTCATGGCAGCTTCTGCCATCAGTTTGATAAAATCATCGATGTTGCGTGAGGCAAAGATGTCGAAATAGATGGTATGGATATCAGGTCTTACATCTTTCAGCTCGTCAAATAGGCGTAGTATCAGTCCCGTTTTACCCATACGCCTCTTTGATATCAGCGTCATATCTGTGTTGTTGATGCAATTGCGCATCATCAACTGGAGTTCTTCTTCACGGTCACAAAACAGTTCCTTTGACTCGTACGATTTGATAGTAAACGGATTCTCCATACCTACAACTTATATAAATAGTTCCAAATTCTGATATATATATATATAACTTAGTTACTGACCCCACCCCTGGCCCCTCCCCTACATGGGAGGGGAAGGGCTACCGCCTGAAAGCAAGCCGCGCCGTTCTCCCCTCCCTTGTAGGGGAGGGGTCGGGGGTGGGGTCAGTATTGTTATTTCTCAAATTTGCATTCAATTATTCGAAAAGTTCGCTGCAAAGATACGATTTTTTTTTGACTACACAAAATGTGTAACACAAAATGTGTAATCTAACACCTATCGTTTTTTTACGAGGCTTTTGCCCTATGGATTCGCACGCAGTAGTAGATGATGAAGACAAGCATCAGGGCGAGGGTGCCGAGGACGGGCCACGGCTGAGGGGTGGCGAAGGCTAACAGCGTCATGGGGATGGCCAGCGTCACCAAGAGCATAATCAAAGCCGTGATGCGCGTCATACGGATGGCCAGCTCAAACTGCCGCGTCGTCTTTATCTCCACCGGCATGTTGATGAGGTGCGGATAGTAGGCACAGACCAGCAGGCCGATGCCCGCCACCGTCATGATGATACTGGGAACAAGCAGACCCCACGGCGAGCCGTAGCCGTTAGGACGCCCGTGGGCATCGAAGTGGGTGGCGATGACGTCTGGTGCCCGACAGATCATCCAGATAACAAATGCCCACACTACAACCGCTAATACCGCGAACGCCATCTCGAAGATGGTGCCCTCCGTCGTGCGGTGTACCTGAATCTTCTGCTTCTCTTTCTGCTTGATTAGTTTCATGACTACTGGGGTAATTTACGGACAGCGACAAGGGTGAGGGCGGTGGATACAAAGGCAATGACGACAAACGTGGCAATAAAGGCCGTGATGCCCATCATTCCATTAACGAACAGTAATGCCAGTATGCCTAAGAACAGCAACTGCAATACCATGATCAACATTAAAGCTTTCTTTCTATTCATGATTGTTGTCGTTTGAGGGTTGATTTTTCTTTTTTGGCAGACGCTTCGCCTTCCGCAGTGCCTCGGTGATGATCCACTGCAGCTGACCATTGGTGCTGCGGAACTCGTCAGCAGCCCAGGCCTCTATCGCGTCCATCGTATCGGCGTCGACGCGCAGGATGAAGTTCTTCGTCTCTTTCTTTGCCATTCTCAATTCTCACCTCTTAGTGATTCAGGGTACCCGTGTTAACTACTGGCTGCGCCGAGTCGTCACCACAGAGCACGACGAGGAGGTTCGAGACCATGGCGGCCTTCTTGTCGTCGTCGAGCTCGACAATCTCTTCTGTCGACAGCTTGTCGAGCGCCATCTTCACCATCGACACAGCACCCTCGACAATCTTCTCGCGGGCAGTGATGATGGCCGAGGCCTGCTGTCTGCGCAGCATGACGGCGGCAATCTCTGGGGCGTAGGCCAAGTAGTTGATGCGGGCCTCGACCACCTCGATGCCGGCGAGTGCCAGACGCTCGTTCAGCTTCTGCTCTAACTGGTCGTTGATCTCCTCGCCACCGCTACGCAGCGTCAGCTCGTTCGTTCTGTTGTCTTCGTCGTCGTAGGCATACTGTCCGGCCACCTGGCGCAGGGCAGCGTCGCTCTGTACGCGGACAAAGTTCTCGAGGGCGTTCATGATGGAGCGCACGTCGGTGCCTATCTGGCCCTGCGGGGCGTTGGCCATCGTCTGCGAGTCAACCTCGAACAGAGCCTTGTAGGTGTCCTTCAGTTTCCACACCAGCACCAGACCAATCATCACGGGGTTGCCCGTCTTGTCGTTCACCTTGATGGGTTCGGCGTCGAGGTTACGTGCGCGCAGGCTCACCTTCTTCGTGCCATAGAACGGGTTGATCCAGTAGAAGCCCGTCTCGCTGAACGTGCCGCCGTACTTACCGAACCATGTGGTGACGCGGGCCTCGTTGGGCTCTAACTGCATGAGTCCGCACCACATGATGATGTTCACAATCAAGAGCAGGATGCTGCCGCCAAGCAGCCAGCCGCCCTGTGCACCGTTGCTGCCGTCGAGCATGATGATGCTACTGACGATACCATAGATTGACAATGCCAGCACGGCGAAGTTGACGAACAGCATCAGGAAGCCGTTCAGTACCATTCCGTTGAAGTTAAACTCCTTTGTTTCCATAATTCTAAGTTTTTAAAGTAATATCATTTTGATATCGCAAAGATATGAACTATTTTTGGAATGGCAATGGATTTCTCCTGTTTTTTAACAAGAATTACGAAAAAAGTTAGTAACTTTGCACCCATGAACGTAAAGGAACTGGAAAATAAGCGTATTGCTGTGCTGTTGTCGGGCGGCGTTGACTCGTCGGTCGTAGTCTATGAGCTGGCGCGGTTGGGACTGCATCCCGACTGTTTCTATATCAAGATAGGGCCGGAAGAGGAAGAGGAGTGGGACTGCTCCTCGGAGGAGGACCTGGAGATGGCGACGGCGGTGGCAGCGAAATACGGCTGCAAGCTCGAAGTCGTCGACTGTCACCGCGAGTATTGGGACCAGGTGACAAAGTACACTATGGATAAGGTACGCGCGGGACTGACGCCCAACCCCGACGTAATGTGCAATCGCCTCATCAAGTTCGGCGCCTTCCACGAGAAGCGTGGCCACGACTACGACCTCATTGCCACGGGGCATTATGCTACGACGGAAGAAGAAATCGTAAATAGTAAATTGTCAAATAGTAAATTGAAATGGCTCTGCACCAGCCCCGACCCCGTGAAAGACCAGACGGACTTCTTAGCCCAGATCTACGACTGGCAGTTGGAGAAGGCGCTGTTCCCCATTGGCCACTACATGAAGGACGAGGTGCGTGTGATTGCTGAGCGCGAACACTTGGTGAGTGCCCGCCGCAAGGACTCGCAGGGCATCTGCTTTTTGGGAAAGATCAACTATAACGAATATATCCGTCGCTATCTTGGCGAGCAGCCCGGCGACGTCGTCGAGCTGGAGACCGGCAAGCGCATCGGTGAGCACAAGGGACTGTGGTTTCACACCATCGGCCAGCGCAAGGGTATGGGCTTCAGCGGCGGCCCGTGGTTTGTGGTGAAGAAGGACGTGGCTCAGAACGTGCTCTACGTCAGTCACGGCTACGACCCGCAGACGGCCTACAAGCAGGACTTCCCCATCCACGACTTCCACAGCATCAACGGTCAGTTGCCGCCAGAGCGTATCACGCTGAAGATTCGCCATACGCCCGAGTACCTGCCCGCCCGCCTGGAACCTCTCGCTGCCGGCCGATATATGGTTCACGCCGACGCCCCTATCCACGGTGTGGCACCAGGACAGTTCTGCGTCATTTACGACGAACGCCACCACCGTTGTTACGGCAGTGGTGAGATTACAGTTTAAACAATTGATTAGTCAATAATCTTAAAGGCATAGCCTTGGGCGCGGAGCCACTCGATGCTCTTGGGCAAGGCTATCTTCAGCTTTTCAATGGACTTGACAGAGTCGTGAAAGGTGATGATGGAGCCGTTACGAGCGTAGCGGCGGACATTGGCAAAGACATCTTCGGCGGTCGTCCACTTTGAATAGTCGCGGGTTACCAAATCCCACATCACCACCTTGTAACGGCGCATAATCAGGTAGTACTGTATGATACGCATCCAACCGTGAGGCGGCCGGAAGAGGTGGCTGTGGATGTAGGCGTTGGCATGCTCCACGTTGTAGGAATACTCGTGGAAGGTGCGGCGCAGACCGCTGATGTGGTTGTGCGAGTGGTTGCCCACCTGATGGCCGTCGGCCACGATGGCCTTGTAGAGGTCAGGATGTTTCCGCACGTTGTCGCCCACCATAAAGAATGTGGCGCGAACCTGATATTTCCTTAGTATTTCGAGAATGTAGGGGGTGGCTTCTGGAATGGGACCGTCGTCGAAGGTCAGGTACACTGCCTTCTCGTGACGGTCCATTCTCCAAAGAGCCCTCGGATAGAGCCAGCGGAGGTAGACTCCTGGTTGCTCTATAATCATTTACATTCCCAGATTTCCGCCTTTGCTCTGATAGTGGCGGAAGATGGTTTCAAGTTGTTGTTCGTACTTCGCTGCTGTCTTCTCGTCGGTATCGCCAGCCATCTGTGCCAATACCTCCAGGATATACAGATGCATCTGGCAGTCCTGCTGTACACCGGCGAAGCGCAGACCGTCGAGCGAGCAGTACCAGCGCATATACTGTTCTGACTTCGTCCAGAGCTGGCCAAGCAGCTGCTTAGCCTTATCCTTCTGGCCGATGGTAAGGTAGGTGCGTATCATGTCGAGCGAACCGCTAGCAAAGTCGGCAGGAACGTTGTAGGTGGGAATCTCCTTCTCGGCCAGTGCCAGCACCTCTGCAGCCTTGTCTTTCTTGCCTTCGCCGGCCAGGTTGGCAGCCAACTGCGACAGCAGACGGCGGTGGGTGTAGCACATACGCATGACGGTCTCGTCGAGGTAGATGCCCTTCTGCGATACATTGCCGAACTTATAGCGCTTGGTGACGTTCTCATAGGTCTTCTCCGTGTCGAAGGTCTTCAGGCCCGTGCCCTTCGTGGTGAACGGCGTGATGCGGTTGGCCAGTCCCTCCTGCACGAAGTTGTCGCCGAGGTTCATGTAGTTCTCAGAACCGACGGTGAGTGCCACGTAGATAGGACGCTCCCAGTTGCACTGTTCAATCATCTCGAGCATCATCAGGTCGCCTTTGTAGAGGGCGCTCTTACCCTTGAGCGAGATGACCATGCGGTCGGGGATGGAGTCGCCCTGCAGCATCATGCCCGAGCGGCGCACGGCCTCCTTGTCGATGGTCATATAGACGGTGTCGGTGGGGATGACGTGGAAGTCCTTGTTCGTTGAGCGCACCCAGTATTTCAGCACATTTTTCAGTTCGAAGGGTTCGTCGCCCCACATCTTGCGTGCCTCCTCGGGATTCTCCTCGTAGAGCTGCAGCACCTGCTGCTTTAGGTTAGGCTCCACCTGGACGTACTCGTTCGTGCCGGCGCAGTATTCAATACGCTCCCACGAGATGGGCACTGAAGGCGAGTCGTAGGCCGGACGCTTCATCTGGTCGATATACCAGTCGGTCTGCAGGTATGAGAGGTTGCAGACGCGGGCGTCGGTACGCACACCCTCGGTGTCCTGGTTGTACCACAGGGGGAAGGTGTCGTTATCGCCGTTGGTGAAGATGATGGGGTTACCCTTGTCCTGCAGCGTCATGAGGTAGTTCTGGCCGAAGTCGCGGCAGGTGTAACGCCCTGAGCGATCGTGGTCGTCCCAGGTCTGCGAGGCCATCTGGATGGGAACCAGGAGACAGGCGAGGCCAACCAAGATGGAGAGACCCACCCCCAGCCCCTCCCTTTGATGGAGGGGAGTAGATTGTTCTGCTGCAGAAGTATTTACTCTCCGCCCTCCAGGGAGGAGTCGGAGGAGGGTCTCCCACAGTGCTGCCACACCCATGCCACACCAGATAGCGAAGGCATAGAACGAGCCGGCGTAGGCGTAGTCGCGCTCACGCGGCTGGACGGGCGTCTGGTTCAGGTAGACGACGATGGCCAGACCCGTCATGAAGAACAGGAAGAAGACGACCCAGAACTGCTGGATACCCTTCTGACCTTTCTTCATCGACTGCCAGAACAGGCCGATAAGACCGAGCAGCAGCGGCAGACAGTAGAACACGTTGTGACCCTTGTTCTCCTTCAGCTCGTCGGGCAGCATCGACTGGTCGCCTAAGCGAGCGTTGTCGATGAACGATATACCTGTCAGCCAGTTGCCGTGCTCCAGTTCGCCGTGGCCCTGGATGTCGTTCTGACGGCCAGCGAAGTTCCACATGAAGTAGCGCCAGTACATCCAGTTGCACTGGTATGAGAAGAAGAAACGCAGGTTCTCCCACTGCGACGGCACCTTCACCATCATGTTCTCGCCACAGCGGTCGTAGGGGACCTCCGAACCGCTGATGTCGCCCATCCACGACTCGTAGTCGCGGGCGTGGCCGGCGTCGTACATACGTGGGAACAGCATATTCTGTGCGTACTTGTATTCATCCTTCGTACGGACAACGAAGTAAGAGTCCTTCTCGTCCTTCGAAGCCTTCTCCTTACGCTGCCAGACGGGCTTGCCCGTCGACATGACGGGACGGCAGACGTTGCCATCCTGCTCCAAAGCCACCTGCGAGGTGTAGGCCTGACCGTAGAACAGGGGGCGCTGACCGTACTGGTCGCGGCCGAGGTAGTCGCCCAGCGTAAAGATGTCCTCCGGCGAGTTCTGATCCATCGGGGGGTTAGCGTCCGAACGGATGACGATGACGGCGTATGTCGAATAGCCGATCATCAGCATCAGCATACAGAGCAGGGCGGTGTTCTTCAGGCGCGGTGATACCACGGCCACGCGCTTCGTCTCGCCCGAAGGCAATATGCGGCGGTTCAGCACGAACCACAGCGCTACCAGCACGACGACACCGATGAAGAAAGCCGACCAGCCGTAGCCGTAGAACGGTATACCCAACAGGGCTACCGACAGCATGAAGGCGATATTCTGACGCTTCCAGTTCGAATCGGTAGCGTTCTGCGTCTCATAGATAGCCCAGATAGTGGCCGCAGCCAAGCAGAGGATATAGACGTAGAGTCCTGTGTTGAACGACATACCGAGCGTGTTGACAAACAGCAGCTCGAACCAGCCGCCAACGGTGATGATGCCCGGCACGACGCCATAGAGCACGACGGCCACTAAGGCGAACGAGACAAGCAGGGCCACCAGCGACCCCTTGGCGTTGGCATTGGGGTAGCGCTTGTAGTACCACACCAGCACGATGGCCGGCAGACAGAGCAGGTTCAGCAAGTGAACGCCGATGGACAGACCCGTCATATACATTATCAGCACCAGCCAGCGGTCGGCATGCGGCTCGTCGGCATGGTCCTCCCATTTCAGTATGAGCCAGAAGACGACAGCCGTAAAGGCCGACGAATAGGCATACACCTCGCCCTCGACGGCTGAGAACCAGAATGTGTCGCTGAACGTGTAGATCAGCGCACCCACCATGCCCGCAGCCTCGATGGCTATGAGTTTGGCGGTGGTCAGCTCGTCCCACTTATCGATGAGCAGTCGTCGCGTCAGATGCGTGATTGACCAGAAGAGGAACAGGATACACGTCGCCGAGAGCAGGGCGCTCATCGTGTTCACCCAGTAGGCCACCTGTGTCGGGTCGCTGGCAAACTGCGAGAAGAGGTTGGCCGTCAGCATGAAGAACGGTGCCCCTGGCGGGTGTCCTACTTCCAGCCTGTAGCCGGTGGTAATAAACTCCGGACAGTCCCAGAACGAGGCCGTCGGTTCAATGGTGGAGCAATACACGAAAGCGGCTATCAGAAACGCTAACCAGCCGCAGACGTTGTCCACGATTCTAAATTGTTTCATCCTAAAAAAGATCTTTTTTAACGTTAAAATTCGATTTTGCCCGCAAAGTTACAAATAATCCCTTTAACAGACAAACAATTCAGATAGATTAACGTTCACTCGCGCGCGGGAAAGGAGGGTGTTCCTGCGGGAGAGCCGCAGGACACTCTGAACCAAAAATTGTGGGGATTGACAGAGAAATCTATGGGGATTGGCGATTTTTATAGAAATAAATTTGGGGGGGGTGGAACATTTTGCTATCTTTGCGTCATAAAAAGAGAAGAGATGAACAAATGTTTGATGATGGTAGCAGCTGCCATAATGGCTGCAACGAGCCTGCAGGCTCAGACGGAGCGCTCCGATGACTTCAGGGCGAAATATGAACTGAAAGAGGTGGTGGTGATGAGCCGTCACAATATCCGTTCGCCGCTGACGTCCGGCGGCGCTGCCTATATGCGGGTGACGCCATACGAGTGGTTTAAGTGGACATCGCCCAGCAGCCAGCTGTCGCAGCGCGGCGGTGTGCTGGAGACGGAGATGGGGCAGTTCTTCCGTAAATGGGTAGTCAGCGCAGGACTGTTACCCGACAACTGCCGTCCGGTGGACGACGAGGTGCTGTTCTATGCCAACTCGCGCCAGCGCACGTTTGCCACGGCGAAGTATTTCTCTGCCGGTTTCCTGCCTTTTGCCAACGTGGAGATTCAGCATAAGTTCGACGAGGACAAGATGGACCCGCTGTTTACGCCCAAATTCACGAAGATGAACGACAGCTATCGTCAGCAGGTCCTCAACGAGATCAATGCGATACACGGTGGTCCGCAGGCGTGGATGCAGTCTGTACAGCCTGTGCTGACGCTGATAGAGGATGTCATCGATATGGCACACTCGCCGGCAGCGCAGAACGATACGACGCACTTCTGGTACGACGATACGAAGTTCAAAATAGAGAAGGGCGACGAACCGAAGATGAGTGGCGGCTATAAGTTAGCCAACAGCGTGGCCGACGCGTTGGTGCTGCAGTGCTACGAGAGCGAGAGTATGACGGCCTTCGGCCATGAGCTGACCGAGGAGCAGTGGCGTGCTGTCTGCGGCATCAAAGAGGTGTACGACGGTCTGCTCTTCACCGCCCACAGTGCTGCCGTCAACCTGGCCTATCCGTTAGTGAGCCGCATCCGCGAGGAACTGCACCATGACGGGCGTAAGTTCACGTTCCTCTGTGGCCATGATAGCAACTTAGCCAGCATCAGCGCAGCTTTGCGCTTGAACCTTCCGGAGACAGAGCAGGCGTTGGAATTGCGCACGCCCATCGGTTCGAAGCTCGTCTTCGAGAAATGGAGCGGCGGCAGCGAAGACTATGTCGCCATAAACCTGGTCTATGCGAAATACAGGCAGAAGCATGCCCGCGCGCTACTCTCGTTTGAAGAGCCACCAATTATACAGCCCGTCACCATTGACGGTCTGACGGTCAATAGTGACGGGCTTTACCGTCTGGCCGACCTTGATGCCCGTATGGCTGAGGCAATAGCCGAATACGATGCCATCAAGGATGCTGACGCATTTTAAGTCGGTTATAACGCGAAGAAGTCGAAGAAATACATGACGGCGGCCTGATATTTGTCGGTGAGGTTCTCAACCTTGCCAATAATAGAGCCGTTCTTACGGATATCGCCGTTAGACTCTACCTTGCCGACAATGCTGCCGCTGATGCGGACGTCGCCGTTCGACTCCACCTTGCCGACGATGGAGCCACGCTTACGGATGTCGCCATTAGACTCAATCTTTCCTTCGACGGAACCGTTGACGCGGATATCGCCGTTGGATTCGAACTTTCCCTTGATGGTGCCGCCGATGCGGACATCGCCGTTAGACTCAATGCGTCCGACAACCGAACCGTTCTTACGCAGCGTCTGGTCGCTGCCGGCGTTAGCCTGAACGCTAACGCCAAGCAGCAACAGTACGACCAAGGCTATTCTAACCAAGAAATCTGTTTTCTGTTTCATTGTCTTATCGTTTATAGGGCGACTCGTCCATCCAGAGGTAGGAAGGCTTGTAGCCACCGAAGTCGACGACAATCTTCTCGAAGACGATGCCGGGATGACGGGGGCGGATGGTCAGCTCGTGGTCGCCGTCCTTGGCGACGCTGACTTCGACGGTCTTCTCTATGACGCGGCGGGCGACAGCGGGATAGAAGTCGGAGTACATATAGGGCTGACGGTCGACCAGCGTCTTGTTCATGTTGACGGTCTGCGGTTCGCTGCCGTCGAGGCTGACGGTGTACTCATGTCCGCCGACATTAAGGAAGTCGAGCGTTGACTTCGTGACGACGTGTACGGTAGCCTTCTTGACACCGGCGGGCAGCGTGAAGCGGTAGGTCAGTGCAGCATCGCCGACGGGCTGGGTATAGGGCGTCAGTGCCACGGCACTGCGTGTGCGGCCGTAGTAGGGATAGACGCTCCACTGGGTGCCTGCCGAAGCCTTCGCACTGTAATAGTGCTCGGCCTCGATGGAGACGTAGCCGGCAGAGGCTGCGAAGGAGTAGCCCGCAGGAGCGTCGGCAGCGACGGTCGTGGTACGGGGAAGCATATCGTGGCGGAAGTTGTCGTTCCACGAGCGATAGCCGATGTGCTTCTGCGTCATGAAGCCATCCCACTTGCCGCCACTCATCACCTTGTTATAATGCAGGCAGAGCAGCGAGTCGCGCTTGAAGCAACGGCTGACCTCGGTGGCCCACTCGTTGGCATCGGGACTGCCAGCCTTTGCCAGATACTGGTTCATGGCCTGGGCATAGTACATATCGTAGAGGTTGGCCATAGCCTGCACGGGAAAGAGGACGAGCTGCCGGTAGAAGTCGCGTCCTTCGGCAGGGATGCTGTCGTAGAGGCGCAGGGCGCGGCGCTCCAGACGGGCATAGTCGTCGGCCACCTGTCGCCACTCTCCCGTCTCGACGTTATAGGTCGAGGCGTCGAGCATCTCGGGCGTGACACGGGCCATATACTGGCAGTTGCGGTTGTAGATGTCGGCCACCTCCTTAGCCTGCTTGCAGCCCATGGTGCGGCGGAAGAACAGGGCAGTATGGCGGGTGACGTCCTGCAGCGTGTATGCCTTCGGGTTCCATGCCATATCCATAAACAGCTGGATGGGGTACTCCATCGGCTTGAGGTCGCCGACATTCAGAATCCACATGCGCTGTATGCCGTGGTCGTAGGCCAGCGACAGCTGCTCGAACATCTGCTGCGTCTGCGTGACGTTAATCCACTTCGTGTTGCGGGGAGCGCCCACGTAGTCGACGTGGTAGTAGATGCCCCAGCCGCCGGGGTGCTTCTTCTCCTGCGGTGTGACAGGCACGCGGCGGATGTTGCCCCAGTTGTCGTCGCAGACGAGCATGATGACATCGTCGGGCACGCGGAAGCCGGCGTCGTAGTAGTCCTGCACCTCCTTATAGAGCGCCCACACCTGTGTCGTCTTGTTAGCCGGACGCCCCGTCACCTCCTTGATGATGCGGCGCTGGTTGTCGACGATGCTCCGCATCAGGTCGACGTCGGTCTTGTCGCTCATCGCCTCATCGCCGTCGCCACGCATGCCGATGGTCACCATGTCCTCAGTGTCCTTCATGCGCTCGATACCCTCGCGGAAGAACCGGTCGAGGTTCTCCTTGTTCGTCCTGTAGTTCCAGGCTCCCCACTCCTTGCGGCGGCGGGCATACTCCTGGTGGTTGCGCGCCATCGGCTCGTGGTGGCTGGTGCCCATGATGACGCCCATGCGGTCGGCGGTCTTGCCGTTCTCGGGGTCGTCGGCATAGAACGCCCAGCCCCACATGGCAGGCCAGAGCATATTTCCCTTCAGACGCAGGATGAGCTCGAAGACCTTCTCGTAGAAGCGGTGGTCGCCAAAGCCTGTACCGAAGGTGTTCTTCACCCACGACGTCAGACAGGGAGCCTCATCGTTGAGGAAGAGGCCACGGAAGTCGACAGCCGGTTCGCCGTCGGTGTAGGTGCCCTTCAGAAACCAGGCATTGTCGCGCTTGGTGACGGGGGCATCAGCCCACCAGTACCAGGGCGAAACGCCCAACTGGCTGCTCAGTTCGTAGATGCCGTAGACGGTGCCTCGGCGGTCGCTGCCGGCAATGACAATCTGGTTGCCGACATTGGTGATGATAAACTTCTCGCGCTTGCCCTTCAGGTCCTTCAGTTTCAGGCGGTCTATGGCGGGGTTCTTGCCGAGGGTGCCGATGAGGATGCTGGTGCCTTCGGCTGACGTGCCTGCCGTGAGGCTGAGTCCTACACGCTGGAAGTCGGCCTGCAGGTTGGCGATGGCAATCTTGACCGCCTCATAGTCCTGGTCGCTGAAGCTGACGGTGGCAGTGGCCAGCGGCAGCGCGTCGGCAACAGGCTTGAACGTGACGAAGCGGTCGGCAGCCTGGACGGCCGAGAGCTGTATCAGTACAGCGATGAATAACAGTATTTTCTTCATTGGGTTGCGGGTTAGTTGATTATTGAATAGTCACGGTCGTTTTCTGCAGGTCGGCGTCGCGCGAGCTGTTGCCATAGAACAGTTCATACTGTCCGGCCTTCGTGCGCATGGTGTTCGTCTCAGCATCCCAGAACTCGAAGCTCTTCTTGTCGAGCTTCAGGGCCACGGTAGCGGTCTGACCGGCCTTCACGTCGACCCGTTTGAAGGCGCGCAGCGACTTCATGGGGCCGTCGGGGTCCTGCAGGTTGCGGATGTAGAGCTGCACCACCTCCGAACCGTCGCGACGCCCCGTATTGCTGACGTTCACCGTCAGGGTGCCCCCATCAGCAGCAGCCTGCCATGAGCCGCCGTCGACGCGGAAAGTCGTATAGCTCAGGCCATAGCCGAAGGGGAAGAGAGCGTCGTTGAAGTAGCGATAGGTGCGACCCTTCATCGAGTAGTCCTCATAGCCGGGCAACTGGGCATCGTTCTTATAGAACGTCACCGCCAGTTTGCCGCCGGGGTTGTAGTCGCCGAAGAGCACGTCGGCAATGGCCGTTCCGCCCTCCTGTCCGGCATACCATGCCTGGACGATGGCATCGCAGGTCTCCGTCTCGGGCTGCAGGGCGATGCACGAGCCGGAGCAGTTGACGAAGATGACGGTCTTGCCAGCTTCCTTCAGGGCACGGAGGAAGTCGCGCTGCACACGCGGCAGTTCGATGCTCGTGCGGTCGCCACCCCGGAAGCCCTCGATGTCGACGGGCATCTCCTCGCCCTCAAGGGCTGGCGATATGCCACCGACGAAGACCACCTTGTCGATACCCTTCAGCTGACGGATGACGGTCTGGTAGTCTATGGGCTGTTCCTTGGCCACGTTAATCTTCAGGTTGGCGTTGTAGGTATGGATATGCGAGAAGCGCACCTCGATGTTGTAGCTCTTGCCCTTCTCGGCCTGGATGGCCACGCGGTTGGGCGTCGTGCGCCAGGTGTGGTGGCGGAACTTCTGCTCGCCGTCGATGTAGAGTTCGAAATGGCCGCAGCCCTCCACGTTGACCACGTATTCGCCGGCCTCCTTCGGTGTGAAGACGGTCTCGTACTTGGCCGAGAAGGCTTCGAGGTTGACGCCGGGGGCGAAGTTGTGCATACCGGCAGTCGTCACGGCCAGGGGTGTGGTGTAGTACTGCGTGGTGACGGGTTTGCCCTCCATCTCGCGGTTGTTCCAGAAGGTGCCCTTCAGGCCCTTCTTGCCGCCGAAGCTGCACTGCGACGCCATGAGGCAGTCCATGACGCGGTCGTAGGTGAGGTCGCAGCCGGGGGCATAGAACAGTTTCTTCTGCTTGGCACGGATGCCGTCGAGGATGGTGACGGTGTGGTTAGGCATACCGTTGTAGTTGCCCCACATCATCGGGGCGTTGTCGGCATTGGGACCGATGACGGCAATCTTCTCAGCACCCTTCTTCAGGGGCAGCACGTCGTTCTTGTTCTGCAGCAGGACGATGGTCTGACGCGCCATATTGAGCGACAGCTGGGCAGAGGCTTTAGTAGACATGGCCGAATAGGGGATGCGTGACCACTCCACCAGCGACGGGTCGTCCATCTCGCCCAGGTCGAAGCGGCCTTCGAGCAGGCGGATGACATGCTTGTCGACTTCGGCCTCGGTGATGAAGCCCCGACGCACAGCCTCCGGGATGCTACGGTAGGCGTAGCCATAGCCGCACTCCACGTCGGTGCCGGCAATAGTGGCCTTGGCCGAGGCGTGGACGGGCGACGATGACGACTTGTGAGACTCGTAGAAGTCGGAGACGGCACCGCAGTCGCTGACTACCAGGTACTGGAATCCCCACTCGTCGCGCAGAATCTGCTGCAACAGGCGCTGTGAACCACAGCAGGGGTCGTCGTCCAACCGCTGGTAAGCACACATCACCTCGCGCACCTTAGCATCCTGCACCAGCGTCTTGAAGGCCGGCATATAGGTCTCCCACATATCGCGGGGCGACACGTCGGTGAGGTTGGCCGTGTGGCGCGTGTACTCCGGACCGCTGTGTACGGCATAGTGCTTGGCACAGGCCCACAGCTTACGGTACTTCGACGTCTCGGGACCCTGCAGACCGCGAACCACCTGTACGCCCATGACGGAGGTCAGGTAGGGGTCTTCGCCGTAGGTCTCCTGCCCCCTACCCCATCGCGGGTCGCGGAAGATATTGACATTCGGCGTCCAGACGGAGAGGCTGTGGAACTTCTGGTCCTCGCCGCCATTGAGCATACGCTGGTTGTACTGGGCACGGAACTCCGTGCTGGCCACGTCGAACACCTTATATAACAAGTCGGGGTTCCACGATGCAGCCATGGCCACGGGTTCGGGGAAGACGGTGACGTTGTCCATATTGGCCGCCCCATGCAGAGCTTCGCTCCACCAGAAGAACTTCTTGATACCTAAGCGCGGTATGGCGGGACTCTCGTCGAGCATCAGCTGCGCCTTCTCGTCGAGCGTCAGGCGCGAGCAGAGGTCGATGGCACGCTCACGGGCCGACAGGGCGGGATTCTGATAGGGCGCCTTCTCGGCAGCAAAACCGCTGAAGACGGGGCTGAGTGCCAGCAATAGCAGTAATCGTTTCATAAGCACTGGTTAGTTGATACGGAAGGTCTTGGTCTTGCCCTTATAGGTTGCCGTCACCGTGGCGCGACCCTCAACAACGGGACTGACAGAGAAGCGGACGTCGCTGACGTCGGACGTAGCCTTCAGCTTCGTGCCGGCACTGAGCGGACCGTAGACCTGATAGGTCGTGGCATCCATCAGACCATTCTGGTTAGATGAGCGGATGGGCGTATCGGGAATGTTGAGCTTCTTACCGTCGGCGGTGATGGTGACCTGCGGCACAACGGGAGCCTTGCTGTCGGCACCCTTCGTGAAACTGATGCCGTGGAGGTCGAACAAGCCCTGCGGACGCTGGGGCTGCTGCGGACGACGGCCTGCCTGACCGCGCTGCGGCTGTTCGGGCTGACGCACGTCGGGACCTTCGGCCACGAGATAGATGGCGTGCTTGCCCGTGAGACCCTCGACAGCAGGAACGGGAGCATAGAACATCCATGCCTGTCTGACGGCGTCAGCGACAACATCGATGACACCGATTTCCTGACCCTTCCAGGGATCATCGAGCTTGACATGAATCTTGAAGGCACCCTTGCCGCTGGGTGTCAGATAGAGACCGAGCGTGGTGTTGTCGCCCTTCTTAGCACCCTCGAAAGCCTTGCAGCCCTTGGTATCCTTAGCCAGACCGCCGAAGCCGAAGTACTTGAAGCCGACGATGCCGCCGTTCTGAATGCCTGCCAGGTCCATGGAGTTGTTCCATACGTCGTGGTTGTCCTGCATCCACTGGTTGCTGCCCGGGCCATACATGAAGCAGGCCAGTCCAGCAGAATAATAGGCATAGGGCGGCAGACCGAAAATCTGGAAACCCTCGCTGGTGACCTCGGCACCGGTATAGGTGTTGCCGTCGGAAGCCTTAGCCGTCCACACGTTGTCCTTGGCAAAGGGGTCGTAGCCGGTGATGGTCACCTTACCACCCTTGGCCACAGGCTTCTTGTCCCACGTAATCTTCACGGGAGCCACCATAGCCTGGCGGGCATTGCCGAAACCACGGGGCGGACGGTGGTAGAACACGTACCACTGGCCGTTAATCTCCTGCAGCGAACCGTGCGTGTTATGGCCGCCATTGGTCGTGATGAGCTTGCCGCCGTCCTCGCCGGTCACCACGCCACGCGAGTCGACCAGCACGCCACCTGAACGCCAAGGGCCGAGGGGCGTGTCGCCGAAGGCATAGCGCAGGGCGGAGTTGGTGTTGCCCAGACCATACTCCTTGCCGGAGTAGCCAGAGAACACCATGACGTACTTGTTGCCCACCTGACGGATGCTGGAAGCCTCGAAGAAGTTGAAGTCGAGCGGGTTCTGGCCCTTGTAGAGTGCCTTGTACTCAGAGCCGGCCTTGTCGAGCAGACGTCCGTCGTGACTGCTGGCAGGGATGAACGGGTCGATAAGCTCCGTACCGGGACGCTGCGAGTACATCGTCTTCTGGTCGAGCTCACAGGCTGTAGAGTGCTGGAAACCATAGAACACGTAGGCACGGTAGCCGATGTCGTAGTCTTTGTCCTTCTTGTCGGTAATCTTCTCGATGAACACCGAGGGGTCGAAGTCGATGAGCGAACCGGGCAGGCACTGCGTGCCGTCCTCGGTGAGGTTCACCGGTGTGAAGGGACCATTGGGGCGGTCGCCCTTGCAGACCATGGCGATGCGTCGCCAGCCGCGGCTGTGGGGATAGAGCCAGTAGGTCTTCTTGCCGGTGGCACGGTCGACGGTCTCGACGAGGTCGGGGGCAAACATCGTGTCCCACTGTCCATTGACATACCACGAGAAGATGGGACCTTCGTCGCGCCACTGGCTGAGGTCCTCGACGGGAGCTGACCACATACGGATGTCGGGACCGCAATAGGCCGAATACGTCACGTCGTGCGAACCGATGATGTAGGCACGCAACTTACCCGGCTGGTCGGGGTCTTCAAACACACGGGGTTCGCCGTCGGGCAGATGCTCCCACAACGGCAGGTAGGGGTTTTGTGCTGATGCTGACGAAACAGCGAAGAGCGCACAGGCTGCGAAAAGAAATTTCTTCATAATCTTAAGGCTTATTTGTTATTGTTTCTTAATTTACTGGTAGGTTATCTTCTGTATCATCTGTCCTGGGTCGACGATGGTGAGCGTCATGAAATGCTCGCGCCGTGACGCGTCGAGCGGTAAAGTCAGGACAAACTCCTTGCGGTTTTCAAGGACCTGCAGTTTCCACTCCGGTCCCCACTCCTGAAACGGATTCTCACAGACGACAGCCGGGCCGCGGTCGACACTGACGGCAAACCGGTTGCTGCGGTCGCGGGCCACCGGCCATAGGGGAACCACGGAGATGCAAAGCGACACGGAGTCGGCACAGGCCGACGGGAGGGCAATGTCGATACTGCCCTTGGTGGAGAAGTCGAGAGGCTGGCCGAGCTGCAGGACTTGCCAGTCGGTGCCAATGCCTTCGAGCAGACGGAAGGGTGACTTCAATGCCACCTTGGCAAGGTCTATCTTGCAGCGTAACTGCGGATGGAGCTGACCATCGGGCAGGCGGTAGGCATCGGTGAGCTTATCGACAAGGGCAGGCATCAGGTGGTATTTGGCAGTATAGCCGGGAGGTATGGTTGAAATCATCTGGTCCCACTTGCCGTCGAACAGCGAGTTATACTGCTGGCGCAGCTGTTCAATCTGCTCGTTGGCATCCACAGACATGGCGGCATAGATGCTGCTACCCGTCTCGTGGTTGGCCTGGGCATAGAGGAACTTGCGGTTCATCTGGCAGGCGGAGCGCACGGCATAGCCCAACAGCTCGAAAAGTGCCGGGCGCTGCTCGGGACGCAGGGTGCGCTCGACGCCATCGTAGACACGGCAGATATGCTCGTAGTCCAACAGGCGCTTCTGGGCCGTTCCCGTCTCAAAGGAGAAATCGGTGTCGTGCAGCCGGTTGTACTCCTCGCTGTCCCACTCATACTCGTAGCCCATGAACTCGGGCTTACGGTCCCAGGCCAAGCGGTAATAGTGGTCGAGGATGAACTGGAACTGCGTGGTGAGAGACGGCACGCCGAAGAGACTTGCCAACCACCGGGCCTGGTAGGCGTTCACATTGTCGTAGGAGAACGACGGGAAGTCGTAGGCCATATCGAAGAAGTGCTGCATCTCCATCTCCATAGGTTTGATGTCGCCAACGTTCAGCAGCCAATAGCGGTCGGCACCGGCGGTGTATGCCTTGAGCAATTCCTCGTACATCAGCATGGGAGGCGTCGTGGCTAACCACAGATTGTCGTGAGGCGTACCTAAATAAGAGAGGTGATAGTAGACACCACTGCCGCCGCTACGCCGCTGCTCGCTGCTGTTGCTCACCCGCTTCATATAGCCATAATTGTCGTCGGGCCATACGAGCGTGATGGCGTCAGGGACGCGCAAGCCGGCATCGTAGATGTCGAGGGTTTCCTTGTAAGGAACGAAAATCTGTGGCAGTTCTCCGCCCTTCTTGCCGGTATGTTTCAGGAGGATGGCGCGCTGCTGGCCAAACACCTTCTCCAGCGTCCGTGCACGATGCTTAGGATTGGTGCTGCCCTTCATGGCCTCATCATGGAGACCGCGAAGTCCCATGGTGTAGATGTTTTCATAGGCGGCAGCTTCCTTCACGCGGTTGTCGAGCTTCTGGAGAATCGTCTTGCTGTTGATCTCGTAGTTCCACTCACCGTCGCGCTGCTTGTCCCACTCACTGAGGGCGGCATTGTTGAACAGCAAAGGCTCGCAGTGGGAGGTGGTGATGATGATGCCGAAGGAGTCGCACACCACCTTGCTCTCAGGATGGCTGTAGAAGGCACCAGTACACGAGTGCATGGCGGGAGCCAGCATATTGGCTTTCAGGCGCAGCAGCAGTTCGCAGACACGGCTGTAGGTTCGCGGACCGACGTCGCCGAGCTCGCGCTCAAAATTTGTGGCTGCCCAGGGCTTCAATCCCCAGTCTTCGTCGTTGATGAAGATGCCACGGTACTTCACCGTCGGTGCCTTCGACACGTAGTCGGCATCGACGAAGAGCGACGACTGGCGGCGCACAGGGACGTCGGCCCACCAGTACCAGGGCGACACGCCCATCTCCTCGCTCAACGTGAAGACGCCGTAGGCCGCTCCTCGCCGGTCGCTGCCCACAATCAGCAGATGGCCGTCGACGACCTTGATGACGAAACGCTCCCATGCACCACGGATGGCCGACACGTCGAGCATGCCTTTCTTGACAAGTTGGTCGACATAAGCATTATGGCCGAGGGTGGCAATGATGACGGCACCCTTCTGCCGTGAACCTTCAGCATGGCGCAGCACAGGCTTGAGGCCCGTGACGCGCTGAACGTCGTCAGCCAGCAGTGCCGCCGACTTCTGCACCACCAGCGGTTCTTTGTCGGACACGACGATGGCAGCCACTTGCTGACCAGAGGCAAGGACAAAAGAGCCATTCTCGCTGCTGACCGCCAGATGGCTGGCAGCAGGGACGACGATACATGCCAATAAGAGGACTGTCAGATGCAGGAGTCTGTTCATGGCTTTCAGGCGTTAAGACATCTTTTTAACGGATACGCTCGAAGACGGGTATGTGCGCCTTGTCGACAGCGGTGGTGACGGTCTGACCACCGTCGTAGTGACGGCCGGTCAAGCGGTCGCGCCAGCCTTTAGCATTACGCGGCAGATAGGTCTTCCACTCGCTGACGCCGGACTCGGTGACGGGACTGACGAGGAGGTCGGGACCAAACATATACTCGTACTTCTGGTCGAGGGCTACGGGGTCGTCGGCAAAGTCGAACACCAAGGGGCGCATCAGCGTATAGCCCTCCTTGGCGACACGCTCGGCACACTTCTCGATATAGGGGCGCAGGGCTTCGCGCTCTTTCAGGCACTGGGCAATAATCTGCTTCGCCTCGTCGCCGTAGTTCCACGGCTCGGTGTTGCTCATATAGCCATGGACGCGCATCAGGGGCAGATAGACGCTGGTCTCTATCCAGCGGAGCATACGCTCGATATAGTCTTGGTTACGGTACTGGTCGCCAGGGCGGAAGAAGCCGCCGGCGTCGTAGGTCCACCAGGGCACACCGGCAGCCTGCACGCCGAGGCCTGCCGTCAACTGACGGCGGAAAGTCTCCCAGTCGTTACCCACATCGCCACTCCACAGGGCAGAGCCGTAGCGCTGGATACCGGGGAAGCCGCAGCGCGTGAGAATCATCGGTTCACGACCAGCCTCGACGAGTCCTTCGTAGACGGTCTTGTTGACGAGCAGGGGGTAGACGTTGCGCACCTCTTCCCCACTCCACTTGCCATTGTTGACGCGGCGTCCGAGGAGGTCGTCGTTCTCAGGTTCGGTAGCATCCTGCCACCACGCATCGATACCGAGAGGCAGCAGGCGCTCGCGGAAGTTCTTCCAGTAAGAGGCGGCAGCGTCGGGGTTGAAGAAGTCTATCCAGTCGGTGCCGGGGATGTAGTAATTGTCGGCAACCATCTGTCGACCTACCTCGGAGCGCTTGTCAATCTTCGACCAGACGCTGAGCATCAGTCGGATGCCCATCTGGTGGAGCGTATCGGTGAGCGCCTTCGGGTCGGGATAGTGGGTCTCGTCGAACTGCATGGAATTCCAGCCGTACTTTCCCCAGTACTGCCAGTCCTGGACAATCATGCTGACGGGCATGTTCTCCTGCTTGAAGCGGCGGGCCGTCTCCAGGATTTCCTTCGAGCTGTGAAAACGCTCACGGCAGTGGATGTAGCCCAGCGCCCACTTCGGCATCATGGGGCACTCACCCGTGAGATGGCGGTAAGTGGCGATGATTTCGTCGGGAGAACCGACGAACACCGTATAGTCGACGGCCTTTGACACGGGTGAGCGGAACGTCGTCCGGTCCTGCACCTTGTCATAATAGAGCACAGGTTTGTCATCCCTTGTCAGCTCGGCCGTCAGCGTATGGCGTCCCTTCTCCAAATGCACAATCTTCGAGGTTGTCGGCGGCAGCCAGACGTTCTGCATCTCTATCACCGGCTGACCGTCGATGCAGAGGTTATGGCGGCGGGCCATCTTCTGACCGACATCGAGCAGGAGGCTGTAGTCGCCGGCCTCGGCAACGTCTATGGTAGCCTCGAAGATATGGCGCTCGCGTACCTCACGCTTGTTGCCCTCGGTAGAGGTGACGTCCACCTCCTCGCGGGCACCAGCTCCCTGACGCTTCGTCAGGGTGACGCTCTTGCTGCAGGGGTTGAACTCCGTCAGGCCGTAGTTGTTCCACAAGATGCCATAGCCCTTGCTGGAGATGAGCATGGGCAGACTAATCTGCGTGTTCACCTGCGTCAGCCGGCGCGACAGTCCGCGCACGTTGCTATAGCCATCCTGGAACTGGCCGAGGCCATAGAGATGCTCATCCTTGGGCGAAGCGAAGGAGAGCGTCGACACACCGTTCTGCAGGTCATGGGCTGTGGCGCTGAACACGGTCTTGCCGGCCTTGTTCTTCACGGTGACGCGCGTGCCCTTGACGGTGACGCGCAGGTCGGACTTGGCGACGACGTCGTGCCGGACATAAAGCCAGTCGGGCAGGTCGCTGGTCGTTCCCGGTTCGCTATACTGTATGCGCACGGCACTGGGTGCGACGTTAGTAACTTTCAGAACGGGGCGTCCCGTAGCAGTGGCAGCGGCCACGAGGGAGGCCATGAGGATAAAACCAAAATGTTTCATGTTACTCTGCTTATTTCATTTTCTTATTTTTCTCCAATGTCCATCCCTCACGCTTCGACAGGAGGTTGTTCTTGCCGACAAACATCTTGGCGGCCTGTTGGTCGCCCTTGAGCTGCCACTGCAGCCAGGCCAGGGCCACCACACTGAACTCGCCACCATGAGGCTGACGGTAGGTGCCGCCGTGACCAACGGGGAAGTTGGCGGCAGCTGCCGGCACGTGCTTGATGCGGTAGAAATCGTCCATACCGTTCTCGTAGGCGATATCCTCCTTGCCGCCGAGGATATAGAGGACGGGCGTATGAATCTCGTTGAGCTTGGTCTTATCAGGCATAGGCATATTTGGCATGGCCTGGGCGGCGTTGGTTATCTTGAAAAGACCGCTGTTGCAAATCATCAGTGCCGAGACACGCGGGTCGGCGCAGTTGAAGAGCGTCTGCAGACCGCCACACGACATGCCCGACAGGCAGATGTGCTTGGTATCTATCTTATTATAATAAGGTGAAGCCGGGTCGGCGTTCTGTGCAAGAATCCAGTCGATGCTCTCAATCTGCTGCGTAGTCTTCGACATCGGTCCCTGATAAGGTTTCTCCTCCATGGGGATATAGCCCGTTGCAAGGACGACGAAGCCATGCGAGGCTATCTCGTTGAGGAACTTGAAATGCTCCCAAGGCGAATCGGTGCAGGCGCCATTGCCCCAGACGAGAACGGGCAACGGATTCTGGGCGTTGAACTTCGTGAGGTCCTGCGGTACGAAGACGGTATGGGCAGGCAGTGTCGGCTCCTCCTTCATGACAGCCTTGAAAGCGCCTGTACCACCATCCTCGACGACCTTTGACAGGGCAGACTCTTTCAGGAAGAAATCGGTCATCTGCTTGAAGGTCTCGTCGTTGAAGGTCTTCGGACCATGCTGTCCTCCGGCCACGGTGACGAAGTTCTCAAGACAGCCAGCCTTCTTCAAGGCAGCGGAGAAGAACTCGCTCTGGCAGTGAGGCACCACGTTGTCGGCATCGCCGTGGAAGACGAGGAAACGGGGGTTATGGTCGCAGACGTAAGTGATAGGGCTGATGAGCGCCACGAGGTCGGGGTTCTGGGCAGGGGCGCCACCGATGAGTGCCGCCTCGGGCGACTTCTCGTCCTTCACCGTCTTGCAGTTCTCCATGTGAGCCATATCAACAGGACCGAACCAATCGACGACAGCGTCTACGCAACTGGAGAAATCGAGGTTGCCACCCACGGTACCCTCAATATCGACAGTGGTATTGCCCACGGTACGTTTCTTCAGACCGTTGGTGACACCAGCTAATGACGACAGGTGACCACCGGAGGAGAAGCCGGTAATACCGATGAACGACGTGTCGAGCTTGTACTTCGAAGCATTGGCACGAATGAAGCGCAGGGCACCCTTCACGTCATTGATTTGTGCGGGGAACTTGGCATCGCCGCTGGAGCGGTGGTTGATGCTGACAACAGCAAAACCGGCATCTAACAGTGGCTTTCCGACAGACATAAAGGCCATCTGCTTGGCATTGTTGGAGAACCAGGCACTGCCGTAGATAATCACCACAACCTTATAGCGGGGCTTGCCGGTATCGGGCAGATAGATGTCGAGATTGTGAGCCTCCAGTTTGTCACCAGCATAGTTCACGTTCTTGAACGTCGGTGCGGTTTCAGGCATATTGAACCCACGTGCATGCGTCTGTGCCATCGTCAGCGAGCTGAGGCACAGCATTATTGAAAAAATCAATGTTTTCTTCATATCTATTATTTCTTTAAGATTTTATATACTTTACCATCGGAGGTACGGACAATGACGAGACCGTTATGGCCATTGTCCACCTGACGTCCCATCAGGTCGTAGACTGCCGGGGAACAGCCGCCTACGTGCGGAGCCGAAATAGCTTCGATGCCTGTAGGCTTTGAATAGTCACTGTTATTGGTGAGGTAGATATCGTCGACCTTGATGGACTTGGAACCTGTACCCCAGAAGCTGACGATACGAATGTTCTTCGTGTCGAGTGGCTGACCTTTCTTATTGCTGTCGCTGGTATATTTCGCCGTACTAAGGTCGAGTACAATCTGCTTCTTCGAGCCAAAGTCGGGTGTACTGCAACAAGCCGACCAGATGCTATTCTCCGTAAATATATTAAGGTGGGAGTCACTGCTCGTAGCCCCTAACTTAATGACCAGATACTTATAGGCCGACATATCAGCGCCATTGGGATACTCCCAGCCCATCTGTCCCCACTGTCCTGGCTGGAAAGTATGGGTACTTTCGGTATAGGTGCCATTCGAGAAGATGTTGGTCTTGATATACTGCTTGCCAAAGGGGAAGAAGGTCGAGCGGACTGTGAACTCCGCAGTCTTCTCATGCCCCAAGGGGTCGGTATAGTAGACGCGGACGTTGGCAGAGCCTTCGGCAACGCTGAAGATACGGCCATTACGTATCTCGATAACGCCATTGCCGTCAGTCTCATAGCGGCACTGCGCTGCCACGTTCTCTGAATGGCCGTCACGGTATGTGGCGTTGACATCGAGACTACCACTATTGCCAACCATCACTTCGGAAGCCACGTCGGAAAGTGTCAACGACTCAACGGTGAGCATATCCTCGCTGAAGCCTACGAATTCGGCAGGATAGTAGTTAGCCTCATCGTAACTATCCTCGGTAGAGAACCAGTCGAAATCGGCATAGCCGTTGCTGCCATCCTGAGTTGCCATGCAGAACAGGCCGTAGCGCGCACCGACGAAAACGCTGAGGTTGAAGCCAAACGTGGTCTCAGCGCCAATGCGCGTGAACGTCTTATTGTCGAGCGAATATTCGAAACGGGCTTTGCCAGAACCCTTGAAAATGGAAGCACGGAGGTAAACCGTATCCTGAATAGCTACCGTCTCGACAACCTGCTCGTCGGGTGTAAAGCCATCGTTCGTGCGAAGCTGATCCTGACGCCAGACAAGCCGCAAACTGCCATTCTTCTTCTCCACAGCTACGTAAGCATAAGGGTCCTGGAAGATGCAGAGACCGGCCCGGTCGCCTTCTGCCAACTGGCTGACATCCATACAGACGGTGCCCTTCGTCAGCGATGCCTCCTTGCCATGGACGACAAAGATGCGCTGAGTGAGCATATTGCGGTTCTGCGTCAGTCGGTCGACCTTACCCGTTGTCTTCAGGCGCAACCATCCCGGACGCTCGAACAGCGTCCATGCGCCATTGTCGGGATTGTGGTTCCACTCCCACTGCATACCCAAAGGATAGCTACGGAAGTTGTCGTTCGTAGGCAGAGCCTGACGGGGCTGGGCAGGAAGTGCCGGCTTGGTATAGGTGGAAGTAGAGCCCGTAGCAGCAACGGGTACACCGTTATTACCAATGATAGGCCAGTCATTAACCCACTTCACGGGCTGCAGGTTAGGTACGCGGCCCAGTGGGCCAATATCCTCCTGAAGAATCGTCCACCATTCGCCATCAGGTGTATCAATGAGCGCACCCTGATGGACGGTATTGGCCTTGTTGTTAATGGTTTTCTCTAACAACACCTTTCCCTCGTACGGGCCGAAAATGTTCTTCGAACGGTACGCAGACTGCCCTGAAGGCCAACCGCCATTAGTCGCATAAATATAATAGTACTCGCCTATCTTATAGAGGTGACAGCCCTCCAACCCGTCCACATTGCTGATAACGTTCTGCTCGCGGATGAAGTTGAAGTCCTCGTCGAGCTCACACATCTGGATATTGGTAATGCCGCAGGCAATATAAACCTTGCCATTATCGAAGAGCATACCCGGGTCATAGTAGATGCGCGACAATTTCTTCTTCTCCCACTTGCCTTCAGGATCGGTTGCCGTCAACAGCCAGCCACCGGCATCATTGCCGTTGATCAGCAGGTAGAACTTGCCATCGTGGTACTTCATAGAACAGGCCCACATGCCTGAGCCGTATGCATCCTGACCGTTCTCCAAGTTGTAATTAGACGTGGCGGCCAACTCGGCGAGCGGCTGAGCGCAGTACTCCCAGTTGACCAGGTCTTTCGACTTGAGAATGGTGGCACCGGGGAAGTGATGCATCGTGGTCGACACCATATAATAAGTATCCCCTACACGGATGACGTCGGGATCAGGGAAGTCGGCATAGATAACGGGGTTCCTGTACTTGCCGTTAGCCTGGTCGCTGACATAGACATTCTTGAAGTCGGCGTGAGGCCAGTCTCTTGTATAGTAGTCGGCATACCAGTCCATACAAGCCTTGGCACATGCCTCCGGATTACCGTTAAAGGCGGGAATGACCTTATTCTTTTCCAACAAGGTGTCAATCTCGAGGAAGTCATGAGGATGTGTCAGCGTCATGGAAATGTTGCCAAACTTGTCGAGCACAGCCTTGAAGGCCTTACCCCATTTCGACGTGGAAGCCGTAGCCCACGTGCCAAGATTCTGATACACAATCTGTCCCATCTCGTTATACTGGATGGAGCCATCCTGGTTCGTCTTAGGCGTCTTGGGCTCCTTCAGCGGACTCCAGTCTACTTCGGTGATGAAGATAGGATTAGTGTCAACGACGGGAACGGCCTCATGGAAGGCATTAATCTTGTGGGTTGGATTAGGGTTATCGTCGCTGGAATTATCATACCAACCGGGGTAGTCATGAACAGCATAGCCGATGTTGTAGCCCTGGATGGGCCAAGAGGCATAGCTGCGATAGTTAGACTGGTAGCCCGTACCGGGAATCCAGATGATACCCGTGAAGCCATTGGCACGAATCTTGTCGACGATGGGTTGGAAGTAGTCGTGCAAAGCCTTGGCATCGTCCTGGTTGCTGGCATTCTTCAAGTTGACAGGCTCATTGGCCAACTCCAAGCTTATCTGGCCGGCATACTTCTTGATATTTGCATTCTGACTGACGATGTCCCAGACGTCTAAAAGATACTTCTGATAGTAGTCGCCCACCTTCAGATTATGAGGACATACACCTGGCGGGCGTACCACGACATACTGACGGTGGTTCATCGCCTTCTGCATCAGCGGGAAGTAGAGCGAGCCAAGGTAGGTCTTCAGGCGGTTAGGATTGAAATGCCTGATATCGGCCTCGCCCTGGGCTTCGCTTGCCGGCTGGTCCTTACCATGGACATAGGTATAGCTGTTGTCATTCGTCCAAGCTGGTTCCAGGTGCAGACGGAACACCGTACAGTTAGCCTTTTCAAAACCCGTAAAGAGTTTCTCGAAATAGTTCAGGCATCGCTGGCGACCGGCATCGTCGTAGCTCCAGCCCCACCGACCGCCATTGAACCACGCACTCGGTGTGTCCATCACGCCGTGGAGTACGACGTGGTTACCATGGGTATCAACAAGCCACCGTCCTTCGACATGAAGGCTCGGCAGCGGTTTCACGCCTTGGGCCATAACAGTAGTCAAACTGACAGTCATGGCAATCAAGAAATAGTATCTTAGAACAAATCTATGCATCATATTGATTATTGTTTTTGAATCTTCTTTCCGTTGATGATATACAAGCCACGAGGCAACAGCTGCCACTGTGACAATGTGCCGAACTTCATACCGTGCAGGTTGTAGACAGCCGAGCTGCTGCCATTGACGATGGCAGGCTGTGGCGTCTCGACGATGCCTGTCGGCTGATAGCCCAGCGTGGCGAAGGTGAAGTATGTGGGGTCGTCGTACTTGGCGGTATCGTTGGTCTTGAGATACTTGCCCGTGCCGACATTCTTCAGCGAGAAGCCCTTGCCAGAGACGTACTTGATTTCCCAGACAGCACCATTGTCAATATCCTGACCATTGCTGTGCTGGGTATTGCCCAGGATAAAGCAACAATCGCCAGAGACGGGCTGCGAGTTCAGATAGCCAGGATTTCCCCAAATGTTGTACTCTCCATTCTGAGGTGTCATCAGTCGGAGCAGGTACTTGCCAGAGACCGAGCTGTTGACCGCCTTGAAGAGATAGCCGCTGTTCGACTCAGCGAAAGCCTTGTCGTAGGTATCGTAGCCTAAGTGCTGGTCGTTGATACCATACAAAGCCTTGCCCTCGGCTTCGTTGACAATAGCAAAGGTCTTGCCAGCAGAGATGCTGGTCAAGCGGCCTGTCACCGTCAGCACGTCGCCCTCCTGCGGAATGTAATTGTTGGTAGCGGTGAAGGCAGACAGACGCTCGTACTTGGTGTTGTCGGTGGTGGTGACCACAGCCTTCAAGTTGAACTTCGCCGCTTTCGTTGGTGTATAAGTAAAGGTATAGGGAGCTTCGGTCAGCGTCTGATAGAGCACGTTGTTGACGTAGAGAGCCACGCTCTGCACGCTCTTGGTACGCATCTTGGCGGTCACGTCGATGGTCATCTCCTTGTTAGTATTAACCAACAGGGCCTGCGGCTTCACGTAGACGGAGGCTTCCTTCTTCATACCTGGGAAAGGACTCTTGGCCTGCTTGGCCTTGTCAGACTGCATATACGTGCGGAGCCACTTCAAGGCCGAGCGTTCCTGCTTGTCCTTTATCAAGCCCGATATGCCTTTCTCATTGGGATTATTACCGTGAATCCATGTCTTGCCATAGAACCATCCCCACAGCGTAACGCCGGCGCAATAGTCTGCCTCCCACATCACGGGGAAATGCTGCTGATAGTTCCAGTTCTGGTTGCCGTCATTGGTATCGCCGATATCATACTCCGTAATATACATCGGCATCTTCAGCGCATTCTGTATCTTCGTCATCACCGTTCTGAAATCTGCCTGATTCATGCCTCCGAGGTCATGGCTCTGACAGCCGTATGCATCGATAGGCGCACCGGCATCGCGCAACGTGCGTACCAATTCGATAAACTGGTCAGTATTATGACGGAATGTATTGAAGTCGTTATAGATGAGGATAGCATTAGGCCAGCGTTCGTGCGCCATCTCGAACGCCTTGATAATCCAGTCGTAGCCTGTCTTGCCGTTGCCTCCCAAGGCTTCGCGCATGACGTAGGTATCGGGCTGATGTCCCTCCACGGCCTCGTTGACCACATCTATCAGCTCAAGATTGGGGTACTTCTTCTTGACGGTATCCATCCACTTCACCACCGCCTTGTACTTATCGGCAGCCGAGAGGTTCTTCAGCCATTCAGGATACTGCGAACCCCATATCAGACAGTGGAACTTAAACGGGAAACCTTTTTGCTTAGCGTAGTTAAAAGCCGGATCAGCGCCTCCCCAATAGTAGGAGTTCCGGTTGCCCTCGACGGTGCTCCACTTAGTACCGTTCTCGGGTGTCACTTGATTCCAATAGTCGGAATAGATGAAACCATCATAGTTCATGCTACCGGGCCAGTCGGTGGTGATGTTACCAAGGAACTTGTCGGGGTTGGTAGACAGTTGCGCCTGCATACCCTTAGGGGCAAGCAGGCAACAAGTGATGATTGCAATAAGTGCTTTCTTATTCATTTCACGATTTTTTGACCATTCTGGATATAGATGCCCTTTTGTGGAGCTTGTGCCAGACGGTGTCCTTGCAAGTCGAAAATAGCTGTTGGCGTTTCTGCCCGACTTGTCGTCTTGACGCCCGTTGTTTCGTAGCCGTTGGCAGTGAGGATAAGTTCACCCACCATACCATCGCTCCAGCCCGAGGCGGCAGAATAGACAGCCAGGACGTAGTTGCCCTGCTCAGTGACGTCGAACTCGAACGTCTGCTGGGTGACGCCGCTAAAGCCGTTGCCGGCATTATTACCGATATTGACGGTCGGCTTATAGGTGGTGCTGGCAACAGCCTGACCATCGGCAGCTTTCTCAACAGCGAATTCCAGTTCTCCGAAACTTGCCATATTCCAGTTGCAGGCCTTGAACTTCAGTACATAATGACCAGGAGCGAGACTGAGGGTGGCACTGGACTCCGGCAAACCGTATTTAATCCAGCCATCATGTCTGTT
The DNA here is from genome assembly GCA_902800495.1 of uncultured Prevotellaceae bacterium. Classification (GTDB taxonomy): domain Bacteria; phylum Bacteroidota; class Bacteroidia; order Bacteroidales; family Bacteroidaceae; genus Prevotella. Next base: position 41,961 of record CADCET010000022.1, read on the forward strand.
ACCGTTGATATTGCGGAAATAGTACCCGTAGTTGAAGGCACGTGGGCTGCCCGTCAGCTGCATCACACGGCTGCCATTGCCGTGACCACCGACGTAACCGATACGCTTCTCAGAACCGTCGTAGCTGATCCAACCAGCAGGGGTACAGGCATTCTCTGTGAACCTCTGCGACAGGCTCAGCGTCTGTGATGCCGTCAGCGTCACGCTGGTAGTGACCGATGCCGTCTCGCCGTCGTTGTCGGTAGCCACCACCTTCAGTGTATGGGTACCCGACTTGGCACCCGTCAATGTGGCCTTATAGGGCTTTGACGTACAGGTAGCCAGCAGGGTACTGCCATCGTAAAACTGCACCTTACTGACCGTGCCGTTCGAATCGTCGGCATTAGCCGTAATCGTGATATCGGGAAACGTAGCTGTGCCTTGCGGCGCAAAGCTGTTATAGATAAGCCCCGCCTTCGGCGAAGTGATAGTCACGCTGGGCTTCGTCTTATTCAGCGAGTAGCGGCTACAGAAGTTCCATATCTCCTTGCCTGTATACACTTGGGGTTCCTTGGTTATCCAGTGACCTTTGTCCTTGAGTTCTATGAGCCGCACTTCGACGCCATCTTTTCCGGGTCCCCAGATGTGCAACTTAGCGCCACTGAAACCATTATAGTTACTGATTACCTTTGCGGTCGTAGAGCATCCGTTATGCTGTATCCACGGGTTCAGCGCCGGCTGCACGCCTCCGAAGTTGTCTGCCGTTCCCTGAATATGGAGAATAGGCACCGGGCGCGTCTTGGAATTGGGTGTCACGACCGACGGTCCGCTACAAGAAACAAAGGCGGCAATGATGTCGGCCATCTTGTTGATGGCGTTATATGTCAGCATGCCACCCATGGAGAAGCCACCCATATAGATTCGGTTACGGTCAATCTTGTGTTGCGTAGCCATTTTCTCTATGATGGCCTTGATGAAGTTGATGTCGCGGTCGCCACCGATGTCCCAGGCCCGGTCGATACCATTAGGAAAGACGACAACGAACTTAGCCGTGTCGCAGACGGCCTCCATACTGACGTTTTCATTCTTAAACTCAGAGTTCTGAATCCAGTTGGCATCCTGATTATAGCCATGACAGAAGATGAGCAGAGGCCGGTTTTCGCCCAAGTTCTTTGGCGCGTAGACATTGTAGGAACGTTGCTGCCCGTTCACTGTGATATTGTCAGCCTTCGCAGGCATCAGCCCTGCCAGCAGCAGGAGCAAGGTAAGGAAATAGTGTTTCATTGTTGTTATTTATTTTTTGATAATCTTTTTGCCGTTTAAGATATAGATTCCACCACGGACAGGACGTGCCACCTTCTGTCCGTTCAGGTTATAGTACTGGCCATCGGCAGGCAATACGCTGACGGCGCTGACTGAGGACGGAGTAGCGGGGATGAGCCAGAGTCCGGAGACTGTGGCATTGGAGCCACCCTGCACCTTGATAGCATTCAGGTGGGCAAACTCATCGTGGCGGACAGAGCCGTCACGCTGGGTGTTACACAACCGCAATTCCGACAGCGGCACGATGACGACGCCGTAGTCAGCATCCCAATGCCTGTCACTGCTGTTAAGCGCAACAACCACCTCTTTGAAATCTCCATGATCTGTCAGACGGTTACCCAAGATGCGCAGGTTACCACCCGTTCCGCGGATGACGAGGCAGTCGTAGCCGGTAAGGTCGGCGAAGAGGTCGTAGCTGACGGAACTAAATCCGGCAACGAGTTCGGCACCGTTATTCAAGTTCAGTTCAGCCCCGGGATTCTGTTCCGTCACCTGTGCTTCTGCCCCCGTACCATTCCAACGGTGGAACATTGAGGCTGCCATCGGAACCCATTCCTCGGGTGCTTCGAAGTCGTCAACCTGTACGAAGGCCAGGATATTGTCCAGGACGATGCCTGAGCGATAGGGGAAATAGCTGGTGAGCAGACGGTTGCGCTCCTGCATATAAGCATCGTCGACGGTAAACACGCGGTTTGAGCCGTAATACGACGGCTGCGGCTGTACGTCGCGACGGAAGTCACCCCAACGTGCGGCCTCGCAGTAGATGGCTTTGTCGATGGTATGATAGAGGCTGTCCCACAAATTGACCACCGACTGCTGGCCAAGGAAGCCGTCATCGGCCAGAAGTTCCTTGGCACGACGCTGGTATTTCTTGGCGAAAGTCGGATTCTGCAGCAGACTGTGGAACATTCCTGTGGGGTAACTTCCTCCGTTATTCTTAGTCAGGTTGTTCTCACGGACATTCTCAAAGACAATCTCCGAGTCCCAGCAGAGGAACTGGAAGCCCGTGCTGGTCTTCTCGTCAGAATTATGACGGCGTATGGCGTACCAGTTATGGTGATCCCAGTCGGTGTTGCCGGCATACTGGTTAATCAGCATGTAGTCGATGAAGTTGTCGATGTCTAACAGAGAGTCGAGCTTGGCATAGCCCTCTTGGCTGCCAGCCTTGGCAACGGCACTGGTCATCTGCTCCCAGACATCGAGCGTTCCCTCTGCGGCCTCGATATGGTTGCCGCCGTCCTCTTCAATCTTCACCACGTCAATGTCCTCCTTCTTACCGCCAAGATGATCCTTGCCAAACTGATCGTCGACACGCTCTGCGATATTATAGATGCCCCAATACATGCCGTTAAGAAAGAGGTGGGCATAGATGGCGTTGACACTCGTGCGGCCAATGCGGCGCTGCATCCGTCGTACCCAGACGTCACGGGTGTACTGCGCCTTCTCGCGGTTGCCCTCGCCCCAGTGCTGCCAGGCATTGCCGAAGTGGCAGCGCAGCACCAACTGGTCGAACTTCGACGGCTGGTCTTCGCCATAGAGCGGATATCTCAGCGTCTTCGGACCATACTGCTCCTTAAATACCAGACGGAAGGAGTGCTTGGGATTCTTCTCTGCCAGACGGCCGTGTCCTCCGTGGAGACGGATGCCGCAGGAGGTGCTTAGGTCGTGCTGTTGCGGACCGCCAAAGAGTTCCACACTGGTAGGGCGCGTCCAACCATGCCCCGTGGCATCACCCACCGGAGGTCCCGTGAAGATATAGATGCCGCCACGGTCGGGGTCGTTCTCATGGCTGAAGAAGTTATCCTTGTCAGAGACGATGCTCAGGATGGGCAGCTGCTTCAGGCCCTCGATAATCTTCGGCCGCAACGTCGGGTTACTCGTCATCTCCTGGTCCATCTCGTAGTCGGCAATGGCTCTTTCCCATCTGTTCACATCGGTATAATACCCCCACTCCGCCGGGTAGCCTGCAGGATTATTGGGCTGACTCAGCACCGAGTTTACGAAGATGTAGGAAGCCGTACCCACGGGCGACAGCGAGTCGCCAATCTGCTCGATAGCACGTAAGATAGTTGTTTTCTGGATAGTCAACGGCGATGTGTACTTGGTACTTGCCGTTGTTGGTGTACTGCCGTCGGTAGTATAGAAAATCTTGGCTGCGGCATCACCGCTAATGGCCACCGTCAGGCTACCCCCATCATAAAGTCCATGGGGCTTGCTGAACTGCGGCTGTGCCACACCAACGGCTGACAACATCCAGAGTGAGGAAAGGAGTAGTTTTCTTATCATTAAATACTATTTTAGGTTTTCGGGTGCAAAGGTACAAAAAAGATGCGGCATGAGCCGCATCTCTTGTTTCGTATACTTTTCAATATGTCGCAAAGGCTTAACGGAAAAGCAATGGAGCCATTTCCTTCAGGCTTCTACGCCATGTCAGGAACTCATGTGCCGTACCTTCGGAGACATAGCCCTTAGCATTGTAGCCGGCAGCCTTCAGTGCCTCGACGCTCTTGTTGATGCCGTCGGGATTCTCCTTCGAACCGCAGCTCTCGAAGATAAACTTCACCTGCTTCGGGTCCTTGATGTCCTCGGGCTGGTAGGTTCCGCCACTCAGCAGTCCGTAGTAGCCGAAGGCCTCGGGGCGACGCAGGGTGATGAGCTTGGTCTCGATGCCGCCCATTGACAGGCCAGCCATGGCACGGCCCTCTTTCTTGGCTATCGTCTGGAAGTGGCTGTCGATATAGGGAACGAGTTCGTCGACAAGGACGGTCTCGAATTCCTTGGCCGTGAACTGGCCGATGCCGCCGAAGCGCACGTCATTGGTCATGCCGTAGGTCATTACGATAATGAAAGGCTTGCACTTGCCCTCAGCGAGCAGGTTGTCCATAATGAGGTTAGCGTGACCCTGGTTGCTCCAGGCGTATTCGTTCTCGCCCCAGCCGTGCTGCAGGTAGAGCACAGGGAACTTCTCCTTCTTGTTCTGACCGTATGTCGGCGGCAGGTAGACGAAGGCGCGCTTCAGGCTCTTCGTGCTCTCGCTCCAGAAGCGGACCTCGCTGACCTGACCGTGAGCAACGTTCTTCTCTGCATAGAAGTCCTGGTCGTGGGCGGGGATTTCGATACCGCTCTCCCAACGGCAAGAACCATAGTAATTCTGTGCCCCCGGGTCGTTCAGTGTACCACCGTCGACCGTCAGGTGATAGTAGTGGAAGCCCTCGTCCATCGGACCTGCCGTCTGGCCTACCCATGAGTTGTCGTAGGCACGGTGCAGCGGGGTGCCACCCTGTCCGCCCAGTCCAAGGCTGACGCTGACGGCCTGAGCATCGGGAATCTCCACGCGGAAGCGGACGATACCCTGCGAGTTGACCATCGGGAACTGCTGACCCGGCTGGTTCTTGGTAGAAGGCTTGAAATCCTCCTTCACGTTCGGGTCTTCGGGGAAGGCCATATCGGGGTTGAAGGCCGGGCGCTGAGCCTGCTGACCGCCACGGCGACGGCCCTGCTGTCCCTGGGGACGGGGCTTGCGTGCCGGACGTGGAGGCAGGTTCCATGCGGGATCCTTCATCTCCTTAATATACTGATAAGCCAGCTTGGGCTTGTACTCCGTGTCAAACGGCAGCGGATAGTTTGCTGCGCCGAGCCAGGAGTCGCGGTCGCCGAGATTCCAGAAGGTCACACAGTCGATGACGTCCTTGTGCTTGCGGAACACGCGGAAGCAGCGGGCATACTGGTCGGCAAGGTGCTGCTTCACGGAGTCGGTCACCGCAGCGCCGTCGCGGCTGAACTGCAGGCCACCACCCATCTCCTCGTTCACACGGATGTCGAACTCAGTGATGTGGATATGCTTCACTATGGTCTTGAACTTCGAGATAGCCTGGTCGAGCAGATCTTCTGAGGGGAAGTAGATATTGTAGTGAGCCTGCATACCGATACCGTCGATGGGCACGCCCTTGTCCTTCATCTTCTTCACCATATTATAGATACGGTCGCGCTTGTGGGGGTCAACGGTGCTGTAGTCGTTATAGAACAGCAGGGCATTGGGGTCGGCCTCGCGGGCAAACTGGAAAGCCTTCTCAATGAACTCGTCGCCGCAGAGCTTATACATAGCACTCTGGCGATAAGGGTCGGTAGCGTTGGCATTGTCCTCGATAGCCTCGTTCACCACGTCCCAGCAGTAGATGACGTCCTTATAACGGGTGACAATGGCCTGGATGTGCTTCTTCATACGCTCGTAGAACACCTCCTTCGTGGGGTTGTCGCCAAGCATCCAGCGGCCTATCTGCGAATGCCACATCAGGCAGTGGCCACGCAGTTTGATACCATTCTGGCGGGCGAAGTTGGCAATGCGGTCAGCATTCTCCCAGTTAAACTGTCCTTCCCTTGGTTCGGTAGGTTCTGGTTTCATGTCGTTCTCAGCCGTGATAGAGTTGAACTCCTTTCGGATGAGATCCTGCTGCTGTGCGTTCGACACATTACGTTGGTTGACGGCGACGCCAATCATAAAGTAATCCTTGTAGGCGTCTTTTAGTCCCTGTGCCCACGTAGCGCATGTACTCAAAGCAAGCACAGCAGCGAGGGCGAGTCTTTTAGTTTGTTTCATTGGTTATAACGGTTATGTTAGTTGGCAATATTCGGCTGCAAAGTTACAAAAAGAAAGCGACACATACAGTTTCGTATGTGTCGCTTTCTTTTCTATATGTTTCATTTACTCGCTGACAAGGCGGTAATTCTGCCCTGCAACCGTCTCAACGTCGTATTCATAGACCTTGCGGAGTGCCTGCGGCTTGAAGTCTTTCAGCTCCTTTGAGTGCAGCGGCTCACGGATGGCGGCAGGGGCAAACAGCGGGTTAGGACAGTCGCCCTCGGCCTTCTTCAGCCGTGCGCCCTTCGGTCCTTTAGCCAGTCGTAGGGGCACGTAGGAGCGCAGGCGCAGCGTACCGCCGACGGTCGACCGCACCACTGCCGAACGAAGTTCCCCATCGTTCCACTCCTCGTCGACGACGAATCCTCCCCGTGCCCGCAGGCCTTTCACCGCTCCCAGCTTCCATCCGTCGGGCAGGGCGGGCAGCAGCTGCACGGCACCGTCATGGCTCTGGACGAGCATCTCGCAGATGCCGGCCGAGACGCCAAAGTTGCCGTCAATCTGGAATGGCGGATGGGCGTCAAACAGGTTCGGATAGGTACGACCGGCGGGATACTGGCGCGACTTGGAGTCGTCGGGCAGCAGGTGGAGCATGTTCTTGATGATGGTGAAGGCGTGGTTGCCGTCGAGCATACGCGCCCAGAAGTTGGTCTTCCAGCCGAGGCTCCAGCCCGTAGCCATGTCACCGCGCTGCTTCAGGGTGTTGGCGGCAGCGGTGAAGAGGTCGGGATGGGTGTAAGGCGAAATCTGGTTCGAGGGGTACAGACCGTAGAGATGCGAGATATGGCGGTGCTCGTCCTTCGGGTCGTCAGCGTCGATAAGCCACTCCTGTAGCTGTCCGTAGCGGCCTATCTGCATCGGCGGCAGGTTCTGCAGCGCAAAACGCAACTGCTCTGCCAGCACGCTGTCGCGCCCTAACACCTTAGCGGCCTGCATCGCCTGACTGAGCACGTCGAAGGCTATCTGGTTGTCCATCGTCGAACCAGCGCAGACGTTGGTACCCTTGCCACGGGGGCCGTGCTCCGGCGACACCGTGGGGACGGTCATCAGCCAGCCAGCAGCCTCCTTCACCTCGCCGGCAGCAGGATAGGTCTGCATATAGTCGAGCAGGAACTGTGCAGCTCCCTTCATAACGGGATAGTGCTCGGCCAGGAACTGCTTGTCGCCGGTATAGAGGTAGTGTTGCCACAGGTGTGTGGTGAGCCAGGCGCCTCCTGTGGGGAACATGCCCCACGGCGTGCCGTCCACCGGACCTGCAATGCGCCAGAGGTCGGTATTGTGATGGGCCACCCAGCCGCCGCAGCCGTACATCGTCTTGGCGGTCTCGGCACCGGTCACGCTCAGGTCGCGCACCATCGAGAAGAAGGGCTGCTGCGTCTCGGCAAGGTTGCCGATGAGGGCCGGCCAGTAGTTCATCTCGGCATTGATATTTATCGTGTACTTCGAGTCCCACGGAGCGTTCATCTTGTCGTTCCACACGCCCTGCAGGTTGGCGGGCTGACCACCGGGCTGACTCGACGAGATCAGCAGGTAACGACCGTACTGCATCATCAGGGCCACCATGTCGAGGTCACTGGCATCCTTCTCAAAGGCTGCCACACGCTTGTCGGTCTGCAAACCGGAGTTTGCCGACTTCGGCAGCGTCAGGCTGACGCGGTTATACTGCTCCTGATACTTCGCCACATGGCGGGCCAGCAGCTGCGGGTAGCGCAGAGTCTCGGCATGGTTCAGGCAGTCTTTGTTCTTCTTGGCGGCATTGCCGCTGATGTCGTGATAGTTCACGTAGTTGGTGGCGGCAGCGATATAGATAGTGGCCTCGGTAGCGTTGCTGACAACAACCGTGCCGTCGGCGAACGTGATGTCGGCACCTTTTCCCTCTATCCGAACGCTGGCTTGGCACTCAGCCGTCAAGCCGGCCTTCACGCCCTCCTGATCCACGCCCTGAACGGTGGCCGTAAGGCGTCCGCCCAGATTACCGGAACCTGCCGACAGCGGACTCTGGCAGGAATGCACTGAACTCACCTTGCAAGGCAGCTGACTCTGGTAGGACATCGTGAAACTCAGCGCACCTTTCTTGCCGGCCTTCAGCTGAACGACGATGACGTCGTCGGCCTGCGAGGCAAAGACGGTACGCTCATATTTCACACCTTTATATATATAAAAGGTGGTGGCGGTGGCGTCGCCGAGGTTCAGCGCCCGCTCGTACTTCGTCACGTCCTTGTGGCCCAAGGTCAGTTTCAGACTGCCCATCGGCAGGAAACGCATACCGTGCGGTCCCTTCACAAAATGCTGGTCAATCAGTTTTGAAGCCTGATACTCCTTACCCTCAAAGATGAGACGGCGCACCTCCTGCAGTTTTCCTAACGACTCCTTCGAGTTGTTCGCGTGGGGACTGCCGCTCCAGAAGGTTTCCTCGTTCAACTGAATCTCTTCCGTGTCGGTGCCGCCATAGACCATAGCACCTAAATGAGAGTTTCCTACAGGCAATGCCTCCAGCCAGTGCGTTGCCGGCTGGGCATACCACAGCCGATGGTTCTGCGCGCTCACCACGGAGCACACCATACCCACCAGGCAGATCATAAATGTTCGTTTTGTCATACTGTTATTGGTTAATTTGCTGCAAAGTTAGGGATTTTTTTCGATTATTCCATATAATGTCTCACTTTTTCTCCTTGCTGCACGTTAAATGTTGTAACAAAAGAACACTTTTTCCCATCATCCGGAATGTTATTGCAGGATTTTTCTTACTTTTGCACCCGTGAAACAGGATACAAGACGACATATTGCCTCATGGTTGCTATTGGCGGTGTTTGTGCCAATGCTGATGCTGTCATCTGTCCACATCCATGAAACTGGCGAGACCGTAAGCACGGAATGTGCTGACTGCGTGCATCATAATTGCCACGGCCACATGACGGCTACAGCCACATGGGCCCATGACTGTGTGCTCTGCCAGTTCCTCACACTGACGATACAGACTGCCGCAGTAGTTGCAGTCACGGTGTATGTTCATGTATGTAAGCGAAACCTTGCCCAGCCTTCATGCAGCTATCACGCTGTCGGCTGCAGCGCCATCGTTACCCGAGGGCCTCCGTCTTTCTGATTAGAAAAGAGGCTTTATTCATCAATTACATACATTTATAACTTAACCAACAGAATGAAAACAACCTATATCATTCTGCCATTGTTGTGTATTTCTACAGCAATGGCAGCTCAAGAACATAACCATGCGGAGGATTCTACCGATGTCTTCTTCCGCCATCTGAAACTCAATGAACTGACGGTGACAGGCGTGACGGGCGACACGAAACTGAAGCTGGCCACGGCTCCCGTAAGCATCGTGTCGCCACAGGTATTGCGAGCCACGGCTTCCACCAACATCATCGACGCCATCGCCCACCAGCCGGGCGTCAGTCAGCTGACCACGGGCGGCAGCATCTCTAAACCCATCATCCGCGGCCTGGGCTACAACCGCGTGGTGGTGATGAGCGAGGACGTGCGCCAGGAGGGCCAGCAGTGGGGCGACGAGCACGGTGTGGAAGTCGATGGCAGCAGCGTCGGCTCCGTAGAGATTCTGAAGGGGCCGGCCTCGCTGATGTACGGGTCAGACGCTATGGCCGGTGTGGTGATACTGCACGCACAGCCGCCCTTGGCCAATGGCGAGATGAGGGCTAACGTCAGTTCGGAATATCAGACCAACAATGGTCTCTTCGGCTATAACCTGTCTTTGGCAGGCAATCAGCAAGGCTTCGTGTGGGACGCCCGTTACAGCGACAAGATGGCTCACGCATACCAGAACAAGTACGACGGCTATGTGCCTGGCTCACAGTTCCGCGAACGGGCAGGCCGGCTGATGCTGGGACTGAACAAGCAGTGGGGATACTCACGACTGACGTGGACTGCCTACCACCTAACGCCAGGCATCATCGAGGGCGAGCGCAACGCCGAGACGGGCGAACTCGAATGTTCGTCGGTTTCCCCGACAAGTTACTCCAAGTCGCTGCCCTTCCAACAGGTGAAGCACTACAAGGCCGTGTGGAACAACATGTTGAACCTCTCGTCGGGCTATATCAAGGCCATCGTCGGCTATCAGCAGAACCGCCGTCAGGAGTTCGAGGAGTCAGCAGATAAATACGAGTTGTATTTCAAACTCCATACGCTGACCTACGACCTGCGCTACGTGACCCACGAGTTCGGTCATGGATGGAAGCTGTCCACGGGTGTCGGCGGCATGTATCAGAAGTCGGGCAACGAGGGCGAGGAGTATCTGATTCCCGACTATCGCCTCTTCGACTTCGGCCTCTATGCCACCGCCACGAAGAGCCTGAACGACCGCTGGACACTGAACGGCGGCGTGCGCTACGACCATCGCCGACTACATGGAGATGAACTGACAGAGGATGGAGAAAAGCGTTTCGTGGATTTCTCCCGCCACTTCAATGGCCTGACGGGCAGCATCGGTACTGTCTGCAACATCAACGACCACTTCAACCTGCGCCTGAACCTCGCTCGCGGCTTCCGCACGCCTAACATGAGCGAGCTGGCTTCGAACGGCGTTCACGAAGGCTCCATCCGTTACGAGCTAGGCAATCAGCAACTGAAGGCGGAGTATAGTCTGCAGGCAGACCTTGGACTTGACTTCACCTCACGCTACTTCTCTGCTCAGTTAGCGCTTTTCGCCAACCGCATCGACAATTATATCTTTACCCATCGCGTGGCTGAGGTCATCGACCCCGACTACCTTACCTATGCCTACACGCAGGGCGACGCCCGTCTGTTAGGCTTCGAGGCCGGTTTCGACTTCCATCCCGTCCACTCCGTCCATTTCTCCAACACCTTTTCGTATGTCGATGCCCAGCTGATGGATGCGACGCCCGACACGAAGTACCTGCCCTTCACGCCCGCTCCGCGCTGGTCGACGGAGCTGAAGTGGGAACTGCTGCACCATTCGCATAGCACGGTCACCCATCACCATACGACCGTAGCCCATCGCTCACTTTTCAACAACCTCTATGTCGCTGCGGGTCTCGACTGTTTCCTGAAGCAGGATCACGTCTTCAGTGCCGACGACACTGAGACGCCGACGCCCGGCTACGCCCTGCTCAACCTTTCGGCAGGCACTGACGTCCAGATAAACGGCAAAAAGGTTGCCGAACTCTACATCACCGCCGACAACCTGTTAGACAAAGCCTATCAGAACCACCTCAGCCGTCTGAAGTACTGCGACGAGAACGTCGTCACTGGCCGTCGTGGTGTCTACAATATGGGCCGCAACGTCACGTTCAAGGTCGTAGTGCCCATCAAGATGTAGGTCTCTACTTTTCTTTCTTGGCAGGTCTGGCGTCAAGCCACTTGCCAAGATTGGCCAACATCTCGTTATGGTATGGGAACCAAGGGCCGAAGCCGTAGCCGTGGCCACCCGTAGGATAGATAAACATGGCGCACTCATTGCCCGCGCTGTGCATGGCGGTATAATAAGTCAGACCATTGGTGACGGGGGGTACCAGACTGTCGTCGCTCGACATGATGATGCAGACGGGAGGGGTCTCCTGACTGCGAACGGCGTTGTTCGTCGAGAACTCACGCACCAGCTCGGGGTCTTTCTGCCCTTCCTCGCCTAAGAAATTGCGGCACGACCACTTGTGCGACACATTCTCGTCCATCGAAATGACGGGATAGAACAGGATTGTGAAGTTGGGTCTGATCTCAAGGGGCGAGTGCGTGGAGATGACCGATGCCAAGTGTCCGCCAGCCGAAAAGCCCATGATACCAATGTCTTGCGGGTTGATGCCCCACACAGCAGCCGAGTCGCGGATGATGCGCAGACCCTGCTCCACATCGCCGATAGGCTTTGTGCGGTCGCCTTCGGGCAGGCGGTAGTTCACCACGAAGTAGGCTATGCCGCGCTCGTTGAGCCACTCTGAGGCCAGATAGCCCTCATGGCCGTTCGACAGCATGGAGTAGCCGCCGCCGGGTATGCCGACAATCGCTTTTCCCGAAGCCGTCTCTGGCAGGAAGCACACCATCTGGGCTTTCCCGTCAGCTGTCAGGTCCAACGTAAACTTCCTCGCCGTCTTGGCTTGCACACACACTACGAGCAGCAACAATGCCAACGTCAACAGTTGCCGCAACAGATTCTTTCCACAATTTTGTCTCATCTTTTCAGTTTTTAGTTATTTTGCTATTTCAATATAAACGAGTTACAGCCCCCACCCCTAACCCCTCCCCTTGAAGGGAGGGGAAAGTTGCACCGACGTCCTGCAGGCACTCCCCTTCAATCGCCCGCAGGCACTCCCCTCCCTTCAAGGGGAGGGGCCGGGGGTGGGGTCTGTATCTTGACGCAGAATACTGCTGCAAAGTTACGAAAAAAAGTTGTTGTAACGAAGCGATTTTGGAAGATTAACGCATTTCGGCCTGTAATAAAGGCAATACGGGGATTTAGAGTCCCTTGATAAGGGGCGGCTATAATGCAGGGTTATCATGGGCAGGGTTCTTGCTTAAGGCAAGCGGCAAAGCCGAGTCCGATTAACGGAACGCAATCGCAGTTCAGTTGTAAGAAGTCCATCCCGCTTGACATGTGGGACGTGAAGGGCAATTGTGCCAAAGGCCGTAGCAAGGAGGCATTGCAAATTAACCGCGAACTTGATAATATCAAGGCGCAAATCATCAAGCACTATCAGCACCTGTCAGACCGCGAGGCTACACCCTTCTATAGAACATCATTGTGGAATTGCAAGCAGAAATTATTGCGAAATGATACCATATCAAGAGAAAAGACCACTCTTTTTCTTAATTTATGTTCAGGAATTATCATAACCTCGTTATTTTTGATTATATTTGCGCACAGAACGCCCAATGCTGGGCAAGAACAACTAAAGCGACATGGTGATAAACTTAGAATAGTATGACAGCGAAAGAATTGAATATAATAGACAATAATGAATACCAGCAGTGGTTACAGCAATTGTGTACAGAAATAGACAAGCAGCGGCTGAAGGCAGCTATGCAACTCAATGCCGCTACGCTTCAGCACTACTGGTGGCTAGGCAATGATATTATCCGTCAACAGAAAGAGCAAGGATGGGGTGCAAAAGTCATTGATCAACTATCAGTAGATTTACAGAAACGATACGGAAATGACAGTGGATATTCCATACGTAACTTGAAGTACATGAAGCAGTTTGCTGAAGAATATCCAGACTTCCCATTTGTGCAAGTGCCACTTGCACAAATACAAGAGATGCCAATTTTGCAAGCGCGACTTGCAAAATTCACCATTTCAGCAGATGGAGAGTTTGTGCAAGTGCCGCTTGCACAAATCACATGGTATCACCATATATCTATGCTCCCTAAGGTGAAAGATATGGCCTTGAGAGCTTTTTACATGACGGAAACAGCTATTCATGGCTGGAGCCGCGACATCATGCTGATGCAGATTAGCGACAACTACCATCAGAAAGCTCAGGCGCTGCCCAATAATTTCAGCACGACTCTTCCACCTGTGAACAGCGACTTGGCAAAAGCCGTATTCAAAGACCCATATAACTTTGGATTTGTTGACATGGCACAGGTAAAACAAGAGAAGGATTTGGAAGACCAACTTGCAAGTAAGATAACTGATTTCCTCTTGGAATTGGGTAAGGGCTTCTCCTATGTAGGAAGACAATATCCACTTAACATTGAAGGCGAGGACAATAAGGTTGACCTGATGATGTATCACACCCGCCTGCATTGCTATGTAGCCATCGATTTGTTATGTTGTGCACAACATAAAAGGTCATATGTTGCGCAGCCAATTATGTTGGCTTCCAACCCAAACTCCCTATGTGCGTAGACTTTCTCCATTTTCAACACAACATAAATTTTGTGCACAAAG